>CAXSDH010000058.1:0-22481 GCA_964235765.1 uncultured Acetobacteraceae bacterium
CCACCCTCCAACCCACTACCCAACCTTGACACCCCCCAACACTAATGTTCTTCTTCCGTTCATGTCGAACCAACCACCCCAGACCGACCCCGATCAGAACGCCGCCGCCACAAGCCGCTACCGCGGCATCCTGCACGAACTGATCGACATGGGCACCGACCTCGCGCGCCTCGTCCACCACCAGGCCAAAGCACAAATCGCACCCGCCAAGCCCGGCAGCGCCCCGCACGGCGTGCCCGCGCCAGACCTCACCGTGCCGCCAGACCTCACCGTGCCGTTCGACCGCATCGCGCGCGCCGTCCGCCGCACCATCACCCTCGCGCAGAAACTCGGCGAGCCCGTGCACTACCGTGAAGCCGGTGACACCGGCCAGCACCGCATGGCCGCCCGCAAGCAGATCATCCGCGAGGTGGAAGACGCGATCCAGCGCACGCCGCCGGGCGCCGAGGACGACGCCGAATCCCTGCAAGCCGAACTGCTCGACCGCCTCGACGGCCCCGATCTCGACGACGACATCGCCTACCGCCCCGCAGCCGACATCATCGCCGATATCTGCCGGGACCTCGGCATCGCCGCCCAAACGGGGCCCCGGCCCTGGAAACGCCGCACGCCGCAGGACATCGAAGCGCTCTGCGCCAAAGCCGCCCAACATGCCGCCATCCAGCCGCACCCGGCGCCCACGGTGCTTGCCGAGATCAGGCCGGCGTCAACCCGCCTTGGCCGCATCGTCCCAGCAGGCCCAGCCTCGGCCGGTGCAACCCTGCTGCCCTGGACCAAGCCACCGAAGCCCAGACCGCCGTCCTGAAAAGGCCGGGGCGCGCGCGCGCGGTCTAAGCCGCGTGCGCCCCGTGCAGAGCCTTCCAAACCCGCTCCGGCGTCGCCGGCATGTCGATGCTCTTCACCCCCGAACTCCGCAGCGCATCCACCAGCGCGTTGATCACGGCTGGCGGGCTGCCCACCGCCCCGGCCTCGCCCGCGCCCTTCACCCCGAGCGGGTTGCTGGCGCACGGCACCTCGATCAAATCCACCTCGATGTCCGGCAAGTCAGCCGCCCGCGGCAGCGCGTAGTCCATCAAGCTGCCCGACAGCAACTGCCCCGACCCGGCGTCGTAAGCGGTATGCTCCATCACGGCCTGGCCCACGCCCTGCGCCACCCCACCATGCACCTGGCCCCGAACGATCATCGGGTTCACCGCCTTCCCCACGTCGTCGCAAACGATGTAGCGCAGCACGGCAAGCGACCCGGTCTCCGCGTCCACCTCGATCTCGGCCATGTGGCAACCGTTGGGGAACGTGTGCAGGCTGATCTGCGCAATCTCGGCCGCATCGAGCTGTGTCGCGTCGCCGCCCCGCGCCCGCTGCGTCGCCGCCAGTTGCAGGATGTCCATGCCGCGGTCCGTGCCGGCGATGCTGAAGCGGCCCGCCTCGAACGTGATATCCGCCGCCGCGGCCTCCAAGGCTTCGCCCGCCGCCTTCTTGCCCTTCTCGATCACGCTCGCCGCCGTCACCAGGATCGCCTGGCCCTCGGAATACAGGCTGCGCGCGCCCCCCGTGCCGCCGCCGCTCGGAATGCTGTCGGTGTCGCCCTGCTTGATGCGGATCTTCTCCCCATCGATGCCGAGCTGGTCCACCGTCAGTTGCACATAGGCCGTCTCGTGCCCCTGTCCCGTGCTCTGCGTGCCGACATACACATCCACGAAGCCGTCCTCGGCAAAGCGGATTTCCGCCCGCTCGCTATCCGCGCCGCCGGTCGCCTCGAGGTAATACGCCATGCCGATGCCCCGCTTGCGGCCCTTCCGCGCGCTCGCGGCCCGGCGGCCCTCGAACCCCGCCCAATCCATCTTCGCCAGCGCCGCATCCAGCACGCGCTCGAAGTCGCCGCTGTCGTAAACCTGGCTCATCGCCGTGGTGTACGGCATGGCCGAGGGCGGAACCATGTTGCGCCGCCGCAGCTCGATCCGGTCGATGCCGACCTCCGCCGCAGCCGTGTCGATCAGCCGCTCCACCATGTAGTTGCTCTCCGGCCGCCCCGCGCCCCGATACGCGTCCACCGGCACCGTATTCGTGAACACGCCCAGCACGTTGGCGTAGATCGCCTGGAACCCGTAAACGCTCGCCAACACCTTCGTCCCCGCCCCGGTGGGGATGAACGGCGCGTAGGTGGAAAGGTAGGCGCCCATATTCGCCACGTTGCGCGTCCGCAGCGCAAGGAACTTGCCCCCGGCATCCAGCGCGATCTCGCCTTGCGTGATGTTGTCGCGCCCATGCGTGTCGCTAAGGAACGCCTCGCTCCGCTCGCTCGCCCATTTCACCGGCCGGCCCAGCTTGCGCGCGGCGTAGCAGGTCAGCGCGTGCTCGGCATACAGGAACAGCTTCATGCCGAAGCCGCCGCCCACGTCGGGAGTGACCACCCGGAACTTGTCCGCCCCAACCTTGAATACCAGGGCGCCGAGCATGTCCTTGATGCCCCAGCCGCCCTGCGTGTTGGTGTACAGCGTCCAGCGCTCGCCGTCATAGGAAGCGATGGCGGCCCGCGCCTCCATGGAATTGACCACGATGCGGTTGTTGACCACCGTCAGCCGGGTCACGTGGTGCGCCTGGGCGAACAGCGCCTCGGTCCGCGCCTGGTCGCCGATCTCCCAGTCGAAACAAACGTTGCCCGGCGCCTGCGGCCAAACCTGCGCCGCGGCGGCATCCATCGTGGCGCCCAGATCCGTGCTGCTCGGCATGATGTCGTATTCGACGCTGACCGCCTCGGCCGCGTCACGCGCGGCCTGGTGCGTCTCGGCGATGATGAAGGCCACCGGGTCGCCTACATGGCGCACGAAACCGTCCGCCAGCACGGGGTGCGGCACCTCGGCGCGCGGCGAGCCGTCGCGGTTGTTGAGCGGGATGGCGCAGGGCAGGTCGCCGATCCCGTCGGCGTTAAGGTCGGCGGCAGTATACACCGCCAGCACGCCAGGGAGCTGCTTGGCCGCTGCGGTATCGAGCGAGACGATGCGCGCGAAGGCGTGCGGGCTGCGCAGCACGCTGGCGAAGGCCTCGTTCTCCAGCACGATGTCGTCGGTGTAGTTGCCGTGCCCGAGCAGAAGCCGGGGGTCCTCCACGCGGCGGACGGGCTGGGCGACGCCGAACTTGGTCATGCTGGGTTCTCCGGGTGCGGGTCGGCTAGGATATTTGCGGAAAGCCTCCGCCGCCAAGGGGGGCAGGCCTCAATGCACGGCGGGCTTGGCCCCAAACCGCGCCTTCACCCGCTCCCGCATCGTCTGGAACGTGACATACAGCATCGGGATCAGGAATATGCCGAGCGTGCTGGCCGCGATCATGCCGGCGAACACCGGCGTGCCCACCGCGCGCCGGCTGACCTGCGCGGCGCCGTTCGCGGTCACCAGCGGCAGCAACCCCAGCACGAAGGCGATCGAGGTCATCATCACCGCGCGGAACCGCGTCTTGGCGCCGAGCCGCGCGGCCTCCTGGACCGACTTGCCCGCCTCGCGCTGGTCCTTGGCGAACTCCACGATCAGGATGCCGTTCTTCGCCGCCAGCGCGATCAGCACCACCAGCCCGATCTGCGCATACAGGTCGAGCGAGAGTCCGCTCACGTACATGCCGATGAACGCCCCCAGCACGCCCACCGTCACCGAAAGCAGCACAGGGATGGGAATGACCCAACTCTCATACAGCGCCACCAGGAACAGGTAGGCGAACAGCACCGCCAAGGCCAGGATGTAAGCCGTCTGGCCCGAAGCCGACTTCTCCTGGAACGCCGTTCCCGTCCACTCGTACGAATAGCCCGGCGGCAGCGTCCTCCTGCTCACCGCCTCCATCGCCGCCAGCGCATCGCCCGAAGAAACGCCCGGCTTGGGCGAGCCGTTCACCGTAATGGAGCGGTAGTTGTTGTAGCGGCTGATGGTCTGCGGCCCCAGCACGATGCGCGCGTCGGCGATGCTGCGCAGCGGCACCATGGTGCCCATCTTGTTGCGGATGAAGATGCGCCAGATGGCCGGGATATCGGAGCGGTCGGCCGCCTCGCCTTCGATATTCACCTGCCAGGTGCGGCCGAACAGGTTGAAGTCGTTGACATAGATGCCGCCCAGGGTCGCCTGCAGGGTCGTGAACACATCCAGCACGGACAGGCCCAGCGCCTGCGCCTTGTCGCGGTCGATGTCGAGGTAGATGCTCGGCGTGGTGGAGCTGAACGTGCTGAACACGCGGCTCAGCTTGGGGTCCCCGTTGGCCGCAGCCAGCAGCCCGTTCAACACCCCGCCCATCTCGACCGGATCGCGCCCTTCGAGGTTCTGCAACTGATACTCGAAGCCGCCGCCCGTCGAGAGGCCGATGATCGGCGGCAGGTTGAAGGCAAAGATGGTCGCAGTCCGGATCGCCTGCACGCCGGCGAACACCCGGCCGATCAAGGCCTGCACCTTGTCGGCGGTCTCCGTGCGGTCCGCGAACGGCTTCATGCGCATCACCATGAATGCCGCGTTCGACTGGTTGCCGCTGTCCAGCAGGGAGAACCCCACGATCGCCAGCACGTTTTGGATTTGCGGGATACCCTTGGCCACGCCCTCCACCCGCTCCACTACGGCGCGGGTCCGGGTGACGCTCGCGCCATCGGGCAACTGCACCGCCACGAAGAAGGCGCCCTGGTCCTCTTCAGGCAGGAAGCCGGTGGGCGTGACCCGCCCCAGCGCAAAGATGGCGCCGCCGCACAGCACGACCAGCAGCAGCGCCACCGCCCCCACCCGCAGCAGCCGGGTGACCACGGAAGCGTAGCCGTCGCGCACGCTGTCGATGCCCCGCCCGATGCGGCCCATGATGCCCCGGCGCGCGCCGCCGTGGCGCAGGAACACGCCGCACAGCGCCGGCGAAAGGGTCAGCGCGTTGATGGCCGAGATCACCATCGCCACCGAGATGGTCACCGCGAACTGCCGGAACAGCGTGCCCGAGATGCCGGGAATGAACCCGATCGGCACGAACACCGACAGCAGCACCAGGGTAATGGCGATGATCGGCGCGGTGATCTGCCCCATCGCCTTCTTGGTGGCCTCCCCGGGCGAGAGGTCAGGCTCCTCCTCGATCACCCGCTCCACGTTCTCGACCACCACGATCGCGTCGTCCACCACGATGCCGATGGCCAGCACCATGGCCAGCAAGGAGACCGTGTTGGCGGAATAACCCACCGCCAGCAGCACCGCGAAGGTGCCGACCAGGCTGACCGGCACGGCAATCACCGGGATGAGCGTCGCGCGGAAGCTGCCGAGGAACAGGTAGACGACGATCACCACCAGCACGAACGCCTCGCCCAGGGTCTTGATCACCTCGTCGATCGTGTCCGACACGAAGGTGGAGCTGTTGTAGAACACCGTCGCCTTGAGGCCCTCGGGAAACCGCCCCGACAGGTCGTCGAGCGCGTCCTGCACGCGCGCGCTGGTCTGCACGGCGTTAGCGCCGGGCGACAGGTACACGGCAAGCGTGACCGCCGGGTTGCCGTTCAGCCGGCTCTCGCTGTCCTGCTGCGCGGCGCCCAGATCCACGCGCGCCACGTCCCGCACCCGCAGCACCGAGCCGTCCGGGTTGGCCCGCACCACGATGGCGCCGAACTCCTCGGGCGAGGTCAGCCGGCCGCGTGTCTGCAGGTTGATCTGGAATTGCGTATCGTCGCTGGTCGGCCGCGCGCCCACCCGGCCCACCGGCGCCTGGATGTTCTGCTGCTGGATGGCCTGGATGACATCGCTTGGCGCCAGGTTCAGGCTGATCAGCCGGTTGGTGTCGAACCAGATGCGCATGGAATAGTCGAGCGCGCCGAACAAGGTGGCCGAGCCCACGCCGCTCACCCGCGCGAGCCGGTCCAGCACGTTGATCGTCACGTAGTTCGAGATGAACAGCGGGTCCTGCTTGCCCGTCTCGCTGCTGAACGCCAGGAACTCCAGGATGGCCGAGGACCGCTTCTGCACCGTCACGCCCTGGCGCTGCACCTCCTGCGGCAGGCGCGACAGCGCGGCCTGCACGCGGTTGTTGACGTTCACCGTGTTGATGTCGGGATTGGTGCCCAGCGCGAACGACACGGTGAGGCCGTAGCTGCCGTCGTTGCCGGAGTTGGACTTCATGTAGATCATCTGGTCGGCGCCGTTGACCTGCGCCTCCAGCGGTTGTGCGACGGTCGCCTCCACCACCGAGGCCGACGCGCCGGGGTACCGGGTGGTGACCTGCACCTGCGGCGGCACGATGTCGGGAAACTGCGCCACCGGGATGCGCAGCATGGCCAGCCCGCCGGCGAGCGTCAGGATAATGGCGATCACGACCGCCAGGCGCGGCCGGTCGACGAAGATGGAGGAAATCATGCTAGGTGCGCGGCCCCTGCGGCGGCATGGCTGGCGGCGCGCCGGCCGGGGAGGGGTTCAGCTCGGCGCCGGGCCGGACCCGCTGCACGCCGTCCACCACCACCATCTCGCCTTCCTTCAGGCCGGAGGAGATCACCGCCGTATCCGGCGTGCTCTGGCCCAACTGAACCCGGCGCTGCTCGGCCTTGTTGCCCTCGCCGACCACCCACACGTAGTTGCCCTGCTGGTCCGAAAGGATGCTCGTGCGCGGAATGCCGAGCGCCTCGACCGGCTCCACGCCCTCCAGCAACACGGTCACGAACTCGCCGTCGCTGAGTTCGCGGGCGCCGGGATCGCTGGCCTTCGCCCCCGGCCGCAGCGGGTTGGCGATGAAACCGCGCAGGGTCAGCGTATCGGTGTTCGGAGCGACGGTGTTGTCGGCGTAGTTCAACTGGCCCACCGGCTCGTACATCTTGCCGTTCGGCAGCCGCAGCTTGATCTTCACGGCGCTGAACCCGCCTTTGTCGGCATAGCGGTCCCGCAGGTCGAGCCCGGTGCGGACCGACACCGGAAACAGCACATACATCGGATCCTGGCTGACGATGGTGGCCAGCACGCCGCTATTGGGGGTCACCACGTTGCCATCGGTGACCGTGGTACGGCTGATCTTGCCGTCTATCGGCGCCCGGATCAACGTATAATCGAGGTTGGTCTGCGCAAGCCGAAGCTGCGCCTGCGCGCCCGCCAGTTGTGCCGCTTGGCTTTTCTGAGCCGACACCGCGTCGTCCACCCGGCTGCGCTGGCCGGCCGGCGTGTTCAACAGCGCCTCCGCCCGGCCCAGGTTGATCGTATAGTTTTGCAGCACGGCCTCCGCCTGCGCCACCGTCGCCGCCTGGGCGGCCACCTGCGCCTCGAAGGGCGCGCGCTCCAGGTGATACAGCACCTCGCCCGCCTTCACCTCCGCACCCTCGATGAAGGAGCGCCGTTCCAGGAAGGCCGTAACGCGGGCCACGAGCTCCACCCGGTTCACCGCCTGCACGCGGCCGACGAACTCGCTGGTTTCGATGATAGGCTGGCGGTGCGCCGGCGCCACGCCCACCGAGATCGGGCCGGCTGGCGGCCCTGGTTGCGCCCGGGCTTCCGCCGTCAGGAAACCGGTCGTCAGAAGAAGGGCGGCAACCGCAACACGCATCGTTGTGACCTGCATTGTTCTATCGAGCCTAGCCGAAATAGGCATGCTGCACGGCAACACAAGCGCGTCAGGCTTGCACCCAGCGGCAGCCGGTTCCACCCTGGACAGACAGGGAGGACCACCATGGCCGAGCATGTGACTGTTTGTGAAGTGGGGCCGCGCGATGGCCTGCAAATGGCCAAGACGCAGATGCCGACCGCGATCAAAATCCGCTGGATACAGGCCATCGCCGCCGCCGGCGTGCCGGAGATCGAGGTCGGCAGCTTCGTGCCGCCGCGGCTGATCCCGTCCATGTCCGACACCGGCGAGGTGGTCCGCGCCTTGCACGGCCTGCCATGCGTGATCGTCGCGCTGGCGCCCAACCTCAAGGGCGCGCAATTGGCCGCCGCCGCCGGGGCGCACCGGATCAGCATCCCGGTCAGCGTAAGCGAGGGCCACAGCCGGGCCAACACCAACCGCGGCACCGCCGAGCAGGTGGCCGAGGTGCGGCGCATCGTGGAATGGGTCGCGGCAGAGGGCATTGCGCTGGAGGTGGAGGCCGCGTGCAGCACCGCCTTTGGCTGCTCGATCGATGGCGTGGTCCCGGAGCGCCGCGTCGTGGAGGTCGCTTCCAACCTGGTGGAGGCGGGCGCGGACTTGATCGCCCTGGCCGACACGGTCGGCTATGGCCACCCCGCGCAGATCCGGAGCGTGGTGCGGGCGGTGCAAGCCGAGATCGGCGGCAAGCTGGAGGGCCTGCACCTGCACGACACGATGGGGCTCGGATTGGCCAACGCGCTGGCCGGGCTGGAGGAAGGCATCCGCAGCTTCGACGCGGCGCTCGCCGGGCTGGGCGGCTGCCCGTTCGCGCCGGGCGCCTCGGGCAACATCGTGACCGAAGACCTGGTGTTCATGCTGGAAAGCATGGGTTTCGAGACCGGCATCGACCTAGAGCGCCTGGTGGCAGCCCGCGGCCTGTTGCAGGAGGGGCTTCCCGGCGAGCCGCGGCATGGCGCGGTGGCCCGCGCGGGCATTCCTCGCACCTTCCGAGCCGCCGCCTGATGCAGTCGCCGCTGGCCGGGCTGCGGGTGGTCGAGTTCACGCATATGGTGATGGGCCCTGCGGCCGGGCTCGCCTTGGCCGACCTGGGCGCCGACGTCATCAAGGTCGAGCCCGCGCCGGAAGCGGGCAAGCCCGGCGGCGACAACACGCGCTGGCTGAAGGGCGCCGGCACCGGGTTCTTCGCCATGCTGAACCGCAACAAGCGCAGCCTGGCGCTGGACCTGAAGTCCGCCGAAGGGCTGGCCGCGGTCAAGGCGCTGCTGCGCGAGGCGGACGTGCTGATCGAAAACTTCCGGCCCGGCGCGCTGGACAAGCTCGGCCTCTCCTACGCGGCGTTGCGGGTGGAAAACCCGCGGCTTATCTACTGCAGTTGCAAGGGGTTCCTGCCCGGGCCGTACGACCATCGCACCGCGCTCGACGAGGTGGTGCAGATGATGGGCGGCCTGGCCTACATGACCGGCCTGCCGGGCCGGCCGATGCGGGCGGGCAGCAGCGTCAACGACCTGATGGGCGGCACCTTCGCGGCCCTGGGCGTGCTGGCGGCGGTCGAGGAGCGGCACCGGACCGGGTTGGGCAAGCACGTGCAATCCGGCCTGTTCGAGAACAACGCGATGCTGGTCTCGCAGCACATGGCCCAGGCCTTCATCTCGGGCGAGCCGCCGCCGCCCATGGGCGTGCGCCGCCCGGCCTGGCCGATCTACGACATCTTCGACTGTGCCGATGGCGGCCAGGTGTTCGTGGGCGTGGTGACGGACACGCAATGGCGGCTGTTCTGCGAGAACTTCGGCTTGACGGACCTCCTGGCCGACCCGGCGCTCGCGACGCAGCAGCAGCGGGTGGCGGCGCGGGACCGCGTGCTGCCGCTCGCCGCGGCGGCGCTGGGCGCATTCGGGCAGGCCGCCCTGATGGCCGAATGCGAACGCCTCGGCCTCCCCTTCGCCCGGATCGCCCGGCCCGACGAGTTGTTCCACGACCCGCATCTGAACGCCTCGGGCGGCCTGGTGCCGCTCACGCTGCCGGACGGGCGCGTAGTACGGCTGCCGGCGCTGCCGCTGGCGCTCGATGGCGAGCGGCTCGCGCAACGGCGCGACCTGCCGGCGCTCGGGGAGCATACGGCGGAGATCCTTGCGGGCGGATGGGGGACAGCTTCCAAGGCGGTCGCATTTTCGTCAGAGAACGGAGTGGGCTCTGCGGCGTAGGCGTTCGTGATACTCGAGGAGAGCAGGGCGATGGCTGGGAACGACATACTGGAGCCGATCCGGATGAGGGCCTACTTCCTGTGGGAAAAGGCCGGGCGCCCCGAGGGCGGGGACGTGGCATTCTGGGAAGATGCTCGCGCGCAAGTGGAACAGGAAGCGGAGCAGGCGGCGGCCTTGGCGAACTCGGGGTAGGCCCGGGCGCTTCGTCAAGCCCAGACGGGCGCCCGTTTGTCCAGGAACGCCGCGATGCCCTCGCCGGCATCGGCCTCGCGCATGTTCCGGACCATGACGTCTGCAGTAAACGCGTAGGCGTCGGCCAGCGTCATGTCCGCTTGCCGGTAGAATGCAGGCTTGCCGAGCGCGACCACGGCGCGGCTCTTCGCGGCGACGCGGCGGGCCAAAGTCCAAACCTCGGCGTCAAGTTCGGCCTCCGGCACCGCGCGGTTGACCAGCCCCAGCCGGGCCGCTTCGGCCGCGTCGATCAGGTCTCCCAGCAGCAGCATCTCCATCGCCGCCTTGCGCGATATCGCCCGCGAAAGGGCGACCATCGGGGTGGAGCAGAACAGGCCGATGTTCACGCCCGGGGTAGCGAACCGGGCGGAATCGGCCGCGATGGCGAGGTCGCAGGTGGCCACAAGTTGGCATCCGGCCGCCGTGGCCACGCCGTGCACGCGGGCGATCACGGGCAGGCGCAGGCCGGTGATGCGCTGCATCAGCCGGCTGCATTGCGTGAACAGGGCCTCGTGCGTCGCCCCGTCGGCCCCGCGCACCTCCCGCAGATCATGCCCGGCACAAAAGGCCGGCCCCGCCCCCGCAATGACGGCCACGTGGACGGAGGCGTCCCGTTCCACCGCCTCCAGCCCCGCCTCCAGCGCCGTCATCAGCGGCATCGAGAGGGCATTGCGCGCGCCCGGCCGGTTCAGCGTCAGCCAGGCGACGCCGTCTTGGTCCTGGCGCAACAGGAGGGGTTCGGGGCCGGGCATCGACGTTTCCTAGAATGTCTTGGCCGGTAATGATAGCTTAAGGTGTCGCGGTCATCCTGTGGAGAGATGCATGATCACCCCCGGCTACGCGCAAACCATGGCCGCCTACAACGCCGAGATGAACCGGCGGTTGTACGCGGCCGCGAGCCGTCTGCCAGACGCGGAACGGCGCGCCGACCGGGGAGCGTTCTGGGGCTCGATCCATGGCACGCTCAATCACCTGCTATGGGCCGACCAGACGTGGATGTCGCGCTTCGCGGGCTGGGACAAGCCGCGCGTGGCCATCAAGGAGAGCGCCACCCTCTACGCCGAGTTCGACCCGTTGGCGGCCGCGCGCGCAGCGGCGGACGCGAACCTGCAGGAATGGACGCAGCACCTAGGGCAGGATTGGCTAGACGGCGAACTGAGTTGGTTCAGCGGTGCCACGCAACGGGAGATGAAACGGCGGCGCGACGTCATCGTGATGCATTTCTTCAACCATCAAACCCATCACCGCGGCCAGGCGCACGCCTTACTGACCGCCGCCGGCGAGACGACCGGCGATACCGACCTCCCCTGGGTCCTGCCCCAGGAAGCCGTCCAGGCGCGCTAGCACCTCGTCCGGCGCTTCTTCCGCCAGATAATGGCCGCTGTTCACTGCCCCGCCTTCGACTTTGCCCGTGCAGTACTCGCTCCAGAGTGCCACCGGATCGTACCAGCCGCCCACGCGGCCCTTGGCGCCCCAGAGAACCAACATCGGGCACTGCACCCGCTCCCCCTTGGAGCGACTGATCCGGTCATGCGCCAAATCGATGGTGGCCGCGGCGCGGTAGTCTTCGCACATTCCGGCGATCGCGTCGGGGTCGTTGGCGGCGCGCAAGTAATCGTCCAAGGCCTCGGGCTGGAAGAAGCCGGGGGTCTTCGGCTCCCGCGAAGTATGGGCGCGAAACCAGGTTTCCGGCGCCGCATTGATCAGCTCCTCCGGAAACGGGTGCGGCTGGGCGAACCAGAACCAATGATAGTAGCCGAGCGCAAACGCCATGTCCGTACGCTCGAAATGCTCGATGGTCGGGACGATGTCCATGACGCAGAGGCGGCCGATCCGGGCCGGGTTGTCGATGGCAAGACGGTGCGCCACCCGGGCGCCGCGATCGTGGCTGATCACGTCGAAGCGCTCGTGGCCGAGCCCGGTCATCAGCTCCGCCATGTCCCGCGCCATGCTGGACTTGGCGTAAGGCGCGTGGTCGGGCGTTGGGGCGGGCTTGAAGCTGCCGCCATAGCCGCGCAGGTCCGGGCATACGACGGTGTAACGCTCGGCGAGCTTCGGCGCGACGCCGTGCCACATCGCATGAGTTTGCGGGTTGCCGTGCAGCAGCAGGAGCGGCGGGCCGGAGCCGCCGATACGAACGCGCAGGGCGCCGTCGCGCACCTGCCGTTTGGTCAACTCGAAGCCCTCGAAAAATCCAGCCATGTGTCACCCCCGGCCGACATAACTCCAGCCTATGTCACGATTGTGGCAGCTTCACTGTCCCGCTATCGCCCGCCATTCCGCCTCGGAGACAGTGCGGACCCCGAGTTCGGCGGCGCGCTTGGCTTTGGAGCCCGCATCGGTGCCCAGCACCACGAGGTCGGTACGCTTGCTCACGCTGTCCGTCACGCGCGCGCCAAGCGTTTCGGCGCGGGCCTTGGCTTCCGGCCGGGTCATGGTCTCCAGCGTCCCGGTGAAAACAACGACCTTGCCCGCGAGTTCGCTGCTGCCCGCGCCCGGTGCGGCCACGTCCTGGATGGCCAGCAAGGCCGCCAGCTCGTCCAGCGCGGCGACATTGCGGGGCTCGGCAAAGAAGCCCGCCAGTTCTTCCGCGAGGGCCGGGCCGACGCCGATGATGCTGCCGAGCGCCGAACGCTCCTCGCTGCCGATCACGGTGGCGGCCAGCATCTGCGCGCGCCAATGGGCAAAGCTGCCGTAATGCCGGGCCAGCAGCTTGGCGTTCGTCTCGCCCACCCGGCGAATGCCGAGCGCGTAGATGAAGCGGTCCAGCCCGATCGTGCGCCGGGCTTCGATGGCGGCGAGGAGGTTCTGGACGGACCGCTGCTTCCAGCCTTCGCGGCCGAGCAACTCGGCGTCGTGCGCCGCAAGGCGGAAGATGTCGGCGGGGCCGTGCAGCCAACCCAGCCCCATGAACTCCAGGATCGTCTTCTCACCCAGCCCCTCGATGTCGAAAGCGGCACGAGCGACGAAATGGTTCAGGCGTTCGAGCGCCTGCGCCGGGCAAACGAGGCCGCCGGTGCATCGGCGTACCACCTCGCCCGGCGGGCGCGCAGCCAAGCTGCCGCAGGCCGGGCACTGACCTGGAAAAACGTAGGGCACGGCGCCCTCCGGCCGCTGGTCCAGCACGGGGCCGAGCACTTGCGGAATGACGTCCCCGGCGCGTTGCAGGGTCACCGTGTCGCCGATGCGCACGTCCTTGCGCCCGATCTCGTCCTCGTTGTGCAGGGTCGCGCGGGTGACCAGCACGCCGCCGACGTTCACCGGAGAGAGCCAGGCCACCGGGGTGAGCGCGCCGGTGCGACCGACCTGGATGCGGATGTCCTCGAGCACCGTGGTCGCCTGTTCCGCCGGGAACTTCCAGGCAATGGCCCAGCGCGGCGCACGGCCGGCAAAACCCAGGCGGCGCTGCAGGGCCAGATCGTCGACTTTGTAAACCACGCCGTCGATGTCGTAGGGCAGCCCGGCCCGGGCCGCGGCGATCCCCTGCTGGAAGGCGGGGGCCTCGGCCTCGCTCTCGAGCCGGCGCGAAAGCGGGTTCACCGTAAAGCCCCACGCGGCAAGGCGCGCCAGATAATCGGAATGCGTTCGCGCCACCGGTTCGCTAGCATCGCCCAGCGCGTAGGCGAACAGGGAGAGCGGCCGGCCGGCAGTGACCGCCGGGTCGATTTGCCGGAGCGACCCGGCGGCGGCATTGCGCGGATTGGCGTACAGCCGCGCCCCGGCAGCCTCCTGCGCCTGATTGAGCGCCAGAAAGTCCTGCTTTTGAATGAACACTTCGCCGCGGATTTCGATCAGCGCGGGCGCCGGCTCCGCCAGATGCTGCGGAATCCCGGCGATGGTGCGCAGGTTGGCGGTCACGTCCTCGCCCTCGGCGCCATCCCCGCGGGTGGCCGCATGGACCAGGGCGCCTCGTTCATACAGCAGGTTGATCGAGAGGCCGTCGATCTTGGGCTCTGCCACCAGGGGCAGGGCCGCGTCCGGCGGCAAGCCCAGGAAACGCCGGGCGCGGCTGCCGAATTCGGCGAAATCCTCGGGCCCGAACGCGTTGTCGAGCGAGAGCATCGGCACGCGGTGCCGCAATTTGCCGAAGCCGCTCGCGGGCGCCGCGCCGACCCGCTGGCTCGGACTATCGGCGCGGATGAGGGCCGGGAAGCGACCCTCGATCGCGGCATTGCGGCGCCGGAGCGCGTCGTACTCCGCATCGGTGACCTCGGGCGCATCCTGCTGGTGATAGGCGCGGTCGTGCCGGGCGATCTCGAGGCCGAGGCGGGCAAGCTCCGCCGCGGCCTCCTCGGGGCTTGCCGGGAGGGCGGCGTCTTCCATCAGGCCGCCGTGCCGAGCAGGGAGTCGGCCGCCGCGCGGGCGGCTTCCGTTACTGTCTCGCCGGCAAGCATGCGCGCGATCTCCTCCCGCCGCGCTGGAAGATCGAGCGGCAGCACGCGCGTTTCGGCCCGGCCGCGCGTGGCCTCCTTGGCGACCCGCAGGTGGGCCGCGCCACGGGCCGCAACCTGCGGGCTGTGCGTCACCACCAGCACCTGCACCCGCTCCGCCACCCGGGCAAGACGTTCACCGACCGCGGCCGCCGTGGCGCCGCCGACGCCGCTATCCACCTCGTCGAACACCATGGTGGGCACGGAGCCGCCAGCCACCAGCACCACCTTCAATGCCAGCATGAGCCGGGACAGCTCGCCGCCGGAGGCGACGCGATCGAGCGGCCCTGGCGCCTGGCCGGGGTTGGTGGCGATGAGAAAACGCACCTGGTCGGCGCCGCCGGACCCCCATCGCGCCTCGCCTTGTGGCCGTACGTCCACCACGAATTCTGCTCTGTCGAGGCGAAGCGGGGGCAACTCCTGGTTCACCGCGATTTGCAGGCGGCGGGAGGCGGCCTGGCGAGCCTTCGTCAATGCCGACGCGGCGGAGGCGAAGCTGGCCCGGGACGCGGCTTCGCGCTCCTCGAGCGCAGCAATTTCAGCGGAGCCGCTTTCGAGCGCTGCCAGCCGCCGCTGGAGCGAGGCGAGCAGGGTCGGCAACCCGACCACGGGCACCCCATGCTTGCGGGCGCCCGCGCGCAGTGCGAACAGCCGCTCCTCGGCCTGTTCGAGGAGCCTTGGATCGGCGTCGCCCTCGTTGGCGAGCCGGCTGAGCAAGGTTTCCGCTTCGGCCAGCGCTTCCTCGGCCCGATCGAGGGCTGCCATCGCGGGTGCGGCTGGGTTATCGACGCCCGCGGCCAGGCGCTGCAGAGCTCGTGATGCGCTCCGAAGGGCCGCGGCGGGTCCGGGGCTGCGGCGATCCCGCGGCGCGATCTCGGACAGGGCGGCGGCGATCCCCTCCGCCCGGCGCTCATGCTGCTGCAGCCGTTGCCGCTCCGCAGCCAAGCGGTCCTCTTCCCCTTCCGTCGGGGCCAGCGTGCCGAGTTCCTCGACGGCGTGCCGCAGCCAGTCCTCCTCGCGCCGCGCTTCCAGGATCGCGGCGCGGGCTGCATCGAGCGCGGCGGCAGACTCGCGCCAGGCGCGCCAGGACGCGGCCACATCGGCACGCACCCCGGGCGGAACCCCGTATGCGTCGAGCAACACGGCATGCACGGCCGGGTCGGCGAGGCCCATCTGGTCGCCCTGGCCCTGCACCTCCACCAGCAGGCTGCCGGCCCGGCGCAAGAGAGTCACGCTGACCGGCTGGTCATTGATGGTGGCGCGCGAGCGGCCGTCTCGGGACACGACCCGGCGGATTACCACCTCGTCATCCTCGAGCGCCAAACCCTGGTCCGCCAGCAACTCGAGCGCCGGATGGCCCGGCGGCGGCGCGAAGCAGGCGGTTACGCTCGCCTGGTCGACCCCTGTCCGCACCAGGCCCGCTTCGGCGCGCGCGCCGAGTGCCAAGCCAAGGCTATCGAGCAGGATGGACTTTCCTGCACCGGTCTCGCCCGTCAAAACGGTCAGCCCGGGGCCGAACCGTAGGTCAAGCCGTTCGATCAGCACGACGTCGCGGATCGAGAGGGCGGTCAGCATCGGCGGCGCCCGGGCGTGCCCTCGGGTCTAGAAGATGTTGCCCAGGGTGCGGGAGAAGAAGCCGGTCTGCTGGGAGCGGGCCGTGGGCGCCGCGATGCCATTTTCGGCGAGCTGGCCGTAGCTCTCCTCGTACCAGGAACTGCCGGGGTAGTTATGGCCGAGCACGGCGGCGGTCTTTTGCGCCTGATCGGTCATGCCGAGCAGCAGGTAGATCTCAGTCAGCCGATGCAGCGCTTCAGGGGCGTGGTTTGTGGTTTGATAGTCGTCCACCACGCGCTGGAAGCGATTGATAGCGGCAGCGTAGAGCTTCTGGCCTTCATACCAGCGACCGATTTCCATCTCCTTGCCGGCCAAGTGGTCGCGGCAGAGGTCGATCTTGAGCCGCGCGTCGCGGCCATAAGCGCTCTCGGGAAAGCGGTTGACCACATCCTGCAAGGCCGCCATGGCGACCTGGGTGCCTTTCTGGTCCCGCTGGATGTCAGCGATTTGTTCGTAGAAGCTCAGCGCCCGCAAGTAGTAGGCATAGGAGACATTCGCGTTCGTCGGATGCAACTGGATGAAACGGTCCAGCGCGCCCACGGCTTCAGTGTAATGGTTCTGCAAATATTCGGCGTAGCCGTGCATCAACTGGGCGTTCACTGCCCAGGACGAATAAGGGTAGTTCTGCTCGACGGCATCGAACTGCGTCACGGCCGCGGCATAGCGCTTCTGCCCCAAGGCATCGACGCCGTTATTGTAGAGGTCCTCGACCGTCCGCGTCGATGGGTCCGCCTTGACCCTAAGGTCCGCGTCCTTGCCGGTCCAGGGCGCGATCGAACTCAGGGTTTCGCATCCCTGCAACAGCAGGAGCGCGAGCAGGGCGGGCAGAATGCGGCGAAGGGTTTGGGTCATGGCAGGCCGCCTATAGCACGGCGCGGGTGCCTACGAAAACTTATGCTGCGGCCGCAGTCTGCACCCAAGCGCCGCTGGCCGGCCCGCGCACGGGCCGCCAGTTGGCGGCATCGGCAAAGAGGGCATGCAGCACCTGGTTGTTCAGCGCGTGCCCGGAGCGGTGGCCCACAAAGCGGCCGTGCAGCGCGCCACCAGCCAAGCCAAGGTCGCCGATCGCATCGAGCAGCTTGTGCCGGACGAATTCGTCGGACATCCGCAGGCCGGATGGGTTCAGCACGTGTGCCCCGTCCACCACCACGGCGTTCTCGAGACTGCCGCCCCGGGCCAGCCCGGCCGCGCGCAGGCCCGCCACCTCATGCGCCTGGGTAAAGGTGCGCGCACGCGCCACATCGCGGAAAGCATCGCCGGTGAGGGCCAGGCTCAGCGCCTGGCGGCCGATGGCCGGGGCGTCGAACTCGATGGCCAAACCGAGCTCGAGGCAACCGGCGCGCCCCGGGCGCAGCTCCGCAAACGCCTCTCCATCCTGCACCCGGACGGTCCGCAACACCTCGATCTCGAGCGCCGGCGCGTCCAGCGCCATGATGCCCGCGCAATCGAGCAGGAACATCCAGGGCTCGGCCGAGCCGTCCAGCACCGGCAATTCAGCCCCATCCAGCTCGATGATGAGGTTGCCGACGCCGCTGGCCGCGAGCGCGGCCATCAGATGCTCCACCGTTCCGACTCGCACCTCCGGCCGATCCGGGAGGCCGACGACGGTGCAAAGGCGGGTATCGCACACCATATCGAACCGAGCCGGGATGTCGGCCTTGAGGTCGACCCGGCGGAACACGATGCCGGTGTTGGCCGGGGCGGGGACGAGAGTGACGTTGACCTTCACGCCGCTATGCAGGCCCTTGCCGGAACAGCAGATCGCAGCCTTGGTGGTCCGCTGCAACACCGAGTCGCTGGAGGACGCGATCGGGCCGTTCATCGGCGAGAGAGAGCCATCCATCACGTCCTCCGTGCCCTCGCGGGCAAGTCGGGACGCCGAAGCTGCGTCCTGATCAAATCTTATGGGATGAGACCAGGTGCGCAAAATCAAACAATGTTTCTGAATATTACGCTTTAAGTCTTTGTTAATGTTTGCCTATTAGGAAGTCTGCCGCCGTAAAAAGGCCGGGATTTCCAAGGCTTCGTCCGCGGTATGCTGCGCTTGCGAGGGCGTGGGCGCCGCATCCGGGTTCGGGAAGGACGGCTCGGCCCGTTGCGGCTCCGTGGGCTCCGGTTGCGGGCTGCGGCCCCGCCGGGAGCGCGTCATGATCCCGAACAAGCTGCGGGCCGCGGTAGCCGCCGGGCTTGGAGCAGGCGGGGTGGGCGCCGGTGCAGCCTGCGGCAGCGGGGCTGCTTGGGTGAAGATCGAGCTGGGCGCCGGCGCCTGCAGCGGCCGTGGCGCCGCGGGCTGTGGCGCAAAGGTGCGTGGAGCCGGCGCCGCTTCCTGGGGCTGCGCCGCCTGAACCTCGGGCGCGGGGGCCCGGGGGGTCAGCAACTGCGCCGCCTGCGGGCCACGCGGTTCGAACAACGGCGTCGGCGCCGGGGCCGCCGCCTGCTGGCTCGACGGCACGAAGCCGCTGCTCACCGCGTGCACGCTCGGGCCGTTGCCGACCGCCACCAGCCGCGGCCGCTGCGCCTCGGACATGCCCATGTCGATCCCGGTCGCCACCACGGACACGCGCACCCGCCCGGCCAGATTTTCGTCCACCGCGGAGCCGAAGATGATGTTGGCGTCCTCGGCCACTTCCTCGCGGATGCGGTTGGCGGCCTGGTCCACCTCGAACAAGGTCATGTCGTCGCCGCCGGTAATGTTGATCAGCAGCCCGCGCGCGCCCGCCATGCTGGTGTCTTCCAGCAACGGATTGCTGATCGCGGCCTCCGCGGCGCGGATGGCGCGATTCTCGCCCTCCGCCTCGCCGGTGCCCATCATGGCCTTGCCCATCTCGGCCATCACGGTCCGGATGTCGGCGAAGTCGAGATTGACCAGGCCCGGCGCCATCATCAGGTCGGTCACGCCACGCACGCCCATGTAGAGGACGTTGTCGGCCATCTTGAACGCCTCTTTCCAGCCGGTACGCTCGTTTGCCAGGCGGAAAAGGTTCTGGTTGGGAATGACGATCAGCGTATCGACGTATTGCTGCAGCTCGGCGATGCCGGACTCCGCCGCCTTGGTGCGCCGCGCGCCCTCGAAGGTGAAGGGCTTGGTCACCACGCCCACCGTCAGCACCCCGCGCTCCCGGGCCATGCGGGCGATCACCGGGGCAGCGCCGGTGCCGGTGCCGCCACCCATGCCGGCGGTGATGAACACCATATGCGTGCCGTCCAGGTGGCGCATCAGCTCGTCGGCGGCCTCTTCGGCGGCGGCGCGGCCGATCTCCGGCTTCGCGCCCGCGCCCAATCCCTGGGTCAGATGCGGCCCAAGCTGCACGCGGCGGTCGGCGCGGCTGTGCATCAACTGCTGCGCGTCGGTGTTCGCCACGACGAAATCCACACCCTGCAGGTTGAGCGAGATCATGTTGTCCACGGCGTTGGTGCCGCCTCCGCCCACGCCGATCACGGTGATCCGGGGGGTGAAATCGGTGTGGCTATGCTTGGGGATGGTGAGATTGAGGGTCATGGGCGGCTCCCTTACGGCGTCTGAAGCGTTGCGGCGGTAGTGGCACATCTGCGCGGAGTCGGGCGGTCCCTACACGCGGTCTCGGAGAAAAATTATGATGCGGCGGAGCAGGCTGCTCGGCCCCGCCTCGGTCATGTCGATGTCGGACAAGCGGCGCCCCGCGCCGGACGCCCAGGCCAGAAGCCCGGCCGCCGTAGCGAACGCCGGGCCGGACGCCGCCTCCGGCAGGCCGCGCAGGTGGAGCGGCCGGCCAAGCCGCACCTGCCGATCAAGGATGCGGCTCGCCATCTCGCGGGCGCCCACCAGCTGGCTCGCGCCCCCGGTCAGCACGACGCGGTTGCCGGCCTCCCGCGCCAGCCCGGCCGCATGCAGCCGGTCACGCACCAGCTCGAACGTTTCCTCCAGGCGGGGGCGGATGATGCTCACCACCTGGCTTCGCGGCACCCGGTGGATGTGGTGCTCCTCCTCGCCCACCAAGGGCACGGGCAGCATTTCCCGCTCATCGTCCGGGCTGCTGTCGGCGTTGCCGTAAAGCGTTTTCAACCGTTCCGCATGGGCCACCGGCGTGGAGAGCAGCCGGGCGATGTCGTTCGTCACGTGCCCGCCTCCCACCGGAAGCTGCGCTGTGTGTAGCAGGTGGCCCTCGCTGAACACGGCCATGCCGGTCGTGCCGCCGCCCATGTCGATGACCGTGGCGCCCAATTGGCGCTCGTCCTCGACCAGGGTCGCGAGCCCGGCCGCCATCGGCGCGCTGACCATCTCGTGCAGGTCCAGCACGCACCGCTCCAGCGTGGTCATCATGTTCTGGATCGCGGTCGCTCCGGCATCGACCACGTGCAGCCGGGCGCTCAGTTGTTCGCAGTGGAGCCCGCGCGGATCGCCTACGCCCGGGGTCTCGTCCACCGAGAAGCTGAGCGGCAGCACATGGATGGTCTCGCGCCCATCCATCGCGGCCCGGCTGCGGCCTTCCCCGACCACCCGGCGGATATCCGCCTCGGTCACCGCCCGTCCGCCCACGGGCCATTGCACGTTGAACAGCCGGCTTTCCGGGTGGCCGCAGGTCAGGTTCACCGTCACGCTGCGGAGGCGGTGATTGGCCATTTCCTCGGCATCCGCCACCGCCCGGCGTATGGCGCGCTCGGCGGCCTCCAGGTCGGTGATGCCGCCCGCGCGCACGCCCCTCGCCGCATGCAGGCCACAGCCGACCACGCGCAGGCTGCCGTCCCCGTCCACCCGGCCGATCAGGCAGCTCACCTTGGTGCTGCCGACGTCCAGCACCCCGAAGGGGCCGGCGCGGAGCGGCCGAGCCCGGGGCGGCGGGTCGGGCTGCATGGGCGGCATCACGCCCGAAAGCGATTGCAGCAGGTCCGGTTCGGCCTTCGTGGCCCGGCGGCGTGGGACGTCATTCATCTACGTCGGCCGCCGCGGGCCGGCGGCGGCGGCGCGCGGCTCAGGCTGCGGCCGCACCACAAGCCGGTCCGGCAGGCGCATGTCCAGCGTCTGCAAAGGCCGGTCGAGCAGGGCCTGCGCGGTATGCAGCTCCATCAGCCGGACCATGGCGGCAACCTCGGCGCCCTCCGGCAGCAGCACGTCGGCGCCGTTGTTGAGCCGCAGGTTCCAGCGCCGCTCGCCCACCCGCACTGCGGCCACCACCCGGGCGCGGAGCGCGGGCAGGGCGGCGAGCTGGTCCAGCAGGGCGGCCGCCGTCTCGGGCGCGCCTGGGCCCACGACTAGCGGCAGCGTCGCGAAGGCGGCGGCGTCCTTGGCCGGGTCCTGCTCGGCGACCACCTGGCCCGCGCGGTCGATCAGCACGAATCTGCCGCCGGTTTGCCACACCGCAAAGGGCCGGCGCTCCTGCAAGGTGACCACGATGGTGCCGGGCAGCCGGCGCTCGACGGTGGCGCTCTGCACCCAGGTCAGCGTCTCGATGCGAGCGCGGGCGCCATCGAGCGAGAAGCCCAGAAGCTTGTCGCCGCGGGAGACGCCCAGGGCGGCGCGCAGCAACGGCTCGGGGGTCTTGTCGCGCCCCTCGATGCGGATGTCGTGCACCACCAGCCCGGCGCCGGCGCCGAGGCGCTCGCGAAAGCCGGCCACGCTGGTGCCAGGCTGCACGGTGCGGACCAGCGCCGCCACGCCGCCAGCCAGCAGCACGGCCACGACGAGCCAGGCGGCCGGACGCACCAGCCGCCGCTGCCGCCGCCAGAGCATGGCCATGCGGGACGGCCGCTTGCCCCGCAGCGGCTGCGGCGGCTTGGCGGGGGTGCGCGGGCGGTCGGCCGGGTTCACGCGCGGCATGCGGCGTTCCTCACCATCCAGGCGCATAGCTCGGGGAAGGCGATGCCGCGATGGGCGGCCTGCTCGGGCAACAGGCTGGTGGGCGTCAGCCCGGGCTGCGTGTTGACCTCCAGCAGCACCAGCCGGCCAGGTCCGCCGGCGGTGTCATCGAGCCGGAAATCGGCCCGCGTCGCGCCCCGGCAGCCGAGCGCCTGGTGCGCCGCCAGCGCCACATCCAGGGCCTGGGCGTAAACGTCCGGATGTATCTCGGCCGGAACCTGGTGGCGGGAGCCGCCCTCTGCATACTTGCTCTCGTAGTCGTAAAAGGCCCCGGCATCGGCGCTGATTTCGGTCACCGCGAGCGCACGGTCGCCCATGACGCCTACCGTCAACTCCCGGCCTGGAATATATTCCTCTACCATGGCGCTGGGACCGAACGGCCAGGCGCGGGCGATGCCGGCGCGGCGGTTATCGCCTTCCCGCAAGATGTCGACGCCCACCGACGAGCCCTCGTTCAGGGGCTTGACGACATAGGGCAGCGGCAGCGGGTCCTCCGCTTCCAGCTCGGCCACCGGCACCACGCGGCCGTGCGCCACCGGCAGGCCTGCCGTCGCGAACACCGTCTTGGCCGCCTGCTTGTCCATCGCCAGCGCCGAGGCGCGGACGCCGGAATGGGTG
>CAXSDH010000059.1:0-22280 GCA_964235765.1 uncultured Acetobacteraceae bacterium
GGCGGTTTAGCAAACCGCTGCCTTCAGCCACTCGGCCACCCCTCCGCCGGGGTCGTTGCACAGCGTTGCCCGCCGTTTCTATGCCTTCGGCTAACTCAGCGCAACCTCGAAGCCGCGCCGAACCGAGGGCCGCGCCATCAGGGTCTCGTACCAGCGTTTCACGTTCGGGAACTCGGTGAGGTCGATCTTGTGGCGCTCGTGCCGCCAGGCCCAGCCAACGGTGGCGAAATCGGCGATCGACAGCGCTCCCGCTACAAACTCGGCAAGGGCGAGGCGGCGGTCGAGCACGCCGTAAAGCCGCTTGGTCTCCTTGCTGTAACGCGCCAGCCCATACGCTTGATCCGCCTCGTTGACGGTCAGAAAATGGTGGACTTGGCCCAGCATGGGTCCGAATCCGCCCATCTGCCACATCAGCCATTCGATGACCGGAACACGGGCCCGAGCGTCTTGCGGCATAAACAGCCCCGTCTTCTCCGCCAGATAGATCAGAATGGCGCCCGACTCGAACACTGAAATCGGCGCGCCCCCCGGTCCCTCGTCATCGATGATCGCGGGAATACGATTGTTCGGGCTGATCTCGAGGAAGGCCGGCGCGAACTGCTGGTCTTTGGTGATGTCGACGACTTTCACCTGATACTTGAGGCCCATCTCCTCCAAGGCAACGCTGACCTTGCGTCCGTTCGGCGTGTTCCAGGTATGAAGCTCGATCATCGCGTCGCCTTCCGCTTTTCCGGACGGTAGGCGGAGCAGACGGTCGGAGCAAGTGGCACTCCGATTGCATTCAAAGCTGCATTCGAGGCCGACCAACCTGCTGAATGCTGGAGCGACCGATGGGCACGACGACTGCAACACCGACCCTCATGGCTCCCGCGGCAAGCACGCGATGGATACAACTGATACTCGGGCTGGTGTGCATGATGGCGATCTCCAGCCCGCAATACGTCTGGGCGCTGTTTACGAAGCCGCTGGGCACGGCGCTCGGCGCCTCGGCTCCGGCCATCCAAGTCACCTTCAGCATCCTCATCGTGCTGCAAACCTTCTTCAGCCCCTTCCAGGGTTGGATGGTCGAGCGGTTCGGGCCGCGCTGGCTCATCGCTGCGGGCTGCGCCCTCACCGGGCTAAGCTGGGTGCTCGCGGCCTATGCGACGTCGCTATGGGGTTTATACGCCACCTATGGCCTGCTCGGAGGCCTGGGAACCGGCATCGTCTACATCGGCGTGGTGGGCCAAATGGTTCGCTGGTTTCCGGACCGGCGCGGCTTCGCCGCCGGCATGGTGGCCGCCGGCTACGGCATGGGCGCGATCGCGACGACATTCCCGATCTCCGACAGCCTGGCCGCCAGCGGATACCAGAGCACGCTGACGACGTTCGGCCTCATCTTCGGCGTCGTGGGCGTCGTGGCCGCACTCGGCCTCAAGGCAGCTCCGGCACTGCCCGCCCGAAGCCAGCTCGCCGTCAGCGAGCGGGATACGGCGACCGGCGACATGCTCCGCAACCCGATCTTCTGGCTCATGTTCGTCATGATGGCGATGATGTCCACGTCCGGCCTGATGGTCACCTCGCAGATCGGTGCCTTCGCGGGCGATTTCGGCATCACCAAGGTCATGCTCTGGGGGTTCGCGGCCCTGCCGCTCGCGCTCACCATCGACCGGTTCTGCAACGGGCTGACCCGGCCGTTCTTCGGCTGGGTCTCCGACCGCATCGGGCGCGAGAACACCATGTGCCTGGCGTTCGCGCTCGAGGGCATCGCCATGGCCGCCTGGCTGGCCACCAGCGGCAACCCAATGCTGTTCGTGCTGCTGTCAGGCGTGGTGTTCTTCGGCTGGGGCGAAATCTTCTCGCTGTTCCCCAGCACGCTGACCGATACGTTCGGCGCCGGCAACGCCACGAAGAACTACGGCTGCCTCTACATCGCGCAAGGCATCGGCGCGATTTTCGGCGGTCCCCTTGCCTCCCTGCTGCACGACGGCACCGGCAGTTGGACGCCGGTGTTCAGCCTCGCCATCTGCGCCGACCTGCTGACGGCGCTGCTGGCCATTGTCGCGCTGAAGCCGATGCGGGCCCGGTTCATGGCCCGGGCGTAACCAGCCTCGCCTTTAAGGCTTCGTTAACCAGGGCCGGGTTACCCTTGCCTGCCATCGCCTTCATCACCTGGCCGACGAAGAAGCCGAACAGCTTGTCTTTGCCGGACCGGTACTCCGCTAGCTTGTCCGGGTTCGCCGCCAGCACCTGGTCGACCGCCGCATCGATCGCTCCGGTATCGGTCACCTGGCGCAGGCCGCTCGCCTCCACGATGGCTGCCGCGTCGCGTCCAGTCTCGACCATCGACTCGAACACCTCCTTGGCGATGCGGCCGTTGATCGTCTTGTCGGCAAGCAGGTCCAGCAAGCCGCCCAGCGCCGCCGCGGAAACCGGGCTGTCGGCGATGCTGCGGCCCGTCCGGTTCAACGCGGCGAAGAAGTCGCCCATCATCCAGTTCGCCGCCAGCTTGGCATCACGGCCGCGCGCCACGGTCTCGTAGAAGGAAGCCGTCTCCTGCTCGGCCACGAGCACCGCGGCGTCGTATGGTGAAAGGCCGTACTCGCTGACGAACCGGGCGCGCTTGGGGTCCGGCAACTCGGGCAGCTCAGCCCGCAGCGCGGCCACCCAGGCCTCGTCCAGCACCAGCGGCAGCAGGTCCGGATCGGGAAAATACCGGTAGTCGTGCGCGTCTTCCTTGCTGCGCAGGCTGCGCGTCTCGCCGCGCTGCGGGTCGAACAACCGCGTTTCCTGGCTCACGGCGCCGCCGCTTTCCCAGACCGCAACCTGGCGGACCGCCTCGGCCTCGATCGCCTGCATCACGAAGCGGACCGAGTTGACGTTCTTGACCTCGCAGCGCGTACGGAACGGCTCGCCGGCCCGGCGCACCGACACGTTCACGTCCGCCCGCATCGAGCCCTCCTCCATGTTGCCGTCGCACGTGCCGAGATAACGCAGAATGGTGCGAAGCTTCCGCAAGTAGGCGCCGGCCTCTTCGGGGCTGCGCAAGTCCGGCTCGCTGACGATCTCCATCAGC
This sequence comes from uncultured Acetobacteraceae bacterium, assembly GCA_964235765.1. Classification (GTDB taxonomy): domain Bacteria; phylum Pseudomonadota; class Alphaproteobacteria; order Acetobacterales; family Acetobacteraceae; genus JAVVHH01. The sequence goes on from CAXSDH010000059.1 coordinate 3,056, forward strand.
GCCACGCCCGAGCGGTTGAGGTCGATGTAGCTCTTGGTCGGGTGCTGGTCGTGCAGCGACTTGCCGGCGTCCTGCTCCAGGTGCAGCCGGGTCACGCCGATGCGCTTGCTGCTGCCGTCGGCCAACTCGACCTCGACGGACCCAGCGCCCACCACGGGGTGTTCGTACTGGCTGATCTGATACCCGGCGGGCAGGTCGGCGTAGAAGTAGTTCTTGCGGTCGAACCGGCTGACCAGGTTGATCTGCGCGTCGAGGCCAAGCCCGGTGCGCACGGCCTGCGCCACGCACTCCCGGTTGATCACCGGCAGCATACCGGGGAACGCTGCGTCCACGAAGCTCACCTGCGTGTTCGGCTCCGCGCCGAACTTGGTGGCCGCTCCGCTGAACAGCTTGGACTGGCTGATGACCTGGGCATGCACCTCGAGGCCGATCACCACCTCCCAGGGGCCGGACGCGCCATCGACGGCGTAGCTCATCGCAAAGCTCCCGCCCGGATCGGCGGCATTTCCGTGAAGCCCGCCGCCCGCTCGAGCGCGCCGGCCACCGCGAACACGGTTTCCTCGTCGAACGGCCGGCCCAGCACCTGCAACCCGAGCGGCAGTCCCTGCCCGTCCAGCCCGGCGGGCACGGAGATGCCGGGAATGCCCGCCATGCTGGCCGGCACGGTGAACACGTCGTTCAGGTACATCTTCACCGGGTCATCCATGTTCTCTCCCTGCGCGAAGGCGGCGGACGGCGCGGTGGGGGTCAGCAAGGCGTCCACCCGCGCGAATACATCCGTAAAATCCCGCAGGATCAACGCTCTCACCTTTTGCGCCCGCAAGTAGTAGGCCTCGTAATATCCGGCCGACAGCACGTAGGCGCCGATCATGATGCGCCGCCGCACTTCGGCGCCGAACCCTTCGGCCCGAGTGCGCTCATACAGCTCGGTCAGGTCGCCGCCATCCACCCGCAGCCCAAACCGCACGCCGTCATACCGCGCCAGGTTGGACGAACATTCCGCTGGGGCCACGATGTAATAGGTGGCAAGCCCATATCTCGTATGCGGCAGCGACACATCGACCGTCTCCGCCCCCTGCTCGCGCAGCCAGGCCAGGCCCTGCTGCCAGAGCGCGTCGATCTCGGGCGGCATGCTGTCGGAGCGGTACTCCCGCGGCACGCCGATCCGCAGGCCGCGCACGCCCCGGCGGCAGGCGGCGGCGAAGTCGGGCACGGCGCGTTCGGCCGAGGTGCTGTCCTTGGGGTCGAACCCGGCCATGCTGCCCAGCAGCACCGCGCAGTCCTCCACCGTACGCGCAACCGGCCCCGCCTGGTCCAGCGACGACGCGAAGGCGACGATGCCCCAGCGCGAGCACCGCCCATAGGTCGGCTTGATCCCCACGATGCCGGTGAACGAGGCGGGCTGGCGGATGGAGCCGCCGGTGTCCGTCGCGGTCGCGCCCAGCGCGAGGCGCGCCGCAACCGCCGCCACCGACCCGCCGGAGGAGCCGCCGGGCACCAGCCGGCGGTTGTTCGACTGGGTCCAAGGGCTTTCGACCGGGCCGTAGGCAGAGGTCATGTTGGACGAGCCCATGGCGAACTCGTCCATGTTCGTCTTGCCCAGGAACACCGCGCCATCCCGCAACAGGTTGGCGGTCACGGTGCTTTCGTAGGGTGGGATGAACGGCTCAAGGATACGGCTGCCCGCCGTGGTCCGCGTACCCTTGGTGCAGAACAGGTCCTTGATCCCCAGCGGCAGGCCGAGCAGCGGACGCCGATCGCCCGCGGCCCGTGCGGCATCGGCGGACTGCGCGCCATCCCGGGCCTGCTCCGCCATCACCGTGATGTAGGCGTTCAACCGCGGGTTCAGCGCCTCGATCGCGTCAAGATGCGCGCCGGTCAGCTCGGCGGCGGTGAAATCGCCGCGGCGCAGCCCGTCCCGCGCCTGCACGAGGGTGAGGTCGGTCAGCATCATTCCACCACCTTCGGCACGGCGTAGAAGGCGCCGGCGCGGTCCGGCGCGTTCGACAGCACCGCCTCCGCCATGCCGCCATCCGAGACCACGTCGTCCCGCATCCGCATCGCCATCGCCGCCGCGCCGGTCAGCGGCGCGATCCCCTCGACATCGACCTCGTTCAGTTGCTCGATCCAGCCCAGGATGCCGTTCAGCTCCGATTGCAGGCGGGGCACGTCGGCCTCCTCCACGTGGAGGCGGGCAAGCTTGGCGATGCGGCGGACCGTCGCGGGATCGAGCGACATGGGCGATACCTTGCTGTGGATGGCGTGCAGCCGGTGTGATACCGGCCGCCATGCCTCTGTTCAACATGGCGCAGCTTCGCGCGCAACTGGCGCGCCATCAGCGGCTGATCGGGCTGGATCCCGGGGCGCGGACGATCGGCGTCGCCCTGTCCGACGTCGGGCTGATGATCGCCTCGCCCTATCGCGCGCTGCGCCGGGCCAAGCTGGGCCAGAATGCGGCCGAGATCACGGCGATGGCCCGGCATGAAGGCGCGGGCGGCCTGGTGGTCGGCTGGCCGCTCTCCATGGACGGCACGATGGGCCCGGCCGCACAGGCGGCACGCGACTGGGCCCGGGCGCTCACCGAGGCCACCGGGCTGCCGGCCGCCTTATGGGATGAGCGCCTCTCCTCCTCGGCCGTCAACCGCTTCCTGATCCAGGAAGCCGACATGACCCGGCGCAAACGCGCCGCGGTGGTCGACGGCATGGCCGCCGCCTACATCCTACAGGCAGCGCTCGATGCAAGCGGCGATTTGGGGGCAAGCGTCGAGTTGGGGGCGAGCGGCGATTAGGGCTGCGGCGGCAAGGGGTCGCAGGCGGCGGCGGCGGTGCGCGCGAGCACCAGCATACGCCGGGCCGCGATGCCGGCGCCGGCGGCCTCGCCCAGGGCATGCGCCAGCAAAGGGCTGGACAGGAGGGCGTGGGCCGCGGTGTTGCCGGCGATTTCGGCCGCTCCCACCAGGGTCGCCGCGAGCGCGGTGCGGCGGAACAGCGCCAATGTGCCGAACGCGCCGGGGCGCACGCCGTATAGCGCGGCGACCTGCCGGATCAGGCGGACGCCCCGCCAGGCCACCAGCATGACGTCCAGCGCCGGCGACGGCATGGCGGCGATCCCGGCGACGACTTGCACCGCGGCCGTCCGGCCCAATGCGGCGGCACTGTCCCGCAGGTTCCGCCCTGGTCCTGCCCGCAGCAGGGCGAGCACCGCATCGGGATCGTTGATTGTCCGCAGCGCCGGCAGCAGCGCCGGGCCGCCCGGCACCAGGGCAGCCCAGGACTGCGCCGCCGCCGCGATGCGCACGGCCTCGCCGGAGGCGAGGTCCGCCCGCAGCCGGTCCACATGCCGCAGGGCCAGCAGCGCGCGAACCTCGCGCCAGATCCCGGCGCCCAGCAGCCCAAACCCCGCGAGGGCGACGGCCAGGCTGAGCCAGCCCAGCCAGGCCGCGCGGATGAATTGATCGGCGACGAAGTTGCCGGCGGCGAGCAGGGTAAAACCGGCCGCCAGCACAGCGACGCCGCCGAGGGCAGGAGCGGCCGTGCTCCGCGGCGGCGCTGGCTCCGATATTACGCCAAGGGGCGCCTCCTCCAGCCGTGGCGCTGGCGCTTCCTCGAGGCGGAAGAACGGGGCCGGAGCCGTCACAGCACATCCTCCAGCAAAAACAGCAACACGGCATCGAGGTTCAGGTTCGGCACCCCTCCGCGGCCAGGGTCGCGTGGCCGCAAGGGCTCGAAGGTTGGGAGCTGCAGGAACGGATGTGCCCAGAATGCCGCGTCTGGCGGCCGGTCCGGAACCTCGCCGGGATAGGACTGCCCGGGCTTGGTGTCTCCGACGCGCCGGCCGCGGACCGCTGAGACCGCGTGTTCGCCGAGGGTCAAGACAATGTCCTCGGTGCAGCGCACGGCGGCGACCGGCAGGTAGGCGGCCCGCACGCCGGCGACGTCCGGCGCCGCCACCGCGCGCAGCAGCGCCGCCAGGTTGCCCCGCTGGCGCTCGGCCACGTGGTCCGACTTCGTGGCGACGAAGGCGACGCGGGAGACCACGCGCGGCGGTCGCCGCAGCCGCCCGAGAGCCGCGGCGGTCTCGAGCCAGTTGCGCCGCCATCGCAAGGCCGCCGACGCCTCGGCCAGGGCCGCGCTGGCGTCGGCGAACGCCGCCGGCCCCGCGTGCAGGGCGGAGAGCAGGTCCACCAGCACCACCATGCGGTCGAGCTTGCCGAACAGCGGGTCGGACAAGTCGCGCTGCACCGCCGCGGCATAGGCGGCGTAGCGCTGGGCCAGCAGTCCGTGCAGCCCGCCGCCGCCGCGATGCGGGAAGAACGCGATCCAGGCGGGCTCCGCCCCAGGCGCCGGCATCAGAAAGCGGCCCGGCTGCAACAAGGCCAGGCCGGCCTCGTCCCGCAGCCGGCTCAGCAGGGCGCGATACAGGCGGTGGCCGGTCGCGGCCAAGGCCTCGTCGGCTGGCGCGCCCTTCGGCAAGGCCGTCGCGAAGGCCAGGAACTCCGCAGCTTCGGCAACCCCGTCCAGCCGCGCCAGCACTCGATCCGACCAGTCGGCAAATCCCATGCGCAGCAACGGCAAGTCGAGCAGCCACTCTCCGGGGTAGTCCAGCAACTCCAGCCGGACGCGCTGCGGGGGCAGGCTGGCGCCGAAGCGGGAGCGGGGGACGACGAGATCGAGGGCTAGCAGCGAAGCGGCATCGGTGCGGGCGGGCCAGGCTGGCGGGTCCGCGGACAGCGCAGCCAAGTGGCGGGCGAAATCGAAGCGCGGCAGGCTGGCGGCGCCGGCGGGCGCCACCGCAACCTGCGGCAGCCGGCCCTGCAGGCGCCGCGCCAGGCCGGGCAGCACCGGCCTCCCCGCCCCCAACGCCAGAAGGTTGGCCGCGACCGAGGTCAGGAAAGCCGTCTTGCCCGCCCGTGCCAACCCGGTCACACCGATACGAACGGTGCGCCGGGTCACGCGCTCCAGGGCAGAAGCGGCGGCGCCTGTGGCGGTCAGGCGCGTTGAACCAGCTCGACCTTGTAGCCGTCCGGGTCTTCCACGAAGGCGATCACCGTCGTGCCATGCTTTACCGGGCCGGCCTCGCGGGTGATTTTGGCGCCGGCCTGCTTCAGGTCGTCGCAGGCCTTATAGACATCGGGCAAGCCGACCGCGAGGTGGCCGAAACCGGTGCCGACGTCATACGGGGTCGACTGATCCCAGTTGTAGGTCAGCTCGATCACGCTGGCGCTGCCCTCGTCCCCATAGCCGACGAAGGCCAAGGTGTATTTGCCGGCGGGCACCTCGCTCCGGCGTAGCTCCTTCATGCCGAGCAGCTTGGTGTAGAACTCGACGCTGCGGTCCAGGTCCTTCACGCGCAGCATGGTGTGCAGCAGTCTCGGGTTGCTCATCGGGCGTTCCTCAAGGTGAGGCGGCACTATCGGCGTCGATGCCGATCAGGAAAAGCCCCGCCGCGTCCGCTTCGGCGATGCAGGCCACGCGATCGGTCAGCAAGGTGCCGCCCGCCTCGAAGGCGACGCCGCGCAGGCCGGCTGCATGGGCCAGGCGCAGCGTGGCCGGCCCGATGGTCGGCAGGTCGGCCCGGCGGTCCTGCCCGGGCTTGACCAGCTTGACCAGCACGCCGCCCGGACCCGGCCGCGCCAACCCCGCGGCCCGCGCCAGCATGGCGTCCGTGCCCTCGATCGCCTCGACCGCGAGCACGATGCCTTGCTGCACGACGCAGCCCTGGCCGACATCGACCGTGCCAAGCGCGCGCGTGACCGCGGCCGCCCGGGCGATGTCCGCCAGGGCCGCCCCGTCGGGCGCGACCCGTCCCAGCACGCCACGCGGGCCGAGGGCCTCGGTCAGCACCTCGTGGGCGCCGAGCACGCGGAAGCCCTCCTCGCCCAGCACGCGCACCACGGCGGCCAGCAGCCCGTCATCCCCGGCGAACGCCGCGCGCCCGACCCGGGCCAGGATGCGGGCGCCCTCTGCATCGGGCCGCAGGTCCAGGAACGACGGGCGGCGGACCGGGCCCACCAGCACCAGGTCGGTGCAGCCGTGCTTGCGCAAGTGGCCGAGGATTTCCCCGGCGGCGCCCATGCGGATTTCAGCGTGCGGATAGGGTCCGACGACGCCGGACTCGGCAAAGCCGCGCAGGGCGACGATGAACACGGCCCGGCCGGAGGCCTGTGCCGCGGCGGCCACCCGGCCGGGAAACGGCCCCCCGCCCGCAAGGATGCCCAGGGTGGGCGGCGTCGCGGTCACGCCGTCAAGCGGGGTCGGCCTCGTCGGCGGTCAGGGCGGCGCGGATCAGGCCGCGCTTGCTGGGTGCCGCCACGAAGTCCAGCACCTCTGCCGTCAGTGGGTCGCCGCCATGGCTGGCGCGCACCGCATCCAGCCGGTCGGCGAACACGCCCGTGCCCCAAAATAGCTGCCGCACGGCGGCGCGAAGTTGCAGCAGCCCGGCCCTGTCCACGCCGCGCCGCCGCAAGCCGATCACGTTCAGCCCGGCCAGCCGAGCCCGGTTGCCGATCACGCTGCCGAACGGGATGACGTCCGCTTCCACGCCGGAAACGCCGCCTACCATGGCGGCCCGGCCGATCCGCACGAACTGATGCAGCGCCGCCGAGCCGCCGATGACCGCGCCGGCGCCGATCGTCACGTGGCCCCCCATCACGACGTTGTTGGCGATCACCACGCCGTCGCCGAGCTCGCAATCATGCGCCACATGCACCACGGCCATCAGCAGGCATCCCGATCCGATGCGGGTCAGGCCGGTTCCGGTGATGGTGCCGCGGTGGATGGTGCAATGCTCGCGAATTTGGGTGCGGGCGCCGACCTCGCAGCGCGTGGGCTCGCCCTTGTACTTCAAATCCTGCGGCGCGAGCCCAACCGTGCAAAACGGATACAGGATCGCGCCTTCGCCGATGGTGGTCAGGCCATCTACCACGACATGGGACACCAGGCGTACGCCGTCGCCGATCTGCACGCCGGCGCCCACGTGGCACCACGGGCCGATCTGGACGCCGGTGCCCAGTTGGGCACCGGGTTCGACGATGGCGGTCGGGTGGATCACCACAGGCCGGGATACGGCGCGGGGAGCAACGGCGTCATGGGAGAGGGTTCCACTCCGCGGGTCGATATCGAGCATCGTGCCAACCTAGGCGGGTGACCCGCCAGGGCCAATACAAGGATTGTTGCCGGGCGTAACGGACGCGCGGGCGCTAGAGCGTTTCTCGACCGGGCGGGATCGCCGGGCCGGGAGCAGTGCTCGCCGAAACGAAGGCGGGAGCGTGGGCCGTGCGCCCTTGCGAACCGGACACGCGCTAGCGGTCCATAATCATGGCCGAGAACGTGGCCTCGGCCACGGACGTGCCGTCCACGCGCGCGATGCCGCTGAACTTCCACACGCTGTTGCGATTACGAACCTTCGACACATGGACCCGCATCTGATCGCCGGGCACCACTGGGCGGCGGAACTTCGCGCCCTCAATGGTCATGAAATACACCAACTTACCCGCCGACTCCGGCCCCAGCGTCTCGACGACGAGGACGGCCGCGGTCTGCGCCATGCACTCGATGATCAGCACGCCGGGCATAACGGGATGGTTCGGAAAGTGGCCGGGGAAGAAGCTCTCGTTGGCGGTGACGTTCTTCAAGCCGGTGGCCGACCGGTCGCGCACCACGTCGATGACGCGATCCAGCATGAGCATGGGATAGCGATGCGGAATGGCATGCATGATGCGGGCGATATCGAGCACTTCGCCTTCGGGGCTTGCGGGGTCTGCGGTGCGGTGGGAAGGCGTGCCATCCATGCCGGTTCAATCCAACGACTCGTTGCGGGCATTCTTGGGCCTGCGCGCGAGCTTTCGCAATGTGGCCACGCCACGGAAGAAGTCCCGCACCGGTTCGGCCGGGCTGCCGACCACGTCGGCGCCCGCCTTCACGTCTCCCATGACGCCTGCCTGGGCGCCGATGCGAGCGCCCTTGCCAAGCTTCAGGTGGCCGGTGAGCCCAGCCTGCGCCGCGACCACGACGAAATCCTCGAGCACCGTCGAACCAGAGATGCCGGCCTGCGCCACAACCACGCAGCAGCGGCCCAGGCGCACGTTGTGGCCGATCATCACGAGATTATCCAAGCGCGACCCGGCGCCGATAACGGTATCCTGCGTCGATCCCCGGTCGATCGTGCTGTTGGCGCCAACCTCGACGTCATCTTCGAGGATAACGCGGCCGAGTTGCGGAACGGTTAAGAAACCCGCCTCCGTCTGGGCAAAGCCGAACCCCTCCTGGCCGATGCGGGCGCCGGGCAGCAGGCTCACCCTATCTCCCAACAACGCGTGGCTTAGCGTAACGAGCGCGCCGATGCGGCAATCCCGCCCCATATGCACGCCGCGGCCAATGACGGCGCCCGCCCCGATCCGGCAACCCGGGCCGATCTGGGAGCCTGCCGAGACTACTGCCAAGGGCCCGACCTCCGCAGAGGGGTCCACCGTTGCAGTGGCGTCAACCACCGCCGACGGATGGACGCCAGGCTCGGCCAGTTGCGGCGGGTGGAACATCGCCGCCACCCGGGCCCATGCCACATAGGGTTGCGGCGTTACCAGCGCCGCACTGCCCGGCGGGACACGGTCCGCGAGGTCGGGATGCACGATCACCGCGCCGGCTTTGGTTTGTGCCAGCGCGTCCAGGTAGCGGCGATTGTCGAGGAAGCTCACCTGGTCGGGCCGGGCGAGCTGTAACGGCGCGACCCCGGCCAAGCTCAGCTCAGGCCCCTCAAACGAAAGCCCCTCCTGCGAAAGGCCGGCCGCCTGGGCGACGGCGCTGAGCGCATGCGGCCCGCTACACGAAAAGAATCGCGTGTCGCCTGGGCCTGCTTGGCTATCCCGCATGGCTCGCGCCGGGCCGCATGGTTAATGCCGGGCTCGCATATCTAGCGCCGCGGCGTGGCAGGTCCGGGCTGCGGAGCAGGAGCCGGAGTTGCCGAAGCCGGGGTTGCAGCAGGGGCGGATGGCGGTGCGCCCGCGGCGGGCGCCGCCGCAACGGCAGCCGAGACGCCGTCGGCCGGCAGGGTTACGCTCGGCAGAACCTTGTTCATCTGCTCCACAACCTGCTCGGTCACGTCAAACTCGTTGATGTTCAGGGCCACCTGCGCCCGATGGAGCACCAGGTTCATGCCGCGGCTCTCGGCCACCTGGCGGATGACGGCGATCAGCATGCGCTCGATCTGGGCGAGGCCGACCTGGCCCGCTTCCTGGATGATGCGGTTCCGGTCGCGGAACACGCGCTGGGCGTTGGTGATCCGCTCCTGCAGTTCCCGTTCCTTGGTGCGGATCTGGTCCGCGCTGAGTCCGGCCCGCTGATTGGCCAGCGCCTGCTGCAGATCCCGCCACGCAGCCTGCTCCTTCTGCGCATCAGTGTTCAGCTTCTCCCGCCGCTCGCCGATGGTCTTCTCGACCTGCTGCGCCGCGGAGGACGCCCGCATGATGTCCGGAATGCCCAGCACGCCGATGACTGCGGCGGGCGGCGCCGCGCCGCGCGGCATCGGCGGCAGGTCCGGCACTGGCGGCAACTGCACCTGCAACGGCGGACCGTCGTCAGGCGGGGGTCCGCCGACGATCGGCCCCTGGGACATCGGCGGCGGCGCGAGCGTCTGGACGCTGGGCGCAGCCGGGCGCGGGGCCGGCCGTGGAGCGGCAGGGCGCGGCGCCGAGGGCGGCGCCGCACTGGGCGGAACGAAGAAGCCAGGGTTCTGCTGTGCCGAGGCCGGCGACAGGTGGATCAGCAGGCCAGCCGCAACGACGGCAGACCGGATCAGGGGAAGGATTTGCAAGCTAGAACCTCGTTCCGAAACCAAAACGGAAAACCTGGGTTTGATCGAATTTGCGTTTCACGATGGCCTGCGCCACATCGACGTTGATCAGGCCGAACGGCGTTTTCCACGAAACGCCGACGCCCGACGCGACGCGCGGGGTGGAGTCGTCGGTCACGATGGTGTTGAACCCCGACGGATCGGTGACCTTGCTGACCTGCGATAGCGAGCCGATGTCGACGAAGGCCCGGCCAGACAGGCCGAGGTCGGCCGAGATGGGCAGGGGGAAGCGCAACTCAGTGGACTGCGTGTAGATCAGCCGGCCGCCGATGCTGTCCACCGTGGTGGCTCCCACGGCGTGCGGCCCGGCGCCGCCGGACTGGAAGCCGCGCAGGTTGTCGCCGCCGAGGAAAAAGCGGTCGATGATCTTCTCCTCCCTGCCCAACTGCGCCAGGTAGCCAGCGCCGGCCGAAATGGCAATGCTCCAGTCGGAGTCCCCGGTGATGCTTTCGAGCGGGATGTAATAGGTGCCGTCCACCTTGGTGCGCAGGTAACGGGCCGTGCCGCCGAGACCCGCGACGTCGGCGCCGACGCGGACAAGGAAGCCGTCATGGGGGTCGGTGCGGCTGTCCCGGTAATCCAACGACAGGGTTGTGCCGAGCTGGGAAAGCAGCGATGTGCCGGCCTGGTTGGTCACGTAGATGCTGGCGCCGGACTGCACGTTGAACACGTTCCGATCGACCAAGGTGTAGGTCCAGGCCTGGCGAAGGTGCTCGTTGAACTCATAGCCGAGACGCAACGCACCACCGGTCCGGCGCTCGTTGTAAGCGGCGATGTCCTGGTTGTTGTTCCGAACGTGGAACAGGTCGAAGCCCGCAACCAGGTTGCGATCCAGGAAGTAGGGATCGGTGATCGAGAGGTCGATCTGGCTGCGCCGCTGCGCCAGCACGCCGTTGATGCTGCCGTCGATGCCGGTGCCGATCAGGTTCCGCTCGCGCAACCCCACGTTGACCAGCGCGCCGGAGTCGGTCGAGTAGCCGCCGCCGAGGGTGAGCTCGCCCGTGGCCTTCTCGTCCACCACCGTGGTCAGGATGGCCTTGTCGGACGTCGAACCCGGCGAGGGCTGCACCTGCACGCTATTGAAATAGCCGAGATCCTGCAACCGCTGGCGGGACCGCCGCACCGTCGCCGCGTTGAATGCATCGCCCTCGGCGAGGCGGAACTCGCGGCGGATGACCTTGTCCTTAGTACGGGTGTTGCCGGTGATGTCGATCCGCTCGATGAATACGCGCGGGCCCTCGGTGATGTCGAACACCAGGTCCACGGTCTTTTTGGCGCGGTCGCGGGCGATGCGCGGCTTCACCTCGACGAAGGCGTAGCCGCGATCGTGCACTGCCGATTGCAGCGCCTCGGTCGTTTTCTCGACGGTGTCGCCGTCGTAAGTGTCTCCGGTCTCGATCCGCAGCAGCGGTTTCAGGTCGTCGGCGTTGAGGTTGCGCAGCTTGCTGTCGATGCCGACTTGGCCGACCCTGTATTTCTCGCCTTCGCTCAGGTTGAAGGTAAGGAAAAACGCCGAGCGGTCCGGCGAAAGCTCAGCCGTCGCGTCCTTGACCTCGAAGTCGGCATAGCCGTTCTTGAGGTAGAACCGCCGGAGTAGTTCCTTGTCGAAGTTCACCCGCTCCGGATCATACTGGTCGCTGTTCGACAGGAACCGCCAGAATGCCTCCTCGCGGCTGGCGATCACTTCGCGCAGGCGGTTCTCGCTGAACGCGTGGTTGCCAACCATGGCGACCCGGCTGACCAGGGTGGTGTCGCCCTCGTTGATCTCGAACACCACGTCCACGCGGTTTTGGTCGAGGCGGATGACCTTGGGCTCGACGGACGCCGCGAACCGGCCCTTCTTGGCGTAGGCGTCGAGCAAGCGCTGCCGGTCGGCCTGGGCCAGTTGCGGCGTGAATACGGCGCGCGCGCGCAACTGCAACTCCGGCCGCAGGGCGTCGTCGTTCAGCTTGCGGTTACCCTCGAAGGCGATGCGGTTGACGATCGGGTTCTCGGCGACGCGCACAACCAGGGTGTTGCCTTCGCGCCGCAGGTTCACGTCCTGGAACAAGCCGGTCGCATAGAGGGTCTTTAGGCTGCGGTCGATGCGGTCGGGGTCGAAGGGGTCGCCGGGCTGGACGAGCATATAGGAGCGGATGGTGCTCTCTTCGATGCGCTGGTTGCCCTCGACCTTCACGGCGGCAATGGTGCCCTCGGCGCCGGGCCGCACCAGGTTGGCGCGCACGGCTGGGGTACGGATCGTAGGGCGCTGCTGCGCCATGGCGGCGCCGGAGGCAAGCAGCGGGAGCAGGCAGGCGGTGGCCATCAGCTTGGCGCGGTCGGTTGGCAACAGGGATTCCCCCAGGGGACACGTGGTCAGAACAGTCAGGCCCGAGCGCCTGCTTCTAGGCGCAGCAGCGATCCAAGCCAAGGCTTATGCACGATTGCGGCCCACCGAGCGATACAGACGTTCGCCGAAGTGCGCTCCAAGGTCAGCCGCGAACCCAGCGGAACAGGCCCAGATGCGATAAGTCGTTCCACGTCGCGAACACGAACAGGCCTGCCAACACGGCGAATCCGGCACGAAAGCCAAACTCCTGCACCCGCGCGGGCAGCGGCCGCCCGCGCAACGCCTCCATCGCGTAGAACACCAGGTGCCCACCATCCAGGATAGGGATTGGGAAAAGGTTAATCAGTCCAAGATTGACCGACAGCACAGCGATAAAGCTGACCAGGCTGGCCAGCCCGAGCGATGCCACCTGTCCCGAAAGCTGCGCGATTCCGAGCGGCCCGCTCAACTCGTCGGTGTTGCGGGCGCCGCTCAGCATCTGGCCCAGGCCCTGGATCGTCTGCACCGCCACGTCCCAGGTCTGCGCCACCCCGGCGCCCACGGCCGACAGCGGATCGAGCCGGACGAACTCGGCCGCTCCACCACGCACGCCCAGCACGCCCACCCGGCGGCCGGCAGCCCCCTCGCGCGAGCCGGCCGTCACCGGCAACGTCCGCTCCTGCCCGTCGCGCAGCACCCGCACGCTGAGCGGCCGGTCGGGGTTGGCCGACACGATCCGCTGCAGGTCCTCGAACCGCGCGACCGGCGCCCCGTCGATCGACACGACTCGGTCGCCGGCCAGCAGCCCGGCCCGGGCAGCCGCCCCCTCGGCCACCACATCGCCGATTACCGGAATGCTCACCGGCCGCCCGGCGGTGGCAAACAGCGCGGCGAACAGCACGGCCGCGAGCAGGAAGTTGGCCACGGGGCCCGCAGCGACGACGATGGCGCGGGAAAGCACGGACTTGCCATGGAACGTCCGTCCGGCTTGCCAGCCGGCCCTTACCTCGTCGGCCACTTCCTCCGGCCGCTCCTGGCCATGCAGCTTCACGTAGCCGCCGAGCGGCAGCCAGGCTACCTTCCACACCGTGCCGACGCGGTCGGTCCAACTGAGCAAGGCCCGGCCGAAGCCGATGGAGAATGCCTCGACATGCACGCCCCGCCACCGGGCCGCGAGGTAGTGGCCGAGTTCGTGGACGAACACGAGCACGCCGAGCACCACCACGAAGGCAGCGGCGTTGCGGACGAAATCGGGGATCACAGCCATCAACGGTTCCTCATCTCAGGCTGCCCGGGCGGCAGCGACGCTTTCGGCGGTGCGGCGCGCCGCGGCATCCAGGTCCATTACGGCTTCGAGCGTGTCGGCGCCGGGGCTGCCCAGCCGCTCCAGGACCGACTCGACCAGCGTGGCAATCTCGGTGAAGCCCAATCGGCCGACCAGGAAAGCATCGACCGCCACCTCGTTGGCCGCCGACAGGATTGTGGGTGCGCCCCCGCCCGCCCGCAAGGCGTCGCGTGCCAGCCGCAGCGCGGGGAAGCGCGCGGGGTCGGGTTCGGCAAACTCCAGCCGGCCCAGGGTTGCAAGGTTCAGGCGGGGCGAGGACGTCGCCAGCCGCTCCGGCCAGGCCAGCGCGTGCGCGATCGGGATCCGCATATCGGGCGAGCCGAGCTGCGCCAGCATGCTGCCGTCTCTGTAATGGACGATGCCGTGCACCACGGATTGCGGATGGATCAGCACGCCGATGTCGCTCTCGTCCATGACGAACAGCCGTGCGGCCTCGATCAGCTCGAGGCCTTTGTTGAACATCGTGGCGGAATCGATGCTGATTTTGGCGCCCATCGACCATACGGGATGCCGCAGTGCCGCTTCCGGAGTCGCGCGCGCCATCTCATCGAGGGAGGCTTTGCGGAACGGGCCGCCGGAGGCCGTCAGCACGATGCGTTCCACGGCGCCGCGGTTGCCCTCCGCCATGGCCTGGAAGATGGCGTTGTGCTCCGAATCGACCGGCAGCAGCGTGGCGCCGGCCTCGCGGACCGCCCGCAGCATGACTTCGCCGGCGCAGACCAGCGCTTCCTTGTTCGCCAGCGCGACAGCGCCGCCCCGGCGTATGGCGGCGAGCGTGCTCGGCAGGCCCGCTGCGCCAGTGATCGCCGCCATGGTCCAATCGACGGGGACGGCAGCCGCCTGGACCACCGCCTCGGCGCCGCTCGCGGTGGAAATGCCGCTGCCGGCCAAGGCCCGGTCGAGCGCTGCATGGGCGGCGGGATCGGCAATCACCGCCAGTTGCGCGCCAAGGCTGATCGCCTGCTTGGCCAGCAACGCGGCATTGCGGCCGCCCACGAGAGCATGCGCCTGGAATCGCCCAGGGTTGGCCGCCAGGAGGTCGACCGTACTGGCGCCCACGCTGCCCGTGCTGCCCAGCACCGTCACCGAGCGAGCCTTCATCGCCACAAAACACCTCCCCGCCCCACCATCACCGCCAGCGCCGCCGCGGCTGGAGCGGCTGCCAGCAGCCCGTCCAGCCGATCCAGCAATCCGCCGTGCCCCGGGATCAGCCGCCCGGAGTCCTTGACGCCAAAATGGCGCTTGATCCCGCTTTCGAGCAAGTCTCCGGCTTGGGAAGCCACGCCGAGCGCGCCGGCGATGACGGCGGCGCGGCCCCAGGCGGAGAACGCCAGCAGCTCGGCCGCCGCCTCACCGACCAGCATCGCCGCAATCAGCCCGCCGGCCGAGCCGGACCATGTCTTGCCCGGGGACAGCGTAGGCGCCAGCTTCGGCCCACCGAGCAGCCGGCCGGCCGCATAGGCGCCGATGTCGCTGGCCCATACGACCAGCACGAGGAACAGCACGTTCGCGCGCCCCGCGTCACCGCCGGCGTTGCGCAGCCACATCAGGCAAAGGGAGCCGGCTCCCACATAAAGGATGCCCGCCGCCAAGGTCAGCCGCCCGCCGAGCCGCCACAGGAGGCCGAAGCCCGCCAGCAGCACGCCGAAGCCAACGGCCTGCCGGTCCAGTGCTGCCGCCACGCCGGCCAGCAGCACCACCAGGGGCACGGCGATGCCCGGTGCGCGCCAGGGAGTCCGGCCGCAGAGCCACACCCACTCGATCGAGAGGCCGGCTGCGGCCAAGGCCATCAGCCCCATCCAGGGCCCCGCCCCAAACCAGATGCAGGCCAGCGCGACCGGGGCAAGCAGGCCCGCCGACACGGCCCGCCGCCCCAGGTCGTTCCAGCGGGACCTTGCGCGGGCGGCAGCGGCCTCCGCACGGGGGTGGCTAGTCAGAGCACCCACCGAACCGGCGCTCCCGCCGGGCAAACTCCGCCAGCGCGGTATCGAACTCCGCCCGCCCGAAGTCGGGCCACAGCACGTCGAGAAACACCAGCTCGGAATAGGCGGACTGCCAAAGCAGGAAGTTGGACAGCCGCCGCTCGCCGGAGGTGCGGATCACCAGGTCCGGGTCGGGCATGCCGGCGGTGGACAGGAAGCGCTCGAACGCCGGCTCGTCCAGCTCCGCCGGGTTCAGCCGGCCGGCCGTGGCCGCCTCCGCAATGGCCCGGGCGGCGGCAAGGATCTCGCTCCGCGCCCCGTACGAGAGCGCCACGTTCAGGTTCAGGCGGGTATTGCCCTTGGTGGCGGCCTCCGCCCGGTTCAGCTCGGCCTGGGTATCGGCGTCGAACCGCGTGCGCTCGCCGATGACCCGCACGCGCACGCCTTCGCGGGACATTTCAGCAAGCTCCTGGCGGATGTAGTGGCGCAGCAGGCCGGTCAGATCGAGCACCTCCTCGGCCGGTCGGCGCCAGTTCTCGCTGCTGAAGGCATACAGCGTCAGCCAGCCGACCCCGCAGGCGATCGCCGACTCGACCGTGCGGCGGACGGCCTGGGCGCCGGCGCGGTGGCCAGCCACGCGCGGCAGGCCGCGCGCGCCGGCCCAGCGGCCATTGCCGTCCATGATGATGGCAACGTGCGCCGGCGCGGCTGCGTCGCCCGTCCGGGAGGGCGCCTGAACCTCGGGGATGCCCATCGCGTCAGACCTGCCGGATTTCCCTGTCCTTATCGACTAAGGACTCGTCGATCCGCTTGATGTAGCCATCCGTTATCTTCTGCACCTGATCGGACCAGTCCTTCATCTCGTCCTCGCCGATCTCGCCCTTCTTCTCGAAACCCTTGATCTGGTCCATGCCGTCGCGCCGCACGCCGCGGATCGCCACGCGGGCCCCCTCCGAATACCGGCCGGCCGCCTTCGCCAGTTCGGCGCGGCGCTCGGCGGTCAACTGCGGGATCGGGACGCGCACCACCTGGCCGTCCGATCCTGGATTGAGGCCCAGCCCGCTGTCGCGAATCGCCCGCTCGACCGCGCCCACCAGCGTGCGGTCCCAGACCTGCACCGTGATCATGCGCGGCTCCGGCACGCCGATCGTGCCCACCTGGGTGATGGGCACCTCCGTGCCGTAGGCCTCGACCTTGACCGGTTCCAGCAGCGCTGGGCTGGCGCGGCCGGTGCGCAGGCCGCCGAAGTCGCGGCGCAGCGTTTCGAGCGCGCCGTCCATGCGCCGGGTCAGGTCTTGCTTCAAGCCATTCAGGTCGGCAGGCACGTGCGAACTCCCTAGCTTGGTTCGATGATGCGGGTAAAACGGCCCTCGCCGCGCATCACGCTTCCGAAGGCGCCGGGGGCATGGATGTCGAACACGATGATCGGCAAGCCGTTCTCACGCGCCACGCTGATGGCGGCGGCGTCCATCACCGCCAGGTCTTGGGCCAGCACGTCATGGTAGGTCAGCTCGTCGTAGCGCTTGGCGCCCGGCACCTTTTGCGGGTCGGCGGAGTAGACGCCGTCCACTTGGGTGCCCTTCAGCAGGGCGTCGCACTTCATCTCGGCCGCGCGCAGGGCGGCGGCGGTGTCGGTGGTGAAGAACGGATTGCCGGTGCCGGCGGCGAAAATCACCACCCGCCCCTTTTCCATATGCCGCTCGGCCCGGCGGCGGATGTAGGGTTCGCACACCGTGCTCATCGGGATTGCGGATTGCACGCGGGTGGGCACCCCGCGGCGTTCCAGCACGCTCTGCAAGCCGAGCGCGTTCATCACCGTCGCCAGCATGCCCATGTAGTCGGCCTGCGCCCGGTCCATGCCGGCGGCGGTGCCCGAAACGCCGCGGAAGATGTTGCCCCCGCCCACGACAAGGCAAACCTCGACGCCGCTGGCGACCACGTCGCCGACGTCGGCGGAGATGCGGGAAAGCGTGTCGGCGTCCAGGCCGTACTCCTTGCGGCCCATCAGCGCCTCCCCGGACACCTTCAGCAAGACGCGCTTATAGGCCGGCGGAACGGGCATGGAGTCCTTTGAGGTCGATGGCGGGCGTGGAAGGGCCGCAACCTAGAGGTTGCAGCCCCCCCTCACAAGCGCGGGCTTGGTCGCGTGCGCTAGGCGGGCGGCAGCCCGGGCGTGGCCGGCGGCAGCCCGGCCGCCGCAGCCACCTCGGCCGCGAAGTCGCCCGCCTCCTTCTCGATGCCCTCGCCCAGGGTGAAGCGCGTGAAGCCCGCCAGGCTTGCGCCGGCCTTCTTCACCACGGCCTTGACCCGGCTCTCGCCGTCATGGACCCAGACCTGCTCCAGCAGCACCACCTCTTCGTAGTACTTCTGAATCCGGCCCATCACCATCTTCTCGATGATCGCGTCCGGCTTGCCGGAGGCGCGGGCCTGCTCGGTCAACACGGCCCTTTCGCGCTCGAGCGCGGCCGGGTCGACTGCGGAGACGTCCAGCGCCTCCGGCCGGGTCGCCGCCACGTGCATGCCGACCTGCCGGCCCAGCGTCTCCAGCGCGGCCATCTCGGACCCGCTCTCGATGCCGACCAGTACGCCGATCTTGCCCAGGCCGGGCCGCAGCGCATTGTGGACGTAGGTCGCGACGACGCCGCTCTCGACCGTCATCACCCGCGCCCGGCGCAGCGTCATGTTCTCGCCGATGGTCGCGACGAGGTGGGTTATCTCCTCACCCACCGTGCGGCCGCTGCCCGGATAGGGCGCCGCGCGGATGGCATCCACGTCCTCGCCCACTTCGAGCGCCACTTGGGCCACGGACTGCACCAGACCCTGGAACGCCTCGTTGCGGGCGACGAAGTCGGTCTCGGCGTTCACCTCGACCATCGCCGCGCGGTTCTTGGCGCTGGCGACGCCCACCAGACCCTCGGCGGCCACGCGGCCGCTCTTCTTGGCGGCCTGCGAAAGGCCCTTCTTGCGCAGCCAGTCGATGGCCGCTTCCGTGTCGCCGCCCGCCTCGGTGAGCGCGCGCTTGCAGTCCATCATGCCCGCGCCGGTCTTGTCGCGCAGGTCCTTGACCAAGGAGGCTGTGATCTCGGCCATTACCGCTCCCCCCTTCAGGCCGCCGGCTGCTCGGCGGGGGCTTCCGGCTCGGGCAGCGGCGGCAAGGCCTCCTGCGGTAGTTCCTCGCTGGCGCCCAGATCGCGGCCCGAGGCGACCATCTCCGCGCTGATGCCGTCCAGAACGGCGCCGGCGATCAGGTCGCAGTACATCGTGATGGCGCGGATCGCGTCGTCGTTGCCGGGGATCGGATAGGTGACGCCCGTCGGGTCGGAGTTGCTGTCGAGCACGGCGACCACGGGGATGCCGAGCTTGGTGGCCTCCTCGACCGCCAGCTTTTCCTTGTTGGTGTCGATGATGAACAGGATGTCCGGCAGGCCGCCCATGTCCTTGATGCCGCCCAGCGCGCGCTCCAGCTTCTCCTGGTCGCGCGTGATGTCGAGCACCTCCTTCTTGGTCAGGCCCTCGATGTTGCCGCCGAGCATCTCCTCGATCTGGCGCAGGCGCTTGATGCTGCCGGTGATGGTCTTCCAGTTGGTGAGCATGCCGCCGAGCCAGCGGTGGTTCACGTAGTATTGGCCGCAACGCTTGGCGCTGTCGGCCACGTACTCGGCCGCGGCGCGCTTGGTGCCGACGAACAGCACGCGCCCGCCCGCCGCGGTCACGTCCCGCACGGCGCGCAGCGCGCGATCCAGCATCGGCACGGTCTGCTGCAGGTCGATGATGTGGACCTGGTTGCGGATGCCGAAGATGTA
>CAXSDH010000060.1:0-7262 GCA_964235765.1 uncultured Acetobacteraceae bacterium
TCTGCCCGTGCAGAACAGCGGGTCATAAGATGCCGACGCGTCGGCCTGAAACTAGTTGAATGACTGGCCCGCTACGGCCGACGCACTGTGCTTCGTCAGCCCATCCGGGGCACGTCAAAGGACCGTGTTCGTATTGTCTACCGTCGAGGCGATAAGGGAGTGGCCGTCACCTGCTCAACCCGACCCGGAGATGGGGCCGGCCTACCCGCGCACGGCAGACATTCCGATGCAGGTGGGGCCGCTCGGCATCCGGTCCGACTTGAACTTCGGTGCGCGGACGCTGCTGCCGGAGGAACACTGGCGCGTCCGGCTGAGCGACATCGATACCGGCAACGCCTTGTTCGAAAGCGAGAACCGCGGCACCTTCGTCACATCCAGTGAGCGCTGGTTTGGCCGTTTCCGCCTTCAGGTCTGGGCGCTCGGTGCCGACGGCGTCGCGGCCGACATGCCGGTGTTCGTGCACGATTACAACGCGCGGAGCCGAGAGGTGCTGATCCATTCCCGGTTACACCCTGGACGACGTGCTCGCCTGTTCCCTTACCCCGCTCGCTTTGCCGAGGAGCGCGGTTGCCGGCTGGCCTGCGCAATATCGGACCTGCTCATTCCACTGCTGCGGAAGGCCCACCCATACATCACCTTTCTCACCCACGGGCGGTTGGGCCAACCGGGCCCACTCCACCTATCACCTCGGCTTGTTCTTCGACGACGTGGCCTGCAACTGGCAGCCGACGGACTTCCGCGGGCGGCCAAGATCAACTTGACCTCGCGCAAGCTGAGGTTAAAGCAGTGATACAGCCAAGCCGCATACTGGATAAGTCGACTGGGTAGCTGCGTGCTTTCGCTTAGTCTAGCATCGAATAAGGATTTGCGCCCGCCATGAATATCCGTCGTGTCACCTGCGTCGTGCTGATCGCTGGCGCTCTTGGCTTCTTCGCCGCTGTGCCGGCGCAAGCCACCCCTTTTATCTCGGCTAGCCAGGCAACGCCGGTCCAACTTAACACGACTGTTTACAATTACACCTTGTCGAACACGGGCCTTCTATTTAATGGTGGGTTCGTAACTGTGTATGATTTTGGCTCCGGTGGAGAGCTCACAGCGCTGGGACGTTTAGCCGATCCGTCGCTGTTCAGCTTTTCGCGCAACCTGACCGATACTGCGCCTCCGGGGGACCCGCTCCATGATGACAACCCGACACTGCTAAACATCAGGGTCGCGTACCTCGGCCTCACACCGCTCGCGGCTTCTGACCTTGGTTCGTTTTTGATCGCGCTGAACGGGTCGTCCAGCAACAGTTCTCTTGAATCGGACGGGTACAACGGGCAGCGCAACTTTCTTAACGGGCAAGTCCTGGGTCCAGCTAACCCGACCCCCACCACCGTTCCCGAACCTGTCAGTCTCGCCCTGCTTTGCACTGGCCTGCTAGGCCTTTGCTTGACCGTGCTCCGTCGGAAAAGCACCTAAGCCGCCGTATGCAAATTCCTGCCGGGTTACGTCAGAACTCGCGCCGGCGTCTACAGGCGGCATATGTGGCCGGGCTATAAGCGCGTCCCTTGTCGGTGGAGCTAGCGGGAATGGGATGCGTCGAGTGCGGGTCAAGCCTGATTACTGAGCGCCCGGAGCGCACTGCTCATGGTTATCGGCTTCCGCTACTCCCACGGCGGCAAGAAGTTCAACAAGCGCAGCGGCACGGCGCTGAACCGGGTGCAACCCCCGTCCGACGTAGTGGCAATCGTGGAGCTGCACCGGGGTTGGACCTGTTCACCCTCCGCGAAGTGGAAGCGAAGCTCACCTAAGGCGCGGCTCTCGCGCCGGGTTACGTGTCGCAATCCCTCATCGGCCGCCTGGCCCACGTATTCTGACGGCGGAGCAGCCATCCCAGTCGGAGGTTACAAATGCCTGATACATTCGCATCTACCCGGCCTGCCGAGATCGCCGCTTTCGTCGGCAAGCACTACATTTACACCTACGACACCGGTTGGCAGTATGAGACGTACATCAAGGACGAGCGCCACCTGGACTACCGTGTGCACAGCGGCATCGTGGGTGGCCGTTGGGTGAAGGACCAGGAGGCACATATCGTCCGGCTGGCCGACGCGGTCTTCCGGCTTTCCTGGGTGGAGCCGACCGGAACCGGCGTGAGCCTCGCCGTCAACCTGGCCGAGCGGCGTCTGCATGGCGCGATCTTCTTCCCGCGTTGGGTGATGGATGCGCCGAAGACGATCGCCGTGCACCAGAACCCCGTGATCGACCGCATGCTTGCCTGTCGCGACGCCGGGCCGACCTATCCGATCGAGCTGGTCGATTCCTTTGCCGAGATCACCTTCCTGGAGGATCGCGGCCGCGACGATGAGACGGTGATCGCCTGTGGCCCGGAAGCGCTGCCCGCGGGCTACGCGGCGCGGCGAAACTAGGTCGTCCGCAGGCTCGGCGATGTCTTTCACTTTCCTTCACTCCGCCGGGCTGGAATCGCCGGTTCATGTCCCGGCGATCGGGCTCGAACTGCGCGTGCGCGTCCCGCCCGGGACAAGTGGCGGCGCGCTGACCTGCATCGAGACGGTGAACGCCCCAGGCTTCGGGCCGCCGCTGCATCGGCACCGCGAGACGGAGGTCTTCCACGTGCTGGACGGACGTTACCTGTTCGAGGTGGATGGCAGGCGCTTCGAGGCCGGCGCCGGCGACGTCGTGGTGGCGCCGGGCGGGGCGGCGCACGCCTTCCTCAACATCGCGGGACGGCCCGCCCGGCAGTTCATCCACATCCTTCCGGGGCTCGACGCCGCCGCCTTTTTCCTCGGGCTCGGCGCGGTCTTGCACGCTGACGGGCCTGACCGCGCCGCCCTCGACACCTTCGGCCGGACTTGGGGCGTCGAGTTCCTCGGGCCTCCGCTGACGCCATGACATCGTCGAGGATGCGAACGCGGACAGGCATGGTTCGGAACGCCGACCCACCGCCCAACCAAGGAGAGCCCCGGTGACCAACCCCGTCCTGATCGCAGGTGCCGGCCCCGTCGGCCTGACCCTAGCCTCCGAACTGGCGCGCTACGGCGTTCCCGTCCGCGTCGTGGACAAAGTCTCCACACGGACCGACAAATCCAAGGCACTCGTGCTCTGGAGCCGTACGCTCGAACTGCTCGACCGCGGCGGGGATGGTGCGGCTCCCTTCGTGACGACCGGCCTGCAAATGTTGGCCATCAACTTCGTCGCCGGCGACAAGGCCGTGGGCCGCATCGGCATGGCCGACGTCCGCAGCCCCTATCCGTTCGGGCTGATGCTGCCGCAATCGGACACGGAGCGGCTGCTGGAGGAGCGTCTTGCCGGGCAGGGTGTGACCGTCGAACGGCAGGTCGAGTTGCTGTCCTTCAGCCACCGCGGCGGCGGCATCGATGCTGTGCTTGGGCATGCCGACGGACATGAGGCAGTGGCCGCCGGCTGGCTCGTTGGTTGCGACGGGGCGCACAGCACGGTGCGTCGGCAACTCGGAATACCCTTCTCGGGTGGGGCGATGCACAGCGATTGGATGCTCGCGGACGTCCACATGCGCGGCTACCCGTTCCCGGACAGCGAGACGGCGATCTACTGGCACCGCGACGGCGTGTTCATCGTGTTCCCGATCGCGCCGGGCCGCTACCGCCTGCTCGCCGATATGCCGCCCTCCAACGCCGAACATGCGCCGGCGCCGACCCTGGAACAGGTTCAGGCACTTGCCGACAGGCGGGGGCCGGGCGGGATGGTCGTGTCCGACCCGGTATGGCTGTCGGGGTTCCGGATCAACGAACGCAAGGTGGCGGATTACCGCTATGGCCGGGTGTTCCTGGCCGGCGACGCGGCGCACATCCATTCCCCCGCCGGCGGGCAGGGCATGAACACCGGCATGCAGGATGCGATCAACCTGGCCTGGAAGCTCGCGCTGGTCGAGCACGGCGCCTGTGGGGACGGCCTGCTTGACAGCTACTCCCCCGAACGGAGCTATGTCGGCGACCAGGTGCTGGCGGCAGCCGGGCGGCTGACGACGATCGGCACGCTCAAGAACCCGGTGGCTCAGGGCCTGCGCAACCTGATCGGCCGCACGATGCTGGGCTTCTCGGCCGTCCAGCACGCGGTGGCCGACACGATGACGGAGGTCACGATCGGCTACCCGGGCAGCCTGCTCAACGGGCCCGGCCTGCCAGGTGGCCCGAAGCCCGGCGAGCGGGTGATGCCCGTCGCCGGCGAACGGCCGGTGGGAGCCGGGGACCGGCCGCTATTCGCCCTGTTCGCCGCACCCGGGCCGCAGGCGACCGAGCTGCTCGGCCGCTTCGACGGTCTGCTCGACCCGCAGGTGAGGCCGCCGTTCCGCGCGGATGGGATCTGGCTGGTGCGGCCGGACGGCTACGTTGCGATGGCGGCGGAGGCGGATGGCTGGCGCAAGGCCGCAACCTACCTCGACCATCTACGCGCCGCACCAAGGCCGCCGGCGGCCGGGTGGGCGAACGAGGGTGAGACGATCCCCATGGGCGGCTTTCAGGTGCGGTTCCTGCGCAGCAAGGACCAGACGCAGGGCAGCCTGGACATGTTCGAGATGACGGTGCAGCCGGACGCGCGCATGCCGGTGCCGCACTACCACGAGACCTGGGACGAGACGGTCTACGGCCTGACCGGGACCACCACTTGGCGCATCGATGGGCGGGACATGCCGGTCGGCCCGGGGCAGTCCGCCTTCATCCCGCGCGGCACCGTTCACGGCTTCCGCAACGACACACCCGATCCCGCATCCTGCCTGTGCGTCCTTACGCCGGGCGTCCTCGGCCCAGGATATTTCCGCGAGGTCGCGACCTTGCTGGCCAACGGCGCCCCGGACCCGGCGGAGATGAAGCGGGTCATGCTGCGCCACGGCCTCGTGCCGTGCGAGCATGGCTGAGATAGCATCCGGTCCGGTCGGGTCCGTTCGGAACGGGCGCTGCCGTGGCTGACCTTGGCACGGTGGTCGGGCTGGTCAGCGCGGCGACGGCGCTGGTGGCGTCTGTCGCCGGGCCGCTCGTCACGCTGCACGTCGGCCGGACCCAGGTCCGCGCCGCCGTGCTGTCGGCCAACCGGCAGCGCTGGATCGACGGCTTCCGCGATCTGGTTGCGGACTTCTGCTCCCAGGCCGCCGCCGCCGTGCAGGTGCGGGCCAACCTGGTCAGGGATGGCTCCATCCACCTGTCCGCCGAGCCGGACAGCCTGCGCCAGTTCGAGCGGCTGGTTCTCACCTTTGCCAAGATCCGGCTCATGACCGATCCCGGAGACGAACACCATCAGGAGCTGATCCGGGTCATCGAGGATCTGCTGACGGCGATCCGGACCACACCGGCCGCGAGCGACGTGCAGCCCGGCGCCGAAGCGGCTGGACGGCGCATCATCAGCATCAGCCACACGATCCTGCGGCGGGAGTGGCAGCGCGTCCAGCGCGGAGCGTAGGATGCGGTCCGACGGGCTGGCTGTTCGGTGCGATGGCTTGTCATTGGAAGGTGCTGCGTGTCGAGCCGCTTCGGCGTTTCCGGGAGCAGTCATACTGCGCCCGGCAAGGACGTCATTGTCCTCCTGTCGACCTCTGGAGCAAGATCGGGCAGATTTGATTTATGTGTGAGCATCGGAGGAGCGGGCGATCACAGCTCTTGCTTGAACACTGATCCCACTCGGGGCGGCTTGAGGCAATTGCATGTTTTGCAGCGCGAAGCACCCGCCGCACCTGCGCCGGGTGCCAGTGTTGGCCGCCACGAGGCGCGGGCACCCCGCGCTTCATCAAGGCGTCGGCGAGCTGCCACAGCGTGGTGGCGCCGGCCAAACGCGCCTGTTCCAGGTAGGGTAGCACAGTCGCCGCGCGCCGGCGTGCTTCGGCCTGCTGCGTATCGCGAGCACGCGCGGCCAGCACGGGGCAGCGAGCCAGCAGGTGCGGGTTTCCCAGCTTGACCCCGCGCGCCTTGGCAGCCGCGAGTGCCGCCTTCGTGCGGGCCGAGATCATGCGCGCTTCTTCCTCGGCCACCGCGGCGAGGATGGGACGGTGAGCCGGTTCACGGTCGGCATGTCGGCGGCGATGAACTCGACCCCGCTTTCCTTCAGCCCTGACACGAAGTGGACGTTGCGCGCCAGCCGATCGAGCTTGGCGATCACCAGCACGGCACGCCGGGCCCGGCAATCGGCGAGTGCTGCTGCGAGCTGCGGCCGGTCTTTCTTTCGGCCGCTCTCCACCTCGATGAACTCGGCCGTCACGGTGCCGCCGACACCGGCCACGTGGGCCTCGACTGCCATCCGCTGAGCCTCAAGGCTGAGGCCGGACCGGCCCTGCTTGTCGGTGGACACACGCAGATAGGCGACGAAGCGGGGCGCTGCGGTTGGGGCAGGGTGCGGCACTGACCCTAAATAGCAGGTGTTTTTTCATTCTCAAATGACCGTCCCACAGAACGACAACCAGCCATTTTGCCGCTTGACGGCCAGCAGCTCGGTCATCTGACCCGGACCAAGGTTCTCGCGTTGCAGAACTTGCCATCGTTGCGTAAGGTTCCGCTCGGCGTAACCTTCGGGCATATAATGGATGAGTACGTGTTTTGTGGGTTTTGAGTTTTGCAAGCAGCTTAGGTTAGTCGCGGCCTGCTTTGGGTGATCCTGGACCAAACCCAGAGCCGGCTTCGCCGTGATCTGCCCGGTTCCGCCGTGCTGACCGGCTATCTCCCGGTCCTGCCGGCCGGTGGCGCGGCCGCTTCGGCTTGTCGCGAGGCGCTGGCAAAAGCCGGGTGCGAGCAGATCGTGGAGGAGCGGGCGGGCGGCGTGAGTGATTGCACGCACCCTGAACTGCGGACGCTGCTGCCCCGCCTAGACAGGGGCGACATCCTGGTCCTCCCGCAGCTGCGTAGTATGGGAAACAGCCTGGCCGAGGTCGTGCGGCACGTGCAATCGCTCACAACGAGCGAAATCGGCCTTCGCAGTCTCGGTGACGCCCTCGATGCCGCTGCATGGCACGTGCAAACGCTCACAGCAGGCGTAGCCCGGCATCCCGGCCTTGCGGTTGCCTCCGATGCTGCGGCATCGAACTCGGGCGCCCACCCTGCGACCGCGGATAGCCGGATGGGCTCCGAGAAGGCCGATGTCCGCTCGCGAGGTCGGCCCGTGCGTCTGAGCGGTACTCCGCCGGCAGCGCACTTTCGGTGATCAGCTCGGCGACGCGTTCGGTAATTCCCTGTTCCATGGCCGTTTACCTCAAGCCTGTTTGGGTGCCGGCTGCTGATGTGGCCGGAAAGGTTGATGTCCGT
>CAXSDH010000060.1:7362-9801 GCA_964235765.1 uncultured Acetobacteraceae bacterium
CCTCAAGCCTGTTTGGGTGCCGGCTGCTGATGTGGCCGGAAAGGTTGATGTCCGTTTCTAGCCTTCCTCTAAATTTGAGGTGGTCCCGTCCGTTCGGACAGTTTGGCGGCTGAGTTAAGCTTGGTTCTGGTTGTTGCAGGCCGTCAGCTTCGCCCTTTCCGCCCCGTGTGCCCTCTGCCTCTCTCCTGTCCCGTATGCCTCGTCCGGCGTGCGCCCGGCCAGCGTCGAGTGGGGCCGCCGGGCGTTGTCGTAGCCGATCCAGCGAGCCAGCCCGGCCCGCAGCTCGGAGCCGGTCTCGAACGCGTGCAAGTAGAAGCACTCGTACTTCAGGCTGCGCCATAGCCGCTCGATGAACACGTTGTCCATCCACCGCCCACGTCCGTGGCCTTCCGGAACCATCGTGTTCCAACAGCCGAGCGACACCGGCCCTGATCGCCGCATCCTCACTCGACAAACCTGTCGCGATCCCCGCCCAGAACCGGCGCCGTTCCTCCCGTCCCGCAACCGGCGGCCGCCCTGGTGACACCAATGGGGGCCCGCCCCGAACGGTTCGACCTCCGCATCCTCATGCCCATCGCAACCCTCACGACCGTCGGTGTTGCGACGACTACTTGAGTCCACCCAAAACGCGTCGGAGGTCATCGCGCGCTGCTCGCCCACTACGGTCTGGTCGGCTCGATGAGCCGCCGCGGACACGGAAGGTCGAGGCTGTCTATCCCATTATGACAGGCCTGAGTCCCAACCCGGATTTACGTTGTTCCGCAGCTTGCCGTGCAACAAATAGTCTAGGAGGATCTCGACTGAAAACCTCCGCATGTCCGAGTATCCAGCCTGTGAATAGAAGGCGGCATGCGGAGAGACCACGAAGCGACCGGCAAGCCAGTTTTCGTCATTTTGCCAGGATTGCAACAGTCCGGGGAGAGGCGATGGGGGTTCGTTAGGGAAGACGTCCAACCCCACGGCAGCCAGCTTGCCGCTTCTCAGGGCCCGCTCGACCGCATCAATGTCCACAAGCTTTCCGCGCGCGACGTTGATCAGGATGCTGTCGTCTCGGAATTGGGCGAGCAACTCATCGTTCACCATCATCCGTGTTGAATCAGACAGCGGCACATGGAGGCTCACGATGTCAGCCGCGGTGAGCAATTCCTGCAAGGTCCGCTTGCGTTCAAAGCCGATACCAAGCTCGTGACCCTCAGGAAGGTAGGGGTCAAAGTATGCGACATGCATGTCGAATGCTGCTGCCCGGCGGGCGACTGCCGTCCCGATCCTACCCAGTCCGACCGCTCCGAACGTTGCTGAACGGATGCGTCGAACAACCGGGATGTTTTCAGCGACAAAGCCGCTGACCGGGTCTGCCTTCAAACGCCGTTCGTAGGTTCCGATGCCCCGAACTAGATGCAGTAGCAAAGCCAAAGCATGATCTGCAACTTCTGTAGTACCGTAGTTCGGCACGTTAGACACTGGTATCCCTGCCCGACGGCAGGCTTCGACATCAACGATGTCGAAGCCGACCCCGACCCTGATGATATGTTTGCAATTCCCAAGCAGTGCGATGGTTTCTTTCGTGATATGCATCCTGTGCCAAACTAGGATCGCATCGCACTCCTGCCAATGATGCTGAGGTATGGCGGCCGCTTCTGTTTCGTCGAACACGACATACTCGAAGTTACTGCCGGAGATGGACCGCTCCATGTCCAGGTCTCGTTGGTGTGCGTCCGGAACCAGGACTTTGAACTGCTGCAAACTAGGCTCCTCCCACGTATTGAAAATGACTCAAGCGGATGGTGGTCCTCCTTCGAACCCGGCGGCGTTTTTGGCGGCGATCTCTGGGATCACGCTGCCAGATTGCCTCGAAGGCTTGATGCCGACGCGCTTAGGGGCGCCAATGATGTCAGGAGGGCTGTGGTCGAGCTGGGCGCAACGAGGCGGATCGTGGCACCGGATGCTCCGTGACTACTGTGCTATCGGAGCAATGCTGCTTTGGCGCTCGCAAGGCGTTTCGTGACGATCCCTGCGCCATGGCGGACCCGTTGAGCCCTGACACCCTGGCGAAGGTAGCGGTTCATAGCGCTGCCCCTCTTCCTTGAAGGCTGTTGTAATCCCGAGCGTCATCCAGCGTGGCGACCACGTCGAGCGCAAAGAATTTTCCTTTCGCGTGAGGAAACCACACCTGTCAGCAGCGCTGAGACATCGGCTGGAAAAGAAACGGCTGATGCTTGACAGCCGAGTGGGGGCGCGCGTCCCAAGCAACGCGGCGCCGCGCGTAGCCGGGCCGGGATGTACAGGCCGGCGATGACGGAGTCCGTTCCGGCTCGCCACAAGAACGGGTTTTGCTAGGCAACGTCGAATGGTGACACTTCCGGCAGGCTCGGCCACCAGACCGGTTTATCTCGGATATAGGCGGATGAAGTTAGCTCATGTCTGTGACGAATTCTTTGC
>CAXSDH010000060.1:9901-22018 GCA_964235765.1 uncultured Acetobacteraceae bacterium
TTTATCTCGGATATAGGCGGATGAAGTTAGCTCATGTCTGTGACGAATTCTTTGCTGTGGCACATCGCCCTCTTCCAGGCGGATCGTAGCAAACGTGGAGGCAGTGGTCATGGTAGGGTTCAGGCGCACGGTTGGTCTGATTATCGGCGTGGCTTTGGTCGGGTTGGCGGCCCGTCCAGCCATGGCGGCCTCGGCGACGCTCGACGCCGTGAAGGCGCGGGGTAGCGTGAGTTGCGGCGTGTCACCAGGCCTTGCGGGGTTCGGGCTGCCGGACTCCAAAGGTATCTATCACGGCTTGGACGCCGATATTTGCCGAGCTGTCGCCGCCGCCGTGTTCGGCGATGCCAGCAAGGTGAGATACGTTCCCCTGACCTCGGTCGCACGCTTCGTCGCGCTGCAATCCGGCGAGATCGACCTGCTCGCGCGGGACACGACCTGGACCTACACGCGCAGCACGCAGCTGGGCCTGACCTTTACGGCGGTGAACTACTATGACGGCCAGGGCTTCCTCGTGCAGGCCGCCTCGCCTGTGCGGCACGTGACCGAGTTGGGCGGCTCGTCCGTTTGCGTGCAGGCGGGGACGGACACGGAGATCGGGCTGCAAGACTACTTCTCCCGGCACGGGATGCGGTTCGAAGCCGTGATCTTCGAAACGCCCAACGAGCTGAAGGTGGCGTTCGAGGCCGGGCGGTGCGACGTGCTGACGAACGATGCGACGGCGCTGACTGGGCTGCGCTCCACGATGCAGCACCCGGAAGATTTTCGGATGCTTCCTGAGATCATCACGAAGGAGCCGCTGACCCCATCAGTCCGCAGTTCCGACGAGGCTTGGGCCAACATCGTGCGCTGGAGCTTCTGGTCCATGGTGATCGCGGAGGAACTGGGCGTCACCTCTGCCAACGCGCAGGCGCAGGCGGACACCAGCACCGATCCGGACGTCCAGCGGCTGACCGGCAAGACGGGTGGGCTTGGCGCGATGCTCGGCCTTGACCCGTCGTGGGCGTTGAACGCCATCAAGCAGGTCGGCAATTACGGGGAAAGCTTTTCCCGCAACCTCGGGCCGCTTGGCGTCGAGCGGGGATACAACCGGCTGTGGCGGGATGGCGGCCTGATGTATGCGCCGCCGCTGCGATGACTTGATGCGAGGCAGTTGCGCGCCGGGAACGCGCCGGAGGCACGAGGGCCGGGAACACGAGGGGAAGTTGACCATGTACAGGCGTAGCGTTCTGACAATGTCGCTTGCGTTGATCGCCGCACAGGCCCGCGCGGCTACCAAGTGGGACTTGGCGACCACCAATCCGGCGTCGAACTACCAGGTCACCACCGTTCGGCAATTTGCCGGCGCCGTTGCGGAAGCGACCGGGGGCACGGTGGGGATCACGGTCAATCCCGGCGGCATGCTCGGCTTCAAGGGACCCGACATGCTCGCGTCGCTGCGCGACGGGCTGGTGCCGGTCGGGACGATGCTGCTGAACCAGCAGGTCGGCCTGGCGCCGCTGCTCGGAACATCCTCGTTGCCGTTTCTGGTGTCCGGCTTCGACGAGATGAGGACCTTCTACGGCATGGCACGGCCGGCGTTTGAGGGCACCCTCGCACGGTTCAACCAGAAGCTGCTCTATGTCGTCCCCTGGCCAGGGCAGAACGTGTTCTCGAAGGCGGAGACCATCGGTCCCGACAGCTTCCGGACGATGAAAATCCGCACCGTCGACCGCATCGGCAGCGACTTCTTCCGCACCCTGGGCGCGGCGCCGGTGCAGATCCCTTGGGGCGAGGTGGTCCCGGCGCTGGCGACGGGCGTGATCGACAGCGTCACCACCTCCACCTCATCGGCGATTGACGGGCAGTTCTGGGAGTTCATGAAAGGCTGCACCGTCGTGAACTGGCAATCCAACTTCGAAGCCACCAGCGTCAACCTGGATGCCTGGAACGCCCTCGCGCCCGATAGCCGTGCCGCGATCGAGGCTGCTGCCAAACGGTTGGAACCCGGTTTCTGGGACATTGCAAAGGCCGAGGACGCCGGCAACTTCAAGACGCTGCAGGCGAAGGGGATGGCCATCAGGGACGCCTCGCCAGAGTTGCGTGCCTACATGCTGGACAAGGCGAAGGCGAGCTGGACGGCGTTCGAAACGACCGTCCCGCAATCCAAGCCGCTGCTCCAGCAATATCTCAAGGCCGTGGGCAAATAGGGCTTGGACCGGCAGCTTGCCCCGCTGACACGGCCGCGGCGCAGTTCCGCCCTGCGGCTCCTGACCTTAGTCGATTGGCTGGCCCGGCTCGACGGGTGGCTCGGTGCGCTCTGCCTGCTGGCCCTGTGTGCGCTGATGATCGCCGGGATCGTCGTACGGACTTTGTCAACCGTGGCCACCTGGCTGCCAAAGGACATTCCCGTGGCCTGGGAGTACAGCTCGTACCTGATGGCGGTGACCTTCACCTTCGGGGCGGCGCTCACGTTGCGGGCGGGCGGGCACATCCGAGTGAAGGTCCTGCTCGGGAACGCCGGTCCCCGCGCCTCAATGGCATTGGAGGCCGTGTCCACGCTGGTCGGCCTGGTGTTCGCCGGGTTCTTCTTCTTCGCGATGACCGAGTTCGCCTGGCGTGCCTTCCGCACTAACGACCGCTCGCTGGCCAGCGACACGCCGCTTTGGATACCGCAGGCCTTGGTCGCGTTCGGCGGCCTGTTGCTTGTGCTGCAACTGGCCGCGCGGCTGGGACAGCTCGCCCTGGGCGAGAGGCCGGAGAACAAGGACATCATTCGTTGACGCGGCACCAGATGACGGCGCGCCGCAGGGGGCCCTCCGCATGGGGCTGATCGCGGGAACCATGGCGGCCCTGCTGTTCGGCAGCCTGTCGGTCGGGGTCTGGGTCGGCATGGCGCTCGCCATGACGGGCGCGGTCTCGTTGATGCTGTTCAAGTCGGTGCCGGTTGACCGCCTGATCGCCCAGTACGCCTGGAACCTGCTGACGACGCAGGAGCTGCTGGCGCTGCCGCTGTTCATCGTCATGGGCGAGATCCTGTTCCGGACCCGCATCTCGACATCGTTGTTCCGTGGCCTGGCGCCGTGGGCGAGCCTGCTGCCCGGGCGCCTGCTGCATTCCAACGTGATCGGCTGCTCGATCTTCGCCGCGATCTCGGGATCATCGGCTGCGACGACGCAGGTCGTCGGCCGGGTCACGCTGGCGGAGCTGGACCGGCGCGGCTACGACAGGGGCATCTCCATGGGCAGCCTGGCCGGGGCAGGCACGCTCGGCTTCCTGGTCCCACCGTCCAACATCATGATCGTGTATGGCGTGCTGGCGCAGGTGTCGGTGCTGAAGCTGTTCGCAGCTGGCTTCGTGCCCGCCATCACGCTGGCGTGCTGCTTCATGGCGTGGATCATGATCCGGGCGAGCCTGGACAATGGCTTGGTCCCCGCTGCCGGCGACGATGACGCGGCCAGTTGGGGGGAACGCTGGGCGGCGCTGCGGCACCTGGCGCCGGTCGGCCTGCTGATCGGGTTCGTGCTCGGCAGCATGTACGGCGGGTTCGTCACGCCCTCCGAGGCGGCCGCCTCGGGCGTGGTGGGCGCGTTGCTGATCGCGGGATCGCAGGGCGACCTCAGCCTGGTCAAGCTGAAGGAGGTCGGGCTTGGCGCGGTCGCCACATGCTCGATGATCGCGCTCATCATCCTCGGCGCCTCCATCCTTGGCAATGCCGCGGCCTTCCTGGGCGTCGCGCAGGCTGCGGCGGGGTTCGTGCAGCAGCTCGACCTGTCGCCGTTCATGCTGCTGCTGGTGCTGTTCGCCACCTACATCCTGCTCGGCTCGTTCCTCGAAGGATACTCGATAATCGTCATCACCCTGCCCATCGTCTTGCCCATCGTGCGGGCGGCAGGGTTCGATGCCGTCTGGTTCGGCATCTTCCTTGTCATCGTCGTCGAGATCGCGCAGGTGCATCCGCCGATCGGCTTCAACTTGTTCATCATCCAGGGCATCACCGGCGAAAAGCTTTCGACCATCACCCGGGCCACGGTGCCGTTCCTGCTCATCCTCATCCTGTTCGGTGTGGCCCTGATCGCGTTCCCGCAGATCGCGCTGTGGCTGCCTGCCCATCTCGGGTCATAGCCGGGAGGTCCGATGCCACGCTTCGCCATCGCCGTGGACACCGGCGGCACCTTCACGGATTTCGTCCTGCTCGACCGGACCGCGGGGAAGGCC
Source organism: uncultured Acetobacteraceae bacterium (assembly GCA_964235765.1). Classification (GTDB taxonomy): domain Bacteria; phylum Pseudomonadota; class Alphaproteobacteria; order Acetobacterales; family Acetobacteraceae; genus JAVVHH01. The sequence continues at coordinate 14,096 of CAXSDH010000060.1, forward strand.
ACGACCGCCAAGGTTCTCAGCACGCCCGGCGCCCCGGATGACGCCATCATGGAAGGCTTCGGCCAACTGGCCCAGCGCTCCGGCTTCGACGTCGCTGACTGCGACATATTCCTGCATGCCACCACCATCATCACCAACGCGATCATCGAGCGGCGCGGGCATGACTTCATCCTGCTCCATACCGAAGGGTTCGGCACGACGCTCGAAACAGGCCGCGAGAACCGCTACAACCTGAGCAACCTGCGGCTGGCCTTCCCTCGCCCGATCACCCGGCATCACTTGAAGATGCCGGTCCGCGAACGCGTGATGGCCGACGGCAGCGTCTCACAGGCGCCGGACAAGGCCGCCGTGCTGGACGCCGCACGCAGGCTCGTCGTGGGAACGGGCGTCGCCAACTTCGCCGTGTGCTTCCTGCACGCCTTCCGCAACGCCGCGAACGAGGAGATGGTGGCCGGCTGGCTGGCGGAGGCGTTCCCGGACGCGGCGATCTCGCTATCCAGCGCGGTGGCGCCGCTGCAGCGGGAATACGAACGCTGGATGACCTGCGCCGTGAACGCCTACACCAAGCCGCTGCTGGCCGGCTACATCCAGCGGCTGGACCGGCGTGCCACCGCCGTTGGGTTCGCCGGGCGCATCCTGCTGATGACGTCGTCCGGCCTGCCGCTCGCGGCCGAGCGGTGCGTGCAGTGGCCGGTGCGGCTGATCGAGTCCGGGCCGGCCGCAGGCGTGCTCGCGGCGCGGGAGATCGCGGAGCGCAACGGTTTCGGGACGGACACGATCCTCGCCTACGACATGGGCGGCACCACGGCCAAGGGTGCGTTCATCATCGGCGGTCGGATCGACGTGCAACCGGGGATCGAGGTCGCGCGGGAGGGCGCGTTTGAGCCGGGCAGCGGCTTCCCGCTGCTGATCCCCGCCATTGACCTGATCGAGATCGGCGCCGGCGGCGGCAGCATTGCGGAGATCGACGGGCGCGGTGCCATCGCGGCCGGGCCGCGCAGCGCGGGCGCGGTCCCCGGCCCGGCCTGCTACGGCGGCGGCGGGAAGGACCCCACCGTGACGGACGCGAACTTGGTGCTCGGCCTGCTGGGTGAGGCCAACTTCCGCAACAGCGGCATCGTGGCCGACGCCGCGGCGGCATGGGGCGCCATCGGCCGCGCCGTCGCCCGGCCGTTGGGCCTGTCCACGGCGCAGGCGGCACTCGGGATTCACCGCACCGTCAACGAGAACGTGGCCCGCGCCTTCCGGGTACACGCGGCCGAACTCGGAATCGACTACCGGCGAGCGACCTTGGTGTGCACCGGCGGGTCCGCGCCGGTGCATGCGGCCGCCATCGCAAGGCTGCTGCACATCCGCCGGGTCGTGTTCCCGTTCGCCGCTGGCGTTGCCTCGGCGTTCGGGCTGTTTTCGAGTTGCGAGGGGATCGTGCTGCAACGGTCCAGGCGCCTTCCGCTGGACGCGCTGCCCGAAGGCGCCATCGCGCAGCAGGCGGCCGAGATGGTGCAGTCGGACGCCTATGCGGGCAGCCTGGTCGCCCGGGGAGCCCAGACCACGGTCAAGCTCGGCATGCGTTACGAAGGGCAGAACTCCGAGGTGACCATCGCCCTGGGCGGGGCCGGCACCATCCCCACCGTCGCCATGGTCCACGACCGGTTCCTTGCCGCGTACGAGGGCATCTTCGGGTTGAGCTTCCCCGACTTCTCCGTCGAGGTCATCACTTGGTTCGTGGAGGTTTCCATGCCGTCCCAGCTCGCCCCCGCCCGCGGCTTCGGATACGAGGCGCTGCGCCCCGGCGCGGAGGCCGCGAAGGGCCACCGCCCTTGTTACGTCGGCGCGCACCATGACGGCAGGATCGCCGTCCCGGTCTTCGACCGCTACGCGCTGCCGTCGGGCTGGACCGTTGGCGGCCCGGCGCTCATCGAGGAGCATGACACAACCATCTTCATCCCGCTGGGCATGGTGGCCCGGGTCGCGGCCAGCTTCGACCTGGTTGCGGAGCATGCGCCATGACCGTGCCGCCGGCCGGCCCACTCGATCCGGTGGAGATCGGAATCATTTGGTCCCGGCTCGCCTCCGTCGCCGACGAGATGGTTTCGGCGCTCGTGCGGACCGCGTTTTCCACGATGGTTCGGGAAAGCGGCGACTATTCCTGCATGATGTTCGACGCCGAGGGGCGGTTGCTGGTCCAGGGCGCGGCCAGCGTCCCATCGTTCACGGGCACCGGGCCGCACACGCTGCGCCAGATGCTGGCCGTGATCCCGCCTGCCAGCCTGCGGGACGGCGACATCTTGATCACCAACGACCCGTGGATCGGGACCGGGCATGTCTATGACATCAACGTCGTCAAGCCGGTGTTCCACCAGGGGCAGCTCGTGGGCTACTGCCTGACGGTCTCGCACCTGGCGGACGTGGGCGGCGTCGGGATGGGGTCCAACGCGCGGGACGTGTTCGAGGAAGGGTTCTCGCTGCCACCGGTCAAGCTGTTCGAGGCGGGGCGCGCCAACGACTTCGTCATCAGCTTCATCCGGACCAACGTGCGCTTGCCCGGCCTGGTGCTGGGCGACATCTATTCAAACGTCGCATCGTGCAACGTCGGCGCACGGGGCATGACGGAAATCCTGCACGACCACGGGCAGGACAGCACGCTGGCGGTGGCCGAGGCGGTGTTCGACCTGACCCGCAAGGCCATCCGCGCCAAGCTCGACAGCCTGCCCAAGGGGGAACACCGCGCGCAGCTCCACGTCGAGGGAGGTGCGGCCTACCCCGACGTGGTGCTTGCCATCCGCGTGACGGTCAGCGACGCCGGGTTCGCATACGACTTCAGCGGCACCGGCCCAGTGGTCAAGGCGGGCGTGAACGTGCCGATCTGCTACTCGCGGGCGTTCTGCTACTTCTGCACGAAGGTACTGATCGCACCCAGCATCCCGAACAACCAGGCCATCCTGGATGCGGTGACGGTCACCGCCCCGGACGACTGCCTGCTGAACGCGCTGCGGCCGCATCCAACGGGCGCCCGCCACGTCCTTGGCCACTTCGTCGGGCCGCTGATCTTCTCGGCGCTTGCGGAAGCGTTGCCAAGTGAGGTGCAAGCGGACTCCGGCATGGTGTTCCAGGCCAACATGCGCGGCCGGACACGGTCGGGGCGCGCATACTCCTTCATCTACTTCTCGCCCGGCGGCTACGGGGCGATGTCGGGATTGGACGGGCGGGCTGCCCTGCCGGCTCCGTCCAACATGATCGGCGCCTCCATCGAGGTGTGGGAGGAGCAAACAGACTGCATGTTCCTTCGGAAGGAGATCCTGCCGGACACGGGCGGCGGCGGCGAGTTCCAGGGCGGCAACGGGCAGGTCATCGTCCTACGCAACATGTCCGGCGCCCCGTTGGAGGCCTCGTTCATGGCGTCGCGCACCCAACATGCCGCGCGGGGGTTCCTGGGCGGTCAGGATGGCGCCGTGCGGGTGATCAAGGTGGACGGAACGCCGACGGACCCGCGCGCGCGCGTCGAACTGGCGGATGGCGGCACGTTGGAGGTGCAGGACGCAGGCGGCGGCGGCTTCGGCCCGGCGGCGCGGCGAACGAGCGAGGCGGTCGCAGCCGACCTTGCCAGCGGGCTGATCAGCGCCGACTTCGCGGCCCGTCAGTACGGCTTCGATACCGGGACCGCGTGATAGGGCGGCACGCCCGGGAATCCCATCGCTTCCGCTGGTCTTCGGAGCAGCCTGCACGGCGCCCGATCACGCGGGAGCCTGCTGCAATTCGAATCAGGCCGGGGCGCACAGGTTTGGTCACGCAAGCAGGGTAACATGTCAGCTCTCCTTGCGGCTGGCTTCAGGCGGCAGCCATGGCGTCCGCCTGCTCGACCAGCCAGCGATGGGCTGCAAGGACGGCGGAGTGTGCGGCCGGACGCCTAACCGGGAATATCCAGTAGGATGCCGTCTCGACGCCCGACTGCGGGAACGGGGCGACTAGCCTTCCGGCGGCCAGGTCGTGCCCTGTCAGTATGTCGCTCTCCAGGATGAAACCCAATCCACGCAGTGCGGCGTCGATCGCAAGGTGCGACGGGTCGAACTGGATCGGCCTCAACAACATGCGGTCCAGATCTACCCTTTGGTGCTGAAACCAGTCCTCCCACGACAGCGCGTTGAACTTGGTCGTGATGAGCGTCTGCTTCAGCAGGTCCGCCGGTACCAAGATCTGGTTGGATGCGAGCAGGTCCGGGGCACACAGCGGTTGCGAGTTCTCGCGCAGGAAGATGTTCGCCTGGCCCTGCCACCTTGCGGCGTCCCCGTATGCGATCACGACGTCGGCTTCGTCGGTATTCGGGTTGCCGAACGGGGCGTTCACGCGGAGGTCGATATCGGGGTGGTCCCGCAAGAATTGCGGCACGCGGGGCAGGATCCAGCGGCTGCCCAGGGACGGCGGCGTCCGGATGCGCACGATGTCACGTGCGCCCTTGCGGCGGTGGCGGCGGGCGACGTCCTGGGTCGCCTGTTGAAGCTGGAGCAGCAGCGGGCGGATCACCCGCGCATAGCTGGCACCCTCGACAGACAGCGTCACCCCTCGGCCACGCTCGAACAGGACGACGCCCAGAAGGTCCTCCAGGAGGCCGATCTGGTGGCTGACGGCCGATGGCGTCAGGCTGAGTTCCAAGGCTGCATCACGAAAGCTGGAGTGCCGGGCTGCCGCCTCGAACACCGTGATGCCGCGGAGGGGCAGCTTTGCGCCTGACATGTGGCCTGATTTCCTATCCCATGCGTTCCATCGTCGCGGGACCGTAGCACAAGGCGGCATCGTGTTTCCAAGGTTCGCACCTTGGCTACGGTGCGGTCCTTGGCTGCACGACAATCCGCTTCAGCGGACGGATGAGGAAAACTCGCTTTCTCCGCCGGATGCCAAGTCCTATGGTCAGTCGTGGCCTTTGGACAACCAAAGAAGGTTTGGTTACACCCGCTGGCACCACCATCCGTGCCCACCGGCGACAGGGCGTGTCGTGTTCACCGCAGCAGCGTGAGCGCCTCGCCGGGTCTGCGAAGCGGGAAAGGTCGAACCTCCATGGGCGTCAAGCCAATTCACATCGCATGTTTGGCGTCGGTGCTGTTTGCCGGTCCTGCCGTGGCGCAGGGCCGGTCGAAGACGGTGGACGCCGTGGTCGCGCGCGGCCAGTTGGCGTGCGGCGTTGGTGGCGACATTGCCGGATTCTCCCTGGCTGACAGCCAGGGCGTGATGCGTGGGCTGGATGCGGATGGTTGCCGGGCAATCGCGGCCGCGGTGCTGGGCGACGCCAAGAAGGTACGGTTCGTTCCGTTAACCGCGCAGAGCCGTTTCACTGCCATCCAGTCCGGCGAGGTAGACGTCCTAATCCGTAACACGAGTTGGCTGCTGACCCGTGAATCCAACCTCGGCCTGCTGTTCGCCGCCACCAACTTCTGGGACAGCACCGGTTTCATGGTCAAATCGAGCTCGGGCATAAAGTCCGCACTCGAGCTCAGCAATGCGACGATTTGCATACGCCCTGGGACCAGCACTGAGATCGATGTGGGGGAGTGGGCAAAGAGCCACGGGATTCAGTTCACACCAGTCCTGATCGGGGACGTCAATGCGATCCAGGGCGCGTTCCTGAGCGGACGCTGCGACACCTATTCGACGGACAGCTCGATCCTTGCCGGCTTCCGCTTCAGCCAGGGCACGAACGCGGAGCGACTCCTAATACTTCCTGAGACGTTGTCGCCAGCCCAGTCCGGGTCAATGGTGCGAAAGGGTGACGACCCTTGGTTCGACATCGTCCGCTGGGTCCATTTCGCGCAGGTCGCCGCCGAGGCGAAGGAGGTCACGAGCGCCTCCGCTGAGGGCCAGCTCACGTCGGCGGACCCCGATATCAAGCGCCTGCTGGGCATCGACGGGGACTTGGGCAAGTCGCTCGGGTTGGACAACCGTTGGGCCTACAACGTCATCACGCAGGTTGGAAACTATGGTGAGATGTACGATCGGGACATCGCACCATTGGGCCTGGCCCGTGGCCAGAACGCCCTAACCACAAAGGGCGGGCTTCAGTCTGCACCGCTGATGCGCTGATTGGACCGACGCGCTGGCAGGGCTGTCTGCCAGGTGCCGCTTCGGGCGGCCCCTGGCACCCGCCTTGGTGCCGCGCTGGACCTGCTCCCAGGCCTGGAGGAGGCAGGGACCACCACCGACGCAACTCGGAACGCACCGTGTTCCCTGGATGCTGGTCTGTCCCGCCTCCAATGGCTTCAAGTGAACCTCAATCGTTGCAAAGGACCTGAACGGAATGGAGTACGATCCAAGCGGCATCTACACGGCAATCGTCACGCCGCTGACTGATGCAGATGAGTTCGACGAAGCGGCGTTCCGCAAGTTCCTGGATTTTCAGGTTGTGTCGGGCGCCGCCGGGCTCCTGGTGGTCGGCGGCAGCGGAGAGTTCGTGAGCCTCACGCCATCCGAGCGGCAGCGCGTGATCGAGGTCGCGGTTGACCAGGTTGCCGGCCGCATCCCGATCATCGCCGGTGCGCTCGCCCCTGGGACGAGGGAGGTCCAGGACACGGTCCGGCAAGCCGAGAAAGCGGGGGCCGACGCCGTGCTCGTGCTGCCGTCCTACTACATCAAGGCGAGCGCCGCGGGCGTGCACGAGCACTTCGCACGGGTCGCAGACGCAACGTCACTTCCGGTCGTGGCCTACAACAACACGGGTCGGACGGGCATCACCTTGGACATACCGATACTTGAGAGGCTGGCGGGCATCCCGTCCATCGTCGCGCTCAAAGAGTGCGAACGCGACCTGGCCGTCGTCGCCGCTAAGATCGCCGCGGTTGGCGACAGGATCGCGATCCTGTCAGGCGATGACGACCTTGGTTTCCCCACCTTCCTCCTGGGAAGCCCGGGAGGGATTTTCATGACCGCCAACCTCGTTCCGGCGTTCCACAAGAAGCTGTTCGAGGCGACCATGAGGGGCGACCTGGATGCGGCCCGCAAGGCCCACTACGCGCTCCTGCCCTTGGTTGAAGCCCTTTACACGGCGAACCATCCTGGGCCCTTGAAGGACGCTATTGGTTTGATTGGCCACCCGGTTGGGCCGGCTCGCGCACCACTGCAAAAGGCCAACCCTGACGTGTTGGAACGTGCCGGAGTGGTCGTGAGACACCTTGCTGCAATGGAGTTCTAGGGTCTAGGGACCACCCCTTTCAGGGTGTTGGTGCTCTTCCCAACCTGGAGGCATGAGCACGGGATCGGATGGGAGCGGGCCGATTTGGTCCGCGGTTTTGGAACGGTTCGAGCGGCACGCGCCGACGCGTCTGATGGCGCGCCTGGCTCTGGAGCACGCGCTGCTGGCGGGGCAGCGGCACGTTGCCGGCGTGGCTACACAGCGGCGGCTCGACGAGGGCGAACCTCTGCTCGTGACCGTTGCGTTGCCAATCAGGGCGGGCGGCGACGGGTTGGTTGTCGTGCCGCCACCCCTCGACGGCAGCTCATCAGTGCTCGCTGCCGGTGTGCTGGGGCAGATGTTGCTGGCAGCCTAGGTACGCCCCCTGCAGGCGAGGAAATCGCGCACTTCGGCGGGTTTGGCCCGCAGCAGCATAGCTCAGTGCCGGCGCGTCGTAGCCGTTGCGGGTCAGGGTCGGCTCGAGTTCGTCGATCGCCTGCGGCAGCACCTGCTCCACAATCTCGGCGGACACGCGCTTCTCGCCGAGCCGGAACGCGTGCTCGAAGGCCAAGGTGAGGTGCATCTCGATCTGCAACGCCGTGCGCAGCCGCTCGGGCCAGCAGGTCGATTGCGTCCGTGTCCATGATGTCTGCTGGGTTGATGCCATCGTCGACGCAGGCTTTCAGGAGCCAGGCGATGAACTCGCGCCGGTGGCCAGACACGCCCTCGAACTCGAAGGTGGTGGTGCGGTAGCCGATCTCCTCCAT
>CAXSDH010000061.1:0-5174 GCA_964235765.1 uncultured Acetobacteraceae bacterium
TGTCAGGGCAGCGGTCTAGCCTTTGTCTGCAGACCAACTTTATCGCATGACTGGCATCGCCAGTACGACTCCAGTCAGCGCCGTCGACTTCCGGGCCTCGTTCTTCGCCGAGCCCCAAGCACCGTTCCAGGGCTGGGAGCGGGCGGTCGACGCCCAGGCCCGCGTCTGGGCCGCGTGGCAGGAGGTGCTGCAGACGCCGGGCGAGGTGGTGATCGTGGGCCATGGCGGCACGGGCACGCTGCTGATGTGCCAGCTCGCGGGGTTGCCGATCAGCCGCGAGTACGACGCGCCGGGCCAGGGGTGCGTTTGGGTGTGGGACCGGGCGAGGGCGGTGGTTGTGAGCCGGTGGCGGGCTATGGCGTGAGATGTTTGCCAGGTTGATCCCCAGGCCCACTTGCGTCATGGTGCGCCCGTCCAATCCTTCCCCCGCGGGAGAGTGCTGATGCCTCGTTGGGGCGGCAGCCGCCGAAGGCGCAACCGGCCCCCGGAAACGCTCAGGTCCCAGGGACCGCGAGAGGGAACAGGACCTCTGGAAAGCCGGCGGCCGGTGGCCGCCGCACCGACGGAGTAAGGTCGCCGGCATAGGCGGCCGAATCTCTCAGGTTCCCGGACAGAGGGGGGTCGCACCTGCCGGCACGTCGCCGGCGGGCGACCTTTTGCGTGGGAGCACCCCTTGGCCGAACCCGTCCTGAACATCGAGCCCGATCTGCCCGAAGAGCTGCGCACCACGCCGCTCGACATGCTGCACCGCAGCCTGGGCGGCAAGATGGTGCCGTTCGCCGGCTACAGCATGCCCGTGCAGTACGGGCCCGGCGTGCTGGCCGAGCACCTGCATTGCCGCGCCCGAGCCGCACTGTTCGACGTGTCGCACATGGGCCAGTTCAGCCTGCGGGGCGCCGGCGCGGCCGCCGCCCTGGAAACCCTTGTGCCCGGCGACATCCAGGCGCTGAAGTCCGGCCGCCAGCGCTACACGCTGCTGCTGAACGAGGCCGGCGGCATCCTCGATGACCTCATGGTCGCCAATTACGGGGATCGGCTGGTGGTCGTCGCCAATGCCAGCCGCAAGGAGGCGGACGCGCACCACCTGGCCGAGGGGCTGCCGGCGGGCATCGCGCTCGAACAGCATCCGGACCGCGCGCTGCTGGCGCTGCAAGGCCCGGCGGCGGCGGCCGTCATGGCGCCGCTGTGCCCGGCCGCCGCCGCGCTGCCCTTCATGGGCGTGGTCGAAGCGGCCATCCGCGGCATTCCGGCCTGGATCAGCCGCTCCGGCTACACCGGCGAGGACGGGTTCGAGATTTCCGTGCCGGCCGAACAGGCGGAGGCGCTCGCGCAAATCCTGCTGGGCCATGCCGACGTGCTGCCGGCCGGGCTGGGCGCGCGGGACAGCCTGCGGCTCGAGGCCGGGCTGTGCCTGTACGGCGCCGACATCGACGAGCTGACGACGCCGGTGGAGGCGAACCTGGCCTGGGCGATCGGCAAGCGCCGCCGGGCCGAGGGCGGATTTCCTGGCGCCGCGCCCATCCAGGACCAATTGCAGCACGGCCCCACCCGGCTGCGCGTCGGGCTGCGCCCCGCTGGCCGCGCCCCGGCCCGCGCGCCCACGCAAGTGCTGGCGCCTGACGGCACCGGCGCTGGCGGCATCACCTCGGGCGGGTTCTCGCCGAGCTTGGGCGCGCCGATCGCCATGGGCTACGTGCGCCGCGACATGGCCGCCATTGGCAGCGCGGTGGACCTCCTGGTCCGCGGCAAGCCCTTGCCGGCCCAGGTCGCCGCCCTGCCGTTCGTCCCGCACCGCTACGTCAAGTAGGAGCCTCCGATGGCACAGACCCGTTTCACCAAGGACCATGAGTGGGTGCGCCTTGAGGGCGCCGTCGCCACCGTGGGCATCACCGACCATGCGCAACAGGCGCTGGGCGACATCGTGTTCATCGAGCTGCCGCAGCCCGGCCAGCACGTTGCCGCCGGCGAGGCCTGCGCCGTGGTGGAGAGCGTGAAGGCGGCCAGCGACGTGTATGCGCCGCTCGCCGGCATCGTTACCGGCCGCAACGAGGCCGTGGTGGACGACCCGGCGCTGGTGAACAGCGCGCCCACCGCTGGCGGCTGGTTCTTCCAGATCGAGCTTGCCGACCCCGCCGCCTTCGATGGGTTGATGGACGAAGCGGGCTACAAAAAGCTGCTGGAGAGCATCTGATGGATGGGCTTGCCGAGCTTGCCGCCCTGGAGGGCGGGGACAGCTTCGTCGCGCGCCACATCGCGCCCAGCGAGGCGGACATCGCCGCCATGCTCGGCGTGGTCGGCGCCGCCACGCTCGACGAACTGGCGGCCAAGACCGTGCCGGCGGCGATCCGCGACCTTGCTGCGCTGGACTTGCCGGCCGCCATCGACGAGGCCGGTGCCATCGCCGAGTTGCGCGCGCTGGCCGGGCGGAACGCCGCGGTGAAAAGCCTGATCGGCACCGGCTACTACGGCACGCACACGCCGCCGGTGGTGCTGCGCAACGTGCTGGAGAACCCAGGCTGGTACACCGCCTATACCCCGTACCAGGCCGAGATCGCGCAGGGCCGGCTGGAGGCGCTGCTCAATTTCCAGACGATGATATGCGACCTCACCGGCATGCCGATCGCCAATGCGAGCCTGCTGGACGAAGCCACCGCCGCCGCCGAGGCCGTGACCATGGCACATGCCGCCAGCCGGACGAAGTCCGACGTGGTGTGCGTCTGCACCGACCTGCACCCGCAGACGCGCGCCGTGCTCGCCACTCGCGCCGCGCCGCTCGGGCTGCGGCTGGTCGATGTCGGGCCTGGCGACGTGGCCGCCATCGGCAGCGCCAACCCGTTCGCCGTCGTGCTGCAGTATCCCGGCACCACCGGCGCGCTGCGTGACCTGCACGCCGAGATTTCCGCCGCGCATGAGGCGGGGGCGCTGGCGGTGGTGTGCGCGGACCTGCTTTCCCTGGTGCTGCTGACGCCGCCGGGCGAGATGGGCGCGGACGTGGTGGTGGGCTCCGCGCAGCGCTTCGGCGTGCCGATGGGCTTCGGCGGCCCGCATGCCGGGTTCTTCGCCACCAAGGACGCGTTCAAGCGCCTGATGCCCGGCCGCCTGGTCGGCGTCAGCCAGGACGCGGCCGGCCACCCGGCCCTGCGCCTGGCGTTGCAGACCCGCGAGCAGCATATCCGGCGCGAGAAGGCGACCAGCAACATCTGCACCGCGCAGGTGCTGCTTGCCGTCATGGCCGGCATGTATGCCGTTTGGCATGGGCCGCAGGGGCTGCAGCGCATCGCGCGCCGGGTCAACCTGCAGGCCCGGCTGCTGGCCGGTGCGGTGCGCGGGGCCGGGCTGGCGCTGCGGCACGACGGGTTCTTCGACACCATCGCCTTCGACGCTCCGGACGCGGATGCCTTGATGGCCCGCGCCGTGGCGGAAGGGTTCAACCTGCGCCGCATCGATGGGCACGGCGTGGCCTTGTCGCTCGACGAGACCGTCACCCGCGACGACCTTGGCCGGCTGGCCAAGGTGCTGGGCGGCGCGCTGGCGGAGGCGGCCCCCTCGCTGCCGCCCGCCCTGCTGCGCGGCAGCCCGGTGCTGCCGCAGGCCGTGTTCAGCGCCTACCACGCCGAGCACGAGATGCTGCGCTATCTTAAGCGGCTAGAGGACAAGGATGTCGCGCTGAACCGCAGCATGATCCCGCTCGGCTCCTGCACCATGAAGCTGAACGCGACGGCGGAGATGATCCCGGTCACCTTCCCGGGCTTCGCCGACATCCACCCCTTCGTGCCGCCGGAGCAGACGGCGGGCTACGCCACGCTCATCGAGCGCTTGTCGGCCTGGCTGTGCAACGTCACCGGCTTCGCCGCCGTCTCCTTGCAGCCGAACGCCGGCAGCCAGGGCGAGTATGCCGGGCTGCTCGCCATCCGCGGCTACCACGCGGCGCGGGGCGAGGGGCGTCGCGACATCTGCCTGATCCCCAGCAGCGCCCACGGCACCAACCCGGCCAGCGCGGTGATGGCCGGCTACCGCGTCGTCGTCACCGGCTGCGACCGCGGCGGCAACGTGGATCTCGCCGACCTCCGCGCCAAGGCGGAGCAGCACGGAGACAAGCTGGCCGCGCTGATGGTCACCTATCCCAGCACCCACGGCGTGTTCGAGGACGGCATCCGCGAGATTTGCGAGATCGTGCACGGTCATGGCGGCCAAGTGTACATGGACGGCGCCAACATGAACGCGCAGGTCGGCCTGACCAGCCCGGCCAGCATCGGCGCGGACGTGTGCCACCTGAACCTGCACAAGACGTTTTGCATCCCGCATGGCGGCGGCGGCCCCGGCATCGGCCCGATCGGCGTGGCGGCCCACCTTGCGCCGCACTTGCCGAACCACCCCATGCGGGCCGACGCCGGCCCCGCGACCGGCGTCGGCCCGGTTTCCGCCGCGCCCTTCGGCAGCGCCGGTATCCTGCCGATCAGCTACGCCTACATCAGGATGATGGGCGGCCCCGGCCTCCGGCGCGCCACCGAGGTGGCGATCCTGAACGCCAACTACATCGCGGCCCGGCTGCGCGCGCATTACCCCGTGCTCTACACCGGGCAGTCCGGCCTGGTGGCGCATGAGTGCATCCTGGATTGCCGCGGCTTCCAGGCCGAGGCGGGCATCGGCGTGGAGGACATCGCCAAGCGCTTGCAGGATTACGGCTTTCATGCGCCGACGATGAGCTGGCCGGTGGCGGGCACCCTGATGGTGGAGCCGACCGAAAGCGAGAGCCGCGCCGAGATCGACCGCTTTTGCGAGGCGATGATCGCCATCCGCCTCGAAATCGCGGCGGTGGCGGCGGGGGGCATGGACCGGGCGGACAACCCGCTGAAGAACGCGCCGCATACAATGGCGGAGGTGACCGCGGCCGGGTGGGAGCACGCCTACGGGCGGGACCAGGCGGCGTTCCCGCTGCCTTGGGTGCGGGGAGCGAAATACTGGCCGCCGGTGAAGCGGGTGGACAACGTGTATGGTGACCGCAACTTGGTCTGCACCTGCGCCCCGCTGGAGAGCTACGCGCAGGCGGCTGAGTAGCACTATACCTCGAATGGCCATCGCCGACGCTCGTCTGGTGCGCTGTCGTGCCAGACGAGTGGACTTGGCTTATGCCAACTTACTGGCGCCAACTTACTGGCGCCAACTTACTGGCG
>CAXSDH010000061.1:5274-22004 GCA_964235765.1 uncultured Acetobacteraceae bacterium
GCCAACTTACTGGCGCCAACTTACTGGCGCCAACTTACTGGCGATTGCCTGCGCTCGATGGCGATGATCGCGCGTTGTGCTCAACTCCGCTCGTTGTCGAGTGTGGCGGCAGGGCCGACCATCTCCAGGTTCTCCGCGATCTTGAAGTAATCGCGAGATTTGGTGTCAGGCATGCAGTCCTTGAGCAACTTGCGGGTCCGAGTTGCTTCAGTGATGAAGTCCGACAACTCTTTTTTGTAATCCTTGATATCGGCGTCCAGAGATTTTAGCCCCAGCAGTCGTTTGTTGAGGTCCAGTTGCTTCTTCTGGAGCGCCACGACACGCTTCTGAAAACTAAAGGCAGCGATGACGAACGTGCTCTTGAATTTGTTTGTCTTAATCTGATCTTTATCCAATTTATCGACGTTGCCAATCGCTTGGTCGAGCGCTGTCACGATGTTTGGGAGCGGCACCAGACGTCTCCGAGTTCGATGCGTTATGAAACTGACGTTCGTTCACCATGTCAACCCAAGTGAACGTGCGAGTGACGTCGAAGGCTCAACTCTCCCGCAGCTCCTCATGCCAGGTCCGCCCGTCTCGCTCGATCAGCGCGATCGACGCGGTCGGGCCCCAACTGCCGGCGGCGTAGGGCCGCGGGCGGTCCGACCGGCTGGCCCAGGCTTCCATCAGCGGGGAGACCCATTGCCAGGCCGCTTCCACCTCGTCGCGGCGCATGAACAGGGTGGAGTCGCCGCGCACGGTGTCCATCAGCAGGCGCTCGTAGGCGTCGGGGAAGCGGGCGCCGAAGGTTTTCTCGAAGCTGATGTCCAGGCCGGTGGGGCGGAGGCGGAGGCCGCCGGGGCCGGGCTCCTTGGTCATGACTTCGAGCCGCATGCCTTCCTCGGGCTGCAGGCGGATGATGAGCTTGTTGGCCGCCAGCGAATGCTCGCGCGGGAAGAAGCTGAACGGCAGGCTGCGGAACTGCACCACCACCTCCGACACCTTCTGCGGCAGGCGCTTGCCCGTGCGCAGATAGAACGGCACGCCCGCCCAGCGGCGGCTGTTCAGCTCCGCCTTGATGGCGACGAAGGTCTCGGTCGTGCTGTCGTCGTGGCCCAGGTCGGCCAGGTAGCCGGCCACCGGCTGCCCGTTCACCGCGCCGGCGGTGTATTGGCCGCGGATGGTCAGCCCGGCGATCTCGTGCGCCTCCGGCTGGCGCAGGCTGCGCAGCACCTTCAGCTTCTCGTCCCGCACCGCGTCGGCCTGCAAGGAGACCGGCTGCTCCATCGCCAGCAGGCATAGCAGTTGCAGCAAGTGGTTCTGCACCATGTCGCGCAACGCGCCAGAGTGGTCGTAATAGCCGCCGCGGCCTTCCACGCCCACGGTCTCGGCGACGGTGATCTGCACGTGGTCGATCACGTCGGCGTTCCAGAGGCGCTCGAAGATCGTGTTGGCGAAGCGCAGCGCCATCAGGTTCTGCACGGTCTCCTTGCCCAGGAAGTGGTCGATCCGGTAGGTCCGCGCCTCCGGGAAGTAGCGGCCGACCTGGTCGTTGATGGCGCGGGCGGAATCCAGGTCGCGGCCGATCGGCTTTTCCAGCACCACCCGCGCGTCCTCGGCCAGGCCGTTATCGGCCAGGGCCTTGCAGATCGGCCCGAACAGGTCCGGCGAGGTCGCCATGTAGAACACCCGAACCCGGCCGGGCGAGAGCAATCCGGCCAGCGCCGACCAGTCCTGGTCCGCCGCCGCTGCGTCCAGCCGCGCATAGTGCAGCATCGCCATGAAGGCCGCCTCCTCGGGCGCGGCCTGGCCCACGAAGGTGCGCAACGCCTGGGCCGCACGCTCGCGGTAGTTCGCGGTCGTGAGGTCGGACCGCGCGACGCCGATGATGCGCGAGCCGGGCAGGATCTGGCCGTCGCGGAACCGCTGGTGGAGCGCCGGCAGCAGCTTGCGGAGCGTGAGGTCCCCGGTCGCGCCGAAGATGACGAAGTCGAAAAGCGGGACGGGGATAATCTTCGACATGAGGGGCCCCTGCTGTGGTCCGGCACATGCATGTATGGTGCGGTGCAATAGGGCAAGGAGCAAAGGGCGAATGGCCGAAACCCGCGCGTTGCTGGAGGATTTGGTGGAGCGCACCGTGGCGGCGCGCGAGCACCTGCGGGAGGACCCGTTCGGCAACCCCGTGCTCGCCGTGTCTCTGGCCATCTCGCGCATGATCGAGCAGGGCACGCTGGACCCGGCCAGCCTCGCCGCCCTGGTCCGCGCCCTGCGGGACGACGCCTATCACGCGCGGGCGGAGCGGCTGGGCCGCTACGTCGGCGGCGCCGACCTGGCCGCCGCCCGGACGGCGATGGCCACGCTGGCGGCCAGCCTGGCGGCACCCGGATCATTCGAGGCGTTCCGGGAACAACTGGAACGCGTGCGCTTCGCCGCGGTGTTCACCGCGCACCCGACCTTCGCCATGCCGCCCGAGGTCGGGCACGACCTGGCCGGAATGGCCAGCGGCGGCCCCCGCCCCGCCTCCCGCCCCAGCCACCGGCCGCGCAAGCCTACCTTGCTGGAGGAATTCGGGCAGGCCGCCGCTGCCATGAAGGCCGGGCGGGACGCCATCGACGAACTCGGCGCCGCCCTGCTGGGCGCGGCACGGCAGGCCTGGCCGGATCGCTGGACCCAGCTGGTCCCGCGCCCGGTTATCCTGACCAGTTGGGTCGGCTACGACACGGATGGACGCAACGACATCAACTGGTGGGATACGCTGCGGCTGCGTCTGGACATGAAGGCGATGCAGTTCCAGCGCGCGGCCGCGCAGTTGAGCGCGGCCCCGGCCGCGCAGGCGCTGCTCGGCCGCATCGCCCGGGCGGACAGGGTGGTGCGGGCGCAGATCGCCGCCTGCCCGCAAGGCGCGGCGGCGGACCCGGCTGCGGTGTCGGAGTTCGCCCGCACGCTGGTGGAGGGCCACGCCGATGGATTGCTGACCCTCGACCCGTTGTTGCCGCTGTTCGACGACGCCATCCTCGCCGCCGAACCTGGGCAGCGGATGGCGCTCTGCGTGGCGCGCAGCGGCTTGGTCGCGCATGGCCTGTCGCTGGCGCACACCCATGTGCGGCTGAACGCGGCGCAGTTGCACAACGCGATGCGCCACCAGGCCGGGCTGGAAGATACGGTGGGCGACGCCTCCCGCCGCCGGGCCATGCTGGCCGGGGTGAATGCGGCGCTGGACCAGTTGCAAGCCACCCCGGTCGATTTCGGCGCCCTGTTGTCGGAGCCCTCCTCGGCCGTGCGGCTGATGATGACGGTGGCGCAGATCGTGAAGCACGTGGATGCGGCCTCGCCGATCCGCTTCCTCATCGCCGAGACGGAGAACGGCTACACCCTGCTCTGCGCCCTGTGGCTGGCCCGGCTGTTCGGGGTGGAGCACATGGTCGAGATCAGCCCGCTATTCGAGACCGGGGACGCGCTCGAGCGGGGCGCCCGGGTGATCGACGACGCGCTGCGCAGCCGGCATTGGCGCGATTACCTGCAGCGCACCGGCAAGCTGTGCCTGCAATTCGGCTACTCGGATTCCGGACGGTACGTCGGCCAGCTTGCGGCCAGCTACATGATCGAGCGGCAGCGGCTCAAGATCGCCGAAGTGCTGTCGAGCCACGGCGTGACGGGGGTGGAGATCATCCTGTTCGACACCCATGGCGAGAGCATCGGGCGCGGCGCGCACCCCGGCACCCTGCTGGACCGGCTCAAGTTCCTCAATCCCACGCGCACCCGCAAGGCGCTGACCCGGTCGGGCGTGGAGGTGCGGGAGGAGAGCGCCTTCCAGGGCGGCGAGGGCTATCTGCTGTTCGGCACGCCCGCGCTGGCGCTGGCGACCGTCGCGCGCATCGCCGAGCACGTGTTCGACAGCGATGCCCACCCGGAGGCCCGGCGCCTGCCGCCCGACCCGGTGTATGCCGATCCAGATTTCGCCGCCGATTTCTTTGGCGCGGTGCGGGCGGGCATGGAAGGGCTGGTGGAGGACCCGGGCTACGCCGCCCTGCTCGGCACGTTCGGCCCGGCGCTGCTGGACCCGACAGGCTCCCGCCCCAGCGCCCGCCAGGGGGAAGGGGCCGAGGGCCCCGCCGCCATCCGCCACCCGAGCGAGCTGCGGGCGATCCCGAACAACGCCATCCTCCAGCAGCTCGGCTGGTGCGCCAACACCCTGCAAGGGCTCGGGGCCGCGCTGGCCCGGCACCCGCAGGAGTTCGCGGAGCTGATGCAGTCCAGCCCGCGGTTCCGCCGGGCCATCGACTTCGCCGCCCATGCGCTGCGCCATTCGGACCTCGACGTGCTGAGCGCGGTGATCGCGACGCTCGATCCGGGCTCGTGGCTGAACCGCGCGGAGCACGCGGGCAGCCCGCGGGAGCGCGATTCCATGATCCAGGTGTCGGCCGCGCTGGAAACGCTGGGCATCGCCGCCCAGGCGATGGCGATGCTGCGCCGGGTGCAGACCGACCATCTGGCGCTGCGGAGCATCTGGCCGGACGCGCCGACGATGGCGCCGCAGGAGTTGCTGCTGCACGCCGTGCGGCTTTCGCTGGTGCAGCACATCTGGCTGCTGGCGATGCGCATCCCGGATTTCTCGCCCCGCCACGGCCTGACCCGGCAGGCGCTGCTGATGCGCATCCTGCGGCTGGACATCCCGGCCGCGCTGGATCTGCTCGCCACGGTGTTTCCCGCCCGCCCTGACGAGGCGATCGAGCGCGACTACCACGAGCCGCGGGGGCAGCGCTCGCCGGGCGCCTACGAGCGGGAGAACACCGAACTGTTCCAGCCGATCGCCGAGCTGTTCGCCCTGGTGCGCGAGATCAGCACGGCGGTGACGCATTCGGTGGGCGCGTTCGGGTAGCGATCGCGCCTAGTACCCCCGCGCCGGATCGAAGCGGTTCGGCAGC
Organism: uncultured Acetobacteraceae bacterium; assembly: GCA_964235765.1. Lineage (GTDB taxonomy): Bacteria > Pseudomonadota > Alphaproteobacteria > Acetobacterales > Acetobacteraceae > JAVVHH01. Next base: position 10,179 of record CAXSDH010000061.1, read on the forward strand.
GGCTTCCCGTCCGTCAACGCCCGCAGGTTCTCGAAGAAGATATCCAGGCTGCGGGGATTGTAGGTGTTCGGATCGTCCGCCGAGGTGTGCGGAGTCATGACGAGGTTGCGCGTCGTCCAGAGGCGGTGGCCGGGCGGCGCCGGCTCGGGCACGAACACGTCCAGCACCGCGCCGCCCAGATGGCCGCTGTCCAGCGCGTCCAGCACCGCGTCCTGGTCCACCAGGGCGCCCCGCCCGATGTTCACCAGGCCCGCCCCCTTCGGCAGCATGGCGATGCGCTCGCGTGTGAGCAGGCCCCGGGTCGCGTCGGTCAACGGGGCCGCCAGCACAAGCATGTCGGCGCCGGGCAACACGCCCTCCAGCTCCGCCGCGCCGACCACGCGCTCGCAGGCCGGATGCGGCTCGGCGCGGGTCCGCACGCCGGTTACCCGCATGCCGAAGTCGCGCGCGTGCCCGGCCGTGGTGCCGCCGAGCGTGCCGAGGCCCACGACCACCACGTGTTTCCCGGCCAGTACGGAGCCGTGCTGCGGCGCCCATCGGCCTTCCCGCTGCGCCGTCGCCAGCGCCGGCATCTGATTGGCCAGCATCAGCAGCGCCATCAACCCGAACTCACCCGCCTTGGCCGCATGGGCGCCGCGGTTGTTCAGCAGCGCCACCCCCGGCGGCAGCCAGTCGAAGGGGGCCAGCTTCTCCAGCCCGGCCGAGGTCACGTAGATCATCCGCAGCCGCTTGCCCTCGATGGGCAGCAGCTCCACCAGCGCCGAGGTCTGCGAGATCAGCACCTCCGCCCCGGCCATGGCGGCGGCGAACGCCTCCCGCGTGTCGCCGAACGAGACCTGGTGGCCGCCCGAGATGTCGGGCGCGCGCGCGGCCGCCGCCTCCCACACCTCCGGGGTTAGCGGGAAGTTGGTCGCGCCGTGGCCGCTTTGCAGATGAATGCGCACTTGTGCCTCAGTGGGTGAGTTCGTGGATCAGGATCGCCGCGGCCTGGGCGACATTCAAGCTTTGCACCGGGCCGTGGGCGTTGATGCGGATGCGGCGGCGGCAGGTTTCCATCGCCTCGAAGCCGATGCCGCGCTCCTCGTTGCCCAGCACGAGGGCCACCGGGCGGTCCCGCGGCAGGGATTGCACCGGCACGGCGTCGGAGGTCAGGGTGGCGGCCACGGTGCGGTACACGGGGTCGAGCGCCAGCAGCGCCTTGCGCAGGTTGCGGGTGCGATACACCTCCAGGTGCTCGAGCCCGCCCTCCGCCACGCGGTAGGCGGCGTCGGACGGCATGGCCTGCAGCGGCGTCTCGTGCAGCAGCATCGCCTTCACGCCGAAGAACGCGGCGCTGCGGGCAATGGCGCCCAGGTTATGCGGGTTGCCCACGCCGTCCAGGATCAGCAACAGGGGATGCCGCGGCGGCCGCACGAAGTCGATCATCGGCAGCGGGCGGGGCGTCGCCAGGGCCACGATCCCGCCATGGTGCCCGGTGCCGGCGGCACGCTCCAGCTCGTCGGGCGGCAGCAGGCGATAGGGCCGGTGCAGGCGGGCGAGTTCCGCGCAGAGCGGCCCGGCGGCGACCTTGGCGGAATCCGCATAGTACAGCCGGTTCACGTCATCGACACGGCAGGCGAACAGGGCGGAGACGGCGTTCAGGCCGCAGATCCGGTCATCGGGCATGGCCGTGCTTCCGCCGCGCCGCGCCGCCTGTCAACCTGGGGCCATGCTGCCCATCCTGTTCCAGGATTCCGATTACGCCGTGCTGGACAAGCCGCCGGGGCTGCCGGTGCATGCGGGGCCGCGCGGCGGGGCGAGCGTGGAGGACTGGTTCCCCGCGCTCTCCCGCCGCCGGGCTGGGCCATGGCTGGCGCACCGGCTCGACGCCGATACGTCGGGTTGCCTGGTGGTCGCGCTGCGCCGGGCGGCGCTGCATGCGGCGCAGCGGGCCTTCGCGACGGGGCAGGCGCGGAAAACCTATTGGGCGGTGGTGGCCGGCGGTCCGGCCGGCGACGCGGGCGTGGTGGATGCGCCGCTGCTCAAGCGCTCGGGGGCCGCCGGCTGGCGCATGGTCATCGACCCCGCCGGACAGCCCGCCCGCACCGCCTGGCGCGTGCTGGGCCAGGCGGACGGCCTCAGCTGGCTGGAGCTGCACCCTGCCACCGGGCGCACGCACCAGGTGCGCGTCCACTGCGCCGCCCTCGGCTGCCCCGTGCTACACGACCCCGTCTACGGCAGCGGCGCCGGCCGGCTGCATTTGCTGGCCCGCGCCATCGCCCTGCCGCTCACGCCGCCGCTCCAGGCCACGGCGCCGCCGCCTTCGCACATGCAGGGAGCGCTGCAAGCCCTAGGCTGGCGCTAACCGATCAGGAACCACCACCGGAACAGCAGCGTCTCCTGCCAGGTCTGCCGGCACAGCCCCGGCAGCCGCAGCGCCGCGAGGCGCTGGGCCGGGCCGCCGGAAAGCCCGCGCTGCATGACCTCCAGCGTCCGGCGGGCCTCGACCGAGAGCAGGTCCGGCTGTGCCAGCAACGCCGCGACGTGGCCGCGCAGCACGCCCATGAACATGCGGGGGCCCCGGTGCAGCGCAGCCTGTGCCCGGCGCCGCATGGAGCGCGGGGCGCCGACCAGGTTGCCGGTATGCTGGCGATACAGCACCGTGGGCGTCGGGTCGGCGATCACCCGGCCACCGGCTGCGGCCACCAACAGGTAGCTCCACCAATCGTGCAGGGAGCTGCTGGGCGGGCGGCTGCCGGCCACCAGCTGCGCGGCGGCCGGGTTGAGCATTACGGTGCAGCCGGTTGCGATGTTCTGGGTCAGCGCTGCCGGGAAACAGGGCGCACGGCGCAGCGGGGCCGATTCGCCCAGGGGGGCCAACCCGTCGTCCACCAGCATCTGCCGGCTGCAATACAGCGCCGCCAGGGGATCGGCGCCCAGCGCCGCCAGGCCCAAGGCAAGCTTCTCGGGCAGCCAGACGTCATCCTGGTCGGCGAAGGCGAGCGGGAGTCCGACGGGCGAAGCGGCGCGCAGCAGCGCCATGAAGCTCTCCGTGGCCCCAAGATGCCCCGGCGCCGCGACCGCCTCGCACCGCCCCGCGCCCGGCCCGGCGGCAAAGGCGTGCATCATGGCCACCGTCGCGTCGCTCGAGCCGTCGTCCCGCCAATACAGCCGCCACTCCGGGAGGCTCTGCGCCACGAGGCTATCGAGCTGCGCGGCCAGGAATCGCGCGCCGTTGTAGGTGGAGAGCAGGATCGCGACGCGGGCCGGCGGGGCGGGCACCGTCGTCAGGCTGGGGCGCCGGGGTTGGTTGCGCCGGCGGAGGAAGCGGGGGCCAGCAGTTCGTCCACCGTGCGGGCCAGGCTGCCGCGCCATTCCGGCTGGCGCAGGCCGAACACGCGGGCGAGCTTGCCGCACTCGAGCCGGCTGTCGGCGGGACGGTGCGCTTGGGTGGGGTAGTCCGCCGTGCCGATCGGGTCCACCACCGGCACGGGGTGGCCGTGCCGGGCTGCGTCCTCGAACACTGCGGTGGCCAGGCCGTGCCAAGTCGTCCAGCCGCTGCCGGCCGCATGATACACGCCCGCATAGCCGTCCTGCCAGCCATCCGCGAGGCGGGACGCGATGCCAAGGATGCAGGCCGCCAAATCCCGCGCCGCGGTGGGGCAGCCCTTCTGGTCCGCCACCACGCGGAGCCGGTCCCGCGTCTGTGCCGCGGCCAGCATGGTGCGCACGAAGTTCTTTCCCGCGGCCGAGTACACCCACGACGTCCGCAGCACGATGGCGCGCGGGCAGGCGGCGATGACGGCCTGTTCCCCGGCCAGCTTGGTCGCGCCATAGACGCCCGTGGGGCCGGTCGCGTCGGTTTCCACGTAGGGCTCGCCCTTGAGCCCGTCGAACACGTAGTCGGTCGAGATGTGGATCAGCGGCACCCCTGCCGCGGCGCAGAGGGTGGCGAGCTGGGCCGGGCCGTCGCGGTTGGCGCGCATGGCGGCGTCCCGGCCGGTTTCGGCCGCATCCACCGCGGTCCAGGCGGCGGCGTTGACCACCAGCGCCGGCTCGGCGGCCTGGAACGCGGCGGCGACGGTGTCCGGCCGGTCGAAGTCGAAGTCCGGGCGGCCCACGCGGATGACCGCGTCGCCGCCCTCCTGCGCCATCGCCGTTGCAAGCTGCCCGGCGCCGCCGGTGACCAGGATCGGTGTCATGGCCGCAGGCTTAGCAGAACCGCGGGATCAGAATAAGGCTGGCGTGTCGGCCCAGTGCGGCAGCGCCCGGTCCTTGTCGGACAGCACCGCATCGTTTCCTCCCACCGGCCACGGCAGCGCCAAGGTGGGGTCGTTCCACAGCACGCCGCGTTCCGACTCCCGGCTGTACAGGCCGGTCACCTTATAGACGACCTCCGTATCGGGCAGCAGGGTGCAGAAGCCGTGCAGGAAGCCCGGCGGCACCCAGAGCTGCTGCCAGTTCGCCTCCGACAGTTCGGCCGCCACCCACCTGCCGTAGGTGGGCGAGCCCGCGCGCGCATCCACGGCCACGTCCCAGATGGCGCCGCGCACGCAGCGGACCAACTTGCCCTGGGCGAAGGGCGCGACCTGGCAGTGCAGGCCGCGCACCACGCCGCGCTCGCGCGACAGGCTGTGGTTGTCTTGCACGAAAGGCAGGTCGATACCGGCCTCGGCGAAGCGGGCCTGGTTCCAGGTCTCGGAAAAGAACCCCCGCGCGTCCGCGAACCGGGCCGGCGTGATCAGCATGACGTCTGGGATGGCGAGCGGTTCGGCCTTCATGCGTGCAGCCCGTCGGCGAGTTCCAGCAGCAGCCGCCCCAGCTCCGTCTTGCTCAGCCCCTTGGCCGCGACCCGCAGGGTCGCCGCGTCGATATAGCCCATCCGGAAGGCGACCTCCTCGGGGCAGCCGACCAGCATGCCTTGGCGGGACTGGATGGTCTGCACGAAGGTGGCGGCCTGCAGCAGGCTGTCCGGCATGCCGGCGTCGAGCCAGGCGCAGCCGCGTCCCAGCCGCTCGACGTGCAGGGTGCCCTCCTCGAGGTAGAGCTGGTTGAGGTCGGTGATCTCCAGCTCGCCGCGGGGCGAGGGGCGGACGCGCCGGGCCAGTTCGGAGACGCGCTTATCGTAGAAGTACAGCCCGGTGACCGCCCAGTTGGATTTCGGCGCGGCGGGCTTCTCGACGATCTCGATCGCGCGGCCGGAGCTGGCGAAGCTGACCACGCCGTAGCGTTCGGGGTCGCGCACCTGGTAGGCGAAGACGGTGGCGCCCTCCGGCCGGGCGGCGGCGGCGCGCAGCAGCACGCCCAGATGGTCGCCGAAGATGAGGTTGTCGCCCAGGGCCAGCGCGCAGGGCTCGCCGGCGATCCAGGTCTCGCCGATATGGAAGGCCTGCGCCAAGCCTTCGGGCTTCGGCTGCTCGGCATAGGTGAAGCGGACGCCGAGCCGTTCGCCGCTGCCAAGCAGGCGCCGGAACTGCGGCAGGTCCTCGGGTGTGGAGATCAGCATGATGTCGCGGATGCCCGCCAGCATGAGCACCGAGAGCGGATAGTAGATCATCGGCTTGTCATAGACCGGCAGCAATTGCTTGCTGCTGGCCAGGGTCACCGGGTGCAGCCGGGTGCCGCTGCCGCCGGCCAGGAGAATGCCCTTCACGCTGCGACGCCTGCTTGGGCGACCCCTGCTTGGGCGACCCCTGCTTGGGCGGCGCCCAGCCGGTGCCCGGCGTATCGGCCATCGCGGATGGCGCTCCACCAGGGCTGGTGGGCGACGTACCACTCGATGGTGCGGCGCAGCCCGGCGTCGAAGCCGTGCGGCGCGGTCCAGCCGAGGGCTTCGGTGGCGCGGCCGGGGTCGATCTCGTAGCGGAAATCGTGGCCGGGCCGATCGGTCACGAAATGGATCAGCCGTTCGCGCGGCCCGGCCGGGTCGGGCGCCAGCGCGTCCAGCGTGGCGCAGATCGCCTGCACCACCTCCAGGTTGGTGCGCGGCTGCCGGGCGCCGATGGCCAGGGTGGCGCCGGGCTCGGCGTGTTCCAGGGCGCGGACGAGGGCCTCGGCATGGTCGTCCACGAACAGCCAGTCTCGCTGGTTGGAGCCGTCGCCATAGACCGGCAGCGGCTTGCCTTCCAAGGCGTTCAAGGTCACCAGCGGGATCAGCTTTTCCGGGAATTGCCAGGGGCCGTAGTTGTTGGTGGTGTTGGTCACGAAGGCCGGCAGGCCGTAGGTGTGCCACCAGGCCCGCACCAGGTGGTCGGATGCGGCCTTGCTGGCGGAATAGGGGCTGCGCGGGTCGTACGGCGTGGTTTCGGTGAAGGGCGGGTCGTTGGGGCCGAGCGCGCCGAACACCTCGTCGGTCGAGATATGGTGGAAGCGGAAGCGGGCGCGGGCCGCAGGCTCGAGCCGGGCCCAGTGGGCGCGCGCGGCCTCGAGCATGACGAAGGTGCCGGTGACGTTGGTGTGGATGAACGGCGCGGGGCCGTCGATCGAGCGGTCGACGTGGCTTTCCGCCGCCAGGTGCATCACGGCATCGGGCCGGTGCGCCTCGAATATAGCCCCGATGGCCGCCGGGTCGGTGATGTCGGCGCGGACCAGGCGGTGGCGGGGATGGCTGCGCGCCTCCTCGAGCGCGTCCTCCGAGGCCGCATAGGTCATCTTGTCCACGTTGACCACCTCGTGGCCGGTGGCGCGGATCAGGTGGCGGATCACGGCCGAGCCGATGAACCCGCAACCGCCCGTCAAAAGTATGCGCATCCGCGCTCCCGTCATGCCTTGCCGCGGGCTGGCCTGCCCGCGGGATTGTGGTATCTGGCGAGCGGCCAATCTGCCAGCCCTTCCGCCACGCGGCAACCTATGCGAGCCTAGGGGCCGATATGACCACGGCGCCCGGTTCGGCCGCGCATGTGTCCGACGAGGTTGCAGGTTGACATGAGGAAGCCCATCGCCCGCCGCGCCAGGCGAGCCCCCAGCGAAGCGCCGGACGCGCCGTCATCCGCCCTGCATGTCACCGCCGCGGGGGTTTCCGGCTGGTTCGTGGCCGATGCCGCCAGCGTGACGCAGGTGGTGCTGACGGTCGATGGCGTGCCGCAAGGGGCCGCGCCGGCCGCGCCGGTGGCCGACGGGCCGGGACGCCGCTTCGCCTTGGCGCTGCCGCCGCACCTGCTGGGCTCGATGCTGGACGTGGTGGCGGCCGAGACCGGCCGCAGCGTGCTCGACGCGCAATTCGACCTCGCAGCGGCGCGCGGGCTGCGCTGGGGCGGCTGGTCCGCCCGGGGGCCGCGCATCACCGGCAGCTTCTCGCTCGATGGTCCGGCCGCGCCCGAAGGCGACCTGGCCATTCCCGTCGAGATCGTATCCGGCGCCACGCTGTATGGCCGCGGTTTCGCGCTCCCCTCCGCCGCCGAGCTGGATCGCGCACCGGGCCATACCTACCGGTTCACGGCCGACCTGGCCCTGCTGCCCCAGGCCAACGAGCCGGCCATGCTCACCGCCCGGGTCGGCGGCATCCCTGCGGCCAAGCCGCTGCGCATCACTGCCCGGGATTGCGGCTTCGCCGGCTACGCCGACCCCACCGACGCGCCCCGCGCCGAAGGCTGGGTGGTGGACCTCGCCCACCCCAAGCAGCACGCCAAGGTGGAGCTGCGCGTGGATGGCCGCGTGGTCGCGACCGCCGTCGCCGACCGCATGCGCGCGGACGTGGCGGCCCTTGGGCTGAGCGATGGCCGCTCGGGCTTCGTGCTGCCGTTCCCGCGCACGGTGCGGCTCGACCGGGACCTGCGGATCGAGATCGTGGTGGCGGGGACCGGGCTGAACCTCTGCAACAGCCCATATATAAGGCCGGCTTCGCCCCCCTATGTGGGCTTCTTCGATGCGGTTGAAGGCCCGTTCACCGGCGGCTGGGTCGTCAACATGCACCACCCGGAGACGCCGCTGAAGGTGGAGGCCCTCTGCAACGGCGAGGTCATCGGCTCCGGCCTGGCCGACCTCTACCGCGGCGACGTGGAGAATGCCGGCTTGCCGACGGCCCGCTGCGGCTTCCGGTTCCTGTTGGAGCGGCCGCTGACCTCGCTGTTCAACAAGGACATCTACCTCCGCATCGCCGGCACCGACCAGGCGGTGGCAGGGTCGCCGCGGCAAATCAGCCAGAACAGCAACATCACCCGCTTCCTCACCCGCGGCGCAACGGTCCCCGCCGTGTTCCAGCGCCGCCTGGCCCGGCGCATGACCCACCGGACAAGGTCGGTCGGCATCTCCATCATCATGCCGGTGTTCGATCCGCCGCGCGAATGGCTGATCGAGGCGCTGAACAGCGTGCTGGCGCAGTGGTCGGGCAATTGGGAGCTGATCTGCGTCGATGACGGGTCGCGCCAGCCGCACGTGCGCGACGTGCTGGACACCTTCGCCCGCCATGACCCGCGCATCCGGGTGCTGCGCGCGCCGGGCAACATGGGCATCGCGCGCGCCACAAACTTCGGGCTGCGCGCGGCCCGCGGCAACTACGTGGCCTTCATGGACCACGACGACACCATCGAGCCCGACGCCGTGTACAAGCTGGCCGAGGCCGCCCAACAAACCGGCGCGGACCTGGTGTACAGCGACGAGGCGCTGACCACCACCGACATCAACAGCATCATCGAGGTGCGGGCCCGCCCCGCCTTCAGCCACGATTACTACCTGTCGCACCCCTATTTCGTGCACATGATTTGCGTGCGCACCGAGGTGGCCCGGCGGCTGACCGGCTGGGACGAGAGCCTGCCGATCTCGGCCGACGTGGATTTCGTGCTGCGGGTGATCGAGGCGGCCGAGACCATCGCCCACGTGCCGAGCGTGCTGTACCGCTGGCGGACCCATGAGCGCAGCACCGGCCACGCCAAGCAGGGCGAGGTCAACGACGCGACCAAGGCGGCGCTCGCCCGGCACCTGGCCCGGCTCGGGCGCGAAGCCACCGTGGCCGACGGCATGCGCTACAACGAATACCGCATCGATTGGCCGGACGACGGCGGCGAGGTGTTGATCGTGATCCCGACCAAGAACCGGGTGGACCTTCTGAAGACGTGCATCGACAGCATCGAGCGCACCTCGCCCGGCGAGAACTACCGCATCGTGGTTATCGACCACCAATCGACCGATGCGAAGACGGTGCGCTATTTGGCCAGCATCGCCGCGCGCCACACCGTCATGCCGTATTCCGGCCCGTTCAACTATGCGCGGATGAACAATCTTGCGGTGCGGACGCACGGGCGCGCGGCAAAGTACGTGCTGTTGCTCAACAACGACGTCGAAGCGCGCGAGCCCGGCTGGATCGCCCGCCTGCGCAGCCTCGTGGCGCGGCCCGAGGTGGGCGCGGTGGGCCCGTTGCTGTTGTACGGCGACGACCGGGTGCAGCATGCCGGCGTGCTGGTGGGCTTCAGCGGTGCAGCCGACCACGCGATGAAGTTCTCCAACGCCTATTTGGCCAAGGGAAAGCGCCACCCCGGCTACAACTGCAACCTGACGGCAGTGCGCGACTACTCCGCCGTGACGGCCGCCTGCATGATGGTGCGGCGCGACGTGTTCACGACGCTGCGCGGCTTCGACGAGAAGTTCGTGATCGGCTTCAACGACACCGACCTCTGCCTGCGCATCGGCGAGGCGGGGTTCAAGGTGCTGTACGACGGGTTCACCGTGCTGTACCACCATGAGTCCGCGACGAGGACGGAAAGCAAGGAGGTCGACCACCCGGAAGACGACACGCGGCTGCGCAAGCGGTGGCGGCGTTTCTTCGACGTGGGCGACCCGTTCTACAATCCGCTGCTGGCGCCGAAGGGGACCGACCATACGCTGCGGCAGGATGCGGGGTGCAAGGGGCGGATGGCGGTGCGGGTGATGCCGGGTGGGCTGGCCGCCGCTCCGGCCAAGCCGCTGCCGCTAAGCGTGGGGCCGAGGTTCAAGGCTGCCAGGCGCAGCAGTTGATCCAGCCATTGGATGGCAGTAGATGCCACGGGCAAGGTACGATCGGATGAACGGATCACGATGCTTACACGCCACGCCGTCATGCAGCGCGTCCTGGACTTGTTCGAGAGTCCGTCTTACCTCGAAATCGGGGTGAACCGTGGCGAGACCTTCAGCCAACTGACAGCCTCCCGCAAGGTCGCGGTTGATCCGCATTTCCTGTTCGACGCCGTGGACGCTACTGGCCCGAAAGGGATCGAGATCTACCATCAGGTCACGAGCGACGTCTTCTTCGAGAAGCTAGCCGCCAAGTACGCGCCGTTCGACGTCATTTACCTGGACGGCCTGCATACGTTCGAGCAAACCCTGCGTGACCTCCTGAACGCGGTCGTGCTGCTGAGCGATCAGGGCGTGATCGTGGTGGATGACGTTCTGCCCAATTCATACGACGCCTCGCTGCCGGATCTCGAACAGGTGTTCGCCCTGCGCGAAAGCGCCCCCGTGCAGGGCGTGCACTGGTTCAACGATGGAAGCTGGATGGGCGACGTCTATAAGATCCCATTCTTCATCCAGACCTTCATGCAGCAGTTCTCCTACGCGACGGTTGCGGAAAACCACGGCCAAACCGTGCTTTGGCGATCGCCCCGACCCTCTGCGGCGATCCCGCAGCGGAGCGTGGAGCAAGTCTCGAGGCTGGATTACCGCGACACAATTATGAACCGGCAGAGCTTTAACGTTCAGCCGCTCGATGAGATCATCAGGACCCGACAGCTTAGGAACGTTGCGGCCGCCTGAAGGATTGACTTCGAATGCCGCCCGCCGTTATCGAGCTTCCTCCCAACTCGGCCGTTCACCTCGTCGAGTCTCCCGGGTTCGCAACCCGTGCCGCCGAAGTCTATGCTGAACATCTTACGCCGGCGGACATCAACGCTACGATCCGAAGTAAATGGAACGTCTCGCATCCGACTTCCATCGTCACCTTTCATCGCCTCCGGGACGTTTTTGTTGTGGGCGAAGGCCTCGTTTTCGACCGCGGATGTAACCTGTATGCGGCTAGTCTAACACAAAACTCGGCCGCTCAGATTGATGCAGCACGCGAGGCTCTCAATGCAGCCATGCTGACATCGGCAATCCCCAGCCATCTCGGCACCACGCTGCTGTGCGGGAAGGCCGGAATGAACAACTATGGTCATTGGTTGATCGAGATGCTTCCTCTCGCGTGGTTGGCACGCGAGTTCATCTTGCGGGATTCGTGGAAGATACTCATTCCGCATGTTTACGAATGGATGGCTAACGTCATCGCGGACTCGCTGCGGCTGATCCGCCTACCTGAACAATACTGGATCATGAGTAAGGGACAGCCGCGACACTTTGAAGAACTGGTTCTGATCACCGGCTTGACTGCCCATGGACAGTTTTACTCGCCGCTCGTGCATGACTGCATGGACGAGTTAAGCGGTTCCGTCGCTTCGGGCGAGACGCCGCAAGTCTGGCTGACGCGTGCTGGCGACCGGCGGGCGATCCACAATGAGGAAGCATTGAATTCGGTCCTGGCCAATGCGGGGTGGACCATCATCGATCCTGGCAAGATCAGTCTGGTCGAGCAGATCAAGTCCGTCAGGGGTGCCCGACACCTGGCAGGAGTTAATGGTGCAGGCCTTACCAACTTGGTATTTTTGACTGCGCCAGCCACGGTGACCAGCTTCATGCCTGCGCAAATGTTCGATGTGTTCTTCTGGCAACTGGCTGGACATCGCAACATCCGATATCGCGAGCATCGGTGTCCGCACGAGCCCAATACGTCCGGAACGATATGGGATATGCCGCTGCAAATAACTGCCGATGAAGTGCTGGAGGGTTTGCGGCTAGATCGCTAACAGTCTAAGCCAAGTGGTCAAGTATCTCAGGTATGCCGAGAAG
>CAXSDH010000062.1:0-21395 GCA_964235765.1 uncultured Acetobacteraceae bacterium
CGACATCCTGGGGGCCGCGATCCGCCGGCGGAACCAGCAGGGCAGCGACAGCTAGCTTGCTGGAAACCGACCTTCTGCTGGACAGGCGGCGCCTCAAGCGCCGCCTGAACGTTTGGCGGGTGGTGGCCGTGCTGGCCGCCGTCGCCGCCGTCTGCGTGCTCGCCCTGCCCGGCATCAAGGGCGGCGGGCGGCACCTGGCGCGGGTCAACGTGACCGGCGTCATCACCGAAGACCGCAAGCTGGTCGAGGCGGTCTTGGCGCTCGCCAAGGACCGCAGCGTGCCGGCGGTGATCGTCTCCATCGACAGCCCCGGCGGTTCCGTCGCCGGCGGCGAGAGCCTGCGCGGCGCCCTGCTGCGCGTCGCCGCCGCCAAGCCGCTCGTCGCGGTCATGCGCGGCACCGCGGCCTCGGCCGGCTACATGGTGGCCCTCCCGGCCGCCCGCATCTTCGCGCGGGAGGCGACGCTGACCGGGTCGATCGGCGTGATCCTGCAAACCGCCGAAGTGTCCGGCCTGCTCGCCCGCCTCGGCGTCTCGGCGGACGCCATCACCTCGGGCCCGTTGAAGGACCAACCCAGCTTCACCCGCGCGCTGACCCCGCAAGGCCGGGAGTACCTGAACGGCTTGGTGACCGACTTGTACGACCAGTTCGTCGCCATGGTGGCCGAGGGCCGCCATATGGACGCCGATGCGGTGCGCAAGCTGGCGGACGGCCGCGCCTATACGGGCCGGCAAGCGCAGAAGCTGGGCCTGGTGGACGAGATCGGCGGCGAGATCGAGGCGCGCGAGTGGCTGGCCAAGGAGCGCCAGGTCGGCAACGGCCTTCCCGTTCGCGACGTGCGGCCCGGCAGCTTCTACGAGCGCACGATGGGCGCGGCGCTGGGCGGGCTGTGGCAGTCGTTGCTCGGCGCGGGCGCGGCCCCGTCCGGCGCCTGGGCAATCTGGCAGGGGCCGCCAGCCTCCTGAGCCGCGCAGTCGCGTTGCCATTGCCTGGCGGCGAGCAGCATCAAAAGGCCGGTCGGTATGACGAACAGGGGCGGCAAACCGGCCCAAACCACGTCCACGAAGAACCGCGCGGCCCGATGCCAGCCTGTCCGTTCAGCAGGCAACGAGCGGCGTCGCATCCGAAAGCTCCAGGCAGTTTCTTGACGCGCCGGGGTTGCTCCGGCATCGTCCGCCAACTGTATGACGGCATTCACCAGATGACCAAATCCGAGCTGATCGCAGAGCTTGCGACCGCCAATCCGCACCTGCTCAGCCGGGACGTGGAGTTGATCGTCGCGACCATCTTCGACGAGATCACCGCCGCCCTCGCGCGCGGGGCGCGGGTCGAGTTGCGCGGCTTCGGCGCCTTCACCGTGAAGCGGCGGGAGGCCCGCACCGGCCGCAACCCGCGCACCGGCGAGGCCGTGCCGGTCACCGAGAAGGCCGTGCCCTTCTTCAAGGCCGGCAAGGAGTTGCGCGAGCGCGTCAACCGCGGCCCCAAGGCCCGCCCGGCCGCCCGCACCGAGCGGGCGCTGGCCTGATCGTGCGCATCCTGCTGGCTGTCCCGTTGCTGCTGATCCTGGTCGTGTTCGCCCTTTCCAACAAGCAGGTCGTGCGCCTCGGGCTGTGGCCGACCGACATCCTGGTCGACGTGCCCGTCTCGCTCGCGGTGCTCGGCGCGGCCTTGCTGTTCTTCCTGGCCGGCGCGGCGATGACCTGGGGCGGGGCGCTGTCGCTCCGGGCGCGCGCCCGCCGGGCGGAGTCCGCGGTGCGCCAGTTGGAAGCGCAACTGGAAGCGATGCGGGCGCGGCCCGCGCTGAGCCTGCCGCCGCCGGGCTGACCGGCGGCGCTCGATGGCCCAAGTCAAGATATGCGGCGTGAACACGCCCGAGGCGCTCCACGCAGCCGCGCAGGCCGGCGCCGACTGGGTCGGCTTCGTGTTCTTCCCCCCCTCGCCGCGCTTCGTCACGCCAGCTGAGGCGGCTGAGTTATCGGCAGCCAGCCCGGGTGGCCCGGCGCGGGTCGGGCTGTTCGTCGACCCCACCGATGACGACGTCGCGGCGGCTCTCGACGCGGTGCCGCTCGAGGCGCTGCAAGTCCATGCGAGCCTGCAACGGGCGGCCGCCTTGCGGTGCCGGTTCGCCATCCCGGTCTGGCTCGGGGTGGGCGTAGCGTCGCTTGCGGACCTGCCCGCCGCCGCGCCGGCAATGGACGCCCTGCTGCTCGATGCCAAGCCGCCGCCCGGCGCCGCCCTGCCCGGCGGCAACGCCCTGAGCTTCGATTGGTCGCTGCTGCGGGATTGGGCCGCGCCGGGCCCCTGGCTGCTGGCCGGCGGTCTCACGCCCGCCAATGTCGCCGGGGCCATCCAGGTCTCGGGCGCGCCGGCGGTCGATGTCTCGTCCGGCGTGGAGCGCGCCCGCGGGGTGAAAGACCCAGCGCTGATCCGCGCCTTCGTGGCCGCCGCTAGATCCAGCCCCGCTTCTTGAACCAGACCAACGGCAGTATCCCGCTCGCGAGGATCACGGCGAGCCCGTAGAAATAACCGTACTCCCATTGCAGCTCGGGTATCCATTTGAAATTCATCCCGTAGATGCTGGCAATCAGCGTGGGGGGAACTCCAACCACCGAGACCACGGTCAGCACCTTGATGCCATTGTTCTGCTCGATGTTGATGAAGCCGAGCGTGGCATCGAGCAGGAACTGCACCTTGTTCGTCAACTGCACATCGTAGTCGGTCAGCGACGTGATGTCCTGCCGCAAGGTCATGAACCGGGGCAGCATGTCCTTGGGAATCCACTCCCGCGCGACGTCGTGGCTGTAGTGTACGATGCGCTGCACGCCCACCAGGCTGTCGCGGATATTGGAGATGCGCTCCCCGGCGCGGCCCACGGCGCGGAGCGTGGCGCGCAACTGCGCATCCATTCGCGCCGCGTTGCGGGGTCCCGTCTTGTCCGGCCGGAACACCCGGCGGGAAATGGCGTCGAGGTCTGCGCCGACATGCTCCAAAACGTCGGCCAACCGGTCCACGATCGCCTCGAGCAGGCCTAGGAATGCGCCGACGCTGCACGGATGGCGCGTGGCGGCCGTAAACCGCTCGGCAAAGGCGTCGAACACCGGCAAGTCGGCGAAGCGCACCGTCAGCAGGTGGTCCGGCGACAGCACGAAGCCGAGCGGCGCGGTGTGCGAGGCACCGTCCATCGAGCGATAGGTCATCGGCGTGCTGAGATAGACCGCCTGCCCTTCGGTGGAGAGGCGGCTGCTGCTTTCGATCTCCGCCAGGTCGGCCTGCACCGGCACGCGCAGCTTGGTCGCCCGCTCGACTTGGGAGCGCTCCTCTTCGGTGGGCCGCTGCAGGTCGAGCCAGACCACGCCGGCGGCATCGGCCATCGCGTGCGGCGCGGGTTCCAGGATGCGGCGGGGCGCCAGGCCGGTGTTGAGGTATAGCATGGGCGAAATCCTACGATTGGAATGGCGTCGCGGACTAGGCGTGACCGGCCGGGCCTGCTGCGGTATGACACGCTGCATGGAGGCCGCCCCGTGAACACAGTATCCGCCGAAACCGCCCGCCCGAACAGCCTGCGCTCCGGCCCGGACGGCCGCGGCCGCTTCGGCGGCTTCGGCGGCCGCTTCGTGGCCGAAACCCTGATGCCGCTGATCCTGGCGGTGGACCAGGCCTACGAGGCCGCCAAGGCCGACCCGGCCTTCCAAACCGAGCTGGACCGCTACCTGAAGGACTATGTCGGCCGGCCCAGCCCGTTGTGGTTCGCCGAACGGCTGACCAAACGGCTGGGTGGCGCACGGGTCTATTTCAAGCGCGACGAGCTGAACCATACGGGCAGCCACAAGATCAACAACTGCATGGGCCAGATCCTGCTGGCGCGGCGCATGGGCAAGAGCCGCATCATCGCGGAAACCGGCGCCGGGCAGCACGGGGTGGCGACGGCGACCGTCTGCGCGCTGTTCGGCCTGCCCTGCGTCGTCTACATGGGCGCCACCGACATCGAGCGGCAGAAGCCCAACGTGTTCCGCATGAAGCTGCTGGGAGCCGAGATCGTCTCGGTCACCTCCGGCGCCGGGACGCTGAAGGACGCGATGAACGAGGCGATGCGCGATTGGGTCGCCAATGTCGAGGACACCTACTACCTGATCGGCACCGTAGCGGGCCCGCACCCCTATCCTGCCATGGTGCGGGATTTCCAGAGCATCATCGGCACCGAGGCGCGCGCCCAGATGCAGGAGGCGGAAGGCCGGCTTCCGGACGCGGTGGTGGCGGCCATCGGCGGCGGCAGCAACGCCATGGGACTGTTCCACCCCTTCCTCGACGACGGAGCGGTGCGGCTGATCGGCGTGGAGGCGGCCGGCCGCGGGCTCGACACCAAGGAGCATGCCGCCAGCCTCTCGCGCGGGCGGCCGGGCGTGCTGCACGGCAATCGCACCTACCTGCTGCAGGACGATGACGGACAGATCCAGGAGGCGCACAGCATCAGCGCCGGGCTGGACTATCCCGGCATCGGGCCGGAGCATTCCTGGCTGCATGAGATCGGCCGTGTGGAATACGTGGCCGCCACCGACCAGGAGGCGCTCGACGCGTTCCAGTTGTGCACGCGGACCGAGGGCATCATCCCGGCGCTCGAGCCCGCCCATGCCTTGGCGCACGTGCAGAAGCTGGCGCCCAGCCTCGGGCGCGACGCGATCGTGCTGATGAACCTGTGCGGCCGCGGCGACAAGGACATCTTCACGGTCGCCGAGCACCTGGGCGTGAGGCTTTGAGCCGCATCGCCGCGCGCTTCGCCGCCCTCAAGGCCGAGGGGCGTGGCGCCTTGATCCCCTTCCTCGAGGCCTACGACCCCGACGCCGCCACAAGCATGGAAATCCTGCGCGGCATGCCCGGCGCAGGCGCGGACCTGATCGAGATCGGCATGCCGTTCACCGACCCGATGGCGGACGGCCCGACCGTCCAGGCCGCCGGGCTGCGGGGCCTGAAGGCTGGCGCCACGCTCGCCCGCACCCTCGCCATGGTGCAGGCATTCCGTGAGAACGACGCGGACACGCCGGTGATCCTGATGGGCTACCTCAACCCGATCGCCTCCTACGGTCCCGAACGTTTCTGCGCGGACGCCGCCACCGCCGGGGTGGATGGCCTGATCGTGGTGGACCTGCCGACCGAGGAGGCGGACTTGCTGACCGGGCACGCGGCCGCGCAGCGGATCGACATCATCCGCCTCGTCGCGCCCACCACGGACGACGCACGCTTGCCGGTGGTGCTGCAAGGCAGTTCGGGCTTCGTCTATTACGTCGGCATCACCGGCATAACCGGCACGCGCAGCGCTACCACGGACAGCCTCGCGGCCGCCCTGCCGCGCATCCGGGCCGTCACCGACCTGCCGGTGGCGATCGGCTTCGGCGTGCGCAGCCCGGCGCAGGCGGCCGATGCGGTGCGCGTGGCCGATGCGGCCGTGGTGGGCTCCGCCCTGATCGACACGCTCGCCAGCAGCCTCGATGCGCAGGGCCGCGCGGCCCTGGACACGGCGCAGCGCGTTCTGGACCAGGTGCGGGCGCTGGCCGAAGGCGTCCGCCAGGCCCGCGTGCCGGCATGAGCTGGCTGAACGAGTATGTCCGCCCCAAGATCCGCACCCTGCTCGGCCGGCGCGAGGTGCCGGAGAACCTGTGGGTGCAGTGCCCCGCCTGCCAGCAGATGCTGTTCGCCAAGGACCTCGACCGCAACCTCAAGGTCTGCACCAGCTGCGGTTTCCACATGCGCGCGACGGCGCCGGAGCGCCTGGCCTATACGTTCGACCCGCCCGACACCGGGGTCGGCTACACCCGCATCGAGCTGCCGCGCGCGCCGCAGGACCCGCTGCATTTCCGCGACAGCAAGCGGTATTCCGACCGCCTGAAGGAAGCGCGTGACAAAACCGGGCTGCCGGACGCCATCCTGGTCGCGCACGGGGCCATCGGCGGCCACCGGGCCGTGGTGGCCGCCATGGCGTTCGAGTTCATGGGCGGCAGCATGGGTGCTGCCGTGGGCGAGGCGATCGTCGCGGCCGCCCGCCTGGCCGTGCTGCAGCAGGCGCCGCTGATCGTGTTCACCGCCAGCGGCGGCGCCCGCATGCAGGAAGGCGCGATCAGCCTGATGCAGATGCCGCGGACCACCATCGCTGCCCGGCTGGTCAAGGAAGCCGGGCTGCCCTTCATCACCGTGCTGACCGACCCCACCACGGGCGGCGTCACCGCCAGCTTCGCCATGCTGGGTGACCTGCATTTGGCCGAGCCCGGCGCGCTCATCGGCTTCGCCGGCGCCCGCGTGATCGAGCAGACGGTGCGCGAGACGCTGCCGGACGGCTTCCAGCGCGCCGAGTACCTGCACCAGCACGGCATCGTGGACATGGTGGTCAAGCGCACCGAGATGCGCGAGACGCTCGCCCGGCTGATCGGCCTGCTGCGCTCCCCGGCGCCGGAACACGCCGCCGCATGAGCCATCACCCCGGCCGCATCGAGCCCATCATCGCCCGGCTGCACAGCCTGCATCCCCGGCTGATCGACCTCAGTCTCGACCGGCTGCTGCGCTTGCTGGCCCAGTTGGGGCACCCCGAACGCCGGCTGCCGCCGGTGATCCATGTGGCGGGGACCAACGGCAAGGGCAGCGCCTGCGCCTTCCTGCGCGCCATGGCCGAGGAAGCCGGGTGGCGGGCGCATGTGTATACCTCGCCGCATCTGGTCCGCTTCAACGAGCGGTTCCGCATCGCCGGGCGCCTGGTGTCGGACGCCGCTTTGGCCGAGGCGCTGGAGACGATCGAGCGGGTGAACGCGGGCGAGGCGATCACGGTCTTCGAGGTGATCACGGCGGTCGCCCTGCACCTGTTCGCGGCCGCGCCGGCCGAGTTGTGCGTGCTGGAAGTCGGGCTGGGCGGGCGCGGCGACGCGACCAACGTGGTGCGGCCCGCCGCATGCGCGATCACCTCAGTTTCCATGGACCATCGGGAGCTGCTGGGCGACAGCCTGGCCGCGATCGCCGCGGAGAAGGCGGGGATCATGAAGCCGGGCGTCCCCGTGGTCACCGGCACGCAGCCAGCGGAGGTGCTCCGCGTGCTGGACCAAGCCGCCTCGGCCGCCGGCACGCGGCTGCGGGCGCGCGGCCGGGACTGGCAGGTGGAGCGGGCGGGCGCCGGGCTGCATTACCTGGACGATGCGGCCGAGCTTCTGCTGCCCATGCCCGCCCTGCCCGGCCTGCACCAGATCGACAATGCGGCGGTCGCGGTCGCGGCGTTGCGGGCGGCGGGTGCGGTGCCGGAGGCCGCTTACGCCGGGCTGTCCCGGGCGGAGTGGCCGGCGCGCATGCAGCGCCTGCACGGAAGGCTGGCGGCGCTGCTGCCGGGCGGGTGGGAGCTGTGGCTGGACGGCGGCCACAATCCCGGCGGCGGCCTGGCGCTGGCGGATGTCCTGCGCGGGTGGGCCGACCGTCCGGCGCATCTTGTGGTCGGCATGAAGCAGGCCAAGGATACGGCCGAGTTCCTGCGCCCGCTGATGCCCCACGCCGCCACCGTGTGGGCCGTGCAGGAGCCGACCCAGCATCTCGCGCTGCCGGTGGCCGACATCGTGGCCGCGTCGGGCAACGTGGCGCGGCCGGGGCCGACCGTCGCCGAGGCGCTGGCCAAGCTGCCGCCCGGCCCGCCCTCGCGCGTGCTGATCTGCGGCAGCCTCTACCTCGCGGGCGAGGTGCTGAAAGCGGATTGGAACGGGAAAGCGGCGGCGGGGGGCTTAACATAGTGCGCCACCGCCCAACCTGTGCCCTCTGATCGGTGGAGTTGGCGATGGACGGGCTCGAGATGCCGCCGATACCCACGCTCCGCGCAACGCCCGACGAGTCGCGGCTGCGGCCGAACGATCCAGGCCATCCGAGCGCGCGCGTGCTCTCGCACGGCTCGATGGAACTGCGCTGGTTCGTGCCGGACCCGGCCCAACAGCACATGCCGCATGACCGCGACGAGCTGTACATGGTCGTCTCCGGCTCTGCGACGTTCATCCGGGCCAACGAGGCCGGCCCGTTCGAGGAGGGTTCGTTCGGTGTGCTGGGCGAGCAGCGGGTTCCGGTACAGCCCGGCCACGTGCTGTTCGTTCCGGCCGGCGCCGCGCATCGGTTTGACACCCTATCGGAGGATTTCGCAGTATGGGCCGTGTTCTACGGCCCGGAGGGGGGCGAACGTCCTTGATCGAGATCGGCCCCTTGCACGCGACCGACCGGCCCCGCTGGACCGAATTGTGGCGGACCTACCTTGCGTTCTACCACGCCGAACTTCCCGAGCTGGTGTTCGACGAGACGTGGGGCCGCATCCAGCATGACACGGCGCTGCATGGCCTCGGCGCCCGGGCAGACGGCGCAGTCGTGGGCATCACGCATTTCCTGTTCCACAGCAGCGCCTGGACCACCACGCCCGTCTGCTACCTGCAAGACCTGTTCGTGGACCCCGCCATCCGCGGCCAGGGCGTGGGCCGCGCGTTGATCGAGGCTGTGGCGGAGCGCGCCCGCGCCCAGGCGAGCACCCGGATGTATTGGCTGACGCAGGACCACAACGCCACCGCGCGGGCGCTCTACGACCGGATCGCCAAGCACAGCGGGTTCATCCGCTACGAGTATCCGCTCGGCTGACCAGCCAGCCACGCCAGCACGCCCGCCGCGGCAGCCCGGCCCGTGCTGAACGCGCCCTGCAGCAGGTAGCCGCCGGTGGGCGCCTCCCAATCCAGCATCTCGCCGGCCGCGAACACGCCCGGCATGGCCCGCAGCATGTAGGCGGGATCGAGCGCCGACCAGGCGATGCCGCCCGCGGTCGAAATCGCCCGCTCGATCGGGCGCGCGCCGCTCAAACGCAGCGGCAGCGCCTTCACCTCGCCCGCCACCTCGCGCAGCAGCCCTGCCGCGACCGGGGAAAGCCCGGCCCGCCGCCACGCATTGGCGCGGGAGAGCCCGCTTCCGGCCATGCGCTGCGCCAGCGCCGGCCCATCCAGGTCGGGCCGCAGGTCGAGCAGCAGCGTCGCCGCGCCCTGCTCGGCGATTGCGTCCCGCAGCGCCGCGGAAAGCGCATAGATCGGCCCGCCTTCGAGCCCGTCATGGGTGATCACCGCCTCGCCGCGCACGGTCCGGCCGCCGAAGCTGGCGGCGATGCGCTTGAGCGGCTGGCCTTCGAAGCGCTCCCGGAACACGGGCGACCATGCGTGCAGGACGCCGCAATTGGCCGGCCGCAACGAAGTGACGGCCACGCCACGGCCATGCAGCACGTCCACCCAGCTTCCATCGGACCCCAGCCGCGGCCAGGAGGCGCCACCCAGGGCCAGCACGGTGGCACGGGGCCGTGCGGCAACCTCGCCCGCTGGCGTGGCGAACCGCAGCGCGCCCGCCTCGTCCCAACCCAACCAGCGGTGTCCCGGGCGGATCAGCACGCCCCGCGCGCGCAAGCGGGCAAGCCAGGCGCGGAGCAACGGCGTCGCCTTGAAGGCTGCGGGAAACACCCGGCCGCTGCTGCCCACGAACGTCGGCTGGCCCAGCGCCTCGCTCCAGGCCCTTAACGCCCCAGGCGTGAAGGCTTCGAGGGCGGGCGTGATCGCCGCACGCGCCGGCCCGTAGCGCGCGAGGAAGGCTGCCGCCGGCTCGGAATGCGTCAGGTTCAGCCCGCCTCGCCCTGCGAGCTGCAGCTTCCGCCCGACGGACGGCATGCGGTCATAGACCGTCACCGTTGCCCCGTGCCCGGCCCCGAACTCAGCCAGGTGCTCGGCCGCGATCAGGCCGGCCGGGCCGCCACCGACGACCGCGACGTCCATGGGTGGGCTCCTAATCCTTGAACAAGTCCACCGGAGAGGGCGCCTCCCGCGAATAGCCGTTGATGGCATAGGCGCCGCCCTGGTAGCGCTCCTGTACAGGGCTGTCGCTGATTTGGCCCGCGAGTTGCCCGGCGAAGGGATCGGCGCTGTCCTGCGGCGCCCAGCCCAGGCGGGTGCGCTGGTCGTGCCGCCACCAGGTCATGCGCGCGTTCCTGGACGTGCCCCAGATGACGGAATGGCCGACCGCTTCGGCCAGCACGCAGCGTTCCATCAGGCGGGCCAGGTCGTCGTAGGAAAGCCAGGTGGCCAGCATGCGGGCGTCCACCGGCTCGGGGAAGCTGGAGCCGATGCGGACGTTGACGTTCTCCACGCCGTGCTTGTCCCAGTACAAGCGGCCCATCAGCTCGCCATAGGCCTTGGACAGGCCGTAGAAGCTGTCCGGCCGGAAATCGCAGTCGCTGTCCAGCACGGCGGCGCGCTCATGGAAGCCGACGCTGTGATTGCTGCTGGCGAACACCACGCGCGCGCGCTCGCGCCGGGCTGCCTCATAGACATGGAACGGGCCGCGGATGTTGGGGCCCAGCACCTCCTCGAAGGGCTTGTCCGTGGACACGCCGCCGAAGTGCAGGATGGCGCCGCAGCCTTCCGCCAGGCGCAGCAGGCCGACGCCGTCGTTCAGGTCGAGCTGGGTGAAGGCCGCGCCCTCGGGCACTAGGTCCGGGAAGGGGTGCAGGTCGGTCAGCTTCAGCGCCCAGCCCTGGGCGGACAGGCTTTTCGCCAGGCTGCGCCCCAGGTTGCCGCTGGCGCCGGTCAGCAGGACGGCGCGGTCGGGCGTGGTCGGCATCGGCGGTTCACCTCAGGATTTGGCCGCACTGTTTCGCGGGCTTGCCCTCGGGTCAACCAGGCGTCAGGCTTGGCCCATGCAGACCATCGCCCAAGCTGTCGCCGACCTCGACGCCGGCCGCACCACCGCGCGTAAGCTGGTGGAACGCGCCCTGGCCGCCATCGAGGCGCCGGAGGGCGAAGGCGGCGCCACCTTCGTGCGCAGCTATGCGGCACAGGCGCGGGCGAGCGCGGATGCGATGGACCTGCTGCGCGGCGCCGGTCGCGCGCCGGGGCCGCTGGCCGGGATACCTATCAGCATCAAGGACCTGTTCGACGTGGCGGGCGAGCCCACCGCCGCGGGCAGCCGCGTGTTGGCGGAGGCGAAGCCCGCAACGGCGCATGCCACCGTGATCGAGCGCGTGCTCGCGGCCGGGCTGATCCCGGTCGGCCGCACCAACATGACGGAGTTCGCCTTCTCCGGCCTTGGCATCAACCCGCATTTCGGCACGCCGCGCAGCCCCTGGGACCGCGCGGCAGGCCGGGTTCCCGGCGGCAGCAGCTCGGGCGCGGCCGTGTCGGTTTCGGACGGCATGGCCCTGGCCGCGCTTGGCACCGACACCGGCGGTTCGTGCCGGATTCCGGCGGCGTTCTGCGGCATCGTCGGCTACAAGCCCACCGCCCGGCGGGTGCCGATGACCGGAGTGCTGCCGCTCTCCCCCTCGCTCGACAGCGTGGGCCCGCTGGCCAACACCGTCGCCTGCTGCGCCGCCATCGACGCGGTGCTGGCGGCGGAACCGAGGCGCAAGGTGGCGCCCATGGAGCTGCGCGGCATGCGCCTGGCCGTGCCGGGCAACATGGTCATGGAGGGCACCGAGCCCGCCGTGGCGGAGGCGTTCGGCCGCGCGCTGAACCGCCTCGGCAACCTCGGCGTGCGCATTACCCACCTCACCTTCCCGCAATTCGAACGGATCGCCGCCGCCAACGCCGCCGGCGGGTTCGCGGCCGCCGAGGCGCATGCCTGGCATCGCGAGCTCCTGGCTGACCAGGCCGAGGTGTACGATCCCCGCGTGCGCATCCGCATCCAGCGCGGCGAGGCGATGACGGCGGGGGACCTCCTCCGGCTGCTCGACGCGCGCCGGGCCATCATCGCGGGCATGGACGCCGCCACCGTGCCGTTCGACGCCGTCGCGATGCCGACCACCCCGCTCGTGCCGCCGCGGATCGACGCCTTGCACGACGACGCCGACTACTCGCGCGTCAACGCCATGATCCTGCGCAACCCGTCGCTCGCCAACTTCCTGGACCGCTGCAGCATCAGCCTGCCGGCGCACCGGAAAGGCGAGGCGCCGGTCGGCTTCATGCTGATGGGCGAGACCGGCGGGGACGCCCGGCTGTTCGCCCTGGCGGCGGCCATCGAACCCATCCTGAAGGAGTAACCCGCAATGCGCCTGCTGTTCTGCCTGATGTTGCTGGCCGCGGTCCCGGCGCAGGCGCAAACCGTGCTGGACACCATCCTGGCCCGCGGCACCCTGCGCGTCGGCCTGACCGGCGACTATCGGCCGTTCTCGATCAAGGACGCCGCCGGCAAGTTCGAGGGGCTGGACGTGGACATGGCCGAGAGCCTGGCGAAAGCCATGGGCGTGAAGCTCGAGCTCGTGCCGACCGCCTGGCCGAACCTGATGGCGGACCTGCAAGCGCAGAAATACGACGTGGGCATGGGCGGCATCTCGGTCACCCTGGAGCGCGCCAAGACGGCGATGTTCTCGGCGCCGGTGATGCGCACCGGCAAGGCGCCGATCGCCCGCTGCGCCGACAAGGCCCGTTTCACCAGCCTGGCGGACATCGACAAGCCCGGCGTGCGCGTGATCGTCAACCCCGGCGGCACCAACGACCGCTTCGCCCGAGCCCACGTCAAGCAGGCCGAGATCGTGACGTTCCCCAACAACGCCGCCATCTTCGACGAGATCATCGCCAACCGCGCCGACGTGATGATGACCGATGCGGTGGAGACGAAGCTGCAGCAAAGGCTTCACCCGGAGCTGTGCGCCATCAACCCGGACGCGCCGTTCGACTTCTCCGAGCTTGCCTACCTGCTGCCGCGCGATCCCGCCTTGAAGGCCTTCGTGGACACCTGGCTGCATATCCAGGGCGAGACTGGCGAGCAGCGGCGCACCACGGCGAAGTGGCTGAACTAGAGCACGATCCGTGCTGATAGGCGCACGGCTCGCGCTCTAGCTGTTGTTTGTGCGAGCATGTTTATCCGACGGGTGATCCCATATGGTCGGATCATGCTCTAGCCGATAGCCGCCGAGGCTACCGCGTGGGCGGGGGTGGCAGCAGTGTGTTGACCGGCCGGCGCCCGCACACGAATGCCGCCAGCCAGCAGGGGCGGCCGGGCACGACGCTGGCGGCGAAGCGGAGCGGTTCGGCGGCCACCAGCTCGGGCGCGAAGCCATGGCCGGGCTCGAACGACACCGGCCCCACGAAATCCCGCGTCAGCGCGACCACGCGCATGCCGCCGGGCACGGGGATAGCTCGGATGTCCGGCACGTTCCGCAGCGGCCCCTGGGCGTCGCGCAGAATGAAGTTGCCGAAGTTGCTCTGGTCGAAGCCCGGCGAGGGGCCATGGAATTCAAGCATCTTCGCCGGCTCGTCGGCCCCCACCGCCCGGGGCGCGACCCGCACGAACGAGAGCACGCCCACGAGCAGCAGCCCGGTCGCGGCCGCATAGGACGGCAACGCCCATCGCCAGCGCACCAGGTCCCGCACCAGAAGCCAGGCCAGCAGCGCATAGCCGGGGATCGCCCACTTCCAGTAATGGATATTGTTGAACCGCCACAGGCCCGTCGGCATCAGGTCGATGTAGCTGACGTAGAGCAGCAGGTGGACGGCGAGGGCCAGCGCCAGGACCGCGGCGGCGCGGCCCCCCGCCAGGGCCGGAACCAAGCCGGCCAGCGCCAGCGCGATCCATGGGAGCCGCCGCAGGATGCCCTGGCCATCGGTGAACCACTGATAGGGATCGACGAGGACCACGTAGGCCTTCCAGCCGATGTCGTGCAGCGTGAAGCCAAGCTCCCGGCTGACCCGCATGTAGTCGCTCGGCTGCGCCCCATAGATCAGGAGGTGCAACCCGGCTTGGGGCGCCAGGGCCAGCGCGCCGCCGGCAGCCAGCCCGAGCAGGTGCCGCCATCGCAGGCGCCCGGCGCGCCAATCGATCGCCAGGACCGCGAGCAGGCAGGCAGCGACCGGCAGCGCCTCGGTCGGCCGGAAGAACGGCACCGCGCCGGCAAGGACGCCCAGCAGGACGGGGCGGCGCACGCCTTCGAGCCAGCGCCCGCATAGCGCCAGGATGACCCACACCAGCGCCGCCGCGGGCGTGCTGTTCCACGGGATGGCCCACTCGCCGAATACCTGGCGGTCCCATCCCACGGCGCCCACGAACAGCACGGTGGCGCCTGCGGCGGCGACGCCGCAGGCCCGGGCAAACACGACGAAGCCGGCTAGGGCGGCCAGTAAACAGGCGAGGTCCACGAACACGAAGGGATGGCCGCGGAATCCCATGCCGAGGAACGGCGCGCCCAGCAGCGAATATCCAAGCGGATACCAATGCCGGCCCGGCGAAACATCCCGCCCCGCCAACGCCTGGGCCGATTCCAGCGTCTTGCCCTGGTCGAACCAGCCCCACCAGCCCTGCGGGAAGGCCCCGGAGTTGCCCGGCAGCGCCTGCGCCGAAAAATAGTACCAGAAATACGCTGCGGTCAGCACGACGGCGCCGAGGGCTGCGGGGCGCCGCATGGCGGCCGCCCGCCACCCAGCCCTCATCCGCCGGCGTCCAACTCGGCCACCCGGTCCAGCACTGCCTGCGCCGTGTCGGTCCAGGGCGTCGGGCGAAACTCGCGCCGGACCTGCTCCCGCCAGGCTTCCAGCCCCGGCCGGTCATCGAGCAGGGCGGCGACGGCCCGGTAGGCGGACCCGGTGTCCTCCGGATCGAAATACCGGCACAGCGCGCCGCCGGCCTCCGGCAGGGCCGCGGCATTCGAGGTGAGGCACGGCGTGCCCAGCGCCAGGCTTTCCGTCACCGGCAATCCCCAACCCTCGTGCAGCGAGGGGAACACGGTGAACAAGCTCCCCTGGTACAAGGCGCGCAGGTCGGCGTCCGAGGGGTCGCGGATCATGCGGACCCGGCCGCCGAGCCACTGCGTGTTCTCCAACTGCTGCATCAGGTCCGCCACCAGCCACCCGACCCGGCCGGCGAACAGCAGGTCGGGCACAGAGCTTGCCGGCCGGGCGCCGGCCTGGACCTCATCGAGGAGCTTGCGCCACACACGAACCACCAGGGCGTGGTTCTTGCGCGCCTCCAGCGTGGAGACGAACAGCACGTAGCTGCCCGCCTCCGGAAGGTGCGCGGGCCGCTCCCGAGCGGCGGCGAAACCGAAGCCGCTGCCCACGGGAACCGGCCGGACCCGGCCGGGCAAGGCGATCCCGGTCTCGGCGGCATAGGCCTCGACATCTCCGGCGGTATGCCGGGAGTTGGCGAGCACGAGGTCGCAAAACGGCAGCACATCGGCGTACCAGCCCTCGAACGTCCGGGTAATGCCGACATGGCACCATTCCGGGCGGCGGATCGGGACGAGGTCGTGCACCAGCAGGCCGAACCGGATGCGCCGCTCGTCCCGCAGCCAGCGCGCGACGGCGCTGTAATCCTGCCGGAACCATGGCGAACCCAGCACCAGCAAGGTGTCGCCGGCCCGGGCCAGGTCGTCGAAGGCCGGGCGGGCCGGCTCGCGCGCCGGGCGGGCGGCGGAAGCCTTCACGCGGGCGGCCAAGCCCCAGGCCATGTCGCCGGCCACCCGGCGGGACCGTTTGGCCGCGGCGACGGCCGGATGGCTCACCAGGTTGAAGCCGGCCCGGCCCAACTCGCCCACGGCCTGCAACTGCATGACCGAGGCCAGGACCAGCGGGCGACGGACCTCGTTCGGCAGCCGGTTGGCCAGGTTTGCCGCGGCGCCCCGCAGGCCGGAGCGCCTGGCAGGCACGAGGCCGCTGGCCGGCAGGGGGGCACGCACCCGCTCGGGCCTGGCCGCCGGCGGCCCGGCCCCGGCCCCGGCTCCAGCCTCGTTCCCGGCCTCGAACTGGGCGGCGATCTCGGCCCAGGCCACCACCTTGAACGACAGCGACCGGCTGCCGTGGCGGACGAAGCCGATCCGTTCGGTGCCGCCGACGAGCTGGTGGGCCGCCCGGTAGATCTCGAGCGTCAGCCGCTGAATGCCGCTGATGCGCTTGTTGCCGCTGCGGACGTAATGGAACAGGTCTTCGACATCGAACCAGACGGTCATGACGGCGCGGCTTCCGCGCCCAAGGCCCCCGCGCCCAAGGCCTCCGCGCCATCGTGCAGCTCGGCCAGCACCGCCCGCGCCGTCTCGGCCCAGGGCGTCGGCCGGAACTCCCGCCTCACCTGGTCCTGCCACGCGGTCAACCCCGGCCGATCGTCCAGCAGGGCCGCGACGGCGCGATGGGCGGAGCCGGCATCCTCCGGATCGAAATAGCGGCACAGCGCGCCCCCAGCCTCCGGCAGCGCGGTGGTAGAGGCGGCGAGGCATGGCTTGCCCTGGGCCAGGCTTTCGGTGACGGGCAGGCCCCAGCCCTCGAACAGCGACGGGAACAGGGTGAACAGGCAGCCTTCGTAGAGCGCCCGCAGTTCGATGTCGGTAGGGTCGCGGACCAGGCGCACGCGGCCGCCGAGCCAGGCCGAGTTGTCCAGTTGCTGCATCAGGTCCGCCACCATCCAGCCGACCCGGCCGGCGAACACCAGCTCCGGCACCGACTCCGCCGCCCGCACGCCAGCCCGCACCTCGTCGGCCAGCTTGCGCCATACCCGCACGGCCAAGGCGTGGTTCTTGCGCGCTTCCAAGGTGGAGACGAACAGGACGTAGTGGCCGGGCTGCGGCAATCCGAGCGGGCGCGGGCCGGCAGGGGCTTCGGCCGGGCCGAAGCCGGCGCCGACCGGCACCGGGCGCACCGGGCCGGCGATCGGGATGGCACGCTCCTGCGCAAAGGCCTCGACGTCATGGGCGGTGTAGCGGGAGATCGCCATGAGCGTGTCGCATAGCGGCAAGGTCGCCTCGAGCCAGTCGTCGAACAGCGCGACGGCGCCTGGTGTGCACCACTCGGGCCGCCGGGCCGGGATCAGGTCGTAGAACAGCAAGGCGACGCGCAGGCCGTAGCGTTGCTTCAGCTCGGCCAGCAGGGCGGGGAAGCCAGGCACCGCCCAGGGCGCGCCGAGCACGAGGAAGTGGTCGCCGGGCCGGACGAGGTTCTTGAACCCGTCAGTCTTTGTGGCGGCGGCGAGCGGCGTGCGGCGAGGCGGGCGGGCCGGGTTGCCGAGCGCCTCCCGCAACTCCTGCCAATTGCGCCCGGCCTGGCTTTGCAGGATCGCCGCGCGGAACAGCGGCTCCCGCAAATGCGCCGGCAAGCGGTTGAGGGCCTGCTTGGCGCCCTGGCGGGCGGCCAGGCGCGGCGGCGGCGCGGTCCGCTTCGGCTTCGTGTGCTGCGCCTCATCGATCAGCGCGGCGACCTCGGCCCAAGGCGCCTCCTGCAACAGCGCGCCCGTGCCGCCCGGCCCGCGGCGCACGAAGCGCAGCCGGCCGCTGGCGCCCAGCGACGCATGCAGCTCCCGCTTGATCTCGAAGGCGAGGCGCTGGATGCCGCTCGGCCGGGGATTGAAGGCGAAATAGTCGAAGAAGTCTTCGACATCCACCCAGATGCTTGGCTGAGACCCGGTCCGCATTGCCGCCTGCAAATCCTTGCGGCTGGTTCGTGGTCGGGACCGCAGTACCGCCGCTTGTGTGCGGGATGTGCCCCGGCCCGTCAAGGCCGCCATGCCTGCCCACCACGGCTGTCAGGACGCGAATTGCAGCTCCGCCAGCCGCGCGTACAGCCCGCCATCCCGCACCAGCGCGTCATGCGTGCCGGTCGCCACCACGCGGCCGGCATCCAGCACGATGATGCGGTCTGCGCGCCGCACCGTCGCCAGCCGGTGCGCGATGACCAGCGTTGTGCGGCCCTGGGCCAGCACGGCCAGCGCCCGCTGCACCGCGGCCTCGCTCTCCGCATCGAGCGCGCTGGTCGCTTCATCCAGCAGCAGCACCGGCGCATCCCGCAGGATGGCGCGGGCGATGGCCACGCGCTGCCGCTGGCCGCCGGAGAGGCGCACGCCCCGCTCGCCCAGGAAGGCGCCGAACCCCTGGGGCAACTCGTCCAGGAAGCTGGCCGAGGCGGCGACGGCCGCCGCCCGCACCTCGGCATCCGTGGCGCCGGGCCGGCCGTAACGGATGTTGTCCCAAACGTCCGCGCCGAAGATCACCGGCTCCTGGCTGACCAGGCCGATGCGGGCGCGTACCTCGGCCGGGTCGGCCTCGCGCAGGTCGACCCCGTCGAGCGTGATGCGGCCGGAATGCGGGTCGTAGAACCGCAGCAATAGCTGGAACACCGTCGTCTTGCCCGCGCCGCTCGGCCCCACCAAGGCCACCGTCTCGCCGGGCCGCACCGCGAGCGAGAACCCGTCCAATGCCGAGGTGTCGGGGCGGGACGGGTAACGGAACACCACGTCCTCGAACGCGACCCGGCCGGACCCCTCGTGCAAGGCCGGCAACCCGACCGGCCGGGAAGGCGCTGCGATGGCCGGGGCTTCGGCCAGCAGCTCGCCGATCCGCTCGGCCGCCCCCGAGGCGCGCTGCACCTCGCCCCATAGCTCGCTCATGGAGGTGGCGCTGGTGGCGACCAGCACGGCATAGAACACGAACGCCGAGAGCTCGCCCCCGGAGAGCTGCCCGTGCACCACCTCGCGCCCGCCCACCCACAAGCTGAGCGTGATCGCCCCGAAGCCCAGCAGGATCACCCCGGTGATCAGCCCGCTCCGCATACCGGCGCGGCGCATCGCGGCCGCCACGCTCTCCTCGACGCGTTGCTTGAACCGCTGCTGGTCCACCGGCTCGTGCGTAAAGGCCTGCACGGTGCGGAGCGCGTTCACGGTTTCCTCGGCATACGCGCCGAGGTCGCCGATCCGGTCCTGCGCCAAGCGGGACAGCGCACGCTCGCGCCGGCCGAACAGCACCAGCGGCAGCACGACGAGCGGCACCACCAGCACCACCAATCCGGCCAGCTTGGCGCTGGTGACCACCAGCATCGCCAGGGAGCCCACGGCGATGACGGCGCTGCGCAGCCACTGCGAGACGGCGCTGCCCACCAGGCTCTGCAGCAGAACCGTGTCCGTGGTGAGCCGGGTCAGCACGTCCCCAGTCCGCATGGTCTCGAAAAAGGCGGGCGAGAGGTGCAGCACCCGGCCGAACAGCGCCGCCCGCATGTCGGCCGCCACGCGTTCGCCCAGCCACGACATGAGGTAGAAGCGGGCCCCGGTCGCGGCGCCCAGCGCGGCCACCACGGCGAACATCGCCAGCGCCGCCCGGTCGAGGTGTTCGGCGCTGGACGTAGCGAAGCCGCGGTCGATCAGTTGGCGCACGCCCTGCCCCAGCAGCAGCACGAGCGCCGCCGCGACCGCTAACGTCAGCGCCGCTGCGGCTGCCCGGCCGCGGTAGGGGCGCAGGAACGGCAGCAGCAGCCGAAGGGCGGCGAGCCT
Source organism: uncultured Acetobacteraceae bacterium (assembly GCA_964235765.1). GTDB lineage: Bacteria > Pseudomonadota > Alphaproteobacteria > Acetobacterales > Acetobacteraceae > JAVVHH01. The sequence continues at coordinate 19,258 of CAXSDH010000062.1, forward strand.
GTTCAGGACGCGAACGTCACCGGTTTGCCTTCGATCAGGGATCGTATCCGCTCCAGCAGCTTGCGCGTGCCCTGCTCGGCCGATCCGTCGTTGACCACGCTCACCCGCTCCACCGGCAGCGGCAGCTCGATGGCGCGCGACAGGCGGCGGGCCACGTCGTCCGCGTCTTCCCGGCCGCGCGCGGCCAGCCGCCGCTCCAGCACTGCGGCAGGCGCGGTGATCTCGATCACGGTGACCGGAAACCGCTCCGCCGCCTCGGCCACCACGGCCCGCGACACGTTGGCCACCACCGTTCGCCCCTTCGCCAGGTCCTGCGAGATGTCGGCGGGAATACCGTAGTGCAAGCCGTGCGCGCGCCAGCTCAGCGCGAAGTCGCCGGCCGCCTCGCGCAGCGCGAACTCCTGCTCGCTGACGCTTTCATGCGCCTCCTCGCCCAGGTCGCCCGGCCGGGTGATGACCCGTCGGACGAAGCGGATGCCCTTCTGTCCGCCCAGCAGGTCACGCACGCCGTTCAGCAAGGTGTCCTTGCCCGCACCGGACGGGCCCACGATCAACAGCAGCATCGTCTAAGCCCCAGGTCCTTCGGGTTTGCGCGGGCGGACCTTGGCGATAGGCTGGCGGGAACGCAACCGGAGTTTGCCCGATGTTCACCACGCGGCCCGAGATCGCCGGCACCTTCGGCGTCGTCGCCAGCACGCATTGGCTGGCCACCGGCGTCGGCATGTCGGTGCTGGAGCGGGGCGGCAACGCGTTCGACGCCGCGGCGGCGACCGCATTCACCCTGCAAGTCGCCGAGCCGCATCTGAACGGGCCCGGCGGTGACGGCCCCCTCATCCTGCACAGCGCCGCCACCGGCACCCAGCACGTCGTCTGCGGCCAGGGCTCCTCCCCGGCCGCGGCGACGCTCGGCGCCTTCGAGCAACTCGGCCTCGACCTGATCCCGGGCACCGGGCTGCTGCCCGCGGTGGTGCCCGGCGCGTTCGGCGCGTGGTGCCGCCTGCTGCAGGAATGGGGCACCTGGGAGCTGGCGGACGTGCTGGCCTACGCGATCGGCTATGCCCGGAACGGCGTGCCGCTGGTGCCGCGCGTTCCGGCAACGATCGAGAGCGTGCGGCCGCTGTTCGAGGCCGAATGGCCCAGCAGCGCGGCGGTGTTCCTCCCCGGCGGCCGTACGCCGCAACCCGGCGCGCTGTTCCGCAACGAAGGCATCGCCGCCACCTACGAGCGCCTGTGCCGGGAAGCGGTGGGCGGGACGCGCGAGGTCCGCATCGAGGCCGCAAGCCGGGCCTGGTACCAGGGCTTCGTGGCCGAGGCGGTGGGCCGGTTCTTCGCCGGGGACCCGGTGCTGGACGCCTCCGGCCGCCGCCACAAGGGCTTGCTCACGGCGGAGGACTTCGCGGGCTGGCAGCCGACGGTCGAGGACCCCGCCGCCTTCGAATACCACGGCCACACCGTGCTGAAATGCGGCGCCTGGAGCCAGGGGCCGGTGTTCCTGCAGCAGCTCGCCTTGCTGCAAGGCTTCGACATCGGCGCCATGGACCCGGCCGGGCCGGACTTCGTGCATACCGTGGTCGAATGCGCCAAGCTCGCCTTCGCCGATCGTGAAGCTTATTACGGCGACGTCCCCGACGTGCCGCTGGGCCACCTGCTGTCCCCCGGGTACAACGCGGAGCGCCGTGCGCTGGTGGGCGCCGAGGCCTCGATGGCGCTGCGCCCGGGCGCCGTTCCGGGCCATGCGCCCTGGGTGGACCATGGCGCGGAGGAACGGGCCGAGCTGCTGACCCGGGCCGCCGGAGCCGGGGAACCGACCGTCGCCCGGCTGGGCGTCATCGGCGCGGACACGGTGCATATTGACGTGATCGACCGCTGGGGCAACATGGTCAGCGCCACGCCCTCGGGCGGCTGGCTGCAATCCAGCCCCGTGGTGCCGGGCCTCGGCTTCCCCATGGGCACGCGCGGCCAGATGTTCTGGCTCAAGCCCGGCCTGCCGAACAGCTTGGCGCCCCGCAAGCGCCCGCGCACCACGCTCTCGCCCAGCTTCGCCCTACGTGACGGCCAGCCCTGGATGGCGTTCGGCACCCCCGGCGGCGAGCAGCAGGACCAGTGGTCGCTGATCTTCTTCCTGCGCATGGTGCATG
>CAXSDH010000063.1:0-21020 GCA_964235765.1 uncultured Acetobacteraceae bacterium
TAGGACGAGAAGTCGGTCGTCTCCGGAAACGGGTAGGCCGCGCGGCCCAACACCTTGCCGCCGTTCGCGACGACGAAGGCGGCTGCGTCCCGCTCCAACTGCTGGCCGAACACGTAGTCGGCCACGATGAAGAACCACTTGTCCCCGCCCACCTTCACCAGTTGGGAGGCGGTGGAGCGGGCGAGCATGTAGGTGTCGTAGGTCCAGTGCACGGTGTTGGGCGTGCACTGGAGGCCGGTCAGGTCGGCGGTGCCGCCGCCGGAGTTGACCATGACCTTGTTCTTTTCCCGCACCACGGCCGCAACCGCGAGCGCCACGGAGGAGGTCGGCACGTCCACCACCATGTCCACGCCCTCGCGGTCGAACCATTGCCGGGCGATGCTGACCGCCACGTCGGGCTTGTTCTGGTGGTCGGCGGAGATGAGCTGGACCGTGAACCCCTTCTCGCCGAACTCGGTCACCGCCTGCTGCGCGCACACCGTGGACCCGGCGCCGGTGTTGTCGCGGTAAGGGCCGGACTGGTCGTTCAACACGCCGATCTTGATGGTGGCAGGCTGCGCGCGGGCGGCTGGGGCCGCGGCGGCCAGGGTGGAGCCGAGCAAGAGGCGGCGGGTGACGTGCATGGCGTTTGCTCCCTCGCGCCCTGGGGGGCGTGTTGGCGTGCAGTCTGGCCCGGCCCGCGCTAGCCGTCCACGGCCTCCCAGGTCAAAACCTGCATCAGCGGCTCCTTCGGTGTCCCGCCCAGCCGGATCGTGGCGCGGCGCGTGAACCGGCTGCCCTCCGCGGCGGCCTCGGCGGTGATCGTGACGGTACGGGACGGCCGGGCCGGGCCGGGCCGGGCGGGTGCGGCGCCGGTCGCCTGGCGCATCGCGGCGAGCACGGCGGGGCCGGCCCGTTGCGGATCGGGCTCCGCGTCGTTCAGCAAGGAGAGGGACGGGAGCAGGCGCGCCAGCAGCTCGGGCGTCATGCCCAGCACCGCGCCGAGTTCGGACAGGCTCTCGAAAGGCGCGTTCGGAGGGCCGTAGGGCAGCCCGGCCGCCTGGTATTGCGGCGCCTTGGCGCCGTTCGGCCGCGGGGCATCGCCGGGAAAGCGCCAGTCCACGATGGCCGCCGCGATCCGCGACGCGGCCTGGGCGTCGGCGCCCACCTGGCGCAGCAGGGCTTGCAGCAACTCCAGGGAGGCGAGGTTCGGGTTGATTTTGCCGGCCTCGTCCTCGATGCGCAGCGCCACCCGGGCGCCGGGCTGGTCGAGTACTCGGGATGTGCCGTCCGCGGCCCAGGGCGCGGCCGGGTCGAGCAGGTGGAACGCGGCGGCGTGCACTGCGCCGTCGGCGGCGGCCTCGGCCTGCGCGGCGCCGCGCAGGTTCGCGGCAAGCTGCACGTCGGACCGGCCGGCAGCGGCGATGCCGGTGACCAGCAAGGCCAGCAGCACCACCGACCACAGCACGATCAGCAGGGCGAAGCCCCCGTCGTGCGAGCGGGCCCGGTTCATCGCTCCAGGCGCAGGGCCCGCCGCACCCGCCGCTGCGGATCGGGTGAGCCCGACGTGCCCAGGCGTTGCAGGTCGTCCGGCACGCTGGCGGCATTGATCAGTTGGTCCCGCAGGTCCTCGGTCAGCGCCCGGGCGTCGCGCTGGTCGTGCACCACGTGTGGGGTGATCAGCACCAGCAATTCGGTGCGTCCGCGCACGTTGTCCTGCCGGCCCGCGAGTAGGCCGAGCAGCGGGATGTCCTTCAGCCATGGGATGCCCGCGTTGCTGCGCGTCGAGCTGTCGCGGATCAGCCCGGCCAGCCCCACCGTCTGGCCGTCCTGCACCACGACGCGGGAGCTGACGTTGCGCTGCATGAAGGTGGGGGACTGGATGGCGCTGTTGGCCGTCGCCGCGGTGTCGACGTCGCTGACCTCCTGCGAGATGTCGAGCGTGACCAGGCCGCCGCTGTTCACCCGGGGCGTGACTTCCATGATGACCCCGGTCTCGCGGTAGTCGATGGAGTTGATGACCGGGGCGTTGCTGGCCAGGGTGCTTTGCGAGCTGCTGGTGAGGAACGGCACCAGGTTGCCGACTTGCAGCCGCGCCGCCTCGTTGTCCAGCACGAGCACCTGCGGGGAGGACAGCACCTTGACCGTGGTCACGGCCTGCAGCGCGCTCAGGGCGCCGTTGCCGTTGTTCGGCCCGGTGAGCACGAAGCCCGGGAAGCCCGACGCGAAGGCGCCCGCGGTGGCGCCGACCGCGGTGTTGAAGTTCAGCGCGCCGTTGATGCCGCCCGCCTTGAAGAAGAACTGGGTGCCGTAGTTCAGGCTGTCGTTCAGCGTCACCTCGGCGATGGTCGCATCGATGCGGACCTGCAACGGCAGGATGTCGATCTTGCGGAGCATCGCCTCGATCGTGTCCTTCTCCTGCGGCGTGCCGTAGATCAGCAGGGCGTTGTTCTGCAGGTTCGGGATGATGCGGATGCTGTTCGTGTCCTCCTGGCCGCCCGATGCGCCGCCGGGGCCGCCGCTGGGGCCGCCGGTGGGGTCGAGCCCGCCCAGCAAGGGGTTGGCCGGGTTCTGCGCGGGGTCGGGCTGCGGCTGGGCGGGGGCGGACGCTGGCTGGCCGCCGCCGCCGCTGCCCACGCCGATGCCGCTGCCCCGCCCCAGCCCGCCGCCGCCGCTGGCCCCGCCGCCGCCGCCATCGTTCTGGTTGAACCCGCTGCTGCGGCGGCTGCCCCGGCCGGGCGCCGTCGAGCCCACCGCGCGGGGGGTCGGCACCGCCGTCACCCGGCCGGGGGTGAAGGCCTGCTGCAACACGAAGGCGATGTCGTTGCTGCGGCTGTTCTGCAGGTAGTACACGTTCCAACTGCGCACGGTCTGCCGCCGCTGGCGCTCCATCAGCCCATAGACCCGCCGGGCGTCATCGATGTAGCGCGCCTGGGCGGACACGATCAGCACCGAGTTGATGCGCTCCATCGGCACGACGCGGACCACGCCGGCCAAGGCGCCGCCGGACCCCGTGCGGAAGGCGTCGGAAAGGGCGGTGGCGAAGTCCTTGGCGCCGCCGTTGGTCACGGGGAACAGGGCATAGGATTGGCCGGCGAGCGCGTTGATATCGAAGGCCTGCACGAGGGCGAACAGGGCCTCCCGCGTGGCCGGGTCGCCGCTGACCAGCAGGGCGTTGCGGCCGGGGTCCGCCACCACCTTGCCGCCAACGCCGGCATAGGGCTGCAGCAGCTTGGCAAGGTCCTCGGCCGAGGCGTAGCGCAGCGGGATCACGCCGCCGCCGGAGACGTCGCCGCCGCCGGCCAGGCCCGGAGCCGCCGCAGCGGTGGCCGCCGGCACCACCCGGTACAGCCCGCCCGATTGGGTCAGCGTGGCGCCGTTCTGCGCCAGCACGGCGTTCAGCGCGGGCAGCACCTGGGCGCGCGCGATGGGGGTGACGGTGCGCAGCGTGGCGGTGCCGCGGACGGCTGGGTCCATGGTGTAGTTCACTTGCAGGATGGTGCCCAGCACCTGGGCCACGACCTCGCGGATGTCGGTGTCGGCGAAGTTGAGCGAGATGTCGCCGCCCGTGGCGCCCGGCGCTCCGGCCGGCAGGGCGAGCGACTGGCCCCGGCCGATACTGATCTGCGGGCCGGGCGCGGCATCGGTGCTGCCGACCGGGCCGTTGATGCGCGGGGTGGCCGTGCTGATGGCGGCGCCCAACTCCGGCAAGGCTTGCAGCACCGGCGTTTCCGCGCGGTCGCAGCCGGCGAGCGCGGCCCCAGCGAGCACGGCCCCAGCGAGCAAGGGGCCAGCGAGCAAGGGGCGGCGCGTCATCGTGCGGAGGGCGCCGGCGGCGGGAGGCCGGGGATGCCACCCAGGTTTTGCAGGCCGGAAAACCCCGGAAGCCCGGGCAATCCGCTCCTTCCCGGGGCAGCGGGGCCGGCGGCGGGCGCGGCGGAGGGGCGCGGGTCGAAGCTGGGGCGCAGCACCTGCACGCCGCCCGGCCCGCTGACGATGACTTGCCCGGCGTCGATCGACTGCACGCGGTAGCCGTTCAGTTCGGCGCCTTCGGCCACGACGACGGAACGGCCCTCCCCGGTCCCGGCGAAGATCACGCTGCGCCGGCTGCCCTCGACAAGGATGCCGGCGACACGCGGCAGGGCCGGTTGCGGCGCGCCGGAGCCGGCCGCGGCGGCGGGGGCACGCCTGTCCGGCGCAAACAGCGGGCGGGCGAGGATGGTCTCGACCCAGGCCTGCCGGTGGTCGGCCGGCGCGGCCATGGCCGGTCCTTGCCGCGGGGCGGCCACACGGGTCGTGAGGGCTTGCATCCCATCCTCTTCCGCGCTTACGGGGCGAAGTTCAAGCCCGATGAGGGCGGCCAGCGCGAGCGCCAGCGCGGCCAGCAGCGGGAGGGCCGCACGGCTCACGATCCGCTCGTCCCGCTGCGAAAGCCCATCACCACCCACGACGCTTCGAGCGGCGCCGCACCGTCGCGGATGAACCCGCGCTGGCCGCGGATTTGCAGTTCGTCGGCCAGCATCTGCGGGGTCGCGCCCTCGATCGCGCCCAGCAGGCGGACCAGCACCGGCCATGGCGCGGACACGGCGACCCGCACGGCGATCCGGCGATAGGCGCCCTGCTGTTCCGCCGGCAGCGCCTCGGTGCTGGCGAGGGAAGCGCCGGCCTGCCCGGCCATCTCCTGCAATTTCTGGGTGAGTGCCGCGGCCGCGACCGCGTCGGACGCGCCGTCGAGCACCGCGATGGCGGCCGGGCCGGCGCCGGCGGAGGCGGAGGCGGAGGCGGCCTGCTGCTGCAAGGCCGGCAATCCGGCCGCGAGCGCCGCCATCCGCCGGGCCAGGGCGCTGCGCCGTTCGAGGGCGTCGGCCCGGTCGGCATGCCATTCGAGCACCGGGACGGCGACCGCCACCCAGATGGCCCCCAGCAGCAAGGCGAGCAGCGCCAGCGCCAGCGCCTGGCCCATTCGGCCCGTCGGCAGCCGGCCCATGTTAGGGCGCCGCCTCGGCGCGGATGGAAAACCCTTCGCCCCGGGTGGTCTCGTTGCGGGTGACCGGGGCGGCGAAGGCCGGGTCGCGGAAGGCGGGGTCGGCGGCCAGCGCCGGGATCAGCCGCGCGGCGGAGGCGGCCTGGCCGCTGAGGGTGACCACGCGCTGGCGTATGCCGAGGTCGGTGAGCACGGTGTCGTCCGGCAGGATTTCGGTGAGGGCCGCGATCACGGCAAGCGGGTTGCCGACCCGGGCGCGCTGGCCGGCGAGCACGTCGACCCCTGCCGCCGCCGTCGCCATGCCGCGGCGCAAGGCCTCCGCCTGGTCCACGCCCGGGCGAAGGGCGGCGATGCGGCGTTCAAGCCGGCGGGACTCCAAGGATTGCTGGACGAAGGGGACCGCGGCCGCGGCGATGGCCAGCAGCACGCAGGCGGCGCCAAGCGCGACGGCGGCGCGCTGACGCCAGCGGCCGGACCGGCTGGCGCCAAGGCCGATCCGCTCGCCGCTGGGGCCTTCGAGGGCGCCAGGGTGGATGCCGGCCTGCGCCAGGCCCTCCAGCACCGGCGCCAACTGCGCGCGAGGCACGAGGGCGAGGCGGAGGTGAAGCTGCGCCCGCGCACGATCCCGGCGAACGAGGCTCGATGTCCAGAACAACTCGTCGGCGGCGAAGGGGGTCAGGCGGTCCATCTCGTAGCGCAGCACCCGCTCGGGGTCCCGCTCGGCCGCCAGCGGCAGCACCACCGCCTGCTCCAGCAGCATGCCCGGCGGCAGGCGCAGCAGCACGGGCGCGCGCCGGTTGCCGAATGCCGCCCGCAACGCCGGGAGGCCGGCCGGGTCCAGACCGAAGCGGCCCAGCACGCCTTCCATGCCGCGGCGGCGTTGGATCAGCTCGATCGTGGCGGCCAGCCCGCCAGCGCCAGGCCGCAGGGCGGCGATCACCGCGTCCGCCAGCCGGGCGCCGCGCATCGGCAGCAAGGACAGCAGTTGCTGCCCCCACCATCTGAGAAACTCCCCGATCATGCCGGCTTTACTAGCGGATCGGCCGGTTGGATGCGAACCGGCCCGTCGCGCGTCACGGCTTAGGCGTGGGTTCCGGTTGCGGCGCCCACTCGTCGGTGATCAGCGCCTGGTCGCGGCTGATCCGGTCCACCTCCTCCTTGGAGGGCGGCTTGGGGATGCGCGGCTTGTCCTCGGGCGGCGGTGTGTTCGGCATGGCGGTTTCCTCCGTCAGCTTAGGTGGCGGGACCACCGGGCCAAGGCCGGGCCGGGATGCCCTCCATCCGCGCCTGGAGCTGCAACGCGGGAGTGCGGGAATAGTGGCAGGAACCCGGGGGCCATTGCGGCGATGCGCTCGATCACCGGCCTATCCGAGCCCCACCAGCAACCGGTGCGTCCCGCCGTCGTCCACCAGCTTGACCCATAACGGCCGCTCGGCGATGGCCGTGCCGTCGAGCGATGCGGAGGCGACGCCGCGCTCCACCCCGCCGGGGTTCTCCACCCGGATCACGTATCGCGCCGAACCCTGCCGCCACGTCATCTCGTAGCTGGGCCAGGTGCGGGGGATGCACGGGTCGAGGTGCAGCACGTCCCCCAGCACGCGCAGCCCGAGGATGCTCTCCACCCCCGCCCGCTGCATCCAGCCGGCCGAGCCGGTGTACCACGTCCACCCGCCCCGCCCGACATGCGGCGCCGTGCTGTAGACATCGGCGGCCACGACGTAGGGCTCCACGCGGTAGCGCTGCACGTCCGCGCGGGTGCGGGCGTGGTTGATGGGGTTGAGCATGGCGAACAGCCGCGTCGCCCGGCCGCCCTCCCCCAGCTTGGCGAGCGCCATCACCGACCACAGCGCGGCATGGGTGTATTGTCCGCCGTTTTCCCGGACGCCCGGCGGATAGCCCTTGATGTAGCCGGGCTCGTGCGTCGTTTTGTCGAACGGCGGCGCGAACAGCAGCGCCAGCCCGTCCTCGGGCCGGATCAAGTCCCGCTGGAGCGCCTCCATGGCGCGGGCGGCGCGGCCGGGCTCGGCGGCGCCGGAGAGCACCGCCCAGGATTGCGCGATGGAGTCGATCCGGCACTCGTCGCTCATCGCCGAGCCGAGCGGCGTGCCGTCGTCGAAGAAGCCGCGCCGGTACCAGTCGCCGTCCCAGGCCTCGGCCTCGAGCGACACCTCCAGCGCCAAGGCATGCGCCCGCCACGCCGCCGCCCGGCCGCGGTCGAGCGCGGATTCGGCCAGTGGCGCGAAGGCCTCGAGTGCTGCGTGCAGGAACCAGCCCAGCCAGACGCTCTCGCCTTGGCCGCCTTCGCCGACACGGTTCATCCCGTCGTTCCAATCCCCGGTGCCCATCAGCGGCAGCCCGTGCCGGCCGAGCGCCAGGCTATGGTCCAGCGCGCGGGCGCAGTGCTCGTACAACGTGGCGACCTGTTCGGAGACCCGCGGCGTGTCGAAGTGGTCGTGCTCGCCGGGGGTCAGCGCGGGGCCCTCGAGGAACGGCAGCGGCTCGTCCAGCACGGCGGCGTCGCCGGTGGCGGCCACGTAGTGCGCGACCGTGTAGGCGAGCCAGGCGCGGTCGTCCGAGATGCGGGTCCGCACGCCCTGGCCGGAATGCGGCAGCCACCAATGCTGCACGTCGCCCTCCACGAACTGCCGGGCGGCCGCCCGCAGCAGGTGCGCGCGGGTCATCTCCGGCCGCGAGGCGGCCAGCGCCATCCCGTCCTGCAATTGGTCGCGGAAGCCGTATGCGCCGCTCGCCTGATAGAACCCGGCGCGCGCCCAGACGCGGCAGGCGAGCGTCTGGTACAGCAGCCAGCCGTTGAGCATGACATCCATCGTGCGGTCGGGCGTGGTCACCTGCACCTGCTCGAGCACCCCCTCCCAATGGCGCCATGTCCCGGCCTGCACCGCATCGAGGTCGGCGGCCCGATATTGCGCGACCAGGCTCCGCGCCTCCTCGGCGCTGGCGGCCTCCCCCAGGAGGAACACGACCTCGACGCTGGCGCCTGGCGGCAGCTCGACTTCGGTGCGCAATGCGCCGCAGGCGTCGAGCCCGGCGCCGACCCGGTTGGAGAGCGGCGCGCCTTGGCAGAGCGCCGCCGGGCTGGCGAGGGTGCCGTTGCGGCCGATGAACTCCCGGCGGTCGCCCGTCCAATCCCTCTGGGCGCCGCGGAGGTCGGCGAACGCCACGCGCGATCCGAACGCGTTGCTCCAGGCGTTGCGGGCGAACATCGCGCCGGTGGCGGGGTCGATCTCGGTGGTCACGAACGGCAGCGTGGCGGACCGCGAGGGGCCGAGCACCCATTCGACATAGGCCGTCACGCCCAGGCGCCGGGCGCGGCCCGACAGGTTGCGGAGCACGAGCCGCGCGATCTTGACCGGCGCGTCGAGCGGCACGCAGAGCAGCAGCCCGGCCTCGATGCCGTTCGACGTGTGTTCAAACCGGGTGTAGCCGCGGCCGTGCCGGGCGACGTAGGTGGCCGCCTCGTCGCGGATCGGCAGGGCCGTGGGCGTCCAGAGGTCGCCCGTCTCCTCGTCGCGCAGATAGAACACCTCGCCCGGCCGGTTGCTGACCGGGTCGTTGGACCAGGGGGTGAGCTGGTTCTCGCGGCTGTTGACCGACCAGGTATATCCCCCGCCATCGTTGGCGGCGAGGAAGCCGAAGCCCGGGTTGGCGACGACGTTGATCCATGGCGCCGGCGTGGACTGCCCGCGGTCGAGCACGACCACGTATTCGCGGCCCTCCTGCGCGAAGCCGCCGAACCCGTTGAAGAACTCGAGCGGCGGAAGCGCTGCCGCGGCGGGCGGCTCCCGCCGGGCCGAGCCACGCCTGGCGACGGCCTTCGCGGGCGCCTTCGGCTCGCCGAGGCGCTCGAGCTGGTCGAACAGGCTGCCCCGGTGCGCCACGATCACCACGCGCGCCACGGCCGCCAGCAGCGCCTGGGTCTCGGCCGGGATCAGGTCGGCGCGCAGCACGACCGCCCGCCCCGGCGACCCCGCCGACGGGCCGGTCCGCACCAGGGTCTCGAGCGCGATCTGCAGGTCCTGCACATAGGACGCCTGACGGTCGTTCAGGATCACCAGGTCCACGGCAAGCTGTTTCAGCCGCCAGTATTCATGCGCCTTCAGCAACTCGCGGGCGACATCGAGGTGCTCCACGTCGTCGATCCGCAGCAGCACGATCGGCAGGTCGCCGGATATCGACTGCGACCAAAGCCCCGATTGCGCGCCGATGCCGCGCCGGATGCTGTCCGGGGCGGGCCGCAACGTCGGCGCGGCATAGACGACGTAGCCCGCGAGGCGCTGGAACAGCCCGGCTTCGCCCGCGGTCATGCCGAGGTGGTGCAGCTGCACCTGCGCCTGCGTCCAGGACAGTGTCGCGGCGCGCGAGAACGCCGTTATGTCGCGGTGCTTGTCGATGCCCGCGAGCAGCGCGGCGCGGGTGGCGGCGACCACCGTCCAGAAGGCGACGCGCACGACCGCGCCCGGCGCGACCCGGACCCGCCGGCGCAGCGCGAACACCGGGTCGAGCACGGCGCCTGCCGTGTTGGTGAGCGCCCGCCTTTCGTCGAGCGCCAGTGGCGCGCGGAGGCTTCGGCCGCGGCCGATGAAGCGCGCCCGGTCCGTTTCGAACTCCGCCCGACCCAGCACGTCGCCGTCCACCACCGCCAGGTGCGCCGCCCAAACCTCCGGCTCCGCTGGCGCGCGCCGCCGCCGCGTGGCCAGGATCGCGCCGACATCGGCCAGGAACTCGGTTTCCACGAACAGCTTGGAAAAGGCGGGATGGGCGACGTCGGCGGCCTGCGGCGCCAGCACCAGCTCGGCGTAGGAGGTGACCTCGATCTCCCGCATCCGGCTGCCGGCGTTGACGATCGAGACCCGGCGGACCTCCGCGTCGTCCTCGGCCGAAACCAGCACCTCCATGGTCGTGGTCAGCGTGCCGTCCCGCCGCACGAACTCCGCGCGGCCCTCGTTGAAGGTCACGCCGAAATCGTCGGGCTCCGCGCCGATGGGCTGGAACCCCGCCGACCACGCCTCGCCGCTGCGGACATCCTGCAGGAACACGTAGGAGCCATGGTCGTCGCACGTCGCGTCCTCACGCCAACGCGTGACGGCGAGGTCGCCCCAGCGGCTGTAGCCGGAGCCCGCGGTGGTCAGCATCGTGGTGTAGCGCCCGTTGGACAGCAGTTGCACCGCGGGCGTCGCCTGGTGCGCTGTCGCGAACCGCCGGCCGCTGGGCGGCTCGCTCGCGCGGGCGGTGGCGGCCGAATTCACCTCGGCCGCCCAGGGGTGGGCCACCGATACGTCGCGCGGCATGCGTTCCTGGAGCAGCAGCTCGGTCGCCTGCACCATCGGCTCGGCGTGGAACCGCGTCCGCATGGCGCCGTCGAACAGGGCGTCGGCGATGGCCACGACGGTCATGCCCTGATGATGCGCCATGAAGGCGCGGACCACGGCGACGCTCTCGCCCTCCGGCACCCGGGCCGGCGTGAAATCCAGCGCCTCATAAAATCCGTAGCGTCCACGGCCGCCGATCTCGGCCAGGTGGGCCAGGTTGGCGCAGGCCGCGTTCGGCTCCACCATGGCCGCCAGCGCGGTGGCGTAGGGCGCGATCACCCGGTTCTCGCCCAGCCCGCGCTTCAGCCCGAGGCCGGGGATGCCGAAATTGGAATACTGGTAGGTGAACTCGAGATCGCGCGCGTTGTAGGCGGATTCCGAGATGCCCCAAGGCAGCCGCAGGTTCGCCGCATACTCGATCTGGCGGCGCACCACCAAGCGGCTGGTCTGCTCCAGCAGGCTGCCGGCCGGCGCCCGCATCACCAGCCCCGGCATCAGGTATTCGAACATCGACCCCGACCAGGAGATCAGCGCCGCGCTATGGGCAACGGGCGTCACGGCGCGGCCGAGCCGGAACCAGTGCTTGGCCGGGATGTCGCCCTTGGCAATGGCGAAGAAGCTGGCCAGCCGCGCCTCGGAGGCCAGCAGGTCGTAGCAGTTCCGGTCCAGCGCGCCTTCCGGCACCAGGAACCCGATCGAGAGCAGCTTGCGCTCGCGGTCGAGCAGGAAGCCGAACTCCATCGCCAGCGCCATCGCCCGGGCGGTGTCCTCGAGCGCCTCCAGGCGCAGGTTCGGCACGGGGCCGAGGTCGCGGATATGGCCCTCGATCGAGGCCAGGGCTGCCGCGGCCCAGAACAGCAGGTCCGCGCCGTCCTCCCCGGGCCGCGCGCGCGCAAGCTCCACCACGGAAGCGGCGTGCCCGGCGAGCGCGGTGAGCGTGGCGGGGAGGTCGGCCGGCTCCTGCGGCCGGGCCGCCTCGGCGAGCCGCGCCAGGGCTTCGCCCACCGGGCCACCCGCCCCGAGCCGCTCGCCCTCCGCCTCCGCCAGCGCCACCGCGTCGGCGATCCCGGCCAGGATGCGTGCCTGGCCGGCGCCGCCGCCATGCCATTCGCGGCACGCATTGGCGAGCGCCACGAGGTGCCCCGCCAGGTTGCCGCTGTCCACGGACGACACGTAGGGCGGATCGAGCGGGCGCAGGTCCTGCGTGTCGTACCAGTTGTAGAAATGGCCGCGGAAGCGGGCCATCCCGCCCATGGTCGCCAGCGTCGCTTCCAGCCGCCCGATCGCGTCTGCGGTGCCGATCCAGCCGAAATCGCGGGCGCTGGCCACCGAGAGCAGGTACAGCCCGAGATTGGTCGGCGAGGTCCGGTGCGCCAGGGCCGGCGCCGGGTCCTCCTGGAAGTTGTCGGGCGGCAGCATGTGGTCCGCGGCGGTCACGAACGTCTCGAAAAACCGCCAGGTGCGCCGCGCGACGAGCCGCAGCGCCTGGCCCTCGGCGTCGGACATGGGCCGTTGGCCCGCCCCGAGCGGCGGCCGGCTGATCCACACCGCCACCGCCGGCGAGGCGCACCACAGCAGCGCGAACAGCGCCGCCACCGGCCAGGAATCCCGTCCGGCGAGCACGGCCACGCCCAGCGCTGCCAGCGCGACGACGAGCGCCCCGGCCATGCGCCGGTACGAGCCAAGCAGTCCGGGGCGGCGGCCAAGCGAGGCCTGCGCGGCCGGCGTCCACTCCAGCAGGCGCCGGCGGCTCACGAACAGCCGGTACAGGGTGCGAAGGATCGCGTCCGCCATGGCCCAGGCCTGGTCGGCGAGGAACGCCACGGTGAGCGCCGACATGGTCAATGCCAAGCGGAAGTCGGCGGCGAGCGCCCGCAGGTGGCTGGCCCGGGTGGTATCGGGGCGGGGCAGCGGAATCGCGGCCACCACCGGCGCCAGGGCTGGCAGCAGGATCGTCGCGAGCACGAAGCCGGTCCAGACCAGCGCGGGCGCGACCGGCATGGTCCATCCCGCCGCCAGGGCCAGGACGGAGGCGGGCGCGGACATCGTGCGCCGCAGGTTGTCCAGCATCTTCCATCGGCCGAGCGCCCCCAGCCGCCCGCGGCCGGGCGCCGAGCGCAGCTTCAATATCCAAGGCAGCAACTGCCAGTCGCCCCGCGCCCAGCGGTGCTGCCGCCGGCTGGCGGCGTCGTAGCTGGCCGGGAACTCCTCGACCACCTCGACGTCGGAGGCCAGGCCTGCCCGGGCGAACGTGCCCTCGAACAGGTCGTGGCTGAGCAGCGCCGAATCCGGCACCCGGCCGGAGAGCGAGGCCTCGAACGCATCGACGTCATAGATGCCCTTGCCGGCGTAGGAGCCCTGCCCGAACAGGTCCTGGTACACGTCCGACACTGCGGCCGAATAGGGGTCGATCCCGGCCGAGCTGGAAAAGATGCGCTGGAACAGCGTGCCGTCCCGGCCGTCCGGCAATGACGGGGAGACGCGCGGCTGTAGCAGGGCGTATCCCTCCACCACCCGGCCGGTTGCGCCATCGAAGCGCGGGCGGTTGAGCGGGTGCGCCATCTTGCCGATCAGCCGCCGCACCGTGTCCCGCGGCAGCCGCGTGTCGGCGTCCAGGGTGACGACGTAGCGGACGCCGGCCGGGATCGCCTCGGCCGGGTCGTGCGGGGCGGGGATGAACGTCGTGCCGGCCGTCCCGCGCAGCAACTGGTTCAGCTCGTGCAGCTTGCCCCGCTTGCGCTCCCAGCCGATCCAGCGCCCTTCGCCCGCGTTCCAAACCCGCCGGCGGTGCAGCAGCAGGAAACGCACCCCTGCATCCGCCGGGCCGTAGCGCCGGTTCAGCCGGGCGATCCCGTCCGACGCGGCCCCGAGCAACGCCGCGTCGCCCTCGGCGTGTTCGCTCGCCGCATCGGTCCAGTCGGACAGCAGCGCGAAGTGCAGATCGCCTTCCGGGCTGGCGAGGTGGTGGATTTCCAGCCCCTCGATCGCCTGCTCCACGGCGGCGGGCGTGGTCAGCAGGGTCGGCACCACGACCAGGGTACGCAAGTGCTGCGGCACGCCCTCGCGCAGCTCCAGCGCCGGCACCAAGGTGGCGCCGAAGCCGGTGGTGACGGCCCGGTTGGCCAGCGACACCGCCGCATCGACGGCTGGGATCGCGCCGAACAGCCCGGCCAGGGCCAGGGCGGCCCCGCCGACGCCAAGCGCATGCAGCGCCAGCAGCGGCAGCACGAGCATGACCAAGGCGGCCAGGGCGATCGCCGTGGCGTAGAAGCGGATGCCGAAGGCCCGGTTCAGGCGCGTCGCCCACCGCGTGAGCGGCAGGCGGAAGCCGATCGCCGCCTCGAAGGCGCGCCGCCCGCCCGCGACGAGGTAGTAGCCCGGGTCGGCCCGGCGCTGGTCCTCCGCCGCCGGATCCGCCTCCCGCGCCCGCTCGGCCTCCCGCACGGCACTGCCCGCGACCTCAAGCTCCGTGCGGCGGGAGCCCCGGGCCAGCTCCTCGATCGCGCTCCGGTAGAGGTTGCGCGTCGGGAAATCCATGTCCTTGAAGGCGCTGCCCCGGGCAAGCACCTCGTCGACCAGGCTGACCTCCTCGAACAGCTCGGTCCAGTCGATGTCGGAGATCATCCGCAGGCTGGTGATGATGTTGCGGGTGGTCACGTTAGTGGCGCCTTGCCGCCTGTGCACGTCGTGCACGGCCAGGTCGGCGGTCGTGCCTTGCGCGGCCAGGCGCTGGTCGAGCCAGGTGAGCGCCGGCCTGATCACGAGATCCTGGTCGCGCAGCCGGTGCACGAGCTGCACGGCGAAGCTGTCCGAAAGCTCGCCCCGCGCGTGTTCGGCGAGCGCGCCCGCGGCTGGTTCGGCGGTCCGGCCGCCCGCGCCGAGCAGGCGGTCGGCCAGGATGTCCGCCTCCTGCCGCGCCGCCCGGTTCGAGGCGATCTGCTCGGCCAGCCGACGGAGGTTCTCGATCAGCACGATCCGCAGGGTGAGCGACACCGCCCACAGCTCGCCGATGGTGAGTGGCTGCACCGACTGGTAGGCCCGCACGTAGCGCAGCAGCATGGCGGCGTCGAAGCGGCTGTCGGTATGGGCGACGAAGGCCCAGGCCATGCCCAGCACCCGCGGATATCCCGCGAACGGCCCCGCCGCCAGCTTCGGCAACTGCCAGTAGTAGCCCGGCGGCAAATCCGAGCGGAGTTCGCGGATCTGCTTCTCGACAAGGTGGTAGTTGTCGATCAGCCATTCCGCCGCCGGGGTGATCGCCCGGCCCTCGTCCACGGCGCGGGCCATGCTGCGGTAGGCGTCGAGCAGCACCGCCCCGTTATCGGCCAGGCGCCCCGCCAGCAGGTCGCTCCGCGCAGGCTTCGGCGTGACCGGCTGGGCGAGCGCGAGGCTGCGCGCGTGCTGCTCCATCCGCTCGACGCTGAACAGCTCTTCGCGGATCGGCTCCTTGCTGTCCCAGGGCGAGGGGGCGCCGGGCCGTCTGGACAGGCGGCGGATCAGGCTAGCCATCGACGTTCGCTCCAACGGGCGGTCCTCGCGCGAGGCATGATGCTAGCGCATGAGGCCCCGCCCGTCTTGTCCCGCCCATCTTGTCCCGCCCGTCTTGTCCCGGCGATGGACATCCAGGTCAGGGACCGCTAGTTGGGCGCGCGGGCAGATGTGGATAGGTTAGGATACCGGTTTGATCGAGCGGCCGCCCGAACGCCATGCACGATTGCTGCTCTATGGCATCCTGCTCATCTGCTTCGGCCTCACGGTCTATATGCTGGGCGTGCTCATGTCCGTGCCGCGGCACCTGGTCGGCAACCCCCGCGGGTTCCTGTATTTCAACGAGCTGATCGTCTGGTACAGCGGCATGCCGATCGCCTTCGGGCTGACCTTGGCCGCCATCGACCTGTTCGTGCTGCTCGGGGCGAAGCGGTCGCAGAAGCAGGGCGTCCGCCACGATCCCCTGCCCGACCAGCGCCTGGTGGTGGTGCTCACCGCCTATGACGACGAGGACAGCATCGCCGAGGCCGTGCAGGATTTCCGCGCCCACCCCTTGGTGGACGAGGTGGTCGTCGTCAGCAACAACAGCCGCGACGCCACGCTGGAGCGGGCGCGGGAGGCCGGGGCGATCGCGATCAACGAGCCGCGGCAGGGTTACGGCAGTTGCGTCTACCGCTGCTTCGAGGAGGCCATCGCCCGCGGCAACCCGCTGATCGTGCTGTGCGAAGGCGACCGCACCTTCCGCGCCTACGACCTGGACAAGTTCCTGGCCTATGCGCCGCATGCGGACATCGTCAACGGCACCCGCACGGTGGAGCGCCTGCGCGACCGCTTCACGCAGCTCAGCACCTTCATGTATTACGGCAATCTTTTCGTGGGCAAGCTGCTGGAGGCCAAGCACCTCGGCCGCTGCACCATCACCGACGTCGGCACCACCTACAAGCTGTGCCGGCGCGACGCGCTGATCCGCCTGATGCCCCATCTGCACCCGGCGGTGAACCTCGAATTCAACCCGCATTTCCTCGACGTGGCGCTCGAGCGCGGCTGCGACATCGTCGAGTGCCCGATCACCTTCCATCCCCGCGTCGGCGTCAGCAAGGGCGGCAACGTCAACAACGGCCGCGCGCTGAAGGTCGGGCTGCGCATGCTGATCGGCATCGTGTTCAGTTGGAAGGCCGTCGAATCTTGAGGGCCGGGGTTGGCCGCTGGGCCGTGCCCACCCTGTTGGCCGGGCTGCTCGCGGTGCTGGCGGCGCATGCGGCCGGCGTCGGCCTCGATTTCGTCGCCTCCGTCCGCTACCCGTTCGAGCTGGATTACGGCGAGGGCATCGTCTGGCAGCAGGCGGCGCTGATCCCCGGCCCCCGCATGTACGCCCCGGGGCAGGACCTGCCGTTCATCGTCTTCCATTACCCGCCGCTCTATCACCTGCTGGCCCGGGCGATGACGTCCGTGCAGCCCGACTTCCTCGCCGCCGGCCGCCTCGCCTCCGCCGTTTGCACCCTGCTGATCGCGCCCTTGGTCGCCGCGCTCGTGCTGGCCCAGGTGCGCCGCCGGCCGCTGGCCGCGGTGGATGTCGCCATCGCCGTTGCGGCCGGGCTGCTGGTGCTTTGCCTGCACGTCGTGCGGTTCTGGGGTCCGCTGATGCGGGTCGATATGCTGGCGGTCATGCTTGGCCTGGCGGGGGTGCTCGTGGGCGCCTGGGCCGGCGGCCGGTTCTGGGGCACCACGCTCGCGCTGCTGATCTGCGTCGCCGCGGTGTTCACCAAGCAGACGCAACTGCCGGCCGGGGCCGCGGTGTTCCTGGTGGCCTTGCTCCGCAATCCGCGCGGCGCGCTGGGCGCGGCGGCGCTGGCCGGCGGCGTGGGCCTGGGCGCGCTCGGCCTGATGCAGGGCCTGACCGGCGGCGGCTTCCTGCAGCACATCGTCGGCTACAACCTCAACCGCTTCGCCACCGACCGGCCGTACTGGGTGTTCCGCTCGGAGCGCTCCAGCTTTCCATTCATGGCGGTGATGCTGCTGGCCGCCGGGGCGCTGCTGGCGGGATTGCTGCGGGCGGGGTTGCTGCAAGCGGGACGCTGGCGGCAGACCGACCGGGCAGCCACGGCGCGCGCCATGCTGCTGCTGCACTTCACCTTCGCCACCCTGATGCTGCTGAACCTGTTCAAGTCCGGCAGCAGCTCCAACTACCTGCTCGACTGCCTTTGCGTGGGCTGCGCCCTGATCGGCGCCTTGCTCGCCGACCTGGCGGCCTCGCCCCGCCGCTTCGCCTGGGTCACCTCGGCGCTGCTCCTGGGCGTGCTGCTGCTGGGCGCGCTGAACCTGCCGTTCCGGCAGGTGCCGGACCGCTTCCCGCAGGAGACGATCGACCGGCAGGCCGCCCTGGTGCAGCGGATCGCCGAGGCGGGGAAGCCCGTCGCCTCCGAGGACATGACCCTGCTGATGCGGGCGGGCAAGCCGGTGGTGTTCGAACCCTCGATCGTCACCGAACTGGCCTCGGTCGGGCGGTGGAACGAAGGCCCGCTAGTGCGGATGATCCGATCGGGCGGCTTCGCCTTCATGATCACGACCTACGACACGCCGGGCACCACGTACCGTCGCAGCGCCGCGGTGGACGCCGCGATGCGCCAGGCCTACCCGCGCGTGGAGAGGCTGGGGCCCGAACTCTACCTGCATCTGCCGCCAGGGTGACGGGCGGAGGGGTGCAACAGGATGCGAAACGGGTTAACAGGGGCCGGCAATTTCGGGCGTAGGATAACGTGTCCACAGCAGGCCAGATGACGCTGCCGACCAATCGGCCCACCGCCCGCCAGGCGCGGGCGCGCCTGCTCGAGATGCATTACGAGAGCAAGGTTGGCCATATCGGCGGCAACCTGTCGGCCCTTGACGCCATGTTGCACCTGCACGGCCAGGTGATGGCCGAGGAGGACCTGTTCGTCCTCTCCAAGGGGCACTCCGCGGGCGCGCTGTACGTCGCCCTCTGGGCCGTCGGCCTGGTCAGCGACGAGGAGCTGCGCACCTTCCACAAGGACGGAACCACCTTGGCCGGCCACCCGATCGCGCGTTGGCACAAGCGCATCGCCTTCGCCACCGGCAGCCTCGGCCACGGGCTAGGCCTGGCCGCCGGGGCGGCGCTGGGCAAGCGGCTACGCGGCGAGCCCGGCACCGTCTATTGCCTGCTATCGGACGGCGAATGCGAGGAGGGCTCGATTTGGGAGGCGCTGCTGTTCGCCCGCCACCAGAAGCTCGCCAACCTCGTGGTGTTGGTCGACGCCAACGGCCTGCAAGGCTTCGGCTCCACGGCGGAGATCGCTTCGCTGGAGCCGCTGGTCCCCAAGTTCCGCGGCTTCGGCCTGCATGTCGAGGAGACCGACGGCCACAGCCCCGCCGCGCTCGACGGCGCCCTGGCCCAGCGGCGCGCCGGAGAGGACGGCGGACCGCTCGTCATCGTGCTGCGCACCGTGAAGGGCCGCGGCGTGTCCTTCATGGAAGGCCGCATGGAGTGGCATTACCTCGCCTTGAACAAGGAGCAGTACGAACTGGCGCTCCGGGAGCTTGCTGAGCCATGAGGAACGCCTTCTGCTCCGCCCTCGTCGCCCTCAGCGGCCGGAAGCCGTTCGTGTTCCTGACCGGCGACCTCGGCTTCATGGCGCTCGAGCCGCTGCAACAGGCGATGGGCAAGCGATTCATCAACGCGGGCGTCGCCGAGCAGAACATGGTCAGCGTCGCCGCCGGGGCCGCCAGCGTCGGCGAGCAATGCTGGGCCTATAGCATCGCCCCCTTCATCTACGGCCGGCCCTTCGAGCAAATCCGCAACGACGTGTGCCTGCACGACTTCGACGTGAAGCTGGTCGGCAACGGCGGCGGCTACGGCTACGGCGTCATGGGCGCCACGCACCACGCCATCGAGGATTACGGCGTGATGTGCGGCCTGCAGAACATGCGCGCCTACGTGCCGGCGTTCGCCGACGACCTCGCGCCGATCGTTGCCCGCATGGCGGCCGATCCGCACCCCGCCTATCTCCGGCTCGGCCGCTGCGAGAAGCCCCACGGCTTCGCCCTGCCGGATTACGCCCCCTGGCGCCGCCTCCTGCCCGGCGGCGCCGGCGTGCTGATCGTCGTCGGGCCCGGCGCCGGCGGCTTGCTCGCCCAAGCAGCCGGCCTCGCTGAGGCGGAGCGCCCCGAGATCTGGGCCGCCACCGAGCTGCCGTTCGACACGGTGCCGCAAGCCTGCCTCGACCGCATCCAGCAGACCGGCGCCCTGTTCGTGCTGGAAGAGCACGTGGCCCAGGGCGGCGCCGGGCAGATGCTCGCGCTGCTGCTGTTGCGGCACGGCGTCCACCCCGCGCGGTTCCGGCACTTCCACGCAAGCGGCTACCTCTCCGGCCGCTACGGCTCCCAGGCCTTCCACCGCGCCGAAAACGGGCTCGACCCGGCCGCCGTGCTCGCCGAGACCGGCCGGCGCCACGCATGAACCCGGCCGATTACCGCCACAAGGTCCTGCAACTGCAAGGGCCGATCCTGGTGCTGGGCGCCAGCGGCTTCATCGGCGCCAACCTGCTTCGCCTGCTGCTCGCCCACCGCTCGGACGCGTACGGCACCAGCTCGAACGCGTCCGCCTGGCGGCTGGAAGGCGTGCCCACCGACAACGTGGTCTCCGGCGACCTGCTGATCGAGGCGAGCCTGGCCGCGCTGCTGGACGGGGTGCGGCCGCGCACCGTGTTCAACTGCCTGGCCTATGGGGCCTACTCGTTCCAGACCGATGCGGGCCTCATCTACCGCACCAACGTGGACCTCACCGCGCGGCTGGTGGAGGAGCTGCAAGCGCGCGGCGTGCACCGCTACGTGCATGCCGGCAGTTCGTCCGAATATGGCGACGACGCCTCCGGCCCGGCGGAGGACGTGGCGCTGCACCCGAACAGCCACTACTCCGTCTCCAAGGGCGCCGCGGCCGGGCTGCTGTATTACGCCGGCAAGAAGCAGGGTTTCCCCGGCGCCAACCTCCGCCTCTATTCCATCTATGGCCCCTACGAGGACTCCTCGCGCCTCGTGCCCACCGCCGTGCTGAAGGGCATCGCCGGCCAGCACGGCCAGTACGTGGACCCCGAGATCTCGCGCGACTTCCTCTATGTGGACGACGCCTGCGAGGCCTTCATCGACACCGCGCTGAACCTGCCGGAGGCGCGCTTCGGCGAATCCTTCAACATCGGCAGCGGCGTGCAGACCACCATCGGCGAGTTCGCCACCCTGTGCGGCAGCCTGTTCGCCCTGCCCGGCGAGCCTGCCTTCACCATGCCCAACCGGAGCTGGGACGTCGCGCGCTGGTTCGCCAACCCGGCCAAGGCGCGCCACGACCTCGGCTGGACCGCGCGCACGCCCTTGCGGGACGGCATGGAGCGCATGACCGCCTGGGTGCGCACCATCGAGAACACCGGCCGCTACGTGCAATCCTCCAAGCGGTTCGGCCGCGACGAGACCTGGAGCGTCTCGGCCATCATCGCCTGCTACAAGGACGGCCAGGCCATCCCGATCATGCACCGCCGCATGACCGAGGTGTTCGAGCGGCTGAATGTCGGCTACGAGATCATCTTCGTCAACGACAACAGCCCCGATGACAGCGAGGAGGTCATCCGCGCCATCTCGGCCCGGGACCGGCACGTCATCGGCGTATCGCACTCGCGCAATTTCGGTTCGCAATCGGCGTTCCGCAGCGGCATGGAGATCGCCACCAAGAACGCCTGCGTACTGCTGGACGGCGACTTGCAGGACCCGCCGGAGCTGATCGAGCAGTTCGTGGCGCAGTGGCGGGCGGGGTTCGACGTGGTGTATGGCCGCCGGGTCAAGCGCGAGGCGCCGTGGTACATGGCGGCCTCGTACAAGCTGTTCTACCAGTTGTTCCAGCGCTTCTCCTACGTCGCCATCCCGCGCGACGCCGGTGACTTCTCGCTGATGGACCGCCGCGTCGTGCGTTGCCTGCTGAGCTTCCCCGAGCGCGACCTGTTCATCCGCGGCATCCGCGCCTTCGTCGGCTTCAAGCAGACGGGAGTGGATTACGTCCGGCCGGAGCGGATGTTCGGGGTGACGACCAACAACCTGATGAAGAACATCGGCTGGGCCAAGAAGGGCATCCTGTCATTCAGTAACACGCCGCTGAACGTATTGAGTGCGGCGGGGTTCGCCTTGTTCGGGTTGTCGCTGTTGATGGGGCTCGTCTCCGTCGTCTCGCGCCTATTGTTCCCCGA
>CAXSDH010000064.1:0-3576 GCA_964235765.1 uncultured Acetobacteraceae bacterium
GGGCCTCACCCAGACCTGCTTTCCCGCGCCTGCGCTTCCTGATGGAAGGATGCCTGCATGAACGTCTTCATGGCCACGCTATCGACCGAGACGAACACCTTCTCGCCCATCCCGACCGGCCTGGCGGACTTCCAGCATCATGACTTCCACCGGAACGACGGCAGCCGCCACCCGCCGGTGAAGAGCAACACCGCCCTCATCGTCTGGCGCGGGCTGGCCGAGGGGGATGGGCACGTCGTGCACGAGGGTGTGTGCACCTCCGCGCAGCCCGGCGGCACCACGACGCGCCACGCCTATGAAACGTTGCGCGGCCTGCTGCTGGA
The DNA here is from genome assembly GCA_964235765.1 of uncultured Acetobacteraceae bacterium. GTDB lineage: Bacteria > Pseudomonadota > Alphaproteobacteria > Acetobacterales > Acetobacteraceae > JAVVHH01. The sequence continues at coordinate 324 of CAXSDH010000064.1, forward strand.
TGACCTGCGCACGGCCGGGCCGGTGGAGTTGATACTGCTGTCGCTGCATGGTGCTCGCGGCCGCGGACAAGGCTTATCTGTTCGGCCTTGCCGCGGTGGCAACGGAGCTGCTGGGCAAGATCGGGCTGAGGGCGGAACTGGTCTCGACCGACTGGGCTTCGATCCTGGCGCGCCGGGCATCGCAGAAGCCGCCGGCGGAGGGGGGCTGGAACGTGTTCTTCACCACCGGGGCGGCGCCGGAGTTCGCCGACCCGGCGTTCAACTACCTTCTAATTGTAAGGTCTGAACCAATAGTCGCGGGAGCTGCACCAGGCCTGCAAAAGCCTGCTGGTGTAAGCCAGGCCGACCGACATGGAGCCTCGACACCCGATGCCACCCAGCTCGCCGACTTAGTCGGGCTCGGCTATGACGGGCCACCGCTGGATGCCGGGCCTGCCTTCGTCATCCGGCTGGCGGCCTACTCGAAGCCTTCGCGGTAGCGGAGCCGGGCTCGCTCCGTACTATACGATGCTAATTTCGCTTTTTCACCGCCCTTTGCAGCCCCGTAGTCAGACTTACGGATTGTCCCTACTAATCTGGCAATGCATTGTCCTGGCGTGACGACGCCACTGTCTGCAGAGTTCGAGCGCCAAGTACTGCCGCACCTCGATGCAGCCTATAATCTAGCACGCTGGCTGGTTCGCGATCCCGACGCGGCGCAAGACGTGGTGCAGGAGGCGATGGTGCGCGCCCTGCGCTTCCACCCCGGCCTGCGCGGCGCGGCGAAGCCCTGGCTGCTGCAGATCGTGCGCAATGTCGCCTATGCGTCGCTGGCGGCCCGGCGGATCGCCCCAGCCCTAGGGTCGAACGGAGCAGAGGAGACGGCAGATCCGGCGGACGACCCGCTCAGGGCGCTGGAACGGGAGGAGGATCAGCGCCATCTATACAACAAGCTGGCAGCGCTGCCGGATGACCTGCGGGAGTGCCTAGTGCTGAGGGAAATCGAGGAGCTTAGCTATAAGGAGATCGCGCAGGTGACGGGCGTCGCGCTGGGCACGGTCATGTCCCGGCTATGGCGCGCCAGGCGAGCTCTTCTGGACGTGGCGCGATGAGCGGCATGGCCTGTGACACGACGCACCTCCTGTTGCAAGCCGAGCTGGACGGGGAGTTGGACGCGGCGGGCGCGGCGAACCTTTCGGGCCACGTCGAAGCGTGTCCGGCCTGCGCCGCGCTGCGGGCCGAGTTGGCCACCTTGTCGTCCGAGCTTCGGACGGGGCTGACGCGGCACGCCGCTCCGCCCGCGCTGCGCGCGATGTTCCCTGCCCGTGCCGCGGATGCGAACGGCAGGCGTGACCGGCCTTGGCGCGCGGGATGGAGCCATGCCGGGTCGTTCGGCGCCGGGCTCGCAGTGGCCGCCGGGCTGGCGTTAGCGATGCTTCCGGGTTCGGCGGACCGGATTCCCGAGCTGGTGACGGCGCACGTGCGCGCCCTGCAGTCCGACCATCTCCTGGATGTTGCGTCGACCGATCGCCATACCGTCAAACCGTGGTTCGACGGCCGTCTCGATTTCTCACCCGCCGTGCCGGACTTGGCTGCGCAAGGCTTTCCGCTGGTCGGCGGTCGGCTGGATTATGTCGATGGGCGGCCGGTGGCAGCCCTGATCTATAGGCGGGACAAGCATGTCATCGACGTGTTCGTGTCGCCGACCGCCCAGCCGGGACCGGCCAGCAGCATCCAAGGCTACAACATCGTCGGCTGGCGGATGAACGCGATGGGCTTTCAGGCGGTATCCGATCTCAACATGGCGGAACTCACAGCCTTCGTCCGGTCTATGCAGGCATTCCAGCCCTGAAGCCGTCCGGCGTGCCGAATTCTGGCATTTGACGAGAATAATCGCGTGCCTGAACTGATCTAACCGTCATGGCAAAACGCCATGGAGGCAGACGATGCAATCAGGTCGGCGGCGCGGCCACGGATGTGGCTGCAGAGAACAGGCCGCGATCGCTTACCGTGTCCTGGAACGCGTCGGTGTCGCAGGCGTCGCGTGACCACCTCGGCGGCGTTGGTGACCGGGGCAATGCTCGGCCTGTCGGTGGCGGTGCCGTTCGGCCCCGTGTCGCTGACCTGCATCCAGCGGAGCATCACGGTCGGGCCGACCTATGGCATGATCGCCGGATTGGGGGCCGCCTCGGCGCACGGCATCTTCGCATTGTCCGCGGTCGCCGGAGCGCAGGCGATCTCCATGCAGCTCACGGTCTGGGAGCAGCCGCTCCGGGTATTCTCGGCGCTGTTCGTCATCGGTCTCGGCGTGCGATCTTGGCTACGGAGGCCCGCCGCGCCGATAAGGCCCGTACTGGTCAGAGCCCGGGGGGCCTATGCGTCGACCCTGCTGCTGGCGATGTCCAATCCGATGACGATCCTGCCCTACGCCGCGGTGGCGTCCAGCGCGGCGCTTGACGCAACCCCGGAAACGCCGTTCTCGTCCTGGTCCGTTCCAGGTGTAATGATCGGCGCGGCGGCGTGGTACGGGCTGCTCTGCTTAGGTACCTCGCATTTCTGCAAGGGTATTTCCGAAGGCATGACACGACGGCTGAACCAGGTGGCCGGAACCGTCCTGATCGTGATCGGAGCCCTGCTGCTGGTACGGTGATCCTCACCGGCGGGCTTTCGGCTTTCTGGTGCGCCGTTCACGCCGGGGTGCGTAACCGGAGCAGGCGGCCAGAATTGGCCGCAGGTCATGGATCGCGGTCGTCCGCTTCCATCGTAAAGCTTGAAAGCAAAAAATTTTTCGTCGGTCAGGGAATAAGCGGTCGGAAGTCGCGATCTCAATACGCATGAGGCGGGCTGCTCGGGTTGGATGAAAGTCAACGATGCTGGCATTGCACAGATTCCAGCCTTCTTCCTCGGCTTGGTGACATTGTCCGTCGCAGCGACGACCACGCCGGCGGGCTAGCAAATCGAAAGGTATCGTATGGCCATCCGCACATGGAACGGCGCGACTGCCGACTGGGCCACCGACGCGGATTGGCTGCCCGCCACTCCAGGCAACGACATTCCCCAACCCGGTGACACGGCGGTCATAACGAGCGGCACTGTCATCCTGACGGAAGGGACCGGACCAAACCACACCTTCGACAACAACGAGGTCGACCTCGGCGGCGCGTCCGATCCTGTCCTGCTGCTGCGCAATCCCCTGCCCACTGGCCCAGACTTCAACGTCACATACACCGGGTCGGGCACGATCGAGGCCGATGGCGTCCGCGTCTTCAGAGGC
>CAXSDH010000064.1:3676-6696 GCA_964235765.1 uncultured Acetobacteraceae bacterium
ACCGCGGTGCCGGCCACGCAGACGATCGCGTTCGATGGCACGGGCGGCATCCTTGACCTGAGCTTCAGCAATGCCACCAACTTCGCTGGAACGATCCAGAACTTCGCCCCGGGCGACTTCATCGAGTTCACCGGGTATGGTTTGGTCACGTCGGAGACGCTCGATACGGCCGCCCACACGCTGACGATCAACGACGACACCGGCCGCAACTACGTGTTCAACAACGTCTTCGGCGCTGACGGTCCCCTGGCCGCGGTGCGCGAGAGCAACGGGCGCGACCTGATCGGCTACGCGGGCGCGGCGCCGTCGCTAAGCGTCCGGCTCGGCGCCGGTGCGCGTGCGATGCATGCAGACGCCGTGCACGCCATGACCATTCCCGGCACGGCAACGCCGATCACCGGCGCAGGCGTGAAGGTCGGCATCATCTCCGATGGCTTTGGCGGCGGCGGCGTCGCGGCCGACATCGCCCACGGCTACCTTCCTGCGTCCGGTGTCACGGTGCTGCGCGACGGACCAGGCCAAGAGGGACGGGCGATGGCGGAGTTGGTCTATCAGACCGCCCCTGGCGCAACTCTCTTCTTCTCCGCGACGGACGGCAGCAGCTCCGAGAATCTCGCATCGAGCGTCCAACTGCTTCAGGCGGCCGGCTGCACCGTCATTGTGGACGACATTGGGCTTGCCAGCCTCGAACCTTTTTTCCAGCTTGGCAGCCCCGCCGAGAACGCGATCTCCGCGGCGATTGCCAGCGGCGTCACCTACGTGAGCGCCGCTGGCAACAGCGGCAACGTTTATTACCAACACCCCTTCGCCACCACCCAGCAAACGCTGCCGGATGGATCCGTCGTGCAAGCGATGACGTTCAGCAACGGCAGCCCTCTCCAAAGCTTTACGGCAAAGAAATTTACCGCCGATCGGATCGATCTCCAATGGGATGCGCCCTTCTATGGCGTGGGTGGCGTCGCTGCCGATCAGCCGGACAGCGTTGCATTCAAAGTTTTCGACGCGACCACCGGCGCGCTCGTCGGCACCTCCAGCCAAGTCAGCCTGGGGGGCCACAAGGTTGCGGAATCCGAGTTCCGGCTACCCATCAACTTGACATTCGATGTAAGCTATAACATCGCCATCTATCGATTGGATACATCGCAAGCGGTCGGCCAGATCAAGTACATCCTCAGCGGGGGCATTACAGGGTCTGGCGGTTCCATCAACGATCCCGAGGCCGGCATCGGGTCCGGGGTCATCAACGGCCACCAGCTCGTCCCGGGCGCGATCGACGTCGCTGCGATCCCCGTCATCAATACCGCCGCGTTCGGCCAAACGCCGAAGTTCAACGAGCCGTTCTCGTCAACCGGCCCGGGCGCCCTGCTGTTCGACGCACTCGGCAATCGCCTCGCCACGCCGCTTACGGCCGGGTCACCCGATGTTACCGGGCCGGACGGCATCTACACCTCGGTTCCCGGGTTTGAGCAGTTCTTCGGCACCTCGGCCGCCGCGCCGAACGTCGCCGGGGTGGCCGCCCTGCTGCAACAGGTCAACCCGGCCCTCACCCCAGCCAGCATCGCGTCGTTGCTCACCCAATCCGCGCTTCCGCTAAGCAACGAACCGGCCACCACGGCAGGCGCCGGTCTCGTCCAGGCGGACCGGGCGATCCTGTTGGAGGAGGCGGTCGCGTGCTACTGCGCCGGCACGCGGGTCCTGACCGACCGCGGCGAGCGTCCCGTTGAAGACCTCGCCATCGGTGATCGTGTCGTGACTGCGTCGGGCCCGGTGCGGCCAATCCGGTGGATCGGGCGGCGCAGCTATGCCGGGCGGTTCCTCTGGGGCCGGCCTCACCTGCTGCCAGTCCGGTTCCGAGCCGGCAGCCTCGCCGATGGCGTTCCGCTCCGGGACCTCTCGGTCTCGCCACTCCACGCGATGCTGCTGGACGGCATCCTGGTCCCGGCCGGGCTGCTGGTGAATGGGATTTCGGTGGTCCAGGACCCCGACGTCGAGCGCGTGGACTACGTGCACCTGGAGTTGGACACGCACGACGCGATCCTGGCCGAAGGCGCGCCGTCGGAAACGTTCGTGGACGACAGCAGCCGCGGCATGTTCCACAACGCAGCCGAATACCGCGCCTTGTATCCCGAGGCGCCTGTTGCGACGCCAAGCTACTGCGCGCCCCGCGTGGAGGAGGGGCTCGCGGTGGAAGCCATCCGCATGCGGCTGCGCGCCCGGGCAGAGGGCGCGCGCGATCCTCGCGGGCCGCTGACCGGCCACGTTGACAAGGTGACGGCCGACCGCGTGGTCGGGTGGGCGCGCGACGCCGCCGATCCGGACCATGCGGTCTGGCTGCAGGTGTTCGATAACGGCATGCCGGTCGCGATGGCCGTGGCGAACATCGAACGCCCGGATGTGCGGGATGCCGGCTTTGGCCACGGGTTGTGCGGCTTCGAGGCAGCCATTCCAGGGGGACTTGCGCCCAATACGCCGCACCAGATCGAGGTGCGCCGAGCCACCGATGGCGCATGCCTGGGCGACGCCTGGTTGATCGCGGCGCGGGCCGAACCCGTGGCTCGGGCGACGCGCCGAGGCACGCTGGACCGGGCGGACCGATGCTGTGTCGCCGGCTGGGCGCAGGATCACGCGAACCCCGGCCTGCCGGTGCTGCTGGACATCCTATGCAATGGCGAGGTGGCCGCCCAGGTGCTCGCCAACCGCTTTCGGCCGGACCTGCTGGCGGCCGGCATCGGTGACGGGCGCCATGCCTTCGTGTTCGAGATCCCGCCGGCGATAGCGGCGCTCGAACACTACGTCATCGAGGTCCGTCATGTCCGCGACGGGGCTCCTCTGACCGGGTCCCCCGCCGCGGTCGGGGCGGCAAGCGCATTTGACCCGGCGCTGCAAGCTGCAGTCGATGCCGCCGTCGCAGGGCTTGAAGACGCCGGTGAACAAGCTCGAGTGCTCTCGTTCATGGTCGCCCAAACAGATCGGCTGCTGCAAAGGCAGGTGGATACGCAGGCCGGCCGGCGGGGCCGGGA
>CAXSDH010000064.1:6796-20650 GCA_964235765.1 uncultured Acetobacteraceae bacterium
GCCGGTTCTCATGCGATCCTTTCACACATCCGGGCGCTGCAGACACTCGGCTATGCCGTCAGCATTGCCGCTGCCGCCGAGTTCGAGCCGTTACAGGATCGGCTTGCGTTGCTTAAAGAACGCGAAATCACCTGCTGCGTGGCGCCTTTCTACGCATCAGTGGAGGACGTGTTGCGCCGCCAGGCGGGCTGTTTCGATGTCATCTATCTGCATCGCGGCAGCATCGCCGCCCGCTACCTCGCCCTGGCGCGGACGCACCAGCCTAGGGCGCGGATCATCTACGCGGTCGCCGACCTGTCTCACATCCGGCTGGAGCGACAGGCGTTGATCGAAAACCGGCCGGAGTTGCTGGCAGCAAGCGCCCGCATCCGCCTCGAGGAATATACGGCAGCCTGGATGGCAGATGCGGTCATCACGCACTCGGCAGCCGAGGCAGCGATGTTGCAGCAGGCCGTGCCAGGAGCGTCGGTGCATCGGGTTGCCTGGGACGTAGCGGCGCAACGGACGCAAGTGTCGTGGGCCAAGCGCCGCGGCGTCGCCTTCGTCGGCTCCTACGATCATGAGCCGAATAAGGACGCCACGCGATGGCTCGTCGATAGCGTGATGCCCCTGGTCTGGCAGACCCAGCCAGATATCCAGTGCTTGCTCGTAGGCAGCCGGATGCCGCAGGTCATACGCGATCTCGTACGGCCCGGCGTAGAAGCGCTCGGCGAAGTCGCCGATCTCGCGGCCTCGGTGTTCGATCGCGTGAGGCTGACGGTGGCGCCACTGCGCTTTGGCGCCGGGTTGAAGGGCAAGGTGCTGGACAGCCTGGCCGCAGGTGTTCCCTGTGTGATGACAGGTATCGCTGCCGAGGGCATGCTGCTGCCATGCGCGTTACAGAGCTTGATAGGGCGGGACGCGCCGGCAATAGCGTCGTTGATCTGTCACTTTCACACGGACCTGGCCGCAAACCGCGAGAAAGCCGACGTCGGGCTGGCCTGGGTGGCGGAAACGCTTGATGCCGGCACCATCGCCACCGGGTTGCACGCGGCCATCAATGGGCGAATGCCGGCGCGAGCCAAAGCATAAGGCAATGCTCGACGAGGCTCGTTGACGCAGGCCCTGCCCACAGGCGCCCAGTGCCGGCCGATTGAGTGGAACGACAGATGGCCGTGGCGCTTCGAGGCGCGGCTGTACGGCGGAGTTGCGATCTACCGTCCAAATCAGCGTAAGCGTGGCTCCGGCGCCGGGATGTCCGTTACGGGTCGAAGCGGAGTTGAACTGCCCCACGACCACAAGTCTTGACCGGGTGACGATGGCGGGGAGTGGCCATGCCGCTGCTGGGAACGCGTTTGTTGAAGGGAACAGGAGCGCTGGTCCGGCGCTTGGTAGAGCGGGTTGGCGGCACACTGGACATCCGCTCCACCGACGGAACGGTCTGGAGGTTCGGCTTCCCGGTGCCAGGAACGTCCGGCAGAACCAAAGCAGCGCATAGCCGTTGGGTCGGAACGTCCGTTACCACCAGAACGAACGCCATTTCCCGACCAGAATAAGGACGGCCCATGTCAAAGATCTCAGGACTGCCACCTTCAGGCTCTGTCAGGGACGTTGCGTTGGCTCCATCGCGGGACACCGTGAGTTCGGCAAGGTGCATCGAGCCTGATCGGCGGCTTCTCATTGGCGCCGGGCTGGCCTTGGGCTTGGCTGCGATCCGGCCCGTGCAGGCCGCGCCCGAACTCGCCAAGCCCGCGGGAACCGACGAGGCCGTCGCACACACGCAGCCGTTCGTCTTCCCCGGAGCCGATGCGATCGGGACGGGTTATGCGAATGGCCCTGGCGCCATCGCAAACATGTTCTTCTTTCCCGGGTTCCGGCAGAGCTTCGTGAACACGCCGGGAATGACGATCAACGGCGTGCAGGCCTCGGGAGCAACCATCAACACGCTGGTTGGCGGCAAGGGGCCGCCATTGCTGCTGCTGCACGGCCATCCGGAGACACACGTAACCTGGCACAAGGTCGCAGCCAAGCTGGCCGAGCGGTTCACGGTCGTCATGACCGACTTGCGGGGCTACGGCGATAGTAGCAAGCCCGGTGGCGGGCTACAGCAAGTCAACTACTCCAAGCGCGCGATGGGCAATGACCAGGTGGAGGTGATGAAATCCCTCGGTTTTACCACATTTCAGTGCGTTGCTCACGACCGCGGCGCCCGGGTGCTGCAGCAGATGATGATGGACCACCCGGACGCAGTCACCCGCGGCGCCACGCTCGACATCGCTCCGACCGAGCTGATGTACGCCCACACCAACCAGGAGTTCGCGACCAAGTACTACTGGTGGTTCTTCCTCATCCAGGACGCGCCGCTGCCCGAGGACATGATCAACGCCTCGACCGAAATGTTCATCAAGGCCCACCTTTATGCCCAATGCAGGACGCCGGGCGCCATCGTGCCGGAAGCGTTCGCCGAGTACCTGCGCTGCTACCGGGACCCGGACCTCGTGCATGCCGTGTGCAACGATTACCGCGCGTCGGTCGGGATCGACGTGGCGATCCAGAAAGCCGAGAACGGCCGCAAGATCTCGCAGCCGCTGCTGGCGCTGTGGGGGGCCAAGGGCACGGTCGGCACAACGTTCGACGTGATTGCGTTGTGGAAGCAGGATGCATCCGACGTTTCCGGGCAGGGGCTGCCATGCGGCCACCTCGTTCAAGAGGAAGCGCCAGAGGCGCTGCTGAAAGCGCTCCAGCCGTTCCTGGTTTCGAGCTGACCTGCCGCATCCGACGTACGCTTTCCGTCCTCAAAGCGCATTCGTTTCTACAGCCTTAAGTCTGGTCATGCTCGAAGGAAATCTTCCCAGCCACGCCGTGACCGCGCCCGGCCGGCTCCGGCTCCAACTCGAAGGGCGGTCATGCTCTGCTGCCAGCGGCGATGGAACTGAAAAATGACAGGTTCTGCCCAACAAGCGGCTGAACGACCTGCACAACGATGGGCGGCATTCCAGCCCGGCACGCGCCTGCTGATCGCGGCAGCTGCAAGCGGCAGTTTGACCTTTGCCGGCGGAACACTGGATGCCTGGGTTTACATGGCTCATGGGCACGTGTTCGCCACAGCGCAATCGGGGAACGTCGTCCTGTTCGGTATTGATCTTGCACAAGGTTCCGTTGCGGACGCGTTGCGGCATTTGCCCTCCATGGCCGCGTTCGTGGCTGGCCTGCTGTTGTCTCGCGTGTCGGGCACCCTGCTGAAACGGAGGGGTCTGAACTCTCGGACGATCCGGTTGACCGTGGAGTGTGCGCTTTTGGTTGTCCTGGCAGGTTGGGCGGATCGCCTATCCAATCACGTCGTTACGGCTTGCGTCGGCTTTTTAGCTGCCTTGCAGATAACGACCTTGTCCCATATCGGCGGTTGGTCATTCAACACTGGTATGACAACGGGCAACTTGCGAAGTGCGATGTCCGCCTTATCCAAGGCTTTGTTCAATCCGCACTCGTCCGAAGACTGGCTTCACACTGCCGTTCTCGGGCTCCTGTGCGCCGCCTTTGTCGCGGGCGCAGTCGTCGGCGGTTATCTCACGCCACGATGGCATGGCATGACGCTTCTTGCGGTAGCCGGAGCTATCCTGGCTGCTGCCCTTGTTAGCGTGTCTGCACCAGATCCCCTTTCCATCGACGGGCCTGAGAAGGATCGTGCCCCTGGACGTGGGGAGTCCGGTAGCGGCGGGACCGAAAACGCAGTTCAGCGAGCAAAGAGCTAAACAGAAACCAGACTGGGATTGGGATTGGCCCGGATTGGTGGACACCCCGAACGCTTTCGCGAACGGTGTCATCATGCCGGAAACCCGAGTTCCATATTCACCAGAATTCCGCCGTCAGATGATCGATCTGGTCCGTGCCGGTCGTGATCCCGAAGATCTCGCCCGAGAGTTCGAGCCGACGGCGCAGTCGATCCGCAACTGGATCGTGCAGGCCGACAAGAAAGAGGGCCGACGGGAGGAAGCGCTGCCGGGCCTGCGTGCCGCTGAACGGGACGAGTTGTCCCGGCTTCGGCGGGAGAACAAGCAACTACGCGTCGAGCGTGACATCCTGTCAAAAGCCGCGGCCTGGTTTGCACGGGAGACCGGCGCAGTGCCCTCCGGCTCTTCCGGTTCATGAGCGCGAACCAGGCCTGCTTCCCAATGCCACCATGGCGCGCGTGCTCGGCGTGTCCAAGGCTGGTTTCTACGCCTGGCGACACCGGCCGCCCTCCAGCCACATGGTTGCCGACGCGGTGCTGCTGAAGCGGATCCGGACCGTGCACGCCAGGATGATGGAGTGGTGGACCAGGCGGTCGATTGCCGCGACCGTCATGGCGGGATCGGGGAAGATCGCATCCCATGTGCCGAACGGCTGGTTGGCGGTGATCAGCAGCGAACGGCGTTCGTAGCGTGCGGCGATCAGTTCGAAGATGACGCTGGTCTCGGCCTGGCTCTTCTGGACATAAGAGAGGTCGTCGAGGATCAGGAGGTGGTATTTGTCGAGCTTTTCGATGGCGCCGGCGAGCTTGAGATCGTGGCGGGCCGCTTGGAGATGCTGGACGAGGTCGGTGGTGCGGGTGAACAGCACGCGGTAGCCGGCATCGACCATGGCGTGGCCGAGGGCGGCACCGAAATGGGATTTTCCCGTCCCGGGCGGGCCGAACAGCAGGATGTTGGTGCCCCGGGTCAGCCAGGCGTCGCCTTCGGCCAGCGCCATGGCGCGCCTTGCTGACCGATGGGACGGCGGCGAAGTCGAAGGCCTCAACGGTCTTGCCGACAGGCAGCTTGGCTTCAAGGAGATGGCGCGCGGTGCGGCGTTGCGTGCGTTCGGCGATCTCGTGCTCGAGCAGGGCGCAGAGCGTGCGGGCCGCGGGCCAGCTCTCGCGGTTGGCCGCCTCGGTGATGGCGGGCCAGAGGCGGGCGATAGTGGGCAGCCGTAGCTGGGTCAGCATCGCCGGCAGCCGAGCTGTATCGATGGTCGCCCCGGCGTTGAGGTCGGTCGAGGCAATCATGGTGCGAACTCCCCGCCCCTCTCCATCCGGGCGACACCGATCAGCCGATCATAGGCGGCAAGCGGCGGCGGTCGTGCGCGAGCGCCAGCAGACCGACCATGGTGCGCCCGGCGTCGCGGGTGCCGACCGAAGCGGCGAGCGCGTTCCAGGCACGCCGATACGCGGCCCGAGGCCAGAGCGCGTCACGATAGGCCAGGTTGGCGAGCGCGCCCGGCTTGGCGCGCAGGGCGGCGATCACGTGGTGGTAGTCGACCACGTGGACCGCGCCCGCACCGCGGGATCTGCGGCCGCGCGGCAGGGTGAGCAGGAAGCTGCCGCCCAGAAAGGCTTCGATGTGATCGTCGTGAATGCGCAGGCGCAGGCGATGGCCGACGAGGCGGCTCGGCACGGTGTAGAAGACGTGTCGGCACATGAAGCCGGACGCGCTGGTCACGGGAGATACTCGAAGTTCACCGCCATGACACGTGCGTCGCCGTCGAGAACCGGCCTGGGTCGAGGGCCAACCAATGCGCGATGTCTACGGCGTGACTGATCAGCATATTCGAGCCGATGGCGATATTGTTCGAGAAAAGGCCCATCTCTTTCCGGTCCATTAGATCTCTCAGAGGCTGTCTCGGAACGGCTTCGGTATGATCGCGTGAGGGCTGGGCAGCCGGCCAAATCGTGATTCGTCGAGTTTGCGAAGACCTGACGAGACAGCGATGTGGACTCCGACCACCCGGCGGCAGCATAGCTGTGCCGGGCTCCGCTATGGAAGCGACCTGACCGATGCCGAGTGGGCCATCCTTAGCCCATTCGTGTCCGGCGACACCGACCCGGCTTGTGCGTGCAGGAGCCAATGATACCGGGACGCACAGGCCTCGACTCGTACATCCCAATATCGCGCGCTGGGTCGGCGCTGGATCCCATTCGGCTACGACACGGCGTTCACGATTTCGACCACCAAGCTCGCCCGCTTCTCGGATCTCGGCCCGGCGTTGGACACTGGGTCCGGCTGGATTATGACCGCGCTCGGCGTCGTGGCGCTGATCGAGCAAAACACCGAGAAGTCCGAGTACACCGGCTGGGACCAGCCGAACAGCCTGGTGCCGCAGCCGGCACGCGGCTTCAAGTTCCTGCTGTTCTGCAAGGACGACCCCGACCCTGACACAAAAGGAGCGGCCATGGCAGTGCTCGTCGCCGTCGACGCGGTGTTCGGCATCGGCAGCCTCGTCACACAGATCGGCGCTACGATAGCGGACGCATAGGCTGGTGCTGCGTCACAGCCTAACCGCGGGCGGGGCCGTGTTGCACAGACAGAGGTGTGGGCGCAGTTGCTCCAGCCCCGTTCGGGTTCAGCGATGCGGACGGGATTGGGTGCCCAAGCTGCAGCGAACCTGTCAGTGGTATAGCTGCTGGTCATTGACGAGCTCGGCTATGTGCCGCTGTTGCCGACCGGCGGCCGAGTTGCTATTCGAGACGTTCTCGCGACGCAATGAGCGGGGGGCATCGATCGACACACCGAACCTGCCGTTCGAGGACTGGACCTCGGTGCTGGGTTCGACCAGATGTTCCTACCCGGATGGGATGCGGCCGTGTTTCCGGCTAGCTATAACGGCGTGCGCTAACACCCATGCTGGTTGCTTCTGGTTTCTGCAGATTTGCGGAAGCCGTCCTCGTTGCGGAGAACCGCCTATCCAGCATCTGCTAGTGCCGAATAGGCTTGCAGCGCTTCCGTCGCATGCTCGGACAGCCAGACCCGGAACGCTTTGTCAGACATCAAGCCATTCGCGGGCCAGCCTGTGACGTCGAGCGGGGCGAGCGCGGTCTTGATGCGAGGCAGATCGGAACGGAGATCGCAGAACAGCCGCTTGATTGCAGCAGCGTGCGGTGCGAACACGTTGATGACCTCTTGGGCCACAGGCTCGAACGGGTCGTGCTCTTGTTTCAGCAAAGTTTCGTACCGCGCTGCCAAAGCGATCTGGATGACCGCGGGGCTGAGCTGATTGCAAGCGAGCTTCAGGAACATCGCGGCGCGCTCGGTAAAGTTCACGGCTTCATCGGGCAGGAACTTGTCCACTCCCTCCTGATCGAAGCTGCTTTTCAGGGCAGCGCGGCTTTCCTTCATCTCTGCGGCCAACTCGCTCGGCTCGAGCATTTCGAGTCTCTGGATGATCTCCGGCGTGAATGCTTCGTAGCTGCCTGGCATGGACAGCAGGATATTGTACCGCGGTTCATTCATCCGGCTCTGGGCGCGTGCGTCCAACCCATCCTCGGTCGGGAATGCAAGGCCGTGGTCGATCGGGATCATCCCCGGCGGTGCTCCGTCCGTTTTCGTGACCATGATGTTGCCCGAGTGCCGGTCGGTGTTGAGCGTCAGGATGTCAAGAATAGCGACCCTTTGGCAGGCCTCCGCTGGGAACGGCGGCAACTCATCTGGATACTTTTGCAAGTTCCCATCCGCATTGGCGAATTGCTGCATCGATCCGGTCAACGGCTGGCCGGTCGGAATCTGCCGTTCGAAGGCTTGACCCTTATTCATCTTTTCAAGTTGCGCTTCATTGTAAGACGCAACATCCAATGCGTCCGGCTGGATGGTGACCACGCTGGTTTCGGGGACACCGAGCTGCAAGCCCGTTTGAGCCGCAAACTTATCGGCGACCGCCTTGGTCAGAGCCTCGCGTACGGCGCCGCCGCCTTCAGGAAAGCCCGAGATGTTCTCCGATTCTCCATCGGCAGGCTTAAAGACGAACTGGGTTGGCGTCGCGTCCACGCTGTCCTTCGTGGGTTTTCCGTCCTGATCCATTGCCGGGGTGTAGCCCTTTAGGAAAAAGGTAGCCGAAACGTTCCCAGCCCCCTTCAAAGGCGTGGCACGCCGGTCCGGCTTCGGGTGCTTCGCCCCAGAGGCGCCACCGCCGGTGTCCGTCAGCTGCATCGTTTGAAAGTCGAATGCAGCGCGGAGCGAGGCTGCCCGTAATGCGGTTTCCTCGTCCCAGGGGGGCTCGCCAATCGCCTTCAATTCCAGCGCGAGCTTGGTGTGGCGGGCACCGGTCATGGCCGTTTCGGCATTTGCTTGCTTGGCTCCGCGCTCCCTGCTCTTGGATGGCGCCTTCCTGCAGTGTTCGAGGTAGGCCTTTGCCGCCGACTCGACCGTATCGCAAGCTGCCGGGGTCGCGTCCTGTTTCAGCTTAGAAATGGCATCCGTGAACGCCTTGAACTCCTTCCCAGGCTTCAGGCTTGCCGACTGCATGCCTTGCAGGGCGGTTTCGCTGAAGTAGGTGCGCTCGACTTGGGCGAGGACGGGCGCCATGCGGTCATACTGTGCGCGTTGCGCTTCCAGGCGCTGCTGCTGGCCTATCAACCCCACAGCAATCTTTTGCGCCTTCCGGACTTCGGCGCTAGCTGTTGTCAGGTCATCCGCCCCGACGGCCTTGCTGATTGCAGCGACATGCCCCGCGAGTTGCTGCTTCGCGGCACTGTCGGGAGCACCCCGGGCTGCCTTGATGTCAGACTGAGCCCCCGTCAGCAGGGTCTTGAACGCCTGTTGCGGTTCATTGAAAACCGGGGGCGGTGCTGCCGGCTGCGGCTGGCGCTGGCCGATGACGGGGCCGCGTGCGGGCCGGGACCCATCAGGGCCAGGCTGCACAGGCTGCCAGGCGGCCTGCTCTGGTCCGATGGACGTTTCGAGCTGCTGCAGAAGATTGCCGGCCTCTGCGAGCTTGCCCCCGTCCATCGCCTGGACCGCTGACGCGAGAAGCCGGGTTGCCGCGGTGCGTCCGGCCGGGTCCTTGGCGAAGCGCGTGCCGATCCGGCTGCCCAGGTCCCGCAGCCGCGTCCGCATCTGATCGCCCGCCAGTTCGGCGCTGGCTGGCTTTGCCCCATCTGGCACGGGTGCGTCGTCCGGGTCCTCTCCTGCGTCAACAATGACCCCGGCAACCATGATCACAACCGGCTTAAGCCCGGTCTTCCTCAAGCGCATAGCAAGCAGCTTGGCCATTTTACTGGCCGGCTTAACGTTCACGTTCAGGTACAACGCCGTTGGCGGGTGCTCCCCCGGCACGGGCGGGAGTTCGGGCGTTGAAGCATCGCGCATGAACGCGACCCCGTAAGCTGGCTTGTGAAGCTTTGGGACCATGCCCTTGAGCTCCTCTTGAAGCATCTTGGGTCCCCGGGACGGGTGCATCAAAAGCTCCGCCCGGCGGTCGCCCTCCCCAATGGCGCAGTTCATCGGCTGCTTGCGGACCCGGTTGGCCCAGGATTTCAGGTCATCGTCGGCGTTAGCCGTTTTCGCACCGGACATGGAAGTTCCCACACTGAGGCGCCCTGCGTGCCACCTGTCTGGACGCTTCGGCAACTGAGGAAATGATGCCCGCATACGCGAATGACGTCCAGCATGGCGTTGGTGCACGGAGGAGCCCGGGTGGCTTGACGCGGGCTGCGCGGCTACTTTCCTTGGCATGCCGTTCAAGCACAATGCCGCTCGTCGCCCATCGCATCCCGCGCGCGCTACCGCGTCACCAACTGGCCAGCCTGCGAGGCAGGGCTGAGGCGCCGAGGCGACCTCACGCTGTGGCTGGACGAGGCGGCCGTGGCGGGCTGGTCGGCGCCGAAGCGAAGCACGCCAGGCGGCCAGCCGATCTACTCCGATTTGGCGATCGAACTCGTGCTGTCGCTGCGCCTCGTCTTCCACTTGGCCCTGCGCCAGGCCGAGGCATTCGCCGGCAGCATCTTGCGCCTGCTCGGGCTCGATCTGTCCGTTCCGGACCACTCCACGCTCAGCCGACGTGGACGAGCGTTTGCCGACCGGTGCCCGCGGGTGCTACCGAGCCCCGGCCCGATCCATCTCGTGTTGGACAGCGCGGGTTTGGAGCTGTTCGGCCAGGGCGAATGGAATGCGGCCAAGCACGGCCGGACCCGACGGAACTGGCGCAAGTTGCATCTGGCGGTCACGCCGGCACCGGCGAGATTGCCGCTCACGTGCTGACAGACGGCAGCGTCGAAGACGGAGCACAAGTGCCGCTCCTGCTCCGAGACGTCGAGGGGCATATCGCCTCGGTCACGGGGGACCGCGCCATGATGAGGATCCCACCTACCAGGCCGTTGCAGCCCGGCAGCGCCAATCACCGCCGGACGTGATCATTCCGCCCCGTTCCTCGGCCGGTGCTGAGCACGGACGATCCTGACGCCAGAGCCCGCGTGACCGTCACATTCGGCTCATGGCCGAGCGAGGCCGCATCGGATGGCGGCGGGCGACCGGGTATGGGCGCCGCAACCACGCCGAGTCCGCCATGGGCAGATACAAGCATCTGATCGGTCCCAAGCTCCGCGCGAGGATTTTGCCTGGTCAGCAAGGAGAGGTCGCGATCGGCATCAGCGTGCTCAACCGGATGATCCAGACAGGCAAAACCGTCTCCGTTCGCGCCTGATCATCCGAACGCCCAGAGCGAACTACAAACGGCGCAGCCTCCCTGCACCAACGCCCCGCATCGGGGTAACGCTCGGCCACGCTGGCGTAAACGCCGTCCTGGTCGTACCCGCCGTCCCCCGTGACCGAGGCCACGGTTCCCGCGACTTGGTCGAGCAAGGCGCCGACCTTGGCGCCGTCGTCGACCTCCTTGGCGGTGAGCGAGGCAAGGGGCTGAAGGCCGCGGTCAGCAAGATCCTCAGCTCCACCTGGCAGCGTTGTAGCGTGCATTTCATGCGCAATGCCCTGGCCTACGCGGGCAAGACGCAGCGCCCCATCGTCTCCGCCTGGGTCGGCACGGCATTCGCCCAGGACGATGCCGAGGCTGCACGCAAGCAGTGGCGCGAGGTCGCCGACCAAGCCCGGCCACGAGTGCCGAAGCTGTCCAAGCTGATGGACGACGCAGAGGCCGACGTGCTGGCCTACATGGGGTTCCCCGCACCGCACCGGGCCAAGCTGCACAGCACGAACCCCCTCGAACGCTTGAACGGCGAGATTAAGCGCCGCAGCGATGTCGTCGGCATCTTTCCAAACGAGGCCGCCGTCACCCGGCTGATCGGTGCTGCTAGAACAGAACGACGAGTGGGCCGTGCAGCGCGCCCGCTACCTGACCCTGGAAACCATCGCACCGACGATCGATGATCTCGCCGTCAGCATGCCAGCTCTGGCTGCCTGACCCCGGTAGCCCGCTCTACCCAGGAACATCGCTCCTACACCACGTGGTGGGACACGATCCCTGATCGCTACAACAGCGCCGCGCCGGGATCCCTCGTTGGTCAACACTCAGCAAAATCAAACCGGATCTCGATGCATATGAGCGGAGCCGCGTAGATACGCCTCCTTAAAGCAACCCCACTCAACGCTGTCGCAAGAGGGGGGAAACTCGCCGACAGGTTTCCCTCAAACGTAAGTCACGGTTTGATTGCCGTGTTGATGGCAGTGCACAGAAGCCTTGTTGCGCAGCGTAATCCGCTGGAGCGAAGGTCAGATTTCTTCATCAGTGAGATGCTGCGCAATCGCGTCAAGAGGCGAAAGCTCAGCATCATAATACCGGCGCCGGGGTCCTGCCCGACATAGGTGCGGCGGATCACCCGACGCATCACCTTGGCGCTGCGGGGGCGCGGCAGTTGCGCCACGACGTGCACGCGGCCGGGGCGGAACGGCCGCCCGAGCTGGTCGGCGATGCGGGCGGACACGGCCGCCTCCAGCGAGGCCGCCAGCGCGCCGGTGGCGGATGGCACCACGAGTACGACCAGGCTCTGGCCTTTGACCGCGTCGGCGATGCCGATCGCCGCGGCCTCGGCGATTTCGGCCATGCCGAGCAGCAGGTCCTCGATCTCCGCCGGGCCGACGCGCTTGCCCGCGATCTTCAGCGTGTCGTCCGACCGCCCGAGCACGAACAGCACGCCGTCAGCCGTTCGAAGCACCAAGTCGCCGTGCACCCAGACGCCCGGGATCTGCTGCCAGTAGCTTTCAAGATAACGCTCGCGGTCGTTCCAGAACGACTGCGTCATGCCGACGAAAGGGGCGCGGATCGCCAGCTCCCCCACCTGGTCCCGCACCGGCTGCCCGGCCTCATCCAGCGCCCGCGACCCAGCCGAGGTCGGCCGGCCAGAAGAACACGTCGCCGGGCCCGACGTCGAAGTGCAGCGCGGCGTCGTGGGCGATCTTGAGCGGGAAGCCGCCATGGATGTGGACGGCGCCCTTGGGCTTGCCGGTGGTGCCGGAGGTGTAGATGACCATCATCGGGTCGTTCGGGTCCATGCGCGCCGGCATGTGTGCCGTGCCCGGCCGACCGACCGACCGCCATGGCACCGCACCCGCCGGTAGCGCGTGGGAGGCAGGGCCGTTCACGATCAGGTACCGCACGGCCGGGAGTTGCGGCCGCGCGGCTTCGACGGTTGCCATGATTTCGACCCAGCGGCCCCGGCGGTGGAAGCCAGACGTCGCGATCAACGCGCACGCGCCGGCGGATTGCAGGCGGGCGACGATGGCCTCGGCTCCGAATCCGCTGAACAACGGAGCGGCGATCGCGCCCATGGCGGAAATCGCCAGCACCGACACGACCGCCTCGAGCCCCATCTGCATCAGAAGCCCGATCCGGTCGCCCCGGCGCAGCCCCATCGCCTCCAACCCGGCCGCGAAGGCGCCTCCGCGGGCCTGCAACTCGGCATAGGTGACCCGCTCGACCGCGCCGGCCTCCGTCTCCGCGATCACGGCGACGCGGCCCGGCTCGTGCGCGAACACGGTGTCGACCCAGTTCAGTTCCCCACCGGTGAACCAGCGGGGGAACGGCGCCCCGTGCACGCGCTGCGGATCCTGCAGTTCCTGTCGGCGAGCACGGCGCCGGTGGGCGTCGCGGCGGTGGCGCGGGGCACCCGTATCAGCACGAGCACGTGCTTCAACATCCTGCGCACCCTGACCCGCGCCCGGTTCGTATCCTTCCACCAGGTCGCCAAGACCTACACGCTCGGCCTGGCCATGGCGGAGCTGGCCGCGGGCCGAGCCCTTCCGCGCGCAAGGCAGCGGCGCCTTCGTGCACATGACCAGCACGTCGGGCCTGGTCGGCAACACCGGGCAGGCCAACTACTCGGCGGCCAGCTCGGCATCACCGCATTGTCGAAGTCGATCGCGCTCGACATGCAGCGCTTCGGCGTGCGTAGCAACTGCATCGCCCCCTTCGCCTGGTCCCGCATGACCAGCAGCATCCCGGCCGAGACGCCGGAGCAGAAGGCGCGCGTCGCCAAGCTGGAGCAGATGACGCCGGACAAGAACGCCCCGCTTGCGGTGTTCCTGGCCAGCGACGCGGCGAAGGATGTTACCGGCCAGGTGTTCGCGGCCCGGCACAACGAGATATTCCTGATGTCGCAGAGCCGCCCGCTGCGCTCCGTGCACCGCGGCGAAGGCTGGACCCCCGCGCTGGTGGCCGAGCAAGCGCTGCCGGCCCTGCGCCAGAGCCTGTTGCCGCTCGACCGTAGCGCAGACGTGTTCGGTTGGGACCCGGTCTGACTGGAAGGACCACCATGGACGTTGCGCTCACCAGGAACGATGACCACGCCGTCAAGATCGAACGACGCAAGAGTGGCGGCATCTTTGCTACCCTCACCAGGGACGAGGCGGCGATGCGGCTGCGAAATGCAACACCGCGTCCGGCTTTGTCATCCGCACGGAGTTCGCATGACCCAACCCCTGCTAACCCCCTTCCGGCTCGGTTCACTCGACCTGCCCAACCGCATCGTCATGGCGCCGATGACGCGAAATCGCGGCGACAATCCCGAAAGCGCAGCAACGGACCTGGTGGCGGCTTATTACGGCCAGCGTGCGTCCGCCGGGCTCATCATCTCCGAAGGCACATACGTCAGCCGGCAGGGCATCGGGTTCATCAATGTGCCCGGCATGTACACGGACG
>CAXSDH010000065.1:0-20422 GCA_964235765.1 uncultured Acetobacteraceae bacterium
CGCGGGCGCGGTCCATCTTGAGGATCTGGAACGGCTGCGGCGTGCCCATCAGCGGCCCCACGTCGCGCACCGGGCGGATATCGACCTGGCTGCCGGGCAGGAAGGCGATGGCGCCGCCGAGATCGACGGTGAAGCCGCCCTTGACCCGGCCGTAGATGGTGCCGTTCACCCGCTGCTGCGCCTCGAACGCCTTCTCCAGGTTGGTCCAGGCCTCCTCGCGCCGGGCCTTCTCGCGCGACAGGACGATGCTGCCGTCGCGGTCCTCGTAGCGTTCGACATACAGCTCGATGTTGTCGCCGGGCTTGACCTCGGGGGCCTGGCCGGGAACCGCGAACTCCTTGAGCGCGACGCGCCCTTCGCTTTTCAGGCCGACATCGACGATCGCGTACTCATCGGTCAGGCGGACGACGCGGCCGGTGACGACGGAACCTTCGAAGCTGTTTTCACGCCCCATCTGTTCGTCGAGCATGGAGGCGAAATCCTCCATGCCGTGGCTTGCGGGGCTTGCGGGGCTGGCGGCAGGGCGGTCCATAAGGGCAGTGGCGGAAGATGCCATGTGGGTCGGGAGTTCCTGTAATGGGTCCGGCTAGCGGCCGGAAGCATCGGCATGCGCCGCCCGGTGGTCCGGGCCGCGGCTCGCCCGCGCCATGCGGCGGGCTGGTTGAGTGGGCGCGCACACATACGATAGCGACTGCCAAAGTCAAGCCAAACCCGTCCGATCCCGCACAATCTCCATGGCTTTCACGAACGCTGCTTCCGCATCGAGGGTCGAGGTGTCGAGCAGCACGGCGTCATCGGCCTGGCGCAGGGGAGCGGCCCCGCGCTGGCTGTCCTGCGCGTCCCGTCGCCGCATCTCGGCCTCGACATGATCGAGCGAGCCGCCCAGTTCAAGCCACCGCCGGCGGGCGCGGGCGGCGAGGCCGGCAGTCACGAACAGCTTGGCCGGCGCGCCCGGGAACACGACCGTGCCGATGTCGCGCCCATCCAGCACCGCGCCGGTCTCGCCGGGAAAGCGGCGCTGGAAGTCCAGCAGCAGGGCGCGCACCCCCGGATACTGCGCCACCGCGCTCGCGGCGGCGTCGGCTTGGGGGCCGCGCAGGTCCGCACGCACGAGATCGTCGGGCCGGAGCCCGCCGGCGGCCGCCAGCACGGCGGTCGCGTCGGCGATGTCCGCGCCGGCGTCCAGCGCCCGCCGTCCCACGGCTCGATACAGCAGCCCTGTATCGAGGTAGCGCAAGCCGAGTTCGGCCGCGAGGCGCCGGGCCAGCGTGCCCTTGCCGGCCGCGGCCGGGCCGTCGATTGCGATAACCAGAATCATGCAACCCGGCTCAGGCGATAACCGCGCCGAGGCCTCGCATCAGGTCGGCGAAGCCCGGGAAGCTGGTTTCGATGAAGCCGGCATCGTCCACGCCGACCGGCTCCTGGCTCGCCAGGCCGAGAACCAGCGCGCTCATGGCGATGCGGTGGTCCATATGGGTGGCGACGAGGCCCCCGCCCGGCGGGGGGGCGCTGCCGCCGTGCACGACCAGCGTGTCGTTTTCCACCTCGGCCCGCGCGCCGTTGACCGCCAGCAGGGCGGCGGTGGCGGAGAGGCGGTCGCTTTCCTTCACCCGCAGCTCGGCCAGGCCGAGCATGCGCGTCGTTCCGGTGGCGCAGGCGGCGGCCACGGCCAGGACGGGGTACTCGTCGATCATGCTGGGCGCCCGCGCCCCGGGCACGTCGACCCCGCGCAGGCCGGTGTAGCTGGCGGTGATGTCGCCCACCGGCTCCCCGCCCTCCACGCGCTCGTTCTCGATCCGCAGGTCGGCGCCCATGTCGCGCAAGGTCTCGAACAGCCCGGTGCGCGCCGGGTTCAGGCCGACGCCGCGCAGGGTGACGCGCGAGCCCGGCACGACGAGCGCGGCCACCAGCACGAAGGCGGCCGACGAGGGGTCGCCGGGCACCACCACGTCGGCTGCCTGCAGCTCGGGCTGGCCGCGCAGGCTCGCCACGCGGCCGTGGCCGAGCGGCTCCACCAGCACCTCCGCGCCGAAATGCCGCAGCATGCGCTCGCTGTGGTCGCGCGTCGGCTCCGGCTCCTCGATCCGGGTCCAGCCCGGCGCATTCAACCCGGCCAGCAGCAGCGCGGACTTCACCTGCGCCGAGGCGACCGGCAGGCGGTATTCGATCGGCAACGCATCCCGCGCGCCCCGGATCGCGAGCGGCAGGCGTCCGCCGGCGCGGCTGGTGAACTGGGCGCCGCATGCGGCCAAGGGGTCCGTCACCCGGCGCATCGGCCGGCCGCGCAGGCTGGCGTCCCCGGTCATGACGGCGAACAGGTCGTGGCTGGCGAGGATGCCGCACAGCAGGCGGGCCGCGGTGCCGGAGTTGCCCATGTCCAGCACGTCCGCGGGCTCGCGCAGGCCGCCGACGCCCCGCCCGGCCACGCGCCAGCGGCCCGGCGCGTCCTGCGTCACCACCGCGCCCAGCGCGCGCATGGCGGCGGCGGTGCGGAGCACGTCCTCGCCCTCCAGCAGGCCCTCGATGCGGCTCTCGCCGACGGCCAGCCCGGCGAACATCAGGGCGCGATGGCTGATGCTCTTGTCGCCGGGCACCCGGATATCGCCGGCGAGCGGCGCGGCGGGGCGGCGGGCGGTCAGGGGGCGCGGGGCGTGCTGCATGCCGGGCCGCTTACCATGTGAACCCCTGGTTTGACAGCGCCGCCCAGGGGTGGCATGGCCCGCCGCCGCCGATGGTGGACCAAGTGATTTGAGGTAAGTGATGGCGAAGCCTGAACTCGGCACGAAACGCGTCTGCGTGACGGACGGCGTACGGTTCTACGATCTGGGCAAGGTGCCCGCCGTGTGCCCGAAGTGCGGCACCGAGCAGCCGATCGAACAGCCCCGCCCCCGCCGCGCCGGCGGCAACGTGGTCGAAGAGAAGCGCCCGATCAAAAAGGCGCCCGCCCCCGGCCTGGAGGACGCGGACACCGAGGTGGAGGCCGTCGAGGACGAGGCCGAGGAGGACGTCCTGGAGGACACCTCGGACCTCGAGGACGACGCGGACGCGATCACCACGGATATCGAGGTCGAGGCGGAGGCGGACGAGAAGGATATCTAGCGAGGATTCATGCTGCAGGTGTAAGAGGCCCGGTCAGGCTGCGGGCCGGCCCGCAGCCGAGGCCGCACGAAGCACGGCGCGGAGCGCGGGCTTGTCCAGCAACCGATCCACCGCCGTATTCAGCAACGTCTGGACGAACTTGCCCAGTTCGTTGATGTCTGCGAAGGCGCCTGACTTGAAGAACGCACCTTCCTCGGCGTGGTCTTTGATCGTGTCCTGGTAGACCGTCTGTCCAGAGCGATCGTAGACCAGCAGGTCCATGTCGACATAGGCGTTCTGGGACAGATACTGATTGCCATACAGCGCGCGGATGACAATCTGCATTCGGTAGGGCGCGACGCCGGGCGGCGAGAGCATGCCGCGGGCCAGCAACGCCTTGCTGACGATTGCAGAGACTGCGTCGGCGACCGGCTTATCAAGGTCCAGGACATAGACCGGGTTGCCGTAGCCGCCCCGGATCGTAGCGATCCGGTTCGGTTTCTCGTCGCGGCTGTCGACCACCGCTACTGCCGAAATGGCAGCCGGCGGCCCCGGCACCGCAACCGCGGTCGGCACATAGTCGATCGACCCGGTGGACGCGCATGCGCCTAGCGAAAGAGCGATTAGAACCGCGAAAAGACGCATGGGCAACCGACTCCAGGCCGGACAGGAACCTACCTGCTCCCAGCTAAGGTGTGAAGCCAGGCGTGCTCACCCTTCCTTCTGGACGTTCCAGAACGTCGCGAACCCGTTCAGCACGCCCTTGAGGCTCGTCCGGTACGCCGTTGCCTGGAAGTACTGGCCCAGCGGGATGAACGGCACCGTCTGGAACGCCCGCCGTTGCAGGGCGCGGGCGATCGGCTTCTGGGCGTCCTGGTCGGGGGCGGCGAACCAGGCGTCGCGCAGCGTCTCGATCTCGGGGTCGTCGGGCCAGCCGAACCAGGCATTCGCGCCATTGGCGCGCAAGGCCAGGTGCGCGGCCGGGCTCGACTGGTCGGCGCCGGCGCCGAAGGTGAAGAAGGCGCTCCAGCCGCCCTGGTCCACCGGCGCCTTGCTGGCGCGCCGGGTCAGCACAGTGCCCCAGTCCAGCGCCTGATAGTCCACCACCAGCCCCGCCTTCTGCATCATGTCGGCGCCCACGTCGGCCATGGCCTTGAGGTTCGGGAAATCGGTCGGCGCGATCAGCGCGACCTTCTCTCCCGTGTAGCCGGCGGCGGCCATTTCCGCCCGCACGCGCGCATAGTCGCGGGGGCCGAGCAGCGGCGCCACGCCCTCGTCGCTGGCCAGCGGCGTCCCGGGCGTGAACACGCCGCAGCCGTCGCGCCACATCGCCCTGTCGGTGCCCATGACCGCCGTCATGAAGTCCGCCTGGTTCACCGCGCCGAGCAGCGCGCGGCGGATGGCCGGGTTGTTGAAGGGCGGTTGCAGGTGGTTCAGCCGCATGAAGCCGATGGAGCCCAGCGGGTCCAGCACCTTGACCTCGAGCCGGTTGTTGCGCCGCAGCAGCGGCAGCAGATCGGCGCTGGCGAAGTCCCACCAGTCCACCTCGCCGTTCTGCAGCGCGGCCGCCGCGGTGGCCGGGTCCGGCGTGGTCAGCCACTCCACCCGGTCCAGGTGCGCCACCTTCGGCCCGGCGGTGAAATCGGGCGTCCCCGACGCCAGCGGCACATAGGCGCTGTTGCGTTCGTAGACGGCGCGGGCGCCGGGCACGCGCTCGGCGGCGAGGAAGCGGTAGGGGCCGCTGCCCACCATCTCCGTAACCTGCGTGGTGGGCTCGGTGCGCGCCAGCCGCTCCGGCATCATGGCCGGCATGTACACGCCGGACTTGCCCAGCGCGTCGGGCAACAGCGGGAAGGGACGCTTCAGCCGGAACAGGATGGTGCGGTCGTCAGGCGCCGACAGTTCGTCGGTGGCGGCCAGCAGCGCCTGCCCGAACGTGTCCTTGGCGCCCCAGCGCCGGATGCTGGCCACGCAGTCCCGCGCCAGCACCGGGCTGCCGTCGTGCCAGCGCAGTCCGTCGCGGAGTGTCAGGGTCCAGCGCTTGCCGTCGTCGCCCACCACATGGCCGCCCACCATCTGCGGCGAGGCCTGCAGCTTGCCGTCCAGGCCATACAGCGTGTCGAACACCATGAACCCGTGATTGCGGGTGACGTAGGCGGTGTTCCAGTGCGGATCGAGCGTCGAGAGATCGGCCTGCGGGATGAAGCGCAGGGTGCGCGCGGCCTGGGCACGGGCAATCCGGGGTGCGGCGAGGGCTGCCGTGGCGGCGAGCAGGGTGCGGCGGTGCATGGGCATTGTCCTAATATGGTCTAGCGGGCGGAGGGGGGCGACGCTTCGGTTGCGAAGCGTGGCTCGCCCGCCCCGCCTCGCTCAGCCGGGGCACGGCCGCGGCATCGAGGATGGGCTGCGCCCAGAGAGGCCGGACGAGGAGGCACGCCAGCAAAACCAGTGCGTATCGCATTCCATGTCCTCCCAAGCGGCGAGGCCTGTCCGGGCAGGATGCCCTAGCGGACGTGCAGTGTCTCCAGCCGGGCGCGTGCCGCCGCATACTCGCGCGCGAGCCGCGCCACCAGTTCGGCCGCGGGCACCACCGCGTCCACCGCGCCGATGCCCTGGCCGGACCCCCAGATGTCTTTCCAGGCCCGCTTGCGGTCCGGCCCGAAATCCATCTTCGATGCGTCGGACACCGGCAGTTTGTCGGGGTCGAGCCCGGCGGCGACCAGGCTCGCCCGCAAATAATTGCCGTACACGCCAGTGATCAAGTTCGTATAGACGATGCTGTCCGCCCCGCCATCGACCAGCGCCTGCTTGTAGGGCGCGGCGGCGTTGGCCTCCGCGGTGGCGATGAAGGCGCTGCCGACATAGGCGAGGTCCGCCCCCATCGCCTGCGCCCCGAGCACCGCGGCGCCGCCGGCGATGGCGCCGGAGAGGGCCACCGGCCCATCGAACCAGGCGCGGATTTCCTGCATCAGCGCGAACGGCGACAGCGTGCCGGCATGGCCGCCCGCGCCGGCGGCGACCGCGACCAGCCCGTCGGCGCCTTTCTCGATCGCCTTGCGGGCAAACCGGTCGTTGATGACGTCGTGCAGCACCAGGCCGCCATAGCCGTGCACGGCCTCGTTCACCTCTGGGCGCGCGCCCAGCGAGGTGATGACCAGCGGCGCCCTGTGGCGCACGCAGGCCTCGATGTCGTGCTCGAGCCGGGTGTTGCTGCGGTGGACGATCTGGTTGACGGCGAACGGCGCGGCCGGGCTGTCCGGATGCCGCGCGTCCCAATCGGCCAGGGCGTCCTGGATGCGCCGGATCCACTCGCCGAGGGCCGCCTCGGGCCGGGCGTTCAGGGCGGGGAACGAGCCGACGACGCCCGCGGTGCACTGGGCGATCAGCGGCAGCGCGCTAAGCAGCACCCAGCGACCGGGTGCGGGCATGCAGAGTTGGTCGGTCGCGCTCAGCAGCAGCAGCCCGGGCCGTACCGCATCGACATAGCGGCGCCCGGCCTCCGTCAACCGTAGGCGCCGACCCTGCCGTTCCGTCAGCGGCAGGTTGATGGATGTCTCCAGCGCACGGAGCTGGTGGCTGACAGCGGACGTGCAATGGCGGTCTAGCCGGTTCGGCAGCAGTCTAGGATCCTATACCACATTCGCGCCAAGACGCGCGGAGAACCAGTCGGCAATCAAAGCGTGCTTTTCAAAAGTGTGATTGTAAAGACAGTGGTCGCCGTCGTCCCACAGCAAAACCTGCCGGTCTGCGGCGGGCGCCCCCTGAGCGATGGCGACAGCCTCTTCCACCGAAAACAGCGGATCGGCGCCGCCATGCAGCACCAGCAAGGGGCACGTAATTCGGTTCGCCTCGGGCGGCAGCGTCAACGCCTGAAGCATATCGCGCGCAGCATCGGACCCGACGACTCCGGTCATGGCGCCGAGGCGGGTCGCCAGCCGGGGAAACCGCGCAAGCATGCGAACTGGGTCCGCGGAGCCGCCGTTCACGCAGCACGCAGTCAGGCGATGGTCCGCCGATGCGGTCAGCGCGGCCAGCGTGCCGCCCAGGCTGTTACCCCAGATACCCACGCGTTCGCCGACGCGCGAGTCCCTCAACAGGAAGGTCACGACAGCCGAAAACGCGCCTTCGATAGGGGTCGGCTCGCCACCCAGCGGAAATCGAACGTGGCCCAATATGCGCGTTTCGCCCTGGCCCGGGCCGTCCAGAAGCAGGGTGGCGACACCACGGTCGCGAAGCGCCAGTGCGCCGTTATGGTACTCCTCCCGCCACCCGTCCGCGCCGCCGAAGGTGATGACGACGGGCGGTGCAGAAACGCCCACTGGCCGGATCAGCCAGCCGAGCAGCGGCCCGCCCGCCCAGGGGATGGAGACCTTGTCATAGGCAGGCTCCGCCAATTCGGCGCCGCCGGTGAACGCCTCCAGCGCGCGGATGTAGATCGCCGCCTTTTCGGGCGTGTCGCGCATCAGCACGGATTGGGCGAACCGGAAGCAAGCGGCCGCGTGGAACAGGTGCCGGCGTTTCGTCACGCGGCCCGTTGCCGCCCGGGCGCGTTGCAGGTTCGCTTCCCCGGCCCAGCAGGCCGCACCGGTCCAGGCAAACCCGCGCGCCGCCGCTGCATGCAGCCCGGCAGCGTCGGCGTAGTCCATCCCGTTACCGATCAGGCGCTGGATCGGCAGCGCACGGCGCGCTGCCTCCAACTCCTTCAATCCTTCCTCG
Source organism: uncultured Acetobacteraceae bacterium (assembly GCA_964235765.1). GTDB lineage: Bacteria > Pseudomonadota > Alphaproteobacteria > Acetobacterales > Acetobacteraceae > JAVVHH01. Next base: position 7,795 of record CAXSDH010000065.1, read on the forward strand.
TCCAGGCCGGAGGGGCCGGGGATCGGCGCCAACTCGCGCTGCATGTGCCGGATCATGCGGCCTGCGCCCTCCGATGCAGCGGCAAGGCCTCCAGCAGGCGAAGGACATCGTCCACGGTGTCAGCTACGCCAAGCACGTAGCGGTCCGGCCGCACGAGCGCTGCGCGTGCCCCGACCTCGTCCAGCCACAAGGATGCCTCCCCGGCGACAAGGGCGACGTCGGGCCATCGCACCGACCAGTTGTTCTCCGCCTCCAACTCGGCCCCGAACTCGCCCGTCGTGAGCAGGACGAACCGGTCGCCGATCTCGTCGTCCAGCCTGGCACCCGAGGCTAGCCGGGGTTGCGGCGCCAGCGTGCCGGCCGGCGCCGGGGCGTGGCCTTGAAGCCCGGGGCCAAGCCGCGGCGTGATGGTCTTCAGGAACTCCGGGTTCGATGCCATCTGCTGGTCGCGGCGGGCCACCTCCGGCCCGGTAGCCTGGATGATGTCTCCCAGGCGAATCGCCTCGCGGATGAAGGCATGCACGTGCGGTCCGCGCTCCGCCTCATAGCTGTCGAGCAGGGCGTCGGCGGCCTCCCCGCGCAGCACCGCCGCGAGCTTCCAGGCGAGGTTCGACGCGTCGCGAATGCCGGAGCACAGGCCCTGCCCCATGAAGGGCGGCATCTGATGGGCCGCGTCGCCCGCGAGCAGGAAGCGGCCGCGTCGCCAGCCATCCACGATCGTCGCATGAAAGGTATAGACGACGGCTCGCTCCAGCTTGGCCTGGTCCGGCTTGATCCAGCGCGAGAGCAGCGCCCAAACGAGGTCCGGCTGGGTCATGCGCGCCGGGTCATCGCCAGGGACCAGCTTGAATTCCCAGCGCCGGCGGTCTCCCGCGCCCTGTGCGACGGTGACCGAACGCATCGGGTCGCAGATCTGCACCGTTGCCGGCTCGAGGCCTTCGACCTGCGCGGTCATGATGACATCGACGACCAGCCAGCGTTCGTGGCTGCCGAGGTCCTTGTTGGGCGAACCCATGAAGCGGCGCACGGTCGACCGGCCCCCGTCGCATCCGACGACGTAACGGCAGCGCACCTGTTCCAGCACCCCGCGGCTGAGGTCTCGAACCTGACCGTGACATCGTCCGCATCTTCGTCGAGGGCGTAGGTGTCGCACCGCAGCCGCGCCGGGTTCGGCGACAGCCGTGCGAACTCCGCCCGCAGCAGCCGCTCGAGCGTCGGCTGGAAGAAGCGGTAGCTGGCGTACCAGCCCTGCGCGCCGATCTCCTGTGGCCGCGGCCAGTCCAGCAGCAAGCGTCCATCGGCCGAAACGAATTTCATGCCGACGCCGACGCGCAGGGTTGGAGCGAGCGCGTCGGCGATGCCGGCGGCTTGCAGCACTCGCATGACTTCCGCGTCGAAGTGCCCGGCCCGCGGATGCGCCGCGGGCTCGGCGTCCCGTTCGAGCACGACGACGGAGAGGCCATGCTTGGCGAGCAGCGTGGCCAGGGTCGCCCCGACCGGCCCATACCCGACGATCCCGGCATCGTACTCCATGGAGAACTCCTCGCTATCTCGGGCAGCGGCCACTGGCCAGACGATCCCTCGGTCCAGGCTCAGCGCCACATCTTTTCACCCCAGAAGAGCTCGGCGTCCCTCCACGCCAGGGCGGAGGGATTGCGCAGCAAGCCATCGAAGGCCGCACGCAGCGCATCCGGGCCGTCATATGAGAGATCCTCGGCAGCAGCGCGCCTCGTCGAGGCCATGGGCCGTGCCGTGATCCATCTTATTCTTATCCTCCCGTTTGATCCGACCGGAGCCAATACTGGAGCGTGGGCCGTGAGCGAACGCCGGCGCTCAGGTGTTCTCCGGCTGGTGCGGCAGGCCGACCGCGCGCTGGGACAGGGTCCTGGCAGCGAGGAGCGCCGTCAACGCCCCGAGAACGATCCCCGCGGCCGCCAAGTACATGCCGCCGGCGTAACTTCCGGACGCATCCTTCAACCAGCCGGTCACGATCGGTGCAACAAAGCTTCCCACAAGCCCGATGCAGGTGATCGGCGCAATCCCGACTGGACGCTCCGTTTCTGTAATGGATGCGGCCGGCATCGCCCAGAGATGGCGGACGGTCTCAACGGCGCAAACAGCACCGGCAGCCAGGGTTGCGCCCCAAGCGCGCAGTTCATGAACAGGTAGGCGACGGCGTACCGCCAAATCTGTGGACGATCAGCTACAGCCGCGGCCGCCAGATGCCGCTGTTCCGGGGAGCCGGTTCGAAGGTGATCCTTGCGGCCCTTTCCGGCAGCCGCCAACGGCGGATCGTCAAAGATCATGCCGAGGGTCTCACCGCCTCGACCATCGGCCAGTCATGGGAGGACATCCGTTCCTCCTTGAAGCAGATCCGCCGCGCCGGCTTCGCGCTCTCCCTCGGTGAGCTGGACGACGTCAATGTGGGCGTCGCCGTCCCGCTCGTGCTAGCCCTGGCGCCGGCGAGCCTCGTGCTGGTGCTCAACGCCGCTCGCTACCGGACGACCGATACCGCCACCGTCGTCCATATTGCCAAGGCTGCGCGGGACCGTATCGTCCAAGCGGTCGCCGCGGCGGACAGCGTTTCCATGTCGTTCGCCCAGGCGGACCCGGGCGCACTGCAGGGCGAGGAGCCTTCTACTCCCGGCTGATCACCGCATCGAGCCAGGGGCAGCCCGCCAAGGGCGCGCGGACACCCCGGCGCGCAGCGTCCAGCCGCATCTCCCGCAACCTCGCCCGCCCCTCGGGCGGCATGTGCAGGCGTTCATGACCCCAGAAACTCGGGCCATCAAAGGTTTCGTGCGGTACCCAGGTCTCGGGATCGATGGTCCGTCCGCCCCAGCCGTACTCCACGAAGAAGCCGGAAGGCGTGTGAGCGTAGAACGACATCATGTGGTCGTTGGAGTGGCGACCCAGCGTGTAGGCGATGCGGTCCGGGTCAAGCTGCGCCAAATCGTAGCCCTGCCCCACGTCATCGACGCTCTGCAACTCCACCATGAAATGGTGGAACCCGGCCTGGCCCGACCCGACCATCGCGAAGCTGTGGTGTCGGCCGTTCAGGTGGAAGAAATACAATTTGTAGGGCGTGTGCCCGTAATCCGAGATCCGGAAGCTCAGAATGTCCCGGTAGAACGGCAACAGCGGCTCGACATCGACGACGTGCAGGACCACGTGGCCCATGCCGAAAGGCCCGGTGCGGAAGCCTGAGATCGGCCGCCCCGGCGCGAAGGGCCGATCGGCGATGGCGGGGCCATGGAACGCCTCAAGCCGGTTGCCAGCCGGGTCGGCAAAGACGAGCAGCCCGGCCACATGACGCTCGTCGGCGAGCGCCGCGCTTCCCCGGCGCACTGCAACGCCGTTTGCCTCGAGCTTCGCCCCCAACCCGTCGATGGCGGCGGCGTCGGCAACCTCCCAGCCCAGGAAGCCGAGGCCCTCTCCCTCGTCCCCCGTCACGATCAGGCGCTGCCGCCGGTCGTCCATGCGGAACGCGCGCACGCGGCCGGCACGGTCCGTCGGCTGCATGCCGAGCAACTCTGTCGCGAAGTCCGACCAGTCGTCGAGGCGGGATGACCGAACGCCGACATACCCGAGTGACATCAATTCCATGGCTGCTCCTACGCCGTTCGGCAATCACCGGGTTGCGCAGGGGCGTGCGGCTGATCTCGGCTTCCACGGTGTCGCCAGTACGACGAATGGCGCCGATCGCATGCATCCTCCGGCGAAACCGCTCATCTCCTCATGCAGTATGCACCACGATTCCTCGATGCCCAAGGAAACTACCACCGGCATCTCACTTGCAGGCGTGGACGGCGTTCATCAGCCGCGCCCAGACCTCCGGCGTGCCGGCTACCAGCAGGTTCCCGGCTGTCAGCCCGTCATCGGCCAGGAACTCGTTGCAACAGCCACCCGCCTCCTGCACCAGGAGGATGCCGGCGAGCGCATCCCAGGCGTTCATGTGCAGCTCAATGTAGCCGTCGTTCAGCCCGGCTGCGACGTCGGCCAGCGCCAGCGCGCCCGAGCCGTGGCGTCGGAATTCCAGCCCGGCCGCGTAGAGGCGCTCCAGCAATGCCCCATAGGCGGCGATCGGTCGCCGGTCGGACCAGCCCACCTCGATCACGGGCGCGGCCCCGTGGCGCAGGTTGCTGACGCACATGCGGCGACCGTTGAGGAACGCGCCCCCGCCGCGAATGGCGGTGAACAGCCGGTCCTCGGCCGGCGCGTAGATCACCCCGAGCTCGATCACGTTATCCCGGACATAGGCCATCGAGACGCACCAACGTCTGGTACCGTGGATGTATTCGGTCGTGCCGTCGATGGGGTCGATCAGCCAGACGCTGCCGCTCGGCTCGCCGCCGTATTCCTCGCCGATGACGGCCTCGCCGAACCGCGACCGCAGCGCCTCGGTCAACAGACGCTCCACCGCCCGGTCGGCCTCCGTACAGAAATCGATCGGGCTTTTCGCCTCAAGCGGGCCGAGGCCGTACCGCATCGAGGCCGCGAGCGCCCCGGCCTGGACCGCGAGGTCGATCGCCGCATCATGCCGGGCGCGGATGCCGTCCATCATGCCGCGACGACGGCGGCGGCGCCCGGCAGGATCGCGACACCCACCGCGTCGCCCGGGGTGAAGGGGGCGACGACGCCGGAGTCGACGATCAGGACGTCCTCCGCGACGCCCTCGACCGTGACTTCGTATTCCATGTGGCTCCCGAGGTAGGCGGCCTTGCCGATCCGGCCGGGCGCCTCGCCCGCCCGCGGCGGGCCTGCGTGCAGGGTGAAACCGTTCGGCCGGACGGCCAGGCGCGCGGGCCCGGGTGGCACCCCCCGGTGCGGCAATTGCAGCGACAGCGTGCCCAGCCTGATCCCGGCGCCGTCGTCCCCGGCCGGAAGGGTCACCGGCAACAGGTTCGCGTTGCCGATGAAGTCGGCGATGAAGCCGTTAGCCGGCTGCTCGTACAAGGTGCGTGGCGTCCCGTCCTGCACGATTCGGCCGCTCTGCATGACGATGATGCGGTCGGAGACGGCCAGTGCCTCCTCTTGGTCGTGCGTGACGTAGACGACGGTCAGGCCAAGCTGCTGCTGCAGCGCGCGGATGTCTGCGCGGACGCGGCGGCGCAGCTTGGCGTCGAGGTTGGACAGCGGCTCGTCGAACAGCAGCACCTGCGGTTCCAGCACGATGGCGCGGGCGACCGCGACCCGTTGCTGCTGGCCGCCCGACAGCTCGCTTGGGAGGCGGGCCTCGAATCCGGCGAGACCGACCGCCGCCAGCTTCTCCGCCGCCATAGCGGCCGAACGCGTGCGCGCGATGCCGGAGGCGCGCAGGCCGTAGCAAACGTTTTCGAGCACGGTCATGTGCGGAAACAGCGCATAGGACTGGAAGACCATGCTCACGTCGCGGTCCGCGGCAGATTGCATGGTCACGTCCTGCCCGCCGATCAGCACCTGGCCGGTCGTCGGCTGCTCCAGCCCGGCCACCAGCCGCAGCGTGCTCGTCTTGCCGCAGCCGGAGGGGCCGAGCAGCGTCACCAGCGTGCCGCGCGCGATCTGGAAGCCGACGTCGTCCACGGCAATCGCCGCGCCGTAGCGTTTGGTGACGTGGCGGAACTCGACGGCCGGGCCTTCGAATGGGGCGGGCTGGGTCATGCGGCTCCTACGCGGCTGCGCCGCCCGATCCGCCGTTCGCCGACCACCGCTTGGATGCCGAGCAGGGCGACCACCATGATGGCGATCAGCACCGCCGAGTAGCAGATGGCAAGCCCAAACTCGCCGAACTCGGCCCGGCGGACGATATAGACGGTGGCGAGGCTGTACTCGCCGCCGACCAGGAAGATGACGGCGCTGACGCTGGTGATGGCGCGGACGAAGGCATAGACCATCGCTGTCGCGACAGCCGGGCGCAGCAGCGGCAGCACGACCCGGCGCAGCGTATGCGCGGAGCGGGCCCCCAGCGTGAGCGACGCCTCGTCCAGGCTGCGGTCGATCTGGCTGAGGTTCGCAAGCCCCGCGCGGATGCCCACCGGCATGTTGCGGAACACGAAGGCGATGACGAGGATCAGGCCCGTCCCGGTCAGCTCGAGCGGCGGCACGTTGAACGCCAGGATGTAGCTGATGCCGACGACGGTTCCGGGGATGGCGAAGCTCAGCATGGTCATGAACTCGAACAGCGTCCGCCCGGCAAACCGCTGCCGGCTGAGCAGATAGGCCGTGAGAATGCCGATTCCCGCGGTGAGCGGCATGGCGAGGAGGGAGACGCGCAGCGTCGTCAGCAGCGAATTCCAGGCGGACCCCGTGAACTGCCAGCCGAACGCGCCGTGGCTGACGGAGAAGGCGGTCAGGAAGTATTCGAGCGTGAAGCTGTTGTCCGACCCGATGGCCTTCACGAAGCCGCCGAACAGGATGATGCCATACGCCGCCGCCGTCAGGACGACCCAGGGCAGCACGACGGCGAGGCAGGCCGCGGCCACCGCGGGCGGCAACCGTGCGGGCAGCCCCGCATCGCCCTTGCCGGTGACGGTCACGTAGCTGCGCCGGCCGGTCCAGGCCCGCTGCAGCAGGAATGCCGACAGCGAGAAGAACAGCAGCACGATGGCCAGCACCGCCGCCTGGCCCTGGTCCTGTGCGGCGCCCACCACGGCGAAATAGACGGACACGGACAGCACGCGGAAGTTGCCGCCCAGCATGATCGGGTTGCCGAAGTCCGCCAGGCTCTCGATGAACGCGATGAGGAAGGCGTTGGCCAGGCCGGGGCGGATCAGCGGCCAGGTGATGCAGCAAAAGGTGCGCCAGGGGCCCGAGCGCAACGTCTGGCTCGCCTCCTCGAGGCTCGGGCTGACCCCCTTGAGGACTCCGACGAGCACGAGGGTGGAGATGGGGGTGAAGGCCAGCACCTGAGCGATGGTGAGGCCGGGCATGCCATAGAGCCAGCGGCTGCGCGGCATGTCGAACCACTCGGAGAGCGCGGTAGTGACGATGCCGGAGCGGCCGAACAGCAGGATCAGCGCCATACCGATGACGAAGGGAGGGGTGATGACCGGCAGGATCGACATGATGGACAGCAGCCGCTTGAACGGGAAGCGCGTGCGCGCCGAGACGAGGGCGAAGGCGAAGCCGAGTGTGGTGCTGAGCACGCCGACGAGGGAGGCCTGGGCCAGCGAATTCAAGGCGACGCCGCAATTGCGCCCGCCTTGCAGGCACCCAAGGCCCCAGATGGAGCTGTCCGTGATCTTGGCGGCGAACAAGCCGAGGTCGAACTGCCCGGCGTCGTTGCGGAACGCGGACACCAGGACGCACGACACCGGATAGAACACGAACACCAGGATGGCGGCGCCGACGCCGGCGATGGAGGCGACGACGAACACCTCGCCGCGGCACCAGCCCTGCCAGGCCAGCCCATGGCAGACGACCATGAGCATCGCGGCGGCGTAGAGCAGCGCCCCCCAGCCCAGCGCCGCTTGCCCAGCCCAGCCGGAGCATAGCCATAGGTACGCGAGCCCGGCGGCCCCCGCCGTGACCATGAGGCGCGGCTGGCGCGCCCCTGCCAGCCCGGATGCGAGCCCGGCGAGCAGCACCGGGAGCAGCAGCGGGACGAGTGTGGCCTGCCCGAGCAGGGCGTGACCGGCCGCCGGCAGGGCGGGGCCGGCTCCTTCGAGACCGTACCATGGCAGCGCCAGCAGGGCGGCGGCCCCCGCGGCGAGCCAGGGCCAGGGGGCGCCGGCCGGATGCCCCGCTGCGCCGCGCGCCACGCTCCTAGCCGCCGTTCTTGATCTCCCGGGTCCAGCGGGACAGCAGTCGGGTCCGCTCGGCGGCCGAGCCGTACTTGGCGAAGTCGTAGTCGATCAGCTTGATCTTGCTGAGGTCGGGCGCCTCGGGCGGGGTCGGGGCCGCGGTGTTGGACGGCACCTGGTAGGAGTTGTTTCGTCCGGCGATGGCCTGCGCCTCCGCGCTCAGGGCCCAGTCGTAGAAGGCCTTCGCTTCCGCCGGGTGGCGAGCGCCCTTGATGATGCTGAGGGAGCCGATCTCGTAGCCGGTGCCCTCGCAGGGGGAGACGACCCGGACGTGCTTGTATTGGCGGGCGCTGTCCACGACGTCGTGCTGGAAGGCGATGCCGATCATGACCTCGCCCCGGCCCAGCGCCTGCGCCGGGGCGGCGCCGGCGGTCGTGTAGTGGTCGATGTTCTTGGCGAGCGCCTTGAGGTAGTCGAAGGCCTTTTCCTCGCCCATGAGTTGCACGAGAGTCGCGAGCATCGTCCAGGTCGTGCCGGAGGCGTTGGGGTCGGCCATCTGGATCTCCCCTTTGAAGGCCGGTTTCAGCAGGTCCGCCCAGCATGCGGGGACGGCGAGCTTTCGCTTGGCGACGTCGTCGGCATTGTACCCGAAGCCGAGCGCGCCCATGTAGATGCCGACGGTCTGGTAGCCCGAGCGCTTGGCCTGGTTCTGCGCCCAATCCTGCTGCTGGCCAAGCAATGGCGATTCGTAGCGTTCGAGCAGGCCGTCTGAGGCCGCCTGGAGGTGCGGGTCGCCAGTGCCGCCGAACCAAATGTCGGCGCGGGGGTTGGCGCGCTCGGCGCGGAGGCGGGCGAATATCTCGCCGGCGCTCTGCCGGGTCATGTCGACGTGGATGCCGGTCTTCTTCTCGAACTCGACGGAGGCGGCGCGGCACCAGGCCTCGTTCACGCCGCAGTAGACGACGACGTTCTCGGCCGCCTGCGTCCGGCCCGAGCACAGCGCGAGCGCCGCGGCCGCGGCCAGCGCGAACCATGCGTTGGACATGTCAGCCCTCCCTTGCCCGCGCATTCGGCGCGCGGTCTATTCGCTTTCATAATAGCGTAACGGGGGATGACCCTGATGGGAAGGAACCGGCGTTGCTGAACTTCGGCTTGGTGGGCTGCGGGCGCATCGGGCGGGTGCACGCGGCGACGATCGCCGCGCATCCCCGCGCACGGCTGGCGGCCTGCTTCGACATCGTGGAGGCCGCGGCGGCGGAGGTCGGAGCGGCGACCGGCGCCAGGGTCGCTGGCAGCGTGGACGCCATCCTGGCCGATCCCGGCATCGGGGCGGTGCTGATCGCGAGTGCCACCGATACCCATGTGGACCTGATCACCCGGGCGGCGCAGGCGGGCAAGGCGGTGCTGTGCGAGAAGCCGGTGGACTTGGACATTGCGCGCGTGGACCGGTGCTGGGCCGTGATCGGCGCATCGAGCCCGCTCGTCATGATCGGGTTCAACCGCCGCTTCGACCCGAGCTTCCGCGCTTTGCGGGACCGGCTGCACGAGATCGGCGCGTTGGAGCAGGTGGTGATCACCAGCCGGGACCCGTCGCCGCCGCTGGCGCAGTACGTGGCAGGGTCCGGAGGGCTTTTCCGGGACATGACGATCCACGACCTCGACATGGCGCGATACCTCGCGGGCGACATTGTCGAGGCGTTCGCGGCCGGGGCGAACCTGGTGGACCCGGCGATCGGGGCGGCGGGGGATTACGATGCGGCGATGATCGTGCTGCGGGCGGCATCTGGCGCGCTGGTACACATCAACAACAGCCGGCGCTGCGCGTATGGCTACGACCAGCGGATCGAGGTGTTCGGCGCGCTGGGAATGCTTCAGGCAGGCAATCGCCATGATACGACTGTCGAGGCGTGGGGCGCCGGGGCGACCGGGGCGCGGGACCCGGTGCAGGACTTCTTCATCGCGCGCTACGCCGAGGCTTACCGCGCGGAGATCGACCACTTCGTGCAGTGCGTCGAGACCGGCCGGCCGCCGCTGGCGAGCTTCTCGGACGGACGCGCGGCATTGGCGCTGGCGGATGCGGCGCTGCTGAGCGCCCGCACGGGGCAGGCGGTCCGGCTGTGACGGCCATCCGCCTGACCGCGGCGCAAGCGGTGGTGCGCTACCTGGCGGCGCAGCGCACGGAGGCAGGCGAAGCGCTGGTCGCCGGGTGCTGGGCGATCTTCGGGCATGGCAACGTGGCCGGGCTGGGGGAGGCGCTGCATGCCGCCGGCGACGCCCTGCCGACCTTCCGCGCACACAACGAGCAAGGCATGGCGCTGGCCGCGATCGGGTTCGCCAAGGCGAGCAACCGGCGGCGCTTCATGGCATGCACCAGCTCGATCGGGCCAGGCGCCACCAACATGCTGACCGCGGCGGCGCTGGCGCACGTGAACCGGTTGCCGGTGCTGTTCCTGCCAGGCGACGTGTTCGCCAGCCGGCGGCCGAACCCGGTGCTGCAGCAGACGGAAGACTGGGGCGACGCGACGGCCAGCGTGAACGACTGCTTCCGCCCGGTATCGCGCTACTTCGATCGGATCACCCGGCCGGAGCAGCTCATCGACTCGTTGCCGGCCGCGTTGCGGGTCCTGACGGATGCGGCGGCGTGCGGCCCGGCCACGATCAGCCTGTGCCAGGATGTGCAGGCGGAGGCGTTCGACTATCCGACCGCGATGTTCGCACCCATCGTGCACCGGCCTGGGCGGCCCGGTGCGGACGCCTGGGAGCTCGGGCGGGCGGTGGAGATGGTGCGGCGCGCGCGGCGGCCGCTGATCGTGGCCGGGGGAGGCGTGCACTATTCGGGGGCGACGGCTGCGCTGGCGGAGTTCGTGACGCGGACCTCCATCCCGGTCGCGGAGACCCAGGCCGGCAAGGGCGCGCTGGCGTGGGATCACGCGTGCTCGGTGGGCGCGATCGGGGTGACCGGGAGTTCGGCGGCGAACGCGCTGGCGCAGGAGGCGGACCTCGTGTTCGCGATCGGCACGCGGCTGCAGGACTTCACGACGGGGTCGCGCCGATTGCTGCCGGGCGGGGCGGCGACGCTGCACCTGAACGTGCAGGGGGCCGATGCCGCGAAGCACGGGGGGATGCGGCTGGTGGGCGACGCCGGTCGCGTGCTGGAGGAGCTTGGGGCGGCGCTGGGGGAGCACACGGTTCCCGAGGCCTGGCGCGCGCGCGCGGCGGGGGTGGTGAAGAACTGGACTGGCGAGGTGGATGCCGCGCTCGCCATGGCGACGGGGGACCAGGCGCCCACGGACGCCCAGGTGATCGGGGCGGTGGGGCGTGCGGCCCGGGCCGAGGACGTCGTCGTCTGCGCGGCGGGCGGGCTGCCGGGGGAGCTGCACAAGCTGTGGCGCACGGCGCGGCCCGGTGGGTACCATGTCGAGTACGGGTTTTCGTGCATGGGATACGAGATCGCCGGGGGCCTGGGCGTCCGCATGGCGCGGGCGGAGGGCGAGGTGTTCGTGATGGTCGGCGATGGCAGCTACCTGATGATGAACTCCGAGCTGCAGACGGCCGTCCGGATGGGGCGCAAGCTGATCGTCGTGCTGCTGGACAATGCGGGGTTCGGCTGCATCGACCGGTTGCAGCAAGCGTGCGGCGGAGCGTCGTTCAACAACCGGTTCGCTGCGACTGGTCAGGTCGATTTCGCGGCGCACGCGCGCAGCCTCGGGTGCCTGGCGGAGCACGTCGACGGCGTCCCGGGGCTGGAGGCGGCGCTGGCGCGGGCGCGGCAAGCCAGCGGGACGAGCGTGCTCGTCATCGAGACCGATCCGGTAACGACCACGGCGGCAGGCGGCGCGTGGTGGGACGTGGCGGTGCCGGAGGTGTCGGACCGGACAGAGGTGCAGGCGGCTCGGGCGGCCTATGAGGGGGCGCTGCGCTCATGACCATCCGGCTGGGCACGAACCCGATCGCGTGGAGCAACGACGACTTGCCGGAGCTGGGCGGGGAGACGCCGCTCGAGACTTGCCTCGCGGAGGCGCGGGAGGCAGGCTTCACCGGGATCGAGAAGGGCAACAAGTTCCCGGCCGAACCCGCCGCCTTGCTGGAGGTGCTCGGGCGTTACGGGCTGGCCTTCGTGTCAGGATGGTACGGGGCCGAACTGCGGTTCCGCGGTGTGGAGGCGGAGATCGCGGCGATGCGGCCGCACCTGGAGCTGCTGCGGGCCTGCGGCGCCAACGTGATGGTGTTCGCGGAGACATCGGGCACGGTGCAGGGGAGCCGGGGCACGCCGGTGGCCGACCGGCCGCGCATGACGGAGGCGGAGTGGCCGGTGTTCCTGGCCCGGCTGGACCGGGTTGGGGCCTGGATGGCGGGCGAGGGCGTGCGGCTCGCGTTTCATCACCACATGGGAACTGTGATCGAGAGCGCGGAGGAGGTGGACCGCATGATGGCGGGCACCGGGCCGGATGTCGGGTTGCTGTTCGACACCGGGCACCTGACCTTCGCCGGCGCCGACCCGGCCTCGGTCAGCCGGCGCTGGGCGCACAGGATCAATCATGTCCATGCCAAGGACGTCCGCGCTGCGGTGCACGACGCGTCGCGCCGCGGCCGCTGGAGCTTCCTGGACAGCGTGGTTGCGGGCGTGTTCACGGTTCCGGGCGATGGCATGGTGGACTTCGCGGCGGCGCTGGCGCCCTTGGCGGAGGTGGGATACGCGGGGTGGATGATCGTCGAGGCGGAGCAGGACCCGGCCCGTGCTCATCCGCTGACCTATGCGCGCAAGGGATATCGAAGCCTTCGCGAAACGGCTGACCGGCTGGGGTTCACGGTCGCACCGGGCTGAACCGTGAAGACTGCCTGCCGTAGCGCTTCCCCTCCCTCGCGGGTCAAAGTAGCGTCACGACACTCCGGGACCAAACACCTAG
>CAXSDH010000066.1:0-8425 GCA_964235765.1 uncultured Acetobacteraceae bacterium
GTCGTCGTATGCTCCACCACGGCTCGTCCCCCATGCTTGAGGCTCTGGACCGCCAACCGGCCCAACCCTCGACCAGCATGACAAGGGACGAGCCACCAAGCCCGCCGAACATGCGGTCTCACGCTATGGATGAAGACCGTCCCTTCCGCGACCGTGATTACGCTGACGGCCGAAGAGCGAACAGTGCTTGATGCGCTGAGGCGTTCGACCAAGAGCGAGGCTCGAATGCGGCTTCGTGCCGGGATCGTGCTTCTGGCGGCCGGCGGCGCGGCCACGCGCGAGATCGGCCGCGTTTTGGGCTGCACGACTGGTACGGCGTCGAAGTGGCGGGTGCGCTATGCGCGGGATCGTTTGGCCGGGCTGGACGAGACGGGTGAGCGGGGGCCGCCCCCAGGTATGGCCCGGCGCACCAGAAGCGCATCCTGGCCATGCTCGATCAGCCGCCGCCTGAGGGCTACTCGAACTGGACGGGGCCTTTGCTGGCCCGCGCACTGTGCGATGTCCACGAGCAGTATGTCTGGCGTTTCCTGCGCGCGCAGAAGATCGACCTTTCGGGCCGCAAGTCCTGGTGCGAGAGCACCGACCCGGAGTTCGTGGCCAAGGCGGCCGAGATCGTCGGCCTGTATATGGCGCCGCCGGAGAATGCGGTGGTGCTGTCGGTCGATGAGAGTCCTTCGATCCAGGCGCTGGAGCGGGCGCAAGGATACCTCAAGCTGCCAACCGGGCGCGCGATGATCGGCCAGTCGCACGACTAGAGGCGGCACGGGACGACGACGCTGTTCGCAGCCCTGAACGTCGCCAGCGGCAAGGTCGCCGGCCGCCACTACAAAAGACGCCGCCGCGTCGAGTTCCTGGACTTCATGAACACGGTCGTGTCCGACTACCCGGACCGCGAGATCCACGTCATCCTCGACAACCTTTCGACCCACAAGCCAAAGCGCGATCTTTGGCTGGCGCGACACAGGCTGCTCCGCCGCCACCGCAAACCGCCGGTTGTGCTCGGCCACATACGTCATCCGCAAATACGCGTTGGCCGCCGCCACCGTCGTGATCCCCGCCAAGGCCAGCTCCTTCGGCAGGCGGTCCTGCAACGTCCGGAACGCACGCTCGGACCGGCCCCGCGCCTCGGGCGAATACGCGGCAATGTGCTCGATCCCCAACTGCGCCAACGCCCGGCCCACCTGCGTCACCACCCCACGGTCCTGCAACAGCTCCGGCCGGCGCATCGGGACCTCCTCGCGGAAAACCCCATCCTCACCGGACAGATCGAGCGCTACCTAAACCGGACACATCGCGTGCTACCTACACCTGCCTTGCCGCGCCTTGCGTCCCTGGGCTGGTCCGTTCTAAAGGTTCGGCGCGGATGGGCGCGTAGCTCAGCGGTAGAGCATCGCCTTGACACGGCGGGGGTCACAGGTTCAATCCCTGTCGCGCCCACCATCCGCGCCGATGAAAGGCAGATTACGCGCTGGGCACCAGGCGCATCTGGCGTTTCGCCTCGCGCCGACGAGCGTGCAGAATGAACTCCGTGTAACCATTTGGCTGCGTGAGGCCTTGGAACACGAGGTCGCAAGCGGCCTGGAACGCCGGGCCGTCCGGATTTCCGGCCATGGGGCGATAAGCGGGGTCGCTGGCGTTCTGCCGATCGACGACAGCAGCCATCCGCTGCATCGTCTCGCGCACCTGGGCCTCCCCGACCACGCCATGGCGGAGCCAATTGGCGATGTGCTGGCTGCTGATGCGCAGCGTCGCGCGATCCTCCATCAGCCCGACATCGTGGACGTCGGGCACCTTGGAGCAACCCACGCCCTGGTCGATCCAGCGGACCACGTATCCCAGGATGCCCTGGGCATTGTTGTTCAGTTCCTGCTGCACATCGTCGGGCGCCCAATTTGCGCCGTCGGCAACTGGAATGGTCAGCAGATCCCGCATGGTGCCGCGCGGGTGCCCGGCCAATTCTGCCTGCCGGGCGGCGACGTTTACCTTATGGTAATGCAGCGCGTGCAGAGTAGCCGCGGTCGGGGACGGTACCCAGGCCGTGTTCGCGCCGGCTCGGGGGTGGCCGATCTTTTGCTCAAGCATATCCGCCATCCGGTCCGGCGCCGCCCACATGCCCTTGCCGATCTGTGCCCGGCCGCGCAGGCCGCAAGCCAGGCCGACATCGACGTTGCGTTCCTCGTAGGACCTGATCCAGGCGGCGCCGCGCATGTCGTTCTTGCGGATCATCGGGCCCGCTTCCATCGAGGTGTGCATCTCGTCCCCGGTGCGGTCGAGGAAGCCTGTGTTGATGAACACCACACGGTCACGCGCGGCATGGATGCAGGCAGCCAGGTTGGCGCTCGTCCGGCGCTCCTCGTCCATGATTCCCATCTTGAGCGTGGCGGGCGGCAGCCCCAGTATCGTTTCGACCCGGGCAAAGATCTCGCCGGCGAAGGCAACCTCGTCCGGTCCGTGCATTTTTGGCTTTACGATATACACCGACCCTGCACGGCTGTTGCGGACCGGACCGGTGCCGCGCAGATCGTGCATCGCGAGCAGCGAAGTCATTGCGGCGTCCAACATGCCTTCCGGCACCTCGCCGCCGTCGGCCAGAATGGCATCCGTGTACATATGATGGCCGACATTGCGGACCAGCATAAGGCTGCGGCCCGGCAAGGTGAGCGCGGCACCGTCTGGTGCGCGGTACTCGCGGTCCGGGTTGAGCCGGCGCAGCGATCTGACGCCGTCCTTTTCGAGGCTTGCCGTGAGGTCGCCCTTCATCAGGCCGAGCCAGTTGCGATACACCTCGACCTTGTCCGCGGCATCGACTGCGGCCACGCTGTCTTCCAGGTCCTGGATAGTGGTGATGGCGGATTCCATGAGCACGTCGGCGACGCCAGCCGGGTCGGTAGCACCGATAGGGTGGCTGCGGTCGATGCGGATCTCGAGATGGATGCCGTTGTTGCGGAGCAGAATTGCGGTCGGCGCCGCCGGCTCGCCACGGAAGCCGGCGAATTGCGCCGGGTCTGCCAGGCCGGTGCTGCCTTCGGTCATGGCGACGGACAATGCGCCATCGGTCACGCGATATTCCGCCGCCGCCGCATGCGAACCGGTCGCCAGCGGGGCCGCCTGATCGAGCGTCTGTTTGGCGAATTCGACCACCTTGCGGCCCCGGGCCGGGTTGAAGCTTGTGCCTCGTCCCTTCCCGTCCGTCTCTGGAAGAGCGTCGGTGCCGTACAGGGCGTCATAAAGGCTGCCCCACCGCGCGTTGGCCGCGTTCAGCGCATAACGCGCGTTCATCACCGGCACGACCAATTGCGGCCCGGCGATGCTCGCGATCTCGGGGTCCACATTCGCCGTGCTAACCTCGAAGGGCGGCGGCTCGGGCAGCAGATAGCCAATGCCGCGCAGGAAATCCTCGTAAGCAGACTGATCGAGCGGCTTGCCGCGACGCTCCTGGTGCCAGCTATCGATCTGCCGTTGCATCTCATCACGCCGGGACAGGAGAATGGCGTTTTGGGGAGCGAGATCGCGTATCAGCGCGGCAAGCCCGGACCAGAATGCGGCAGCGTCGACGCCAGTGCCGGGCAGAGCTTCTCCCACGAAATCGTGCAGCTCGCGCGCGACCTGCAGTCCCGCAACGTCGATCCGATCCATATCCGTGCTGCCTCCTGTACCGTCCCGGCTTTCGCCGGACGTGATTGGGTCTGTATGCGGGTGGGCGGCATTCCGCAAGAAACGGATGGCTGCGGCGTTAGGGATCGATCACGGCGGCGCAGCCATCCGTCGGCGCGGCGGCGAGGTGGCCCACCAGGGGCACGATTTTGAGCGCGGCCGAGCCGACGCGGCAGGGTGCGGCGACGAGCCCGCAGCCGGAGAGGGCAAGGGCCGTCAGCAATAGGGCGATGCGGGTCATGACGCCTCCAACTCTTCGCGAAGCAATTCCAATTCCAGCCAGCGTTCCTCGGCCGAGGATAGGGCGGTTTCGGCGCGCCCCAGGGCGTCGGACATCGTACGGAAGCCCGCCGGGTCGGTCCGGTAGAGGTCGGGCTTGGCGAGCTTGCCTTGCAGGCGGGCGATCTCCGCCTGCGCTGCGGCCATTTGGCCGGGCAGGGTCTCGAGCGCTTGCTTCTCCTTGAAGGACATTCTGCGGCTGGCAGCCCGCGACGCGGCGCGGGCTGGCGCGGCGCGGCGCGGGTCGGCGGCGGCGTTCACCGGCTGGCGCTGGGCCAGCATGTCGCTATAGCCGCCGGCGTATTCCAACCAGGCGCCGCCGCCTTCGGAAGCCAGGGTGGAGGTGACGACTCGGTCGAGGAAGTCGCGGTCATGGCTGACCAGGAGGACGGTGCCGGGGTATTCGGCCAGCATTTCCTGCAGCAGGTCGAGCGTTTCGAGGTCGAGGTCGTTGGTGGGCTCGTCCAGCACGAGCAGGTTGCTGGGGCGGGCGAGGGCGCAGGCCAGCATGAGGCGGCCACGTTCGCCGCCGGACAGCACGCCGACGGGAGTGCGGGCTTGTTCCGGCTTGAACAGGAAGTCCTTCATGTAGCCGATCACGTGGCGGCGCTCGCCGGCCACCAGCACCGTGTCGCCGCCGCCCGCGGTCAACGTGTCGGCGAGGGTGGCGGCCGGGTCGAGGCTGGCGCGCTGCTGGTCGAGCGTGGCGGCGGCGAGATTGCTGCCGATGCGAATTTCGCCAGTGTCGGGCGGGGTCTGCCCGGTCAGCAGATGCAGCAGCGTGGTCTTGCCAGCGCCGTTTGGGCCGACGATGCCCAGCCGGTCGCCGCGGAGCACGCGCAGCGTGAGGTCCCGCACCACGGGCGCGCCGCCGTAGCCCTTGGTGACCTTCTCGGCGACTGCGACCAGCTTGCCGGAGAGATCGGCTTCGGTGGCGGCCAGCCGGAGCGGGGAGGCGGCGCCGCCCAGTTCGCGGCGCTTCTGCCGCAGGGTGCCCAGCTCGCCCAGCCGGCGCACGTTGCGTTTGCGGCGGGCTGTCACGCCGTAGCGCAGCCAGTCCTCCTCACGCTCGATTTGGCGGCCCAGCTTGTGCGTGTCGCGCTCGGCCTGCTCCTCCACCTCCTCGCGCCAGGTTTCGAAGTGGGCGAAGCCGCGGTCGATGCGGCGGGTGACGCCGCCATCGAGCCAGACGATGCTGCGGGACAGGGTTTCGAGCAGGCGGCGGTCGTGGCTGATCAGCACCAGCCCGGCGCGCAGGCTTTTCAGCTCGGCCTCGAGCCATTCGATCGCCGGCAGGTCCAGGTGGTTGGTCGGCTCGTCGAGCAGCAGCAGGTCCGGGGATGGGGCGAGGGTGCGGGCGAGGGCGGCGCGGCGCTGCTGGCCGCCGGAGAGCTGGGCGGGGTCCTCGGTCCCGGAGAGCCCGAGCTGATCGAGCAAGGCGCGGGCGCGGTACAGGTCGTCGCCCGGTCCCATTCCGGCCTGGACGTAGTCCAACGTGGTGGCGTAGCCGGCAAGGTCCGGTTCCTGCGGCAGATAGCGCACGGTGGCGCCGGGCTGGATGAACCGGGTGCCGGCGTCGGGCGCCAACAGGCCGGCGGCGACCTTCAGCAGGGTGGATTTGCCGGAGCCGTTGCGGCCGACGAGGCAGATGCGTTCATTGGCGCCGACGCCCAGTTCCGCCCCGGTCAGCAGCGGCGCGGTGCCGAGGGCGAGGCGGATGTCTTGCAGCAGCAGGAGGGGCGGGGCCATGGCCGGGGTATGGGCACCCACGCCCTGCTGTGCAACCCGGCGCCGATATGGCATGGACCGGAAAAGGCGGAGGGGGCGGGGATGCGGGTGTTGCTGGCGTTGATCTTGGCGCTCGGGCTGGCCGGGCCGGGCCGGGCCGCCGAGCCGTTGCGGATCGGGTTGCTGCACACGCTTTCGCCGGCGCCGCTGTATATTGCCATGGAGCGCGGGTATTTCCGGGATGAGGGCCTGGAAGCGAGCTTCCGGTTTTTCGAAGCGGCGCAGCCGATCGCGGCGGCGGCGGTTTCGGGCGACATCGATGTGGGAATCACCGCGCTCACGGGCGGTTTCTTCAGCTTGGCTGGGCGCGGGACGCTGAAGGTGATCGGCGGCGGGCTGCACGAGCAACGGGGCTACGAGGGCACGGCGATCCTGGTGTCGCGGAAGGCTTACGATGGCGGGCTGACCTCGGTGGCCAAGCTGGGCGGGCATAGTTTCGGGATCACGCAATTCGGGTCCTCGTTCCACTACATGGTGGGGCGGATCGCAGATGCCGAGGGGATCGAGCTGAAGAGCATCACGCTGCGGCCGTTGCAGCAGATCGGCAACATGGTGGCGGCGGTGCGGACGGGGCAGGTGGACGCCACCATGGCGATCACCTCGATGGCCAAGCCGGTTGCGGCGAGCGGGGAGGCGGTGATTATTGGGTGGGCCGGGGACTTGGTGCCGTACCAGATCACCGCGGTGTTCGCGCCGAGCCGGATGCTGGCGGAGAAGGCGGATGCGCTGCACCGGTTCGCCAGGGCGTATCAGCGGGGCGTGGCGGATTACCGGGACGCGTTCCTGCGGCTGGATGCGGCGGGCAAGCCGATTCGGGACGCCAAGGCTGAGGCGGCGATCCCGCTCATCCAAAAGTATGTCTATACGGGCGACCCGGACGGCGCGCGCAAGATCAGCGAGGGCGTGGGCTATTACGATGAAGGGGCGCGGCTCGATGTCGCCGATGTGGCGGCGCAGCTCCGCTGGTTCACCGAGCAGGGGCTGGTCAAGACCGCGGTTGACGCGGCCGACGTGATCGATACGCGGTTCATCGGCGCCTTGCCCGCGCGTTGATGGGGCGATGAGCGGCTCGCATGTGCTGATTACCGTCGCGGGCGTGAGCCATCGTTATGAGGCGCTCGAGGTGTTGCAGGGGATCGACCTGGTTGCCGAGCCCGGCCGGGTTTTGGTGCTGATCGGGCCTTCGGGGTGCGGCAAGAGCACGCTTCTGGGCATTATCGGCGGGTTGATCCGGCCTGGGGCGGGGGAGGTGCGGCTTGATGGGCCGGTGGCCGATGATTGCCTAAACGTGATGACGCCGGTGTTCCAGGATTTTGCGCTGCTGCCGTGGCGGAGCGTGGCGGGGAACGTGGCGCTGGTGCTGGGGCGGTTGCCGGCGGCGGAACGTCGGGCGCGGGTGGCGGAGGTGTTGGCGCTGACCGGGCTGGCGGAGTTCGCGGCGGCTTGGCCGAAGCAGCTTTCGGGGGGGATGCGGCAGCGGGTGGGCATAGCGCGGGCGCTGGCGGTGCGGCCGGCCTGCTTGCTGATGGATGAGCCGCTGTCGGCGCTGGATGCGCAGACGCGGGCGCTGTTGCTGGATGAATTCGCCGGGCTGATCGAGCGGGCGGGGACGACAACGGTGTATGTGACGCACAATTTGAGCGAGGCGGTGCGGCTGGGGCATCGGGTGGCGGTGTTGTCGCGCCGGCCGGGCCGGGTGCGGGAGGTGTTGGAGATCGACCGGCCGATCCTGGGGCGGCGGGCGGAGGATGCGGATTTGCGGCGGGTGGAAGCCGGGCTTTGGGACCTGATCCGAGACGACGCGGTGGCGGCGGAGCGGGAGCGCGTGCTTGCCTGACGTGTCGGGCCCCGTGCCGTTCCGGGCGCGGGGGTTTGTGCCGCGTTCGGCGCCGGCGGCGGGGGCGGCGACCTTGCTGGGGCTGGTGGCGCTGTGGCAGGCGGGCGCCAGCGCGGGGTTGATCCCGACCTTGTTCCTGCCGCCGCCGGTGGCGATCGGGCGGGCGCTGGTGCAGTTGGGGGCGAGCGGGGAGTTGTGGAAGCACCTGGGCGCTTCGTTGCAGCGGCTGGCGATCGGGTGGTCGCTTGGCACGGTGTGCGGGATCGTGCTGGGTTTTTTGGTGGGGGTTTCGAGCTGGGCGCGCTCGCCGGGCATGGCGGTGGTTTCGGCGTTGTTTCCGATCCCGAAGATCGCGCTGGTGCCGTTGTTCATCATCTGGTTCGGCATCGGCGAGGGCTCGAAGGTGGCGACGCTGGCGTTCGGCGTGTTCTTTCCGACGGTGATCAACACGGCGGCGGGGGTGGACGCCTTGCCGCGCGGGCTGGTGCGGATGGGGCAGGCGTTTGGGCTGAGCCGGGCGGCGATCCTGTGGCGGATCGTGTTGCCGGGAGCGCTGCCTTCGATCCTGAGCGGGTTCCGGGTGACGAGTTCGATTGCGATCATCCTGCTGGTGGCCGCCGAGATGATCGGGGCGGAGCGGGGGATCGGCGCCTTCGTGCTGCAGGCGGGCAACTTGTACGACACGGACAACCTGCTGGCGGGGATTGTCGTGCTGTCGTTGCTGGGGCTGACGGTGGCTTGGGCGCTGGGGCAGTTGGAGCGGTGGTTGCTGGGGTGGCGGTAAATGCGCGCGGCCCCGCGGCCGCATGGGGCGGGACCGCGCGGGCGCGGATGCGCTAGACCGGCATCGCCAGTGCGATTCCAGTC
>CAXSDH010000066.1:8525-20255 GCA_964235765.1 uncultured Acetobacteraceae bacterium
GCCGGGTTCGGCCGGGTCTGGCGGATCGGTGCTGGTTTGGGTGCGAGGCGGCGGCGGGTGGGCGGAGACGGGTAGAAACGGGGCGGCTTGGTGCGCGGCTGCGGGGAAGCTGAGTTGGCGGGCGCGGGCACAGAGGGCTGCGATGTCCTGAGGGGTGCGGCGCTTCCAGGGACGGGTTCCGGACGGCGCGGCGAGGCCGAGGTCGCGGCAGATGTCGGCGATGATGTCGGCGGTGGGTCGATGGGCGACGTCGTCGTCGAGGTCGGGGCCATCGAGCCGGTCGAGCAGTTCGGCGTGGAGGGTTTCGGTTTTGGGGCTCGGGGGCGTGCGCTGGATGGCGTCTTCGACTTCGCGGATGATGCGCTTGCGGGCGGCGAGGCGATGCTGGCCGGGTTGGGCGGCGCGCGGCGGCACGGGCTCGGCGAGGTGTTGCGCGAGGATGATGGTGCGGCGGATGGCGCGGGCGATGCGGTCGAAGGGGATGGTGGGGTCTGGTGCGGGCTCGGCGCGCGGGGCGCTGCCGGGTGTGGCCGCGGCTTGGGCTAGTGCTTGGGCTGCGGCTTGGGCTAGGGCTTGCTGGTGGACGAGGCGGGCGAGGTCGGCGCCCATGTCGATCAACTCGTGCAGGATGGTTTGGTAGTGTTGGGTGTGTTCGGGGTGTTGGCCGGGGTGGGTTTCCGGCTGAGTGGGTTGCGAAGACATGAACGAAAGAAGAACATTACGCCCCGGAGTTGTCAAGGCCGGCAGAGGCTTTTCTCCCCGATGGCTCGCGCCGGGCGCAGCCTCCGGTCAGCCGCCGGGGACGCCTTGGGCTTCGACGTACAGGGAATACACCGACTGGCTCGCCGCCATGAACAGCCGGTTGCGCTTCGCCCCGCCGAAGCAAAGGTTGGCGCAGCCCTCCGGCAAGCGGATGCGGCCGATCATCACGCCGTCGGGTGCGAATACGGCGACGCCGTCATGGCCTTCCCCGCCGGCGAAGCCGCACCAGAGATTGCCTTCCGTGTCACAGCGGATACCGTCGGCGAAGCCGGGCATGGCGTTGAAGAACAGGCGTCCCCCATGCACCGCCGTGCCGTCCGTGGACACGTCGAACACCCAGGTCGTCCGGTCGCCGTGCGGGGTGTCGACCACGTAAAGCTTGGTCTCGTCGGGCGAGAAGCACAGGCCGTTCGGCCGCTGCATGTCGCCGATCGCCACCGTCATTTGCCCCGTCGCTCCGTCGATGCGGTAGACGCGGAACGGCAGCTCCTGCGGCGCCTTGTTGCCCAGGTAGTTGCCGCGGATGCCCGCACCGTTGTCGCTGAACCAGATCGAGCCGTCCGACTTCACGACGATGTCGTTCGGCCCGGTGAGGCGCGTGCCCTCGAACGCGTCCGCCATTACGGTCAACGTTCCGTCGTGCTCGGTCCGGGTCACCCGCCGTTCGCCCATCTCGCAGGTCAGCAGCCGGCCCTGGCGATCCCGCGTGTTGCCGTTCGGATACCCGGCCGGCTTGCGGAACACGGTCACTTGTTCCGTTTCCTCGTCCCAGCGCAGCAGCCGCTCGGTCGGGATGTCGCTGAAAACAAGCTGGCGCACGTCGCCGAGCCAGACCGGCCCCTCGGTGAAGCGGCAACCGCCGGCGATCCGTTCGATGGCCGCAAGGCCCAGCTTGAGCTTGTTGAACCGGGGATCGAGCGCCACGACATCGGGGTCGGGATAGCGGACCGGCGGCGCCGCCGGTTCCCATCGGGCGCCGGCGGAGACGCTACCGGACGGACCCGTTGCCATTGCGCACATTCCCACTCACCTCGGTTTTGGCTTCTGCCGGGCAGGCCGGCGTCAGCAGCGTTGCGTGCTCAGGCGCGGCACGATCTCGAAGCCTACATCGACGACGGGGCGCTGCGGCCGGTCCCCGGCGAGGCAGCGCAGCAGCAGGTCGGCCGCACGCTCGCCGATCAGCGCGCGCGGGATTCGGATAGTGGTCAGGGGCGGCGACGCGGCTTCCATGAGTTCGCTGTCTTCGAAGCCGGCCAGGCCGATGCGGCCGGGAACGTCCCAGCCGTGCCGCCGCAAGGCCGCCAGCGCGCCCAGCGCCAGGATGCCGGTGGAGCAGAACAATGCATCGACCCCGCGCCGATCCTGCACGATGCGATCGGCGGCGGCGGCGCCGCCGCCGAAGCCGGGCGCGGTCTCGATCAGCCGCTCGTCCGCCCAGGGCAGGCCGGCAGCGCGCAGGCCATCCCGGAACCCGGCCAGGCGCTGGCGCGACCGGTCGTTGACCCGGCTGGCCACGCTGGCGATCGCGATCGCGCGATACCCCTGTCCCGCCAGGTGCAGCACCATGGCCTTCACGGCGGCGCGGTTCGAGTAGCTGACGCACAGGTCCAGCGGCCGGCGCAGCAGGTCGCCTGCTTCCAGCACCGGGATTCCGGCATTCAGCACCACCGTGCGTGCCGCCGCCGTATGGCGCGTGTTGTGCAGCACCATGGCGCAGGGCCGCTGGGCCAGCATGGCGCCGATCATCGCCGCCTCGTTCGCATCCGTGTCGCCGCTGGTCCCCAGCAGCAGGTGCAGCCCTTGCGTGCGCAAGGCGGCCATCAAGGTTTCGATGGTGGGCTCGAGGGACGAGTGGGTGATGCTGGGGATGATCGCCGCCACGACCGTGGTGCGGTTGGAGGCCAGGCTGCTGGCCAGGTGGTTGTGGACGTATCCGGTCTCGCGGATGGCCTGCTCGATTGCCTGCCGGGCCGCCTCGGACACCTTCTCCGGCGAGCGCAGCGCGCGGGAGACGGTCATGTGCGACACGTTCGCCCGCCGGGCCACGTCCTGCATGCGGACTTGCCGTCCCGCCTCGTTGCGTGGCGGCATGGCCGTCAGCGCTGGACGCCCCAGCGGCCGATGGTCAGCTTCTCGAGCGTGCGGAACAGGACGCTTTCGACGAGCATGCCGATCGCGATCACCATCAGCAGCCCGGCGAACACGTTGGCGGTTTCGAGCGCGGTCCGGTTCTCGAAGATGTACCATCCGAGGCCGCCCGAGCGCGAGGTTACGCCGAACACCAGCTCGGACGCGATGAGGGTGCGCCACGCGAAGGCCCAGGCGATCCGCAGGCCGATGATGATCGACGGCAGGGCGGCCGGGATCAGCACCCGGAGCAGGAACCGGGCCCCGCCCAGGCCGTAATTCTGGCCCACCATCCGCAGGGTTCCGGACACGCCCCTGAAGCCGCCGAGCATGTTGAGCGTGAGTGGCCACATGACGGAATAGACCACCACGAACACGACGCTGGTGGTGCCGAGCCCGAACCACAGCAGCGCCAGCGGCAGCAGCGCCACCGCCGGAAGCGGATTGAACATGGAGGTGAGCGTGGTGACCACCTCCGCTCCCGCGCGGGAGAAGATGCCGATGGCGCTGAAGAACACCGCGCCGACCGTGCCGATCAGGTAGCTGATCAGCAATATCTGCATCGACGTCCAGATGCGTCCCGGGAGCACGCCGCTGACCATGGCCTGCCACAGCGCCGCCATCGTCTCCGTGAGGCTGGGCACCAGCAGCGGGTCGTCCAGTTGCATGGCGTAGGCCTGCCATAGCGCGCAGGCGGTCACGATCACCGCGCCCTTGCGGATGAAGGGGCTGGCCAGCAGCCGTTCCGCCGCGGGCAGCTTGCGTTCGAGGTCGCCGACCTCGGCGTGCTCTTCCGGGGGCACGTCCCGGTCGGGCCGGGCCACCACCTGGTCCAGCGCGTGCGTTGTGGCGGCGCTCACTGGCCCGCCCTTTCGCCTGAGAACACCAGGTCCTGGATGCAGCGCTTCAACGCGGCCTGGTCGGTCGCCGGCACGCCGTCCACGCAGGAATGGCGCACCCCGAACTCGGCCCTCACGCGGCCGGGATGGGGGCTGAGCACCAGGATGCGCGACCCCAGGGTGATCGCCTCCTCGATGGAGTGGGTGACGAACAGCATGGTGAAGTGGGTCTCCAGCCAGAGTGCCAGCAGTTCCTGCTGCATGCGGGAGCGGGTCAGCGCGTCGAGTGCCGCGAACGGCTCGTCCATCAGCAGGATGGCCGGTTCCATCGCCAGCGCGCGGGCGATGGCGACGCGCTGCTTCATGCCGCCGCTGAGCATGTAGGGGTACACGGAGGCGAACCGGTCCAGGCCGACCTTCCCGACGTAGCGGGCCGCGCGCACCGCCGCCGCCTCGCGGCCGAACTGGCGGCTGGCGAGCAGCGGGAACGCGACGTTCTGCGCCACGGTCTTCCACGGCATGAGCTGGTCGAACTCCTGGAACACGGCCATGCGGTCGGGCCCGGGCCCGCTGACCGCCCGGCCGTTCAGCCGCACCTCGCCTTCCACCGGCGCGATGAAGCCGCCGACCGCCTTCAGCAACGAGGACTTGCCGCATCCGGAGGGGCCGAGGAGCACGAAGCGGTCGCCGGGATACACGTCGAAGGTCAGCCGGCTGGTGGCCGTCACCAGGTGCTGGGCGGTTTTGTACTGGATGGTCACGTTCGCCACTTGCAGCAGCGGCCGGGGTTCGCCCGGGGCGCTGCCGGCGCCTGCCGCCGCCCATACACTGGTGTCAGGCATCACACTGGTGCCGGGCATCGCTCGTTCTTTCCTGCGGCCGTCAGCTTCCCGGCAAGTCCTGCACGTTCTCGAAGAACAGCTCCTTCCAGCTCGCCGGCGGGGTGCGCAGCAGCCCGAACAGCTTCATCGTGTCGGCGAGCGCCTGGGTCCTGTGCGGCGTCGCCGTGCAATCGAGGTCGGGGTTCATCACCGATTGCTTGACGATGTCGGGCGGCAGGCTGGTCGGCTCCTGCTTGGCATAGATCGCGGCAGCCTCCTCGCGGTGGTCGCGGATGAACTCCTGCGCCTCGGTGAAGGCGGCGACGACCACCTGGTAGGATTTCGGGTTGGCCTCCTTCCAGCGTGTCGTCGTGAACAGCACGCCGCCGGTGTGCGGGCCGCCCAGCACCTGATAGGAGGTGAACAGCAGCCGCGCCCGCCCGTCGGCGAGCAGTGCCCGGGCGAACGGGTCGGCGGTGGCCTGGGTCTTGACCTCGAGCTTGCCCGACAGCATGCCGGCATAGGCGTCGGGGAACGACATCGCGACCTCCATCGAGGTTGCCTGCGCCGCCAGCGCCGGCGCCATCTCCCGCTGCGCCGCCAGTTGGAACACCAGGGCCGGCGGTGAGATGCCGACGGTGGTCACTGCGATGCGGTCGGCCGCGGTGAAGTCCTTCAGCGACTTCAGGCGGGGGTCCACCGTGATGTACTGGAACGGCGTGTCGCACAGCCCCATGATGCCGCGCACCCCCTGCCGGCCCCGGGTCTTGTCCCACAGGTTGACCAGGATCGTGACCCCGCCCAGTTCCATGTCGAGGTTGCCGGAAAGCAGCATGTCGGTCGCGGCCGACCCGGTCCCAACCTGCAGGAACGTCGCGCGTGTGTTTGGCAGGCCGAGCCGCACGGCGTGCTTCTCGATCAGCCGCTGCTCCTTGACGATATGGATCGGCAGGTAGCCCAGGCCGTATTGCTGCGCGAAGCGGATCTCCTCCGTTTCCGCTTGGGCGGCGGTGCTGGCCAGCAGCGCCGCGCCTAACACGGCAGCCAGCCGGAAGCCCTTGTCCATCATGTCGTTTCTCCCTCTCCGGCGCTTGGCGCCTTGTTTTCAGCCGGGTTCGGCCATGGCGGGCTGCTGCCGCCCGACCGTCTCCCACCAGTGCTTCAGCACGCCAGCGCTGCCGCCCAGCTCGATCGTCTGGCGCAGGCCTTCGGGGACAGGCGGAAACTGCGCCGTCGTGCCCTGGGTGTGGTTGACGAGGGTGCCCGCGCTGAAGTCGGCCTCGATGTCGTCGCCGTCGGCCACGTGGGCGCCGATGCCCACGCACTCCGCCGCGACCAGCAGGCCCCAACTGACGGCGGCGCGGTAGCACAGGAACGGCATGGATTCGCACAGCACGCCCAGGCCCAGGGACTGCATGGCGATGTAGCCGCCGAAATGCGCCTTGCCCTTGCCGAAGTTGCGCCCGGCCACGAGGATGTCGCCGGGCCGGACCTTGGCGGGAAACGTGGGGTCCACCCCCTCCATCAAATGCGGCAGCAGCAGCGCCGGGTCGGTGGTCCGATCCTTGGCGAACTTGAAGGGCATGATCGGTCCGTCATGGACGATGTCGTCGCCGAACTTGCGGCAGGTGCCGCGGCGGATCCAGTTGAAGCCGGTCATCGCGGTCTCTCCTATGCGGCTTGCGGCGGCAACTGGCGCGCGTCGGCGATCCGTCCGGCCAGGGCGGAGGCGGCGACGGTGGCCGGGCTGCCCAGGAATATCTCCGCGTCCTTCGCGCCCATGCGGCCATGCGAGTTGACGGCGGCCGTCGAGATCGAGCGCTCGCCGCTGCCGAGCGGCCCCATCGATCCGCCCGAGCAGGGCCCGCAGCCGGAGGGTAGGATGATGGCGCCCGCGTCCTGGAACACCTGGATCAGCCCCTCGTTGGCCAGGCGCTGCGCGGTCTTGACCGTGCCGGGCACCACGAACAGCCGCGTGCCCGGCGCGATCCGGCGGTTGCGCAGCAGCCCGGCCGCGAGCGCCATGTCCTCGTACATGCCGGACCCGCAGGAGCCGATGAAGGCGTGGTCCACCGGCCGGCCGGCAACTTCCGAGATGTCGACGGCGCTCTCCGGCGCGCCGGGCAGTGCCACTTGCGGCTCCATCTTGCCGATGTCGAAGGCGATGTCCGCCTCGTACTCCGCGTCCCCGTCGCTGAACACGCCCTCGACGCGCTTGCCGGCGGCTTGCGACAGCCGGTCGAGCACGGCGGGCGAGGGCGGGATGAACACGCCGATGGCGCTGATCTCGGTCGGCGTGTTGGTCATCGCCACGCGCTGGTCGAGGTCGAAGTCGTCGAGGGCGGGCCCGGCCAGCTCCAGCACGCGGTAGACGATGTCCACGCCGAAGTCGCCGTTGGCGAGGTGGCGGGAGATGCGGAAGCCGACGTCGCGCCCATAGACGCCGGGCGGGCGGCGGCCGTTCAGGGTCAGCCGCACGGATTTCGGCACCAGCGTCCAGACGGTGCCCATCACCAGCACGCTGCTGACCTCGCTGCCGACGCGGAAGCCGAAGGCCCCGGCGGCGCCGAAGTTGGTGCAGTGCATGTCGTTGGCGAAGATGAACATGCCGGGCTGGATCATCCCGTCCTCGATTGGGAAGATGTGGCCGTGGCCGCCCTGGCCCACGTCGTAGAAGCGCTTGATCCCCCAATCCCGCGCCGTGCTGCGGATGCGGGCGCCGCGCTCGATCATGGCGGGGGAGGTGTAGAGCACCTCGTGGTCGGTCACGAACACCACGCGGTCGGCGTTGCGCACGCGGTCGATGCCCAGCCCGTCCAGTTCCTTCCTGGTGGCCGGGACCTGCAGGTCGTGCAGGAACACCCAGTCGGGCTTGGGGTGCACCACGTCGCCGGGACGGACCGAGGCCAGGCCCGACGCGCGCGCCAGGATTTTCTCGCTTGCTGTCATGCCCATGGGTGGCACTCCTTGATGGCGGGTTCAGGCTTCAACGCGGGGCCGCGGCGTATTTCCGGCCGCCGTCCAGCAGCATGTCGGGCAGGTTGCCCAGCACCAGCACGTCGTCGCGCATCCGCCCGCCCGCGGCGCGGACCCGGCGCGCGACCTCGGCGGCGGCGGCCTTGATCTCGGGGTGGTCGGTGTCGCCGGGGTGGCCCAGGCTTTGCGCGAAGTCGTTCAGCCCGATCATGATGCAGTCGATGCCGGGGACGGCGACGATCCGCTCCAGGCTGTCCATGCCGTCCCGGTCCTCGATCATGGCGGAGACGAACATGTTGGCGTTCGCGGCGGCGTAGAACGCCTTCATGTCGGGAATGCCGATCTGGTATTGCACGCCGCGTCCGCCTCCCAGCGAACGGGTGCCGCGGGGGCCGAAGTGGCAGGATTGGACGAGCAGCTCGGCATCCGCCTGCGAGCTGACATGCGGCCCGACGATGCCGCGGATGCCGCGGTCGAGCCTGCGGTTGACGGTGGGGCCGGTGAGGTCGGGGACGCGGGCGATGGGCGTCATGCCGACCAGGTCCGCGGCGCGGCAGATGTCCTCGAGCGCCTCGTTGCCGAACACGCCGTGCTCGTCGTCGATGTACACGTAGTCGTACTGGAGGGAGCCGAGGATTTCGACCACGGCAGGGGACGGGATGGTGAGGCGGAATCCGTGCGCCTTCCGCCCGGCCTGCATGGCCGCCTTGATCTTGTTGACCGGCGGCATTCCGCGCGCGCCTCCCCCGTGGATGTTCGCGCGAACATCCACCATTGACTCGGCCGCTTGTCAAGCGCGAGATTGGGCGGGGACGGAGGGCTGCAATGTCGGTCGAAACGCTTGCTGCCGAGCCGGGGCGCACGGAACGCGCCAACCCGTCGCTTGCCCTCGTCATCTTCGCGACATCTGCCGGCACGCTGATCGAGTGGTACGACTTCTACCTGTACGCCATCATGGGCGTATATCTCGGGCGCGTGTTCTTCCCGGCCGCGACGCATGAGGGGATGCTGGGAACGTTGCTCAGCATGGGCATCCTCGGCATCGGCTTCGTGATCCGCCCGTTGGGCGGCATCGTGTTCGGATCGCTCGGCGACCGCATCGGGCGCAAGTATTCGTTCCTGTTCACGCTCGTCCTCATGGGGGCGGCGACGACGTGCATGGGGCTGGTTCCGACCTATGAGAGCATCGGGTACCTCGCGCCGTTGTGCCTGCTGCTGCTGCGTATCCTGCAAGGGCTCGCCCTGGGCGGCGAGGTCGGCGGGGCGGTGTCGTATGTCGTCGAGAACGCCCCCGACCGGCGCCGCGGCTGGTATCTCGGGATCCTGTATGCGATGTCGCCGCTGGGAACGCTGCTTGCCTTGGCGGTCGTCTACGTCTCCCGGACGGCGACCGGGTCCGCGGCGTTCGACGCGTGGGGCTGGCGCATCCCGTTCCTGCTCTCGAGCGTGCTGGTCCTGGTCTCGATCGCTTTCCGCATGCGCCTGCACGAGACCGCGGCGTTCCAGGCGCTCCGGCGCAGCCGCCATACGGCAAGCTCGCCCGTGGTGGAGCTTCTGAGCACGCGCGAGAACATCAGGCGGCTGCTCCTGGGCGTGTTCGGATCGACCGCGGGCCAAGCCGCACTCGGCCTCACCTCGGTGTTCTTCTCGTCGAACTTCATGCAAGCCGTCCTCAAGCTCGACATCGGCACGGCCAGTTCGATATCGCTCGTCGCGGTGTCGCTGGCGGTGCCCTTCTACCTGCTGTTCGGCTGGGTTTCGGACCACATCGGACGGCGGCCGATGATCATCGCCGGCATGTGCTTCGCCATCGTCTGCTACGTCCCGATCTACCATGGCATGGCGGCCTTCTCGGCGCCGCCGCAGTTCTGGCCGCTGGTGCTGTTCAACTGGCTGCAGATCCTGGGCGTCGCCATGGTCCTCGCGCCGACCATGGCATCCCTCGCCGAGCTGTTCCCGACCCGGCTGCGCTCGACCGGCATCGGCATCACCTACAACGTCAGCAACGGCGTCTTGAACGGCTTCGCGCCGCTGATCGGCTTCGCGTTGATCGCGGCCACCGGCAACAGCTATGCCGGCCTTGCCTATCCGCTTGCGCTCGCCTTCATCACCGCCGTGGTTTCCTTCTTCTTCGTAAAGGAAACCTACCGGTCAGACATCCTTTGATCCGCCTCGTTAAAGGGCTGCCTGGATGCCGCCATCGACGAATAGGAGCTGGCCGTTGATGAAGCTGGCGGCCGGCGACGCGAGGTATAGGACGGCGGGCGCGACGTCCATCGGGGTTCCCCAGCGTCCGGCGGGAACCCTGGCTTTGACGAAGGCGGTGAAGGCCGGGTCCTGGACCAGGGTGCGGGTGAACTCCGTGTCGGTGAAGCCGGGTCCCACCGCGTTGCAGGTGATCCCTTGTGGACCGAGCTCGGATGCGATCGCCCGCATCATCGAGGTGAGGGCGCCCTTGGCCGAGGCGTAGGGGACGACCGTGCCCCGAATGCTGTTCACGGCCAGGGAGACGATCATGATGATGCGGCCGCTGCCTTGGGCGATCATGTGCCGGGCGGCGGCCTGGGAGACGTTGAAGCTGCCATCGACATGGGTGCCGATGATGGCCTGCCACTCGGCCGGGGTGTATTCGATGAACGGCTTGCGGTTTTGCACGCCGGCGTTGTTCACGACCACATCGAGCCGCCCAAGCCGGGCGACCACGTCGTCGACGGCTCTCCTGGCTGCGCCATGGTCCCTGACGTCGAACGGCGCCGCCACGCCATGCAGTCCGTCGGCTTTCAACTCGGCGACGCGTTCGTTCAACGCGCCTGCATCCAGGTCGTTGAGGACGAGGGTGGCCCCGGCGTCGGCCGCGAGGCGGGCGATGGACCAGCCGAGTCCCCGGGCCGCGCCGGTGACGAGCACCACCTGCTGCTTCAGCGAGAACAGGTCGAGGATCACGTCGGGTCGCATCGGTTGCCGCCTTAATCGTGTTGCGGGCTGCGTTGGAGCCCGCCTCCAGCCCGGTCCATAGTAGAAATGTTCGCGCGAACATCCATCATTGACTCGCACGCTTGTCAAGCGCCACGATGCGATGGCGGGCCGTTCCCGCGCAACGCGTACGAAGGGAACCCATGGCAACGCCCGCACTCTGGACCCGGCGCAGCGCCCTGCTCGGCGGCCTGCTCGCGCCCTTGGCCGCGTTTGGGGCCGCATTCGCGCAGGATGACAAGCGGCTGGCCGCCGCCCGGGCCAAGGGCGCCGTCTCGCTCTACTCCTCGCTCGCGCCGGAGGAGATGCTGGCCGAGGTCGCGGCCGGGTTCCGGCGCCGGACCGGCATCACCGCCAATGTCCTCTATGGCGGCTCCGGCCGCCTGTTCAGCCGTGTTACGACCGAGCGCAAGGCCGGCTCGTACAAAGTCGACGTGCTCAGCATCTCCGACATGGACATGGTGCGCGACCTGGTCGCCGCCAAGGCGCTGCGGCCCTACCGCGACGCCCTGCCGGCGGGGGTCGCCGCCTCGCCGACGAGCGACCCGGGCGGCTATTGGTACGACGTCGTGCTCTGGGGCCAAGGCCTCGTCTACAACAGCCAGCTCATCAAGGAAGCGCAGGCACCCAAGGGCTGGGAGGAATTGGCCGACCCGCGCTGGCGATCCAAGCTGGTGCTCGCCGACCCCCTGCAGGGCGCCAACGGCTTCCTCACCCTGCGGGTCGCCGTGCAGTATTTCGGCTGGGAGTGGGTCGAGAGGCTGATGCGCAACGACCCGCTGGTGATCGGCGTCGCCCCGAGCCTGATGCAGGCCGTGACCAGCGGCGAGCGCCCGGTCGGCACCTCCACCACCTCCTATACCTCGGGCGCGCTGCAGGACGGCGCGCCGGTGGCCCAGGCGGATGCCGAGCTGCTGTTCGTCGTGCCGGTCACGCTGAGCGCCGTCGCCGACGCCCCCAACCCCGAGGGGGCCGAGCTGCTCATCGACTACATGCTGTCCAAGGAGGCGGCGGCCGCCTACGTCAAGTACGGCTGGTTCTCTACGCGGCCGGATGCGGGCGGCCCGTTCGGCTTCCCCTCCGCCGACAAGCTGCGGGTCAAGCACCGTGGCGAAATCCCGTCCACGATGTCCCGGCAGGATTACCTGGACCGCTACAGCGCGATCCTCAGCGCCGCCCGGAGATAGGCGTGGCGGGTTCGGCCGCGCTCCCCCGGCGCGGCCTGCGTATCG
>CAXSDH010000067.1:0-20022 GCA_964235765.1 uncultured Acetobacteraceae bacterium
ATGGCGGATTCAAAGTCCGCTGCCTTACCGCTTGGCGACGCCCCAATCGCTTGCCCTGAATAGGCGGTGCCGGGGCCCGCCGTAAAGGGCTACCCGGGCGGCAAGCCGCCGCCCCAGCACCACCAGGCCGGCGGGGCGGCGCGCGCGGCCCGCTCGGCGCCATCCGCGCCGGGAAACAGGCCGAAGCAGGTGGCGCCCGAACCGCTCATGCGGGCCAGCAAACAGCCGGGCTGCGCGCGCAGCCATTCGAGAGTGGCGGCGACCGGGGGGCACATCTGGATCGCGGGCGCCTCGAGGTCGTTGCGCAGCTCGGCCAGCCCCGCCGCCATTGCCGCCGCGTCCGCCCAGCGCGGCGGCAGCACGGCCGGTTCGGAGAAGCCGCCGTCGCGCGCCCGGAACACCGCGGCGGTGGAGACCGCGGCGCCCGGGTTGGCCAGCACCATCCCGCACGCCGGCAGCAGCGGCGCCACGCCCAGCACCTCGCCGACGCCGCCCATGCGGGCGGGTTGGCCCAGCAGGCAGACAGGGATGTCGGCCCCTAGCCCAAGTGCCATCGCGCCCAACTCGGCCGCCGGCACGGCGAGGCCCCATAGCCGGCTGAGCAGCCGCAACGTCGCCGCCGCATCCGCCGAGCCGCCGCCGATGCCGCTCGCTACCGGCAGCCGCTTGTTCAGCACCAGCCGCGCGCCCCGCCCGCGCGCTCGTGGCGCAAGAGCTTGCGCCGCAAGCAGCACGAGGTTGTCGCCAGCCAACCCGGGGGCAAACGGCCCTTCGACGTGCAGCGACAGGTCGCGGGCCAGTTCCGCCCGCACCTCGTCCGCCGCGCCAGGGAACACCGCCAGGCTGTCCAACAGGTGATAGTTGTCCGGCCGGCGGCCCAGCACGTGCAGGAACAGGTTGACCTTCGCCGGCGCCGCCTCGCGCTCCACGTTCTAGCGCACGGTGGGCGCGGGCGCCGCCGCCTGGATAGGCGGGGCCGCACCGGGCAGGGCTTGCAGCTTGGCGTTGATCCGCTGCGCCTCGTCCTGTTCCGGTTTCAGGTTCAAGGCCCGGCGCCACTGGAACTCCGCCTCCCGTACCCGGCCCACCGCGGCCAGGGCGTCGCCCAGATGGGCGTTGATCACGCTGTCCTCGGGCTGCAGCTCCACCGCCCGCTCCAGTTGCTTCAGCGCGCCTGCGGAATCCCCCTGACGCAGCAGCACCCAGCCCAGGCTGTCGATGATGGCGCCGTCGTTCGGCCGCTGCTGCGCCGCGCGCTCGATCATGCCGCGGGCGCGGTCGAGGTTGCGGCCCTGCTCGGTCCAGGCATAGGCGAGGTAGTTCAGCACGCTCGGCTGCTCCGGCGCCAATTGCAGCGCATACTCGAAGTCGGCTTCGGCCTCAGCCCATTGGCCCGCCCGCTCGGCCGCGATGCCGCGTTCGTAGAACAAGGGCCAGTTTGCCCGCGTGGGCGTCCCGAGCCGGGCGATGGCGGCGCTATAGGCGGTCGCGGCTTCGGCAAAGCGGTTCTTGCGGCGAAGGATGTCGCCTGCCTGGGCCAGCGGCTCCGGCCGGTCGGGGTGCAGGCGGGCGAGGTCGTCGAGCATCCGGCTCGCCTCCTCGGTGCGGCCGGCCGCCTCGAGCAAGCTCGCCTGCCGCAGCCGGACCACGGCCACCAGAGGGTCCGTCTCCGGCACCTCGGCCAGGGTGGCCAACGCGGCGCTGCCCCGCTTCGCCGCGTCCTGGATATCGGCCAGCAGCAGCCGTGCCGCGGTGAAATCGGGGCGGAGATCCAGCGCCAGGCGCAGCAGGACCTGCGCCGAATCCGCGCCGTTCTGCTGCCGCAGGGCGGCGGCCAGCGCCAGATAGGCCTCGGCGATGCCGTCGGTCGCGTTGCGAACCGCGGGCGCCGCCACGTTCGCGGCCAAGGCCTGCCGGGCGATGGCCAGGTCGCCGTTGCTGCCGGCGAGGTCCTGCAGGGTGCGCTGCGCCTCGGTCATGGCGCCCTGGCGTGCCTGCCAGCTGGCCAGGATGACGCCGAGCCGCAGGTTCAGCGCGCCGTAATCCACCTGGGCCGCGCGATACAGCCGCGCCGCTTCGGCCGTCTGCCCGCCCAAGTCGGCGATCAGGGCAGAGTGCAGCGCGTACACCCCCCGGTATCGCGTTCCATCGGCCAGCGGGCCCAGGGTGCCGAGCGCGGCGGCGGTCCGGCCGGCGCCCTGCTGCGCCCAGGCGATCAGCAGGGGGCGCAACACCTGCGTCAAGCCTTGGGCGGGCAGCGCCGCGAAGCGCGCCTCCGCCAAATCCCAATTGCCTGCCTTCGCATCCCGGTCCGCGAGCACCAACTGCGCCACCGGGTTCTCGGGCAGGCTGGCCGCCAGGCGTGCCGCCCCGGACCGCCCGGCCAGGGTGGCCGCGATGAAGGCCTGGGACGCCAGCTCCGGCACCCCCGTATCCTGGGTCAGCGCCGTTTCCAGCTTGTCGGCTGCCACGTCGAGGTCGGTGCCCTGTGCGGCGAACCGCCCGGTCAGGTAGGCGCCGAACGCCCCGTTGGGCTTGAAGGTCGACGTGCGGTCCGAACCCTCGGACCCGAAATCGTTGGCGGCGCAGGCGGAGAGCAGGGAAAGGACGAGCAGGGCGGAACGGCTGGCAGTGCGACGAGGCATCGGCGATCCTTACATTCCGCTGGGGTAGTTCGGGCCGCCGCCGCCCTCGGGCGTGACCCAGTCGATGTTCTGGGTGGGGTCCTTGATGTCGCAAGTTTTGCAATGCACGCAATTCTGCGCGTTGATCTGCAGGCGGGGGCGCCCGGACTCGACATCCACCGCCTCGTAGACGCCCGCCGGGCAATAGCGGCTTTCCGGGCTGCTGTATTGCGCCCAGTTCACGCTTTCCCACCGCGCCGGGTCCTTCAGGCGCAGGTGCGCCGGCTGGTCCTCGGCGTGGTTCGTGTTGCTGATGAACACCGACGACAGCCGGTCGAAGGTGAGCGTGCCGTCCGGCTTGGGGTATTCGATGCGCCGGGCTTGGGCGGCCGGGCGCAGGCCTTCATGGTCGGCGTGGCGGTGCTGCATGGTCCAGGGCGCCTTGCCGCGGAACATATAGGTGTCGACGGCGGAGTAGGCCAGGCAGCCATACAGCCCCATCTTGGAGAAGGACGGCCGGATGTTGCGCACGCCGCGCAGTTCCTCATACAGCCAACTCTCGCGGAACCGCTGCTCGTACCCCGCAGGCTCCGCCGGGCGGCCATTGGCCAGCGCGTCCGCCAGCGCTTCGGCCGCGAGCATGCCCGACTTCATCGCCGCGTGCGTGCCCTTGATCTTGGGCAGGTTGAGGAACCCGGCCGTATCGCCGATCAACGCGCCGCCCGGGAAGGTCAGCTTCGGGATGGACTGGAAGCCGCCCTCGCTCAGCGCACGGGCGCCGTAGCTGATCCGGCGCCCGCCTTCGAAGTACGGCCGCACCGCGGGATGCAGCTTCAGCCGCTGCATCTCGTCGAAGGGAGAGAGCCAGGGATTGGGGTAATCCAGCCCGACGACGAACCCGTACGACACCAGGTTTTCGCCGAAGTGATACATCCACGAGCCGCCATAGGTCTCCCGGTCCAGCGGCCAGCCCAGGCTGTGCACGACGAGACCGGGCTGATGCTTCGCGGCCGGCACCTCCCACAACTCCTTTACGCCGAGCCCGTAGGTTTGCGGGTCCCGGCCGTCGCGCAGGTTGAACCGCGCCATCAACTGCTTGGCCAGGCTGCCGCGGCATCCTTCGGCGAACAGGGTATAGGGCGCGCGCAGTTCCATGCCGGGCTGGTAGTTGGGGCCGTGCTCGCCCGATTTTTCGATCCCCATGTCCCCGGTGGCGACGCCCACCACCTGCCCGTCCTCCATCAGCAGCTCGGCGGCGGCGAAGCCGGGGTAGATTTCGACTCCCAGCGCCTCGGCCTGGGTCGCCAGCCAGCGGCACACGTCGCCCAGGCTGACGATGTAGTTGCCCTCGTTGTGCATCTGCGGCGGCGTCGGCATGCGGAAGGCGCGCTGCCGGGTGAGGAACAGGAAGCGGTCTTCCGTGACGGGCGTCAGCAGCGGCGCGCCGCGCGCCTGCCAGTCCGGGATCAGCTCGGCCAACGCCCGCGGCTCGATCACGGCGCCGGAGAGGATGTGCGCACCGACCTCGCCGCCCTTCTCCACCACGCAAACGCCTGCATCCGGCGCGAGCTGCTTCATGCGGATCGCCGCCGCCAGGCCAGCGGGCCCGGCGCCCACCACCACCACGTCGAACTCCATCGCTTCGCGTTCAGCCATCCCGCCCTCCGTGCCATCACTAAAGGTAGGGACGATCGCGGGTTGCGCAAAATCAGCGCGTCGCACATGTGTGCGTTGTGGTGCGGAGCGTGTGTGTGCATGACGGTGCAGAGGGCGATCATGCGGGAAGCCCGGCCGTGGACGCCTTAGCCCTCCTCCGCCTACAGGCCGAGTGGGGCGCCGACGAAGCGCTCGACGACGTGTCGATGGACCGGTTCGTGCCCGCCGCAGCCCCGCCACGCGTCGGCGCGGTGCAGGCGCCCGCCCGGCCGCGCCCGGCCCAGCCCGCCCTGGCCGGGCCCACCCTGGCCGGGCCCGCCCTGGCCGGCATCGACGGGCTCGACGGGCTGCACGCCGCCATGCACGCCTTCGATGGATGCGCGCTCCGGGCCACCGCCACCCATACCGTGCGGCCCGACGGCAACGCGGCTGCCGGGCTGCTGCTGATCGGCGATGCGCCGGGCGCCGACGATGACCGGTCGGGCCAGGCGTTCAGCGGCCCCCCCGGGCAGGTGCTCGACCAGGTGCTGCGGAGCATCGGGCTGGACCGCTCGGGCCTGCTGCTGGCGCCGTTGGTCCCCTGGCGTCCGCCGGGCAATCGGCCCTTGGCCGAGGCCGAGATCCAAGCCTGCCTGCCGTTCCTGCTGCGCTTGATCGCGCTGGTGCGCCCTCGACGGCTCATCCTGCTCGGCGCCGCTCCGGTTCGCGTGTTGACCGGCAGCGCCGAGCCGATCCGCCGGTTGCGCGGGCGCTGGATCGACGCCGCAATCCCTGGCCTGGCCGCGCCAGTACCGGCCCTGCCGATGCCGCCGCTGGATCAATGGTTCCGCAATGCTGCCACAAAGCGGGACCTATGGAACGACCTACTGCAACTTGCGCGGGTGGCAACAACGGCCTGAAAGCCTTTGTTTGTCTTGATCGCGATTAGGTGCTTTGCCTCCTGGCCCCTGCAAGCGTAGGCGCTCCGCCATGCAACGGACCAGCCGACCGCTTTCCCGACTGTCTGCCGCGCGGATACTACTTGCCGGCGCCGCGATCATGGCCGGCGCCGCTGGCCCGGTCGGCAGAGGCCTCGAGCCGAGCGGGGATACCGCCCTCGCCAACCCACGCATCATCACGGACGGCGGGGCGGGTTCGGTGGCGCTGCCGCAGCCGCTCGCGCCCAGCGAAGCGCAGCGGCTGCGGCGCATTTTCGCGGCCCAGGCCCGGGGCGACATTCCCGCCGCCATCGCCGAAACCGATCAACTGCTGGATACGACCCTGCTCGGCCACGTGCTGGCCGACCGGTATCTCGGCGCCCCCAGCCTGGCGCAGCCCGACGACCTGGCGGGATGGCTTGTTCATTACGGCCACCTGCCGGACGCCGCTGCCATCCGGGCCCTGCTCGCCAACCTGCTTCCCCGGGGCGCGCCCTTGCCGCCGGCCCCCTCCCCGCTTGTCGCCTTGCCCGCGGTCGCCGGGGGCGACGACGTGGAGCCGGCCGAGCGGCTGATGACCCGGAACCCCCTGCTGGACCGCAGCGTGCGCGACGCGGCACGCGCCGGGCACGCCGACCGCGCGGTGCGCCTGGTGGCCCGCACGCGCGGCATGGACCGCCCATATGGCGCCCTGCTGCGGGCCGAAGTCGCGCAAATCCTGTTCACCCAGGGCCGGGACGCCGAAGCGCTGGCGCTGGCCGAAGCCGCCCATGCGCAGGCGCACGGCCAGGTCGGCCTTGCGCCCTACGTCGCTGGGCTGGCGGCCTGGCGGCTCGAACGGCCCGAACTCGCGCGGCCCCTGTTCGAGGCCGCGTTCCGTGCGCCGCTGGCCCT
Source organism: uncultured Acetobacteraceae bacterium (assembly GCA_964235765.1). Classification (GTDB taxonomy): domain Bacteria; phylum Pseudomonadota; class Alphaproteobacteria; order Acetobacterales; family Acetobacteraceae; genus JAVVHH01. The sequence continues at coordinate 6,092 of CAXSDH010000067.1, forward strand.
GGCCGGCCAACGGGCAGGCGCGGCGTTCTGGGCGGCACGTGCCCATTTGCGGACGCGCGACCCCGGCGGCTACGCCCCTTGGATGCAGCGCGCCGCCCAGAGTCCGCGAACCTTCTATGGCCTGCTGGCCCGCCGCGCCCTGGGCCAGCGCATCCTCGCCGCAACGACATTCAGCCGGGCGACCCTAGGCGAGGCCGATGTGGAGGCGGTTGCCGCGATCCCGGCCGGGCATCGCGCCCTGGCGCTGCTGCAAGTGGGCAGGGACGCCCAGGCCGCCGCGGAATTGCAGTTGCTGTGGTCGCAGACCCGCGACCTGCCCGGATTTACGCGCTCCATCATGCTGGTCGCGAAAACCGCCGGCCTGCTGCCGCTGGCCGATCAGCTCGCCGCCCTGGTGCAGCCGGCGCCCGTCCGCTTGCCGACCGCGCGACTGCGCCCCGCTGGCGGCTTCCGGACCGACCCGGCGTTGGTCTATGCGCTGGCCCGGCTCGAATCGAACTTCGACGCCGATGCCGTCTCGCCCGCCGGCGCCCGCGGCCTCATGCAGCTGATGCCGCGCACCGTGGACTTCCTGCTTGGCGAGGACGCGGCACCCCGCGCCCGGCGCCTGCACGACCCGGCGACCAACCTCGACCTCGGCCAGCGTTACTTGCTGCAGTTGGCGCAATACGACATGGTCGGCGCCGATCTGATCCGGCTGCTGGCCAGCTACAATTCGGGACCCGGCAGCTTCGGCCGCTGGGTCGGCGGCGTGCGGCACAACGGCGACCCGCTGCTGTTCATCGAAAGCGTGCCCGGCGACGAAACCCGCGCCTATATTCCGCGGGCGCTCGCCTATTCCTGGTTGTATGCGGCGCAATTAGGATTACCGTCGCCAAGCCTGGACGAGCTTGCGGCCGGCGCATGGCCCCGGTTCCAGGCCCGCTATCCCCGCACGGAGCAATTCGCCAAGCTGCATTAGGAGGCGACCTTGTCCCGCATCGACGAAACCCGTCCCTTCATTCCGGTCGCTATCGCCGTGCTGACCGTGTCGGACACGCGCACCGCGGCCGACGACAAGTCCGGTGACGCGCTGGCCGAGCGGATCGCCCGCGCCGGCCACCGCGTCGTTGCCCGAGCCATCGAGCGCGACGACGCCGGGCCGATCGAAGCACGCCTGCGCGGCTGGATCGCCGAGCCGGGCATCGATGTGGTGATCACCACCGGCGGCACGGGCATCACAGGCCGGGACGTGACGCCTGAGGCCTTCGAGCGGGTGCTGGAGAAACGTATCGAAGGGTTCGGCGAACTGTTCCGAATGTTGAGCTACCAAAAGATCGGCACCTCGACCATGCAATCCCGCGCCCTTGGCGGCGTGTCGGGCGGGACGCTGCTGTTCGCCCTGCCCGGCAGCACCGGCGCGGTGCGGGATGCCTGGGACGACATTCTGCTCTGGCAACTCGACGCGCGGTACCGCCCCTGCAACCTGGTGGAGCTGATGCCGCGGCTACAGGAGCATCTCCGCGCCGCCGAGTAGCCCGGTTCGCATTCTGTTCTTGACGGCTGGCCCGGCGCTTGTCATGGTTGCGACGGAACAGACAGGGAACAGGCATCATGCCCGACGGCGCCCACTTTTCGCACTTGGATCGGGAAGAGGACCTGGATCGGGAGGAGATGGCGCTGCTGTGCCGGGCTGGCGAGCCTGAGCCCGCGCCGGACATCCTCGCCCGCAGCCTAGCCCGCCGCGGACGGGGAGCCGTCACCAATCCTGCATCGCGCTACGACCGCCAGTCCACGTCCGCCTTCGAGGATGGCTGGTCGTTCCTGACCGAGGAGGACGGCGAACTCCCGCCATTGCAGACGAGGCTGACGCCGGACCGGTCGAAATCGGCCATCAGTTGGAACGACAGCCCGGATATCGGCTTCGACCGCGCCGTGAACCCCTATCGCGGCTGCGAGCACGGCTGCATCTACTGCTACGCCCGGCCGAGCCACGCCTATCTCGGCTACTCGCCGGGCCTGGAGTTCGAGACGCAGATCGTTTTCAAGCCCGACGTGGCCGCGCTGCTGGAACGGGAGCTGTCCAAGCCGGGCTACCAGACACGCACGCTGGCGCTCGGCTCCAACACCGACCCGTATCAGCCCGTCGAGCGCACCCTGCGCCTGACCCGTTCCGTATTGGAGGTGCTGGACCGCTTCAATCACCCGGTGAGCATCGTGACGAAATCGGCCGGCGTGCTGCGCGACCTGGACATCCTGCAGCGGCTCGCCAGCCGCGGGCTGGTGCGGGTGTTCCTGTCCATCACGACTCTGGACGCGTCCCTGGCCCGGCGGATGGAGCCTCGCGCCTCCGCGCCCGCGCTCCGGCTGCGCACGATCGAGGCGCTGACCCAGGCAGGCGTGCCCGCGGGCGTCCTCGCCGCCCCGATGATCCCCGGCCTGAACGACGCGGAGCTGGAACACATCTTGCAAGCCGCACACCGCGCCGGGGCGAGCCACGCCGGATACGTGCTGCTACGCCTCCCGCTCGAACTGCGGGACATGTTCACCGCCTGGCTGAACGAGCACGTGCCGGACCGGGCGCGGCGGGTGCTGGCCTTGATCCGCGAGACCCGCGCCGGCGCCCTCAACGACAGCCGCTTCCATGAACGGTTTACCGGCGCCGGTCCGTACGCCGATCTGTTGGCGCAGCGCTTCTCCCGCGTCCGCCGCAAATTGGGCTTCGGCGGCAGGGAGGCGCTGGACCACACGCAATTCCGCGCGCCAGTATCGGTCGGCGCACAGTTGTCGCTGCTGTAGCCACCCGGCTGGCAACGGACTTGGTTTTGCATCATAACGGCGCAGTTCCCTGGCCAGATCGACGCGAGGACCGCAATGCAACCGGCCGATCGCCAGAATCGCCCCGGGAGGCAGGAGCCGTTCGCCATCGGCCGCCGCGCCTTCGTGTCGGGCATCACGGCCGCGACGGCGGCATCGGGCGTCAACGCGCAACCGGCCCCCTCGGTCCTGCGCATCGCCATTCAGACCGAGACCTCCTCGCTCGATCCTCATTTCGCCCTGGTCGGCGCCAACCAGGCCATTGCGATGCACATCTTCGATCCGCTGGTCGGCTCCGGCCTGGCCATGGACCGGATCGCCGGGCTGACCACGGCCGCGAACCCGCAACCCGATATTTGGGAGTTCCGGGTCCGCGAGGGGGCCGTGTTCCACGACGGCACGCCCGTGACCGCCGAGGCCCTGCGGTTTTCCATCGAACGCATGCCGCGGGTGCCCAACAGCCCCGCCCCCTTCATCCGCATGCAGGCCAGCATCGCCGCCATGGAGGTGGCGGACGCGCGTACGCTCCGCATCCGCACCCGGGGTCCCGACCCCAGCTTGCCGCTGAACGGCATGACGGCCTACATCGTGCCGCCGCGCGAGGCCACCACCGCCGATTTCAACGCGGGCCGCGCCGCCATCGGCTCCGGCCCGTTCAAATTCGTCTCCTGGCAGCCCGGCGACGCCCTGCAGCTCGCCCGCAACGACCTGTTCTGGGGCGAGAAGCCCGATTTCGCGCAGGTCTCCATCCGCCCGATGGCCAACGACGCCGCACGGGTGGCGGCCCTGCTCTCCGGCGACGTCGACTTGATCGACCGCGTCTCGCAATCCGACCTGCCGCGCCTGCGCGCCAACCCCGCCTTCGCGGTCACCACCTCGCCCTCGAACCGCGTCATCTACATCGCGCTGGACCAGGGCGGCGACACGACGCCGTTCGTGACGGCTCGGGACGGCAAGCGCCTTGCCAAGAACCCGCTGCGCGAAGCCCGCGTGCGCCAGGCCCTCTCGCACGCCATCAACCGGGCGACGATCGTCGATCGGGTGTTGCAGGGCGGCGGCCGGGCGAGCGGGCAACTTGCCGTACCCGGCCAGCTCGGCCACGACCCGGCGCTGCCGCCGGCCGCCTACGACCCGGCCGCCGCCAAGGCCCTGCTGGCCGAAGCGGGCTACCCGGACGGCTTCCGCATCACCCTCCATTCGCCGAACAACCGCTACGTCGAGGACGCCAAGACCGCCCAGGCCGTGGCGCAGTTCTGGAGCCGCATCGGCCTCGATGCCCGGGTCGAGGTCATGCCGGCCAACGTGTTCTTCACGCGCTCCGGCAAGCGCGAGTTCAGCGCCTTCCTCATCGGCTTCGGCCACAGCACGGGCGACGCCTGGCTCGGCCTGTCGCAAGTGCTGCAGTCCTACAACGGCGAGGGCACCGGCGGCCTGAACCGGGGCCGCTACAGCAACCCCGCCTTCGACCGCATCATGGAGGAGGCAAGGGCGGTGGCCGAACCAGGCAAACGCGCCTCCTTGCTGCAGCAAGCGCAGCGGATCGCGTTGCAGCAGGACGCGGCGATTTTGCCGCTGCACGTGCCCGACAACGTCTGGGCGCATCGGGCGGCCATTGCCTATGACGGCGGCATCGACGAGGGCACGCTGGCGCAGCGGGCGCATCGCCGGGCATGAGCCCGACGGAAACCATGGTCCCGTGCCGGGATGGCGTGCGGCTGGCCACCGACGTCTACCTGCCCGATGGCGACGGCCCCTTTCCGGTCATTCTCGAACGCACGCCCTACGGCAAGCGCGAGGTATCCCGCTCCGAGGTCACGGCCGCCGACCCCGTCCCCGTCACCCGCGGGGCCATCGCGGCCTACTTCGCCGCCCACGGCTACGCTGTCGTGTATCAGGATTGCCGCGGCCGCTACGCCAGCGAGGGCGAGTTCGTGAAGTACCTCGCGGATGGGCACGACGGCTACGATTGCTGCGCCTGGATCATGGCGCAGCCTTGGTGCAACGGGCGTATCGGCACGATGGGCCTCAGCTACGCCGCCCATACGCAGGCGTCGCTCGGCTGCCTCGACCCGCCGGGCCTGGCGGCGCAGATCCTGGACTCGGGCGGGTTCTCCGATAGCTGGAACGGCGGAATCCGCCGGGGCGGCGCGTTCGAGTTGAAGCAGGCCAGTTGGGCCTTCAACCAGGGGCGGCTCGCGCCCGAAACCCTCGCCGACCCCGTCCGCGCCGCCGCCTTCGGCCTCGAGGACCTCGCGGCCTGGTTCACCCGCTGGCCCTGGAAGCCCGGCCACTCGCCGGTCCGCCACGCGCCCGACTACGAGGAATACCTGTTCGAGCAATGGAACAGCGGCACGTTCGACGCGTCATGGCAGCGCCTGGGCATCTACACGCGCGGCTGGTACGCGCGCTATGCCCCGGTGCCCACCGTCCACATGTCGTCCTGGTACGATCCCTACCCGCGCACCGCCACCGAGAATTACATGGGCCTGCGCGACGGGCGTGGGACACCACGGCTGATCCTTGGTCCCTGGACCCATGGCGACCGCTCGATGAGCGCCTTCGGCGAGGTCGAGTTCGGCGAGGCGGCCACGATCGATAGTTGGGCGGGGGACTGGCGTGAATACCGCCGCCGCTTCTTCGACCGCCATCTGAAGAACCTTCCGGGCCCGGAGGAGCCTGCCGTCCGCGTCTTCGTCATGGGCGGCGGCAGCGGCCGTAAGAACGCCCAAGGCCGGCTGGAGCATGGGGGGCGCTGGCGCATCGCCGATGACTGGCCGCTGCCGGGCACGCGCTTCACACCCTATTACGCCCACGCCGATGGAACCCTCGGCCTCGGGGCGCCGTTCGCACAAGCCGCCGCACTCAGCTGGACCAGCGATCCCGCCCACCCCGTTCCCACGATCGGCGGCGCGATCACCTCCATGGAGCCCCTGCTACGCGGCGGCGGCTTCGATCAGCGGGAGCGCGCCGGCATGTTCGCGCATGAGCCGCCCTACTTGCCGCTGGCCAGCCGGCCGGATGTGCTGGCATTCCAGACCGAACCTTTGTCCGGCGACACGGAGGTCGCCGGCCCCGTCGAAGCCCATCTCTGGATCGCCTCCGACGCCCCGGACACCGACATCACCGCCAAGCTGATCGACGTGTACCCGGCCAGCGCCGACTACCCGCAGGGCTTTGCCCTGAATCTCTGCGAGGGTATCCTCCGCTGCCGCTACCGCGACGACCGCTCCGCGCCCAAGCCGCTCAAACCCGGCGTCCCCGTCCGGATCACCGTGGAGCTGTTTCCCACCGCCAACCTGTTCCGCGCCGGCCACCGCATCCGGCTGGACATCGCGGCGAGCGAGTTCCCGCATTACGACCTGAACCCGCAGACCGGCGAGCTGGACGGAGGCTGGCGGCGGATGCGGACCGCGACCAATACCCTGTTCGCGGATGCGGCCCGCCCATCGCACGTCCTGCTGCCGATACGGCCGGCCGAGGCGACGCGCTCGCAGTAATATGGGAGAGGGCGAGGGCCCGCAGAGTGGGCATGGCTGATTAGCTGCTAGCGACCCCGCGAAAACGGCGTAGGACGTCCCACATATTGCCAAGAGGTGATCTGATGAAAAGACGTCGGGCTGAAGAAATCGTGGGTGTTGTGGAGTTTCGGGGCAAAACCCGGGAAAGTCCGGAGATTGTGGGTTGGCTGGCCGACCACAAAGGCCAGAATGGCGGCAGCGTGCGGTTGTCCCAGGGCGCGACCGGGTGCCGCGTGGCGCTCAGCAAGGAAGCCGACCTGGCGAGTTGGCAGGAGCGGCTGCGTTCCAGCAAGGGGACGTGACGCAACAGGGGGCATAAACGGCGGCCGCGAACCGGCGCGGCTGCGAGGCGTATAGGCTGCCACCCCAACATCGGAGGCGACCATGGACGGCGACGCGAACGGCGACCACGTTCACGAGATTTACCACACGGGCCTGCGAAACATGCACGCCCTCGAGATGACGGCCATCGAGTTGACCGAGCGGCAAGTCGAGCGGCTCGAGCACTATCCTGAGATGAAGGCCAAGCTGCAGCAGCATCATGTGGAATCGCAGGAGCAGGCACGGCGCCTCGAAGGCATTCTGGCACGCCATGGCACGACGGCGTCGGCGTTGAAGAGCACCGTCACCGCCGTGATGGGCAACGTTGCGGCGGCCCTGCACGCACCGGCGCCGGACGAGATCTTGAAGAACACGTTCGCCAATTTCGCCTTCGAGCATCAGGAGATCGCGGCCTATACGAGCCTGATCGCGATGGCGGAGATCGTGAACGACCCGGCTTCTATTCCCTTGCTGCAGCAGTCGCTCGCCGAGGAGCAGGCCATGGCGGACTGGATCAAGGGGCAGATTGCGCCCACGACCCGCCGCTTCCTGGAGCTTACCCGCGCCGGAACGAAGGCCGGCGTCTAGGCTGCGCGGGTTAGGGTTCTGCGGGGCGAACTCCTACCCCTGCACTTCCCGGCACGCTCCGCCCTCGATCAGCAGGAAGCGGGTTCCGACGGCGCGGACGAAACTCCGATCGTGGGAAACCAGGACGCAGGTTGCGGCCTGATCGAGAATCTCCGCCTCAAGCTGCTCCTGCCCCGGGATGTCCACATGGTTCGTGGGTTCGTCCAGCAGGTATAGGTTCGGCTCCAGCAGCCGTAACGCTAACAGGCCGAGCCGGGCCTTCTGGCCCGGCGAAAGGCGCCCGATCGGCCGGGCCTGCGCATCCACGGCGAACCCGGCGCCGGCCAGCAAGCTGGTGCTGCGCTGGTCGCCGATGCCGTGCCGGGCCGCGATGAAGCGGTGTGGGCTCTCGTCGTTCGGCAGTTGCGACATCTGCTGATCGGCATAGCCCGGCACCACGCTCGGACCGATGCGGATGCCCGGCACCTCTTCCGCCGCGGCCCGCCGCAGCAGGGCGACCAGTTGCGACTTGCCCACGCCGTTGCGGCCCAGCACGACCAGGCGGTCGCCTTGGCGAACGTCCAGCTTGCCGATGCGGAACAAAGGCCGCCCGTCCGGGGTCCGCACCACGAGGTTTTGGATGGCGATCAGCACCTTGGCGTGGGTGCTCCGGCTGGAGAGCCGGATATCGGCCGAGCGCTCGACATGCGCCGGGCGAAGTTCCTGCTCCAAGCGCTCCGCCCGCTCGTTGAGCTGCATGGACTTCTTTTGCAGCAGGTCGCTGCCGCTGTTGACGCCGATGTTGCGCAGCTCGCCGGCATTGCGCCGGAGCCGGTCCACCTCCTTGGCGTCCTTGGCGTGCTTGCGGTCCTGCGCCGCGTCGTCGCCGGCCAGCAGCGGCCGGGCGCGCGAGTACGGGTGGGCGTAGAAGCGGCTGACGCCGGGCCGCAGGAACAGGGTGCGGGTGGTGCACGCATCCAGGAAGCTGCGGTCATGGCTGGCGACCAGCATCGGCGTTTGTGCCGCCGCGCCGCCGATCCAGGCCTCCAGCATGGCGATCTTGTCCGCGTCCAGGTGGTTGGTCGGCTCGTCCAGCAGCAGGGCGTCCGGCTCCGTTATCCATACGCGGGCGAGCAGCATCAGCCGCTGCCAGCCGCCGCTCAGCGCCTGGACGGGCCGGTCACGCAGGTCCTCTGGGGTGTCGAACTCGTCCAACACCGCGCCGACCCGCCAGGACTCGTACTCGCGCAATTCTGGCGGCAACGCCCGGCGGACGGCTTCGGCCAAGGTCAGTTCGAGCAGGTCCGCCGGCACGTCCTGCTCCACGAAGCCGACGCGGAGCCCACGCGAACGGGTGATCGCGCCGGAGCCGGGCTCGGTCTGGCCGGCGATGCAGCGCAGTAGCGTCGACTTGCCGCCGCCGTTGCCGGCGACGAGGCCGATGCGGTCGCCGGGTCCGAAACTCAGGGTGAGGTTTTGAAACAGCGTCCGTGGCGAGAGCACGCCGACGTCGCGCAGGCTGATGGTTCCCATGGTCTGTACCGATCGAGTTCGGCCGCGGTCGTGGCGGCCGGGGATGCACTCGGGCAGTCCGTTACGACAGCTTCGTAGCTTCGGTCGGGCCGCCCTGCGAAAGCCTATCGCAGGGCGAAAACAGGGCCACGGGGGTGGCGCTGGTTGTATCCGTGCACGCAGCCCTCCTGTGGCTTGGTGATGAATGTGTTCCTAGCCGGCCCAGCGGACACTGTCAGCGATTTTGTGCGGGCGCGCCGGTTCATCGAACGACGCCCAGGACATGCAGCGCGATCCCCGCGGCCGAGCAGGCCAGCAGGGTCGGGATCATGCCCGCCTTGAAGCCGAACACCGCGACCACGGCTGCCCCCGAGAGCGCGAGCGCCCAAGGGTCGAGGCTTGCCGGCACGGGCGCGTCGAACCCGGCGCCAAGGACCCGCATCGGGCGCGTCTCGCCAAACCAGGTGTGCAAGGCGAACCAAACCGCGAGGTTCAGGATTACCCCGACGACCGCGGCCGTGATGGCCGAGAGCGCGCCGCTCAGGGCCTTGTTGCCGCGGAGCCGCTCGATGAACGGCGCGCCCAGGAAAATCCACAGGAAGCAGGGCGTGAACGTCACCCAGGTGGTCAGCAATCCCCCGAGCGCGCCGGCCAGCATCGGGTGCAGCGCCCCGGGGTCCCGGTAGGCGGCCATGAAGCCGACGAATTGGGTGACCATGATCAGCGGCCCCGGCGTCGTCTCGGCCATGCCGAGCCCGTCCAGCATCTCGCCCGGCCGGAGCCAGTGATAGTGCTGGACGGCCTGCTGCGCCACATAGGCCAGGACGGCATAGGCGCCGCCAAAGGTGACCACGGCCATCTCGCTGAAGAACACGGCGATGCGGCTGAACGTGCTGTCCATCCCCAGCGCGCCAAGGATGGCGAGCACCGGCACGAGCCAAAGCACCAGCCAGACCGCGGCCGCGCGCCGGGCGCCGGCGACCGCGGCGCGGGCATGGTCCGGGATGCCGGCGCCAAGCAAGCTGTCGGCCTCCGCCAGCCCGGCCACGCCGCCGCCGCCGTGCCCGCCGACCTGGAACGACTTCGAACCGGCACGGACGCCCAGCCAGCCGGCCAACCCGGCTGCGGCGATGATGAGCGGGAACGGCACGCCCAGGAAGAATATGGCCAGGAACGCCCCGGCAGCGATGCCGGCCATCACGCCGTTCCTCAACGCCCGGGAGCCGAGGCGGACGACGGCCTGCAGCACGACCGCCAGCACGGCGGATTTCAGCCCGAAGAACAGGGCGGCCACGGCGCCGACCTGCCCCCAGCCCGCATAGATGACGCTCAGCGCCATGATGCAGAGCAGGCCGGGCAGCACGAACAGGCCGCCGGCCATAATGCCGCCGCGGGTGCGGTGCATCAGCCAGCCGATATAGATCGCTAGCTGCTGCGCCTCCGGCCCGGGCAGCAGGGTGCAGTAGCTCAGCGCGTGGAGGAACCGCGCCTCGCCGATCCAGCGTTTCTCGTCGACCAGGATCCGGTGCATGACCGCGATCTGTCCGGCCGGGCCGCCGAACGAGAGCCCGGCGATGCGCAGCCATACCCGAAATGCCGCGCCCAGGCTCACGCCATGCGCGGTGGTTGCCCGCTCGGCCGATCTCTTCAAGGCGCTGGCCCTTTCTGCTCCGCGCGGGACAGCACCGCGGATGGCTGCGGCCGCTCCGTCTCGCAGAGGGTGGGACCGCGACGCTTCGGCGTGGCCTCTCCGGGTGATCGCGGACGGCCCCCGCTTCCGAGGTGACGGCGAGCCGCCCTCCGTGTCAAGGGCGCGACGTGCGGCCGGATTGAGCGGTTGCGGCGGAAGGCGTAACGTCTTGCCCACGTCGCATCGAGGAGCCCGGCATGGACTACGCAGTCAGTTTTGGCCGTATCGGCAAGTCCGCGCCCGCAGCTCCCGGACCCGCTTTCCGCTTGGCCGTGCTGGGAGACTTCTCGGGCCGGGCGAGCGCCGGCATCGTCGAGACCGGCGACGCCCTGGCCCGGCGCAAGCCGCTCAAGGCGGACGTGGACAACCTCGACGACCTGGTCGCCCGGCTTGCGCCCAAGATCACCATCGCGCTCGATGAAGAAGGCGCCGTCTCTATCCCGATTTCCGGCATGGACGACTTCCATCCCGACCAGCTTGCCGAGAACCTGCCCATCTTCGAGGCGCTGCTCGACCTTCGCCGCAACCTGCAAAGCCGGGCCGGCTTCGATCGCGCGTCGAAGGAGGTGCTTTCGTGGGCGGGCGAGACGGCATTGCCGCTCCAGCGCGAGCCGGCCCGCGGCAGCGCCGTCGCGACCGACCGCAAGCTCTCCGACTTCGCCCGCCTGTCCGGCCGCCCCGCCCCGGTGGCGGAAAGCTCCGCTGACGACCTCATCCGGCGCCTGGTCGGCCCCTATATCGTCCCTGGCCGCGACGCGCGGCAGGACGCGATGGTCGCCCAAGTGGACGAGGCGCTTTCCGCCGCCATGCGCCGCGTGCTGCACCACCCCGACTTCAAGGCCGCCGAGGCGCTGTGGCGCGGGGTGGAGTTCCTGGTCCGCCGCATCGAGACCGGCGCGCGGCTGCAGATCGTGCTGTACGACATCTCGGCCGAGGAGCTGGCGGCCGACCTCGCGGCCTCGGACGCGCTGGACAAGTCCGCGCTCTATTCCCTGCTGGTCGAGCAGCCGGCGCTCGATGCGCATCAGGGGCCGCTCTCCATGATCGCCGGGCTATACGGGTTCGAGGCGACGCCGCCACATGCGGACCTGCTGGGCCGTATCGCCCAGGTCGCGGCGGCGGCGGGCGCGCCGTTCGTGGCCGGGATCGGACCGGACGCGCTGGCGACGCCGATGCATGAGTGGCATCCGCTGATCCAGCAGGCCTGGACCGCGTTGCGGGCGCTCCCCGCCGCCGCCTATCTGGGCCTGGCCTCGCCGCGCTTCCTGCTGCGTATGCCTTACGGCAAGAAGACCGACCCGATCGACCCCTTTGCTTTCGAGGAGTTCACGCGCCAAGGCGGCCTTTCCGGCATGTTATGGGGCCATCCGGCCCTGCTGGTGGCGTTGCTGGTGGCTGAGACCTGGTCGGCGGACAGCAAGGCGATGAAGCTCGGCCGGGTCGCCAACGTCGGTGACCTGCCGGTGTATGTGTACCATGACACGGATGGCGAGCAGATCGCCCTGCCCTGCACGGAGCGGATGTTCAGCGAACGGCAGGCCATCCAGGTCTCGAGCTGCGGCGTGATGCCGGTGGTCAGCCTGCGGGGCCGCCCCGAGGTGCGCCTGGCGTCGTTCGATGCGCTGGGCGGCAAGCCGCTGGCTGGCCGCTGGGCGCCGGTCGAGATTGCGGCGCCCGCGCCCGCTGCCCCGGCCCCGGCTTCCCCACCGCCGCAAGCTGCCGCGCCCGAGGCTGCGGCGCCAGCCGCCGCGGCCGAACCGGAGCCGCCCGCCGCTGCGCAATCCGCGGACGACGACCTGGACGCCTTGCTGGCCAGCCTCAACGTCGAGCCTGAGCCGCCGGCCGCGGACGATACCGAGGCTGACCTCGATGCCCTGCTCGCCTCGCTGAAATAGGCCGCTCACTCGCCCTTGAGCACGATATCCACCCGCTGGCTCTCGGCGCCCATCCCGGGCACCGAGGCCACGTCGCGCGTTTCGCGCACGATGCGCGCGGCCTCCACGCCCAAGGCCACCAGCTCCGCCTCGATCAGGCCCGCCCGCAGGTTGGCGAGGTCGAGCATCGCCGGAAGGCCATCGGGCGCCACGTAGCGGACCAGCAGCACCTGGCGGTCCGCGTTCTGCCCGGCCCAGGCGGCGGCGGAGCGGATCACCGTCTTGGCGTCCTCGTCCATCATCGCCGACCACTGGCCGAAGAACACGCCGTGGTCCGCCTTGCCCCGCCGGACGCGGTTCGTGACGCCCGGATGGATCAGCCACGGCGCCGTATATTCCTTGGGCGGCCCACAATGCTGCACCCAGAGCGCATCGACCTCGGTTTTAGACTCGCACGCCACAAGCTCGATGCTAACATGCGGCGGCAACGTATTGGCGAGCAGGTGATCGATGTATTGCTCCCCGCTGACGAGCCAGGCCTGGCCCCGGCACTCGGCCAGCACGATATCCGCCATCAGCTTCTCCGATCCAACATGCCCGACCCTGTCACGCCCGGTTCTGTCATGCCAGGTTCTGCCAGGCCAGGTTTCGCCATGCCAGTAACGCTCCGCTTGTCCGGCGGCGGTCTGTCCGGGCCCGGGCAGACCCGGCTTCTCGCCACGGGAACCCTATCCATTGGCCGCGGCGCTGGCAACGATTGGGTGCTGCCCGACCCTGACCGGCATTTGTCGAAAACCCACTGCGTGCTGAGCATCGAGAACGGCCGCCCCATCCTGACCGATCTCAGCACCAACGGCGTCCATATCAACGGCGCGCGGCAGGCGACGGCCCGGGACAGCCGCGTGGTGCTGACCGACGGGGACGAGTTCCGCCTGGGCGACTACACCATCACGGTCACCGAGGTGGAGGACGCCCGGCCGGGCTACGGCGCGGGACCGTCGGCGATGGGCGCATTCGGAAGCGCCGCCGGCCGCGGGGGCCGCGGCGACCCGTTCGAGGCCGGCGCAGGCCCGGACGAGGGCCGCAGCCCGCTCGACATCGACCCGCTGGACGACCCGCTCGGCCGCCCACCGGACCCGGCGTTCCGTCATCCGGTCAGCCATCCGCCCCTCGGCCGCCGGGCGGAGGACCCGTTCGATATGGACGAGGACCGCCAGCGCCGGCCCATCGACCCCGATGACGACCTGTTCAGCGGCGTGAAACCCTCGGTCACGTGGCAAGGCCCATCGCAGCCCGACCATGCCGACGCGCCACGCCACGCCTTCGCCGCCCCCCGGGTGATCCAGCCGGTGGACCCCGGCGCGATCGACTTCGACGCGCTGATCGGCGACATCGCGCCGCTCGGCGCCCCCCCGTCCACCCCGACGCCCATTCCGACGCCGATGCGGGCGCCGGCGTCCGCGGTCCCTCAATCGGCCCTGCATGATCCGTTCGCCGACCTCGACGGCCTGCTGGCGCCCGAGCCGCCGCCGACCGTGATCCCCGAGGTCGCCCAGCCCGTCGTTCCACCCGCCGCCCGGGCAGCGCCGCGCCCGCCGCGGCAAGCCGCGGACGATCCGTTCGCGGAACTTGACCGGCCCGCCGAACCCGTGC
>CAXSDH010000068.1:0-7477 GCA_964235765.1 uncultured Acetobacteraceae bacterium
AGCTGGCCCTCGTAGATGCGGGCCGCGCCGTACTCGCCGGCGTGGTCCACGCGGATCATGCGCTCCACCGTCTCGGCTCGGGTTAGATCGCCCGGCAGTTCCATTCTAGCGCCGCTCATGTCCGCCTCCATCGTGCTGCGGCAGACATGGCGAGGAAGCCGGCCAGCGCCAGGGCGAACACCAGGTTCATCGCCGCCATGCCGACCGGCAGGCCCGGGATCAGGTAGGTCGGCTCGTCACAGGGCTTCGCGGGGGTGGCGGGCATGCGCGCGAGCCGCTCGGCCATGGTGCCGCCGCCCAGGACGGGCGCGGCGCATTCCGGCAAGGGGCTGGGCCACCAGCCCTGCTCCACGCCGACATGCAGGGCCGCGAGCCCGGCGCCGGCGAGGACCACGAGCGCGCCGAGGATCAGCAACGGCCGGGCGAGGTGCGGCAGGACCATCGCCAGCAGCAACAGGCCGATCGCGACCCGGTAGGGCCAGCGTTCCCACAGGCAGAGCGCGCAGGGTACGAGGCCGAGGAAACGTTCCGACCCCAGTGCGCCCCCGAGCGCGCCGCCCGCCAGAAGCGCGCCGGCCAGCGCCGCCCGGCGTTCATGCAGCCATGTCATGGCGCATGGTATGGTCCGCTTCCCGGCCAGCGGCAATCCTTCTAGGGTTTGCGCAACGACAAGGAGGATCGCATGCGCCAGCTATTGGGCCGGGCCAATTCGAGCAACGTCATGAAAGCGATATGGCTGCTCGAGGAGTTGGGCTTGCCCTACGAGCGCCATGACATCGGCGGCGCCTTCGGCGGCACCGACACGCCCGCGTATCGCGCCATGAACCCGAACGGCGTCGTGCCCACCCTAGTGGAGGGCGACTTCGTGCTTTGGGAGAGCAACGCCATCCTGCGCTACCTCGCGGCCGCGCACGCGCCGGGCCACGCGCTATGGCCGAAGGACCTGCACGCGCGGGCGGGCATCGACCGCTGGATGGATTGGCAGCAGACCACGCTGGGGCCGCCGATGACGGTGGTGTTCTGGGGATTGGTGCGCACCCCGCCGGAGAAGCGCGACCCGGCCGCGATCGCTGTTGCGGCCGAGAAGCTCGGCAAGCTCTACGGCATCCTGGACCGCCTGCTGGCCACGTCGGACCATATCGGCGGCCCCACGCTGACGCTGGCCGACATCGCCATCGGCGTGCACGCGCACCGCTGGATGAGCTTCGACATCGCGCGGCCGGATCACCCCCACTTGCGCGCCTGGTACGAGCGGCTGCTGGCCCGCCCGGCCTTCAAGACCCACGTGGCGCGGCCGATGACGTAGTGAGCGGCCCCTAGCCGATCTCACCGGGCGTCCGCAGGGTCAGCGCGAGGGCGTGCAGGCCGGCGCCGAACTCGGGCTGCACGGCCTGGTTGACCAGGCGGTGCCGGGCGATGCGGCCGAGGCCTTCGAAGCGGGGGGAGACGACCAGCACGCTATAGTGGGTCTCGCCACCCGGCTGCGCCCCGGCGTGGCCGGCGTGCTTGGCGCTGTCGTCCACGACCTCAAGCCGGGCGGGGGCGAATTGGAGCTGCAGGGCGGCTTCGATGCGGGCGGCGCGGTTGGGCATGGCTTCCGTGTAGCGTCGGGGCTTGCCGCGCACCACCCCGACCGCACATAAATCCTCCATGACCCGACGCCCCACGCGCCCCCGGGCCTACGCGCCCGATCCGGACGCGCCGGGCCGTCCCTGCGACTTCGCCGGCTGCCCGCACGCGGGCGAGTACCGTGCGCCGAAATCCCGGGTGGCGCTGAACCAGTATCACTGGTTCTGCCTGGAGCACGTTCGCGCCTACAACGCGAAATGGGACTTCTACAAGGGTATGTCGGCCGGCCAGATCGAGCAGCAGACCCGGATGGACACCGGCTGGCAGCGGCCGACCTGGCCGCTCGGCAGCCTCGGCCACAAGGGGTTCGACGAGACCCACTTGCGGGACCCGCTGCACCTGCTGGCCACCGGCCGCATTCGGCGGAATGGCGGGCAGGTGCAGGCCAAAATCCCGGCCGACTTGCGCGAACCGGTGCAGACGCTCGGCATCGATTGGCCGGTGGCGATGGATGCCTTGAAGGCGCGCTACAAGGAGTTGGCCAAGCTGCACCACCCCGACGCGAACGGCGGCGACCGGGCTTCGGAAGAGCGGCTGAAGTCGATCAACCTGGCCTACGCCGCCGTAAGGCAATATTTGAGTGCGGCACCGCGCCTGGCGGCCACCGGGTAAGCTTCCGCATCCACGGTTGCGGGCGTAATGTGACAGCGGACCGTCGCGGCAACCCAATAGACTTGGCACAGGACACAACAGGCTTATGAACGACATCGCCGCCCTCGCCGACGCGCGCTCCACGCCGCCCTCGGCCATCAACGCCCCGGATACGACGATTTCGGCGCGCGAGGCGTTCAGCCTCGATATCGACTTGCAGGTGCCGGCGTTCTCGGCGCCGAGCGAGCACGTGCCCGAGATCGACGACAACTATAAGTTCGATCGCGAGACCACGCTGGCGATCCTGGCCGGGTTCGCGCACAACCGGCGGGTGCTGATCCAGGGCTACCACGGCACCGGCAAGTCAACCCATGTCGAGCAGGTGGCGGCGCGGCTGAATTGGCCCTGCATCCGCGTCAACCTCGACAGCCACATCAGCCGCATCGACCTGATCGGCAAGGACGCCATCGTGCTGAAGGATGGCAAGCAGATCACCGAGTTCCGCGAAGGCATCCTGCCCTGGGCGTTGCAGCACGCCTGCGCCCTGGTGTTCGACGAATACGACGCGGGCCGGCCGGACGTGATGTTCGTCATCCAGCGCGTTCTGGAGGTGGAGGGCCGGCTAACCTTGCTGGACCAGAACCGGGTGATCCGCCCGCATCCCAGCTTCCGCCTGTTCGCGACGGCCAATACGGTGGGCCTGGGCGATACGACCGGGCTGTACCACGGCACGCAGCAGATCAACCAAGGCCAGATGGACCGCTGGAATATCGTCGCCACGCTGAACTATCTGCCGCATGCGCAGGAGACGGCGATCGTGATGGCCAAGTCGGGCGTGAGCGCCGACGACAAGGCCGGGCGCAAGCAGGTGGAGAGCATGGTTGCACTGGCGGACCTGACGCGCGCCGGGTTCATCAACGGGGACATCTCGACGGTGATGTCCCCGCGCACGGTGATGACCTGGGCCGAGAACGCCCGCATCTTCAAGGACATCGGCTTCGCGTTCCGGCTGACCTTCCTCAACAAGTGCGACGAGGCGGAGCGCAGCACCGTGGCGGAATACTACCAGCGCTGCTTCAACGAGGAACTGCCGACCGGGCTGCTGGCGCCGCGTAAGGGCCTCTAGTGTCCGGCTCGAAAGACAACGCCCGCACCGAGGACTTCAAGCGCGCCACCGCCGGCGTGTTGCGCGCCATCGCGCAGGTGCCGGAGGTGCAGGTGGCGTTCCAGCCGGGACCTTCGGGGCTTGTCGGCAAGCGTGCCCGGCTGCCGCTGCCCACCCGGGCGCTGCCGCCGGCCGAAATGGCCAAGCTGCGTGGAGCCGCCGATAGCGTGGCCCTGCGGCTGCGCCACCATGACGATGCCGTCCATGCCGCCCGCAGTCCCGGCCGGCGCGAGGCGAAGGACG
Source organism: uncultured Acetobacteraceae bacterium (assembly GCA_964235765.1). Taxonomy (GTDB): domain Bacteria; phylum Pseudomonadota; class Alphaproteobacteria; order Acetobacterales; family Acetobacteraceae; genus JAVVHH01. The sequence continues at coordinate 3,629 of CAXSDH010000068.1, forward strand.
TGTACGACGCGCTGGAGCAGGCGCGGGTGGAGGTGGTCGGCGCCCGTTATATGGAGGGCGTCGCCGCCAACCTGCGGGCCCGGCTGTCGGACGAATGCGAGGCCGAGGGCTTCGACCGCATGACCCGCAAGGACCAGTTGCCGCTGCCGGCGGCATTGGCGCTGCTGGCGCGGGAGCGGATGTCGGGCGAGGCCTCGCCCTCGGCCGCAAGCCGCATTCTCGAGAGCTGGCGCGGCACGCTGGGCGAGGACGCGGAGGGCGCGCTGGCCGAGATGGCGACGACGCAGCACGACCAGACCCGCTTCACCCGCGCCGCCCGCAAGCTGCTGGCCGCCCTCGACCTGGCGGAAGCCGAGATCGAGTCCGAACCCGACGACCAAACTGACGACGCGGAGGATGGCGGCGAGCAATCGGGCGCCCAGGACAACGCCGAGCAGAGCGAGGGCGACAGCCAGAGCGAGAGCGAAAGCATGCTGGGCGCGCAGCCCGAGCAGATGGATGGCGACTCGGGCGAGGAGGAAGGCCAGGACGACGCGGAAGAGGACGCAGCCACCGCCGAGGGCGACGACCGGCCCGGCGGCCCGCAGCAGCGGCGCGAGAAGCCGGTTCCCGACGACCAGCAAGCCTATCGCGCCTACTCCCGCCACAACGACGAGGAGATCGACGCGGACGACCTCTGCGACGCGGAGGAGCTGTCCCGCCTGCGGCAGCAGCTCGACCAGCAGCTGCAGCATTTGCAGGGCGTGGTCAGCAAACTGGCCAACCGGCTGCAACGCCGGCTGATGGCGCAGCAGACCCGCGCCTGGGAGTTCGATCTCGAGGAGGGCATGCTGGACGCCGGGCGGCTGGCCCGGGTGATCGTGAACCCGATGCTGGCGCTGTCCTACAAGCGCGAGCGGGAGACCGACTTCCGCGATACCGTGGTGAGCCTGCTGATCGACAATTCCGGCAGCATGCGCGGGCGGCCGATCACGGTGGCGGCCATGTGCGGCGACATCCTGGCCCGCACGCTGGAGCGTTGCGCGGTGAAGGTGGAGATCCTGGGGTTCACGACCCGCGCCTGGAAGGGCGGGCAGAGCCGGGAGCGCTGGGTGCAGGACGGCAAGCCGCGCAATCCCGGCCGGCTGAACGACCTGCGCCATATCGTCTACAAGTCGGCCGATGCGCCCTGGCGCCGGGCGCGCAAGAACCTGGGCTTGATGCTGCGCGAGGGCTTGCTGAAGGAGAACATCGACGGCGAGGCGCTCCTATGGGCCTATCGCCGCCTGGTGGGCCGCCCGGAGCACCGCCGCATCCTCATGGTGATCAGCGACGGGGCGCCGGTGGACGACAGCACCTTGTCGGTGAACCCTGGCAATTACCTCGAGAAGCACTTGCGGCAGGTGATCGGCGAGATCGAGGGGCGCAACATGGTGGAGCTGATCGCGATCGGCATCGGCCATGACGTGACCCGCTATTATCGCCGGGCGGTCACGATTGTGGATGCGGAGGAGCTTGGCGGCACCGTGATGAAGAAGCTCGCCGAGCTGTTCGACGAGGATGCCGGCATGGCCTGGGCCCGCGCTGCGGCGGAGCGGGCGCCGTCGATTGCCTGAGCGGGGCGCCTGAGGTAAGGGACGGGCGCTCAGCCGCCGCGCAGCATCGCCGCGACCTGGTCCGCCAATTGGCCCAATGCCGTGCTCATGGCCGCGACGAGTTCGGCGGTGGATGGGCCCGGGAGCGGGACCGTTAGCCTTACCGACCGGGCGGCGGCGGTGCTGCGCGCCCGGCCACGGGTGACGGCGACTTGCGCCAGCAGGGTCACCTGGCCCGAGGCGTCGGCGTCGAAACGCTGGATGTCCAACTCGACCTTCGCGTTGGCCTCCGCGGAGATGGCGCCGGCGGAGGTGAACACGCTGGTGCCGGGCAGGCGCATGTTCAGGTCCTCGGCGAGGATGCGCGCGACCAGGTCGCCGAACGGCTCGCCCCAACGCTCCCCGCCGGCCAGTCGAAGCTGGTAGGTGGCGTTGGTGCGGACGATCTCCGGCCGATCGAGATAGCCGGCGAGGCCGATGCGCCGGAGTTCCGCGAGCACGGGCCCGCCGCCCTGCGCCGGGCCGCGCACGGGCGCCAAGGTGAAATAGGCGGGCTCGGGCGACGCGCAGGAGGCGAGCGCGAGCCCGGCCAGCAGCAATAGCCGGCGGTGCATCATCGCGTGGCCGATACGCCGGCCCGGCCGCGCACCAACGCCTCCGGATGCCGGTCCAGGAAATCCGCCAGCAGCCGGATCGACCGGGCCGTGTCCCCCACCTGCACCATGGCCCGCTCGAGCTCCCGCTGGAACTGCGAGTTGTAGCCGTAGCTGCTATCGATCGAGCCGAACACGCGGCTGGCACGGGCGACGGCGTCCTGCAGCCCGGCGGTGATGGCCGGCAGCCGCTGGAAGGTCGGCGTGAGGCCGGCGTTGGCCTTGGTGGCGAGGTCCTGGATGCTGCCCATGGCGCCCGAGGCCGAGCGCAAGGCGCCGTTCAGGTTCTGGCCGATCTGGTCGAGCGGCAGGCGATCGAGCTTGCTGGCGATGTCGCTGACCGCGGTCAGGATATTGTCGAGCCCGCCGGCCTGGCTGGGCAGCACCCAGTCCTCGCCATCCCTGACCAGCTCGGCCGGCGGCGCGTTCTGCACGAAATCGAGCGCCAGGGTCATCTGTCCGGTCAGGTAGCTGGCCGTGCGAAGCTGGACCCGCATCCCGCGCTTGACCAAGCGGCGGGCGACGTCCACCGGGTCCTCGTTGGTGAGCGCGTCCGATCCCTTGATCCGCTCCGGCTGCACTTCGAGCCGGACGCGAACGCGTGCCTGCGCGGTATTGGTGTTCAGGTCCAACTCCACGTCTTTTACGGTGCCGATCTGGATGCCGTAGAACTCGACGGCCGCGCCGGGGCTGAGGCCACGCACCGAACTCTCGAAATAGGCCACGAAGGTCTGCTTGGTGGTGTAGCCCGAGGCCTGCGCCTCCGCGTAGTTGCGGAATAGCGGGAACTCCGTGCCCTCGGCGACGGGGGGGGCATCGGTTCGGGTGCGGGGCGCGTCGAAGGCGACGCCACCCGAGAGCACGGCTTGCAGGCTGGCCAATTCGAGGTGGATGCCCTCGCTCCCGACCTGGACGGACAGGCCGGACGCGTTCCAGAAATGGGTGCCTTGGCGCACGAAGCCGTCGAACGGCGCGCGCACGAACACCGTAACCGTGACCGGACCCATGCCGTTTCCGATGTCGTAGCCCAGCACCTCGCCGACCGTGATATCGCGATAGAATACCGGGGTCCCCGCTCCCAACGAGCCGATCCGCTCGGCCCGCAACTGGAAGGTGCGGCCGGGCTCGCCGCTGCGTACGCCTGGCGGCTGCTCGAGCCCGGTGAAGTCGAACTTCTTCTCGCCGTCGCGGCCGCCCGGGTCCATTTCGATGTAGCCGCCCGATACGAGCGTCTCGATGCCCGAGAGGCTGCCGGAGCTGAGCCGTGCCCGCACGACCCAGAAGCGGGCGCGATCGGTGAGGTAGGGGGCGGCTTCGCGGCGCATCCGGACCGTAACCCGCACGCTCGACATGTCGTCGGAAAGGCGGATCGCCTCCACCTGGCCCAGCTCCACCGCCTTGTGCCGCACCCGGGTCTGCCCCGCCACGAGCCCATCGGCGCTGCGGAAGCTCAAGGTGATCACCGGGCCTTCGTCGCGGATGGTGCGGAAACCCAGGAACCCCGCGATGAGGGCGGCCACGATCGGGATCAGCCACACCCAGGAGATGCGGCTGCGCCGCACGTTGGCCGAAAGGCGGGCGTCGGGGTTGGTGCCGCTCATGGCTGGGCTCTGGCCGGGGCT
>CAXSDH010000068.1:7577-19787 GCA_964235765.1 uncultured Acetobacteraceae bacterium
TGGCCGGGGCTCCGGCCGGGGCAGCTTTCGCGCGGTCCGAGGCGGCGTCCCACATGAGCCGCGGGTCGAAGCTGAACGCGGCGAGCATGGTCAGGATGACCACGCCGGCGAAGCAGATCGCGCCCGTGCCGGGCGTGACGGAGGCGAACAGCCCCATCCGCACCAGCGCAGTCAGGATGGCGATCATGAACACGTCGATCATCGACCAGCGGCCGATGACATCGACCAGCCTATACAGCCGCGTACGGTCACCCAGAGCGGCGGCCGAGCCGCGCTGGGTGGTCACCAGCATACAGACCAGGAGCGCCAGCTTCAGCATGGGCACGGCGATGCTGGCCACGAACACCAGCAGGGCCAGCGGCCACATGCGGTATTCGACGAGTTCCTGCACCCCGCCCAGGATGGTGCTGGGTTGGCCGCGGCCGAGGCGAACCACCGTCATCACCGGCAGGAAGTTGGCCGGGACATACAGCATGGCGGCGGCGGCCAGCAGGGCCCAGCAGCGAGCCAGGCTCTCCGGCTTGCGCACGCGCAGCCTGGTATGGCAGCGGGTGCAGGGCTCGCCCGGCTCCGCCCGGCTCACTTGCCCGCAAGTGTCGCAGCCGATCAGGGCGCCGGTGCCGAAGGAAGCCGGGGTGCGCCGGCGGCGGCTGATGGCCTCCCACATGGCATGCTCGTCGAGCCAGGCGTCAGCGGCCACCATCACCAGCATCAGGCCGGCCATGGCATAAAGCCCGACGCCGACCTGAACGGTGGCGATGGAGGTCAGGCGGGTATAGGCGACGAACAGGCCCAGCAGGAACACCTCGGTCATGGACCACGGCGTGAGCCAGGCGCGGACGCGCGCCATGGCCGCGAGCGTCGACGGCGCGGTTTGGGCGCGCAGGCCGATCAGCACGGCGGCGGTCAGCCCGAGCTTGAGCAGCGGCGCCACCATGGTGGTCATCAGCACGACGAGCGACAGCTCCCACATGCCGAAGTCGTCGAAGGCGAGCGGCAGGTCGGGCAGGGCGGTATCGCGCTCCTGCCCGCCCAGGCTGAGGTGAAGCAGCGGCGCGGAGACGACGATGACGAACAGGCACAGCCCGGTCGTCATCAGGGCCATGGTGGTGCCGAGCGAATCCCGCCGCCGCCGCCGCAGCACGGCGCCGCAGCGCGCGCAATCCGCCACCAGACCCGGCCGCAGCGGTGGCAGATGCTGGAACAGGCCGCAGTCCGGACATTCGCGCATATCGGCGCCAAGGAGGGCGGGCATGGTCACAGGAGTGGGGACGAGGGCCATCTGGTGCAAGAACGTTGCCGTGCGGCGTTTGTTCCATGCGTCCCGCTGTTGCGGTGGCCGCAGCCGCCCGCTATATGCGGCGTCCGCCAAGGTATGCCGACGTAGCTCAGTGGTAGAGCAACTGATTCGTAATCAGTAGGTCCTCAGTTCAATCCTGAGCGTCGGCACCACCGCCCGGCTGGGGTTGCGGCTTCCCATGCGCAGTGACCGCGGTCCGGCAGGGACCGCGGTCATCCGCATTCAGCCCCGCTTGTCGAGCGGTACGAAGTCCCGCTGCGTGGGGCCGGTGTACACCTGCCGGGGGCGGCCGATGCGCTGCGACGGATCCTCGATCATCTCCTTCCACTGGCTGATCCAGCCGACGGTGCGTGCCACGGCGAACAGTACCGTGAACATGCTGGTCGGGAAGCCCATCGCCTTCAGGATGATGCCTGAATAGAAGTCCACGTTCGGGTAGAGCTTCTTGCTGATGAAATACTCATCATGCAACGCGATGCGCTCCAGCTCCACCGCGAGGTCGAGCGTTTTGTCGTCCTTGATGCCGAGCTCGGTCAGGACTTCGTGGCAGGTCTCCTGCATGATCTTGGCGCGCGGATCGTAATTCTTGTACACGCGATGGCCGAAGCCCATCAGGCGGATGTTGCTGTTCTTGTCCTTCACCTTTTCGATGAAGGCGGGGATGTTCTTCACGTCCCCGATCTCGTCCAGCATCTTCAGCACGGCCTCGTTGGCGCCCCCATGCGCGGGTCCCCACAAGCTCGCGATCCCGGCCGCGATGCAGGCGAACGGGTTGGCGCCGGTGGACCCGGCGAGGCGGACCGTGCTGGTGCTGGCGTTCTGCTCGTGGTCGGCGTGCAGGATGAAGATGCGGTCCATGGCCCGCGCCAGCACCGGGCTGACCTCGTAGGGCTCGGCTGGCACCGCGTTCATCATGTGGAGAAAGTTCGCGGCGTAGCTCAGGTCGTTGCGGGGGTAGATGAACGGCTGGCCGATCGAATACTTGTACGCCCAGGCCGCGATGGTCGGCAGCTTGGCGATCAGCCGGAACGCGCTGATGCGGCGGTGGTCGTCGTTCGTGATGTCGAGGCTGTCATGATAGAAGGCGGACAGCGCGCCGACGACGCCGCAGAGCACGGCCATCGGATGCGCGTCCCGCCGGAAGCCGTTATAAAACTGGCGCAACTGCTCGTGCAGCATCGTGTGCCGCATGACGCCGTTCTCGAATTCGACCCTCTCGGCCTGGCTCGGCAGTTCGCCATTGAGCAGGAGATAGGCGACTTCGAGGAAGGTGGACTGCTCGGCGAGCTGGTCGATCGGGTAGCCACGGTGCAGCAGGATGCCGACGTCGCCGTCGATGTAGGTGATCTTGCTGTCGCAGGCCGCGGTCATGCCGTAGCCGGGGTCGTAGGTGAAGATGCCCAGCGCGCCGTAAAGCTTGCTGATGTCGGCCACGGCGGGGCCGATCGTGCCGGGTCGCAGCGGCAAGGACAGTGATTGGTTGGAGCCGTCCATGGTCAGTGTGACCGACCCGTTCGCTGTGCCGCTCATCGCTTATGTCCCATTCAATGACTGGTGGCCAAAATAAGGCGTGGCCGGGCGTGAACGCAACCTTAGCACATGCAGCATACCGCCAAGGTGCTAACGAACGGTTACGTCCGCCCAGAGGCCGGCGCCCTGGCGCCGCGCCCGCAGTTCCAGATCCGCCAGTTCAGGGGCGCCGGACTGCGCGCGGGCCCAGCCGCTGGCGACGATGGCTCGGCTGAGGTCGGTGCCGTTCGCCTCGCAGGCGGCGTAGGGGCGGCCCATGCCGTCGCGTCCGGTCATCCGGCATTCCACCCGGCGATCCCGAACCAGCCTGGCCAATGCGGTCGTGGCCGCACCGCCGCAATCTGCGCCGCCCCGGCACACATCGCCGCGAATGGGCGCTTCGACGCCGCGCAGGCGGATCACCCGGCCGTCGAGCCGCAACGTATCGCCGCCGATCACCGCGATCTGGCCCGCCTCGGCCGTCATCTGCTCCGGGCCCGGCGAGGCGCGGCCGAACAGGTCGGACGACAGGCCGACCATGACCAGCGCCCCCGTGCCAAGCACGCCCAGGGTGCCTGCCAGCACGGTCCGGCCGAAGCTGGGCCGCACGGCGGCGGACCCGCGAAAGATGCGGCGGGGTGGCCTCAAATGGATACCGGGACGCTGCGCATCGCCTAGCCCTACCGCGGTGGGGTGGCCCGGCGCAACCGTTCCCTTCGCCGGAGCGGCTCAGGCGGGCCAGAACGGCTCGGCGGCGCGGAACCGCTTCCAGGTCCGGCCGACGCCGTCCCGGGCCGAACCCGCGGCGGCGGCGGCGAACCCCTCCACGACACCGGCCGCATAACCCCGGCCGGCGCGCCCGAGTTGCGACATCAGGCCGGACGTGGCGGCGGCGTCGTTCAGCAGCCCGAGCGCCTCCTGGAGGTCCGCCAAATGGTGGAGGAAGCGCTTGGCGCCGCGATGCGGAAAGAGCGTGGCAAAGAACTCAGCGGCATAGCGCAGCCGCTTGCAGTCCTTTCGCAGCTCGTGCAGGGCGGCGATCGGCAGATCGGCAAGGCCCCGCCCGGCATGGCGCACGCGTTTCAGGCGCCGGGCCAGCAGCTTGGCGGCAAACAAAGCGGTGTCCTGCTGCAAGGGCGCCTGCTCGGCCATGCCGTCCCAGGGGCGCAGGCTGGCGGCGCAGGCGAGGGAGAGTTCGAGCTGGCGGAACGCCGGGCTCGCCAGGAACGTGCGCAGTTCGGCATAGGCCTGTGCCCGCCGCCGCCGGCCCGCCCGCAGCATGGCGGCGCAGCGCGGGTCATCGGGAAGGCTTGCCGCCACGCGCGCGCCGGCGCCGCCGAGGAACACGTCCCAGTCGCGCGCGGCGCCCAGGCGGGCCGCGCAGTCCTTCAAGGCGGGCGCGAGGGCGGCGAGTTCCGGGCAGGCGGCCACATGCTTGAAGATCGACAGGGCGGAGCGCAGCCGGCGGGAGGCGACGCGGGCCTGGTGCACCGGGTCGGGGGGCGCTTCGGCGTCGCACCGGTCGGCCCAATGCAGCAACGCGTCGAGCAGGTGCCCGATGATCTGGGCGATGCTGTCGCTCACGGATCGGCCCGGCAGCGCCTGCGGCGACCCAAGATGGCGCGGGGGCGCCGTGGCGGATTGCGCGACAGCGGCCGCCTCGGCGGCGAGGCTGCCGCGCGGCACGGACAGCCGCAGCGGGCCGGCAAGGTCCAGCGCGAAGCCGGTCAGGCCCGCCGCAGGGCCCGTCAGCGACAGGCGGCAGGCCGGCCGTTGCTCGAGCACGCCGCGCAGGGTGCCGCAAAGCACGCCGAGCTGGGCGGCCTGCGCTTGATAGACGTGGCGGCGGCCCTGGAAGGCGGCAATCGGTGCCGTGTCGAACGGGATCGCCGCATCGAGCAGGGCGGGAGCGGTCGCCTCGCCGATAATGGGGGCTGGGCTGGACGCCGGCCAGTCCAGGCCAGCCCGGGGGGCCAGGCGTTCGAGCCGCCATGTCGCGGCGGCGCGGGCCAGGCAAAGCGACTGGCTGCGCAGTTCGCCGTCCGGACTGTCGTGCCAGACCAGGTTCACCTGTTTCGACCCGCCGACGCGGCCGATGCCCGGCAAGCGCGCCAGCAAGGGCAGGTCGCCGGGCGCCATCGCGAACTCGATGGTGGCGAGAGCGGGCCGTTCGGGAAGGGAGGGCTCGGCCGCCCCGTTCAAGACCCTGCGCCGGGCAGGTCGCGCGGGCAGAGGAACCGCACGAGCCGCCCGCCCCCATCTTCCAGCGTGCCCCAGGGCCCGGCGACCGTGAATTCGGCGAGGGCGCCCGACGGGTATCCCTCGGCCAAGCGGCGCAGGTCGGGGTTCTCGTAGGTCATGGCATGGGCGCCCACCAGGCGCACGGCAAGCTCGTGCAGGCCGGGGTTGTGGCCCACCACCAGCACGCTGCGGACGGTCTCGGCCACGCCGCGCAGGGCCTTCAGCAGAATGGGGGCGGTGGCGAGATAGAGGCTGTCCATCGGCTCCACCAAGGGCGTCTCGGCCCATGGCTCCAGGGCTTCGAGGGTCTGCCGCGTGCGCAGGGACGAGGACAGCAGCACCAAGTCGGGCGCCAGGCCAAGCCCTTCCACCACCTCGCGCATCGCAGTGGCGGCGAGCCGTCCGCGCGGGTTCAGGGGCCGGGCATGGTCGGGCTGGTCCCGGTCATCCCACGAGGATTTCGCGTGCCGCAGGAGCATGAGCTGGCGCATGGGTCAAGATTGCCCGCAGCGGAACCCGGTCGCAAGCCGGAACCTCGGCCCGCGGGTGCTTGCGCGTCGCGGGCGCCGCGCCAGTTTCGGGGGAGGGAACGGCCAGGAGCCACCGTGGGAACGTTGCGGATCGTGTTGGGGGACCAGTGCAGCGCCGGGCTGAGCGCGTTGGCGGACCTCGATCCCGGGCGGGACGTGGTGCTGATGTCGGAGGTCATGGCCGAGTGCACCTACGTGAAGCACCATCCCAAGAAGATCGTGCTGGTTCTGTCGGCCATGCGGCACTTTGCGCGGGCGTTGCAGGCGCGCAGCGTGCAGGTGGACTACATCCGGCTCGACGACCCGGCGAACACCGGCTCGCTGCGCGGCGAGATGCTGCGCGCCGTGGCCCGGCGCCGACCGGACCGCGTCGTCGCCACGGAACCCGGCGAGTGGCGGCTGGCCGAGGACATGCGGCGCTGGCACGAGGCGTCCGGCCTGGAGACCGACATCCGCGACGATGACCGCTTCCTGTGCCGCATCCAGGAGTTCCGCGCCTGGTCGCAGGGCCGGGGCGCATTCCGGATGGAGTTCTTCTACCGCGAGATGCGCCGGCGCTACGGAGTGCTGATGGACGATGGCTCGCCGGCGGGCGGCAAGTGGAACTACGACCCCGAGAACCGCAAGCCGCTGCCGAAGCACCTCTCCGTGCCCTCGCCGCCGCGCTTTCCGCCGGACGCGATCACGGCGGAGGTGATGGCCTTGGTCGCCCGCACGTTCCCGGACCACTTCGGCGACGTGGAGGGCTTCGCCCTGCCGGTGACCCACCACGAGGCCAGCGCCGCGCTGGAGGATTTCGTGCGGAACCGCTTGCCGCAGTTCGGCGATTGGCAGGACACGATGAAGGCCGGCGAGGGCACCCTGTTCCATGCGCTGGTCTCGACGTCGTTGAACACCGGGCTGCTGCACCCGCTGGAGGCGTGCCGGGCGGCCGAGGCCGCCTGGCGGGACGGCGCGGCCCCGCTCAACGCGGTCGAGGGCTTCATCCGCCAGATCCTGGGCTGGCGGGAGTTCGTCCGGGGCGTCTATTGGCTGAAGATGCCGGAATACGCCCAGCTCAACAGCCTGGGCGCGACGCGTCGGCTGCCCTGGTTCTACTGGTCCGCCGAGACCCGGATGAATTGCCTGCGCCACGCCATCTCCGACACGCGGGACCACGCCTATGCGCACCACATCCAGCGCTTGATGGTCATCGGTAATTTCGCCTTATTGGCGGGGCTTCATCCGGACGATGTGGATGAGTGGTACCTGATCGTGTACGCCGACGCCTACCAATGGGTGGAGATGCCGAACGTGCGCGGCATGGCGCTGCACGCGGATGGCGGGGTCATGGGCTCCAAGCCGTACGCAGGCTCCGGCGCCTACATCAACCGCATGAGCGACTATTGCCGGGGGTGCCACTACGACGTGCGCCAGGCCACCGGCGCGCGGGGCTGCCCGTTCAACGCGCTGTATTGGGATTTCATCGCGCGCCACCGGGACCGCTTTGCGCAGAATCCGCGCATGGCCATGCCGATCCGCACCCTGGACCGCATGGACCAGGCGCGGCTGGCGGCGATGCGTGACCGGGCGGCCGGGTTCCTGGCCGCCATGGATGCCGGAGAGATGGTCTGATGGAGGCGCTGCACGCCCAGGCGCTGCAGGCTCGGGCGGCGGGGCAGCATGAGCGGGCGATCGCGGCCTGGCGGGGCATGCTGCGGCTACGGCCGGATGACTGGCGCCTGGCGCTCGAACTGAAGCGCGACTTGAAGGCGGGGTTCCACTTTCCCGATTCGGACGCGCAATTCCGCCGTGCCGCGCGCGCGTTGCCCGACCTGGAGTGGCTCGCGCACTACGCTGCCCTGTATCAATTCCACGGCGAGGACCTGGACGCGCTCGATAGCCGCGCCCGCACCATGCTCCGCCACGCGCCGGGCGATCATCGGCTGCATGCCATCCTGGGCGACGTTGCGTCGCAGCGGCGCGATTGGCCCGGCGCCGAGGCCGCCTTTGCCGCCGCCTTCGCCGCGCAGCCGGAAAACGCCGAGTACGCGGCCAAGCGGGATAGCGCCCGGATGTACCAGCGGCTCGCCGGGGTCCTGGGCGCGGCAGGGGCTTCGGACTACGCGGTCGCGTTCGTGAACCTGGACCGCAACACGGAGCGCGCCGCCGAGATGGCCCGGCAGTTCGCCGGCTGCGCCCCGCCGCTGCACCGCATCGCCGGCGTGGAGGGAAGCCGGCTGCCGGCTGCCGCGGTCCGCCGGCTGGGCGGCGATCCCGGGATGCGCGGCACCCTGGGCTGCTTCCTCAGCCACGCGGCAGCGTGGGAGGCCATGCTGGACCGTGGCGATGCGCATTGCCTGGTGGTCGAGGACGACGTGGTGCCCCTGCTGGAGCTGCCGCCGACCCTGGCCGGATTGGGCTTGCCCGCCGGGTTCGACCTGTGTTTCGTCAACGACCGCGTCGCGCCCTGGGCCGACCCGGCCGGGGTGCATGGCTTTACCGCGCACACGCTGCAATCGGCCATGGCGGCGTTCCATCCGGACGACAACGCGCCGGGCGGGGACGGCTACCTGCTCAGCCGGGCCGGGGCGGAGAAGCTGCTGGCCTGGATCGCGGAGGACGGGCTTGCCGGAGATGTGGACTGGCGGCTGCTGGCCTATGGGCTAACCCCGGACGCGATCACCGCCATCCCGCGGCCGAGCCATGCGGGGACGGTGCTCGATCGGCTGCAAGGCGGAGTGGGCCGGCCGGCCAGGCTGGACGCTTACGCGCTGCACCCGCCGCTGATCCGCACCGTGGGCGTCAGCAGCGACCGCGAGGACCAGAACCGGCTGCATCCGGGTTGACCGTCCGGCTGATGTTGCGCCAAGAGGACTGAATGGCCGAACGGGTGGAATGCGTTGTCGTGGGCGCCGGCGTGGTGGGGCTTGCGGTCGCCCGCGCCCTGGCCCTCTCCGGCCGCGAAGTCTGGGTGCTCGAAGCCGCCGAGGGCATCGGCACCGGCGCCTCGTCGCGCAACTCCGAGGTCATCCATGCCGGCATCTACTACCCGACCGGCAGCCTGAAGGCGCGGTTTTGCGTCGAGGGCAAGGGGATGCTCTACGAATATTGCGCCGAGCGCGGGATTCCGCACAGCCGGCTGGGCAAGCTGATCGTGGCGGCCGACGAGGCGGAGGTGCCGGTGCTGGACGGCATCAAGGCCAAGGCGGCGGAGAACGGCGTGACCGACCTCGCCTGGCTGCCCGGCGAGGAAGCCCGCGCCATGGAGCCGGCGCTGCGCGTGGCGGCGGCCCTGTTCTCGCCCAGCACCGGCATCATCGACAGCCACGCGCTGATGCTCGGCTTCCAGGGCGATGCGGAGCACGCGGGCGCGGCGGTGGTGTTCCACGCGCCCGTGCTGGGGGGCAAGGTGTTGGGGGGCGGCTTCCTGCTGCACGTCGGCGGCGAGGAGCCGATGGACCTCGAATGCGAGATTCTGGTCAACGCCGTGGGCCTGCGCGCGCCGGACGTCGCGCGCCTAATCGAGGGCGTGCCGCCGGACAGCATCCCGCAGAAGCATTTCTGCAAGGGCAGCTACTACTCCCTGCCGGGCCGCGCGCCGTTCCGGCACCTGATCTACCCGGTGCCGGAGAAGGCGGGGCTGGGCGTGCACCTGACGCTCGACCTGGGCGGGCAGGCGCGGTTCGGGCCGGATACGCAGTGGGTGGAGCAGGAGGAATACAGCGTCGATATCCGGCGCGCCGACAGCTTCTATGCGGCGATCCGCCGATATTGGCCGGATTTGCCGGAGGGCGCGCTGTCACCCGGCTATGCCGGCATCCGGCCGAAGATCAGCGGCCCCACGGAGCCCGCGGCCGACTTCCTGGTGTCCGGTCTGGCGCAGCACGGCATCGGCGGATTGGTCAACCTGTTCGGCATCGAAAGCCCGGGCCTGACCTCGTCGATGGCGATCGGGGCGCACGTGGCCGCTCTGGTGAACCGGAGCAATGCCGCGTAGCCTCCCTGCAACAACAGCGGGGGAGGACGACATGCGTGGATTGCTGATGGGGCTGATGGCTGCGAGCGCGCTGGCCGGGGTCATGACGGGGTTTGCCGGCGCCGCGCACGCGGACCTGGCCATCTCGTCCAACGACTCGCACACCGTGTTGAAGGACGGCGTGCAGGTTGCGCCCGACAAGGCGCCGCCGGATACGTTGACCGTGCTCGACCTCAAGGCGTATCCGCCGCGCCTGGTGGCCACCATCGAGGCGCCGGGCAGCGTGGCCGGACCGCCGATGGCGGTGACGATCTCGCCCGATGAGAGCTTCGCCATCGTCACCAGCGCCACCAAGGCGGACCCGGCGGGCACCGGCGGCATCGGGCCCGACGACCGCGTGTCCGTCGTCGACCTGACGACGACCCCGCCGCGCATCATCCAGAGCCTGACCGCCGGGGTAGGCGCCACGACGGTGCGGATTTCGCCCGACGGCAAGCTGGCGCTGATCGCCAACCGCGCGGCGGGCACCATTTCGGTGTTCACGATCGCCGACCGGCATTTGACGGCTGCGGGAACCGTGACGGTCGGCCCGGGCAGCATGCCGGGCGGCTTGGTGTTCGCCAAAGGCGGCCGGGTCGCCCTGGTCAGCCGCTACGGGGACCATCAGACGAGCGTGCTGCGAATCGATGGCACGTCGGTCAAGATCGACCCGCGGCCGATCACCACCGGCCTCTCGCCATACGCCCTGGATATGACGGCCGACGGCGGCCTGGCCGCGGTGGGGAACATGGGGCGGGGAGACGGCGACGCGGATACCGTCAGCCTGATCGACCTCTCCACCGAGCCGTTCCGCACGGTGCAGACGATTTCGGTCGGGCGTTCTCCGGAGGGCCTGAAGTGGTCGCCGGACGGCAAGTTCCTGGCGGTCGGGGCGCAGGATGGCTCGAACAAGCCGCCGGGCTCGCCCTTCGTGCGGGATCACGGGCGGCTGATAATGTTCGCGCTCGACGGCAAGGCGTTGCGCCAGGTGGCGGAGGCGCCGATCGGGCGCTGGAGCCAGGGCATCGCCTTCTCGCGCGACGGCAAGACCGTGCTGGTGCAGAACATGGTGGAGCGGACCATCCAGGTGTTCCAGTGGGACGGCGCCAAGCTGACGCCCGGCGAGTCGCTCAGGATCGGCAGCGGGCCGGCGGCCATTGCAACCAGTTGGCCCTAGGCGGGCCAGCGCAGCAACGCGCCGTGGCCGTCGGGGGTGAGGGCGTATAGGCCGCGTTCCACCCGCTCGAACCAGCCGTAGACGTTTCGTTTCAGGATAGCGGGGGCGCGGGGCGAGGCTTCCTTCAGGTCGCGCGGGCGCTGCGGGCCTTCGCGCATCCGGCCGGCGCAGGCCAGCGCCTCCTGGCGGTAGGCGGTAACGATGGGGATGCCTTGGGTGCCGCCGGGGGAGGGGTCGCCGCGCCGGGCCGCGTGTTCGGCGACCAGCTTGCGGCGGCGGCGCAGGTCGGCGCGGGGGCGATATTGCTCGGGTTCGCCCAGCACCTCGATGCCGCCCTGGGCTTGGACGGCGAGCAGGCCGAAGCCGAGCAGCCGGCATAGCTTGCGGGCGCGGCTGTCGCGGTCGCGTCCGCGGCGGGTGGCCTTCACCGCCAGCCAAACCTCGTCGGCACAGGCCATGCGGTCCACGCCTTGCAGCACGAGGTCGAAGGTGAGGCCCAGCTTGAGTTCGATGATGACAAGCAGGCCGGGCTCGCCGAGCTTGCGGCCGACCACGTCGCAACCGCCGACCTCGCCTTTGACCTCGTAGCCGCGCGCTTCGAGGAAGCGCTTGACGGCTGGGTAGAGCGCGGTCTCGCTCTTCAATCGGCTGCTCCCTCTCCCGCGGCACGGGAGAGGGTATAGGCCGGTTAGAAGCCGATCACCACGTCGGCCGCGAGGGTGACGACGCCGCGGTCGTTGCCGTCGCCAAAGGGCCGGGAGTTGTTGAGTGCCCGGTCGTAGCGGATTTCCGGGCGGATCATCGCCGTGCTGAGCTGGGCCGGCAGGCCGGACGGCTTGTATGTGACGCCGAGGGTGAATTCGGAGTAGGTGGTTGGGCGCGAGGCGGTCAGGAAGCGGGAGAAGGTGCCGCGCTGCAGGTTCGAGAAGTCGCGGTCGGCGACGGGGGTGGAAACAAAGAAGTTATTGTTGTCGCGCCAGACCTCGGCCCGGCCGTTCAGGGTCAGCGTGTCGGTCAACGTGTAGCCGGCATAGCCGGCAATACCCCAGCCCTCGGCATGGAAGCCATCCTCGCGAATGTAGTTCGCCTCGGCCGTCAAGGTCAGCTTGTCGGTCGCCTTGTAGACCACGGCCACGTCGTTGAAGTAGCGCAGCGCCGAGTTGGCGAACGGCGTGTTGCGCTTGGAGTCCTCGGGCCCGATATGGGTGAGGGCGAGGACGGTCAGCTTGCCCCCCATGAAGTTGAGGCCGACGCCGGCAGTGCCGCCCGGCCGGTTGTTGTTGTCGCCGGCACCGTAGGCCACGAAGGTGTTGGTGCCGGTATCCACGCCGAGGTAGAGGTCCACCAGGTCGGACACGTGGGCGGTCGCGAGGGCGCCGGTGTGCTTATAGGGCAGGCCGTAGTTGAAGATGTAGGAGTGCGAGTAGAAGGCGTTGGTCTTGGGGTCGATCAGCTC
>CAXSDH010000069.1:0-19672 GCA_964235765.1 uncultured Acetobacteraceae bacterium
CCTCGTCCTTGCCGGAGGGGTCGCCGATGCGGGTGGTGCCGCCGCCCATCAGGGCCACCGGGCGATGGCCGTGGCGCTGCATGAGCCGCAGCAGCATGATCTGCACCAGGTTGCCGACGTGCAGGCTGTCGGCCGTGCAGTCGAAGCCGATGTATCCGGAGACGGGCCCGGCGAGCAGCGCCGCGTCGAGCGCTGCCTCGTCCGTGCACTGGAACACGAAGCCGCGCTGGGCGGCCTCGTGCAGGAAGGGGCTGGCGGGCATGGCTGCGTCCTCGGGCATCAAGCTGGGGGCATCAAGCTGGGGGGCATCAAGCTGGGGGGCATCAAGCTGGGTTGACCCGGCTCGGCTACCACCGCTTTGCTGGCGGCACAAATGCCCCAGCCATTGCAGCGTTCCAGGATCGTCCCCCGCAACCGCCAGGAGCAAATCCGCCGCATCGGCCTGCGCACGCCGTGGCGGCGCGACCTCTACCACCGGACATTGACCTTGCGCTGGTGGTGGTTCCTGCTGCTGGGCATCGGGCTATATCTGCTGGTCAACGCCGTGTTCGGCCTGTTGTACCTGTTGCAGCCCGGCAGCATCCAGAATGCCCGGCCAGGCTCGTTCGCCGACGCGTTCTTCTTCAGCGTGCAGTGCATCAGCACGATCGGCTTCGGCCAGATGCTGCCCGCGACGTTCTACGCGAACGTGCTAGCGACGGCCGAGGCGATCTTCAGCCTGGTGCTGGTCGCCTTGGCGACCGGGTCGGTATTCGCCCGCATCAGCCGGCCCACGGCGCGGGTGATGTTCGCCGACCACGCCGTCGTCACCGTCCATGACGGCGTGCCGACGCTGATCATCAGGCTTGGCAACCAGCGCATGAGCCAGATTCTAGAGGCGGACGTCGCGGTCACGCTGCTGCGGTCCGAGCGGACGGCGGAGGGCGTTGAGTTCCGCCGGTTCCACAACTTGACGCTGGCACGCAGCCATACGCCGATTTTCGCGCTGACGTTCAGCGTGATGCACGTGATCGACGCGACGAGCCCGCTTGCCGGCGCCACGGCCGAGACGATGGCCGACAGCGACGCGGAGCTTCTGATTACCGTGACCGGGCTGGAGGAGACGACCTCGCAGACCGTTCACGCCCGGCACTCCTACAACCCGGCGGAGATCCTTTGGGGCCACCGGTTCGCCGACATTTTCACCGTCGATGACGGGGGGCGCCGGGCGATCGATTACGGCAGGTTCCACCACACGGAACCGGCCGTGATCTCGCCCGGCTGATGTCGACAGGCCCTAGTCGGCTGCGAGCGCCAGGGCCTTGCGGGCCATGATCTTGCCGACATGGTCCTCGATCGCCAGGCCCACTTGCTCGGCATGGCTGGCGAACACGTGGTCGGCGCCGGCATAGACGCGGTAGTCGACCTGGACGTTCTTTTGGGTGTTCAGCTTGTCGACCAGCTTCCGCACGGCCGGCTCGGGCACCAGCTCGTCGTTGTCGCCGTGCAGTAGCAGGCCGCCGCAGGGGCATGGGGCCAGGAAGCCGAAATCGTAGTGGTTGGCCGGCGGCGCCACGCTGACCCAGCCGGAGATTTCCGGGCGGCGCATGAGCAGTTGCATGCCGACGAAGGCGCCGAAGGAGTAGCCGCTGATCCAGAGGCCGCCGGAATTGGGGCTGACCATCTGCATCCAGTCCAGCGCCGCGGCGGCGTCGCTGATCTCGCCGAAGCCGCCGTCATACTTGCCCTGGCTGCGCCCGACGCCCCGGAAGTTGAAGCGCATGACGGAGAAGCCGAGCTTCTGGAACGACTGGTACATGGTGTAGGCGATGCGGTTGTTCATGGTCCCGCCGTGCATCGGGTGCGGGTGCAGGATCAGCGCAAGCGGCGCGCCGGGCTCCTTGGAATGATTGTATCGTCCTTCGAGGCGGCCATCGGGGCCGGCGAACATCACCTCAGGCATGGCGTTCCAATCTGTTTCTGACCGCGGCAGACGGGGTCTGGCGGGCTTTATGTACGATGCGGCCCGTGGCTGGGGCTGAATTGACCCAAGTCCACAAACCAGCTTAGCTGCGCAAGTCGGTTCTTCGGTCCCGTTGACAGAGCTTGTCGGCGCCCAAACATCCACAACGACCATCGGCCAGGCGCTTCGAACCGGTGGCGAGCAGAATATAGGCAGACGGGCTGCCGATTCATAATGGAATTGTCGCATGGCATTCATGTTTCTGCGTGAGGCCATCCAGGCCTACCGCGAGCGCGACCCAGCCGCCCGGTCCTCGGCCGAAGTTTTGCTGTGCTATCCCGGCCTGCATGCCGTGCTGTGGCACCGGGCTGCGCACGGCATGTGGCGCCGCGGCATGCGCCTGCCGGCGCGGTTCACCGCCCATCTCGGCCGTTTCTTCACCGGGATCGAAATCCATCCCGCCGCGCGCATCGGGCGCCGCCTGATCATCGACCACGGGATGGGCGTGGTCATCGGCGAGACGGCCGAAATCGGCGACGACGTCTATCTCTACCACCAGGTGACCCTTGGCGGCACGAGCAGCCAGCGCGGCAAGCGGCACCCGACCATCGGCAACGGGGTGATCGTGGGCGCCGGGGCCAAGATCCTGGGCGGCATCACCGTGGGCAACGGGGCCCGGGTGGGCGCCAACGCCGTCGTGGTGCAGGCGGTCGCGCCGGGAGAGACGGTGGTCGGCATCCCGGCCCGGCCCGTCGAGCGGGACCCGCTGAAGCGCGCCACCAAGCCGCCGCCCTTCGTCGCGTACGGCACGCCGTGCGAGGGCACGATGGACCCGCTGGTGTGCGCCATCGAGACGCTTCGCGCCGAACTGCTTTCGCTCGAGGTGCGGGTGGCGGAGATGCAGCGCTCCCCTGCCGGCGAGTAGGGCGCGAAGCAGGCGTGGCTTACCTGGACGCCAACGCCACCGAGCCGCTGCGGCCGGAGGCGAGGGCGGCCGTGCTGGGTGCGCTCGACCTGGTGGGCAACCCCTCCAGCGTGCACGCGGCCGGCCGCGCGGCGCGGCGCTTGCTGGAGGACAGCCGGGCCGCCATTGCCGCCCGCTTCGGGGCGCTGCCGGCGGCCGTGGTGTTCACCTCCGGCGGGACGGAAGCCAGCGCGCACGCCGTTTCGGCCTTGGGCGGAGGCCGGCGGGTGGTCATCGGCGCCACGGAGCACGACGCGGTGCGCGCCGCGGCACCCGGCGCGGCCGTGCTGCCGGTGGATCGGGATGGGGTGGCCGACTTGGCCGGGCTGGAAAGGCTGCTGGCCGGTGGCCCGGCGCTGGTGTGCCTCATGCTCGCCAACAACGAGACGGGTACCTTGCAGCCGGTGGCCGAAGCGGCGGCGCTGTGCCGGCGAAATGGGGCGCTGCTGCATGTGGACGCGGTGCAGGCGGCCGGGCGCATCGTGGTCGACCTCGCCGCGCTTGGGGCGCACAGCCTGGCGCTGTCGTCGCACAAGCTGGGCGGACCCAAGGGCGCGGGGGCGCTGCTGCTGGCGGCTGGGCAGGAGGCCGGCGCGTTGATCGCGGGCGGCGGGCAGGAGCGGGGCCGGCGGGGCGGCACCCCGGCGCTGCCCGCCATCGCCGGGTTCGCGGCGGCGGCGGTTTCGGCTTCGAACCCGGCGGCCGAACTGCGGGCGATGCGCGACGCGGTCGAGCGGGCGGCGCTGGCCTGTGGCGGCACCGTGCTGGGCGGCAGGGACCGGCTGCCGAACACCGTTTGCCTGGGGTTGCCCGGCGTGCCAGCGAATACGCAGGTGATCGCGCTCGATCTTGCCGGCGTCCAGGTTTCGGCGGGCGCCGCCTGCAGCAGCGGCAAGGTCGCGCGCAGCCACGTGCTGGACGCCATGGGGCTGGGTGCGCTGGCCGGCGAGGCGATCCGGGTGAGCCTGCCGTGGAACGCGGCCTGGGACGACGTGCAGGCCTTCGCCTCGGCCTACGCCGCCATGGCGGCGCGCCTGGCCAAGCGCGCGGCCTGATCCCATATGCCGCCGATGCGCCCGAACCGCCCCGTCTATCTCGACAACCAGGCGACCACGCCGTGCGACCCGCGCGTGCTCGCCGCCATGCTGCCATGGTTCACCGAGCGCTTCGGCAACCCGCACAGCGCGGAGCATGCCATGGGCCGCGAGGCGGAGGCGGCGGTGGAGGAGGCGCGTGCGGCGGTGGCCGCACTGATCGGCGGGGACCGGCGGGAGATCGTGCTGACCTCGGGCGCGACCGAGAGCAACAACCTCGCCATCAAGGGCGCCGCCCGCCACGCGCAGGCGATGGGCGATGGGCGACGCCGGGTCATTACCGTGAATACCGAGCATAAATGCGTGCTGGAGAGCGTGGCCGACCTCGCGGACGAGGGGTTCGAGCCGGTGGTGCTGCCGGCCGAGCGCGACGGCAGGCTGGACCCGGCCCGGCTGCGCGAGGCGCTTGCCACGCCCACGCTGCTGGTGAGCGTGATGGCTGTGAACAACGAGACCGGCGTGGTGCAGGACATCGCGGCGCTGGCTGCGCTGGCGCACGCGGCCGGCGCGCTGTTCCACACCGATGCCGCGCAGGCCGCGGGCAAGATCCCGCTGGACGTGCAGGCGCAGGGGATCGACCTGCTCAGCATCAGCGGGCACAAGATCTACGGGCCGAAAGGCGTCGGCGCGCTGTATGTACGCCGGCGTCCCCGGGTCCGCCTGGCGCCGCTGTTCTCGGGCGGCGGGCAGGAACGCGGATTGCGTGCCGGCACCTTGCCCACGCCGCTGGTGGTGGGATTGGGCGAGGCCTGCCGGATCGCGCAGGCCGAGATGGAGGAGGACAATGCGCGCATCGCCACGCTGCGCGACCGGCTGCTGGCCCGGCTGCGCCCGCCGGTGCGGCTCAACGGCTCGCGCGAGCACCGCATCCCCGGCAACCTCAACCTCACCTTCCCCGCCGCGGCGCTCGACATGATGCGGGCCGCCCCCGAGTTGTGCGTCTCGACCGGCTCCGCGTGCAGCTCGGCGGCTGTCGAGCCGAGCTATGTGCTGCGGGCCCTGGGCCTCGACGATGCGGCCGCGGCACGCACCTTGCGTCTTGGCCTGGGACGCTTTACCAGCGCCGCCGATGTGGATTTCGCCGCCGAGGCGCTGTCTGCCGCCGCCCTGACCGGAGCCGAGGCCTAGATGCCCAAGATGACCTTCGTCGAGAAGAACGGCGCGCCCCGCGAGGTCGATGCGCCGCTGGGCCTGTCGGTGCTCGAGATCGCGCACAAGCACGGCGTGGATATCGAGGGCGCCTGCGAGGGCTCGCTGGCCTGTTCGACGTGCCATGTGATCGTCGAGCCCGCCTGGTTCGCCAAGCTGGCCAAGCCGACGGAGGACGAGGAGGACATGCTCGACCTGGCGTTCGGCCTGGAGCAGACGAGCCGGCTGGGCTGCCAGATCGTTATGACCGCCGCGCTAGACGGGCTGGTGGTGCGGCTGCCCGCCAGCACGCGCAACGCCCAGGGCTGAGAAGGGCCTTCATGCGTATCGTCGCCGCGATGTCCGGCGGCGTGGACAGCAGCGTGGTGGCCGGGCTGCTGGCCGA
Source organism: uncultured Acetobacteraceae bacterium (assembly GCA_964235765.1). Taxonomy (GTDB): domain Bacteria; phylum Pseudomonadota; class Alphaproteobacteria; order Acetobacterales; family Acetobacteraceae; genus JAVVHH01. The sequence goes on from CAXSDH010000069.1 coordinate 5,535, forward strand.
GGCGGGGCATGAGGTGATCGGCGTCACCCTGCAATTGTATGACACAGGCGCCGCGAGCGGACGCCGCGGGGCGTGCTGCGCCGGCCAGGATATCGGCGATGCGCGGGACGTGGCCGATCGGCTGGGCATCCCGCATTACGTGATCGACGCCGAGGCCCGGTTCCGCGCGGCGGTGATCCAGGATTTCGCGGACAGCTACGCGGCGGGGCAGACGCCCGTGCCTTGCGTGCGCTGCAACCAGAGCGTGAAGTTCACCGACCTTCTGGGGCTCGCGCGCGATTTGGGGGCGGAGGCGATGGCGACGGGGCACTACGTGCGCCGGCTTGAGGGCCCCGATGGGCCGGAGTTGCACCGCGCCGCCGACCCCGGCCGGGACCAGAGCTGGTTCCTGTTCGCCACCACGCCGGACCAGCTTGCCTTCACGCGCTTTCCGCTCGGCGACATGCCGGACAAGGCGGCGGTGCGCGCCCATGCCGCGCGGATGGGGTTGCAGGTCGCGGCCAAGCCGGACAGCCAGGATATCTGCTTCGTGCCGCAGGGCCGCTACTCCGACCTGGTCGGGCAATTGCGTCCGGACGCCGCCGTGCCGGGCGAGATCGTGTCGCGGGAGGGCGCCGTGCTGGGGCGGCATGCGGGGGTGGCAGGCTACACGGTGGGCCAGGGCAAGGGGCTGGGCGCGGCGAGCGTGGTCGATGGCGCGCGCCAGGCGGTGCTGGCGGTCGATGCGGCCCGGCGGCGGATCGTGGTGGGGCCACGCGGCGCCGGCGCTTCGGTGATCGGCTTGCGGGAGATGAATTGGCTGGCCGGCGTGCCCGGCGCGGCGTTGCGGTGCGAGGTGAAGCTGCGCGCCCGCGAGACGCCGCATCCCGCGCTGGTGCGGGCGACGGAGGCAGGCGCCGAGGTGGTGCTGGACACGCCGGCATTGGCGGCGCCGGGCCAGGCCTGCGTGATGTACCGAGGCAGCCGGGTGCTTGGCGGCGGCTTCATCGTCGGGCAGTAATGCTTGGTAGAACCAGGGGACACCTATGCGCCACAGCACCGACCGCATCCTGACCACCCATGTCGGCAGCCTGCCCCGGCCCAAGGACGTGTCCGACATGCTGTTCGGGCGGGAGGGCGGAGCCGTGGTGGACGAGGCCGCGTTCACTGGGGCGGTGGCGCGGGCCGTCATGGACGTGGTGACCCGGCAAAAGGCGGCTGGCGTGGACATCCCCAGCGACGGGGAGATGAGCAAGATCAGCTATGCGACCTATATCTCGGAGCGGCTGACCGGGTTCGAGGGCGACAGCCCGCGCCGGGTGCCGGCCGACCTTGCCGCCATCCCGGCCTACGCCGAGCGGCTGGCCCGCGCCGGCGGCACGCCGGCCTATAAGCGCCCGCGCTGCACCGGCCCTATCGCGGTGCGTACGATGCAGCCGCTGGAGGACGACCTGGCGCGGTTCGGGGCGGCCCTGGCGGCCTCGGGCTACCGCGAGGGTTTCATGAACGCGGCCGCCCCGGGGGTGATCGCGCTGTTCCAGCCCAACGAGTTCTACCGCTCGCAGGACGAGTATCTGCAGGCGCTTGCCGCGGCCATGGCGCCGGAGTTCCGGCGGATCGTGGATGCCGGGCTGGTGTTGCAGGTGGACAGCCCGGATTTGGCGCTGGGCCGGCATACGATGTATCCGGACCTCGACGAGGACGGCTTCATCCATGCCGTGGGCGCCCATGTCGCCGCACTCAATGCAGCGCTGGCGGGCATTCCGAAGGATCGCGTGCGGCTGCATCTGTGCTGGGGCAACTACGAGGGCCCGCACACCTGCGACATTCCTTTGCAGCGCATCCTGCCCACCGTGCTGACCATCAATGCCGGGGCGCTGTCGTTCGAGGGCGCCAATGCCCGCCATGCGCATGAATGGACTGTTTTCGAGCAGCCCGGCTTGCCCGAGGACCTGGTGCTGATCCCCGGGGTGCTGGACAGCACGAGCAACTTCGTCGAGCACCCGGACCTGGTGGCCGAGCGGATCGTGCGCTTCGCGGGCGTGGTCGGCCGGGAGCGGGTGATCGCGGGGTCGGATTGCGGCTTCTCGACGTTTGCCGGGTTTGGCGCGGTGTATCCGGACATCGTTTGGATGAAGCTGGAGAGCTTGGCCGAGGGCGCCCGGCGGGCCAGTGCGAAGCTTTGGCGGCGCGCCGCCTGATTGATGGGAGGCGTGATTGACTAGCGGGGGGGCGTGGGGCATATCCCGCGCCCCGGACGGATGGCAGCGTAGCTCAGCGGTAGAGCAGGGGAATCATAATCCCTTGGTCGGCGGTTCAAATCCGTCCGCTGCTACCACCGGTTCCCCGAGGGCTTGCGACGCGGTTCGTCGGCCCTAGGTCCGGAAGTAGGGCTCCACCGGCCCTTGCAGCTTCATGGTCATTGGGCGGCCTTTGCGGTCCATGGCCGCGCCGACGGTTAGCCTCACCCAGCCCTCGCTGACGCAGTATTCGTGCACGTTCGTCTTTTCCACGCCCTTGAAGCGGATGCCGACGCCCCGTTCCAGCAAGGCCGCGTCATGGTGCGGGCTGTCGGGGTCGGCGGAGAGGCGGTCGGGGGGCATATCGGTCATGGCGGTGTCCTCGCGCTGGCGCGTGCCCCCTTCCCACACCTCGGCCAAGCTGTCACGGCGAGCGTAGCTTCGCAGCCCGGGCATGGCCTGTCCGACTCCGGAGGATACCTGCTACGAGACGGCGCATGCGTCCGGATTTCGAGCGGGAACGCGCCCATGGCGGACGGGTGGCGGGGGTGGACGAGGTGGGGCGCGGCCCGCTCGCCGGGCCCGTGGTGGCGGTCGCCGTTGTGTTTCCGCATGGGGTGCCGGCGAGCCTGGAGCCGCTGCTGGATGATTCGAAGAAGCTGACTGCGGCGGCCCGCGGCGTGGCGCTGCTGGCGATGCAGGCTTGCGGGGTGGTCGAGATCGCGGTCGGCGCCGCGTCGGTCGCCGAAATCCTGCGTCTGAACATCCTGCACGCCTCCATGCTCGCCATGCGGCGGGCGGTGTTGCGGCTGCGCCACGCGCCGGACCTGGCGCTGGTGGACGGCAACCGGGCGCCTGCCCTGCCCTGCCCCGTGCAGTGCTGCATCGGCGGCGACGCGTCGTCGCTCTCGATCGCTGCCGCATCCATCGTGGCCAAAGTGGTGCGGGACCGGGCCATGGCGCGGCTCGCCCTGCGCTACCCTGCCTATGGCTGGCATGAGAACGCCGGCTACGGCACGGCTGCGCACCGCGCGGCGCTGCACCGGCACGGCCCTTGCCGGCACCACCGGGCCGCCTTCGGCACCGTGCGCTTGCTGGGGATGGACGCCGCGGATTGACGCGGCTTCCGGTGGTTCGTCACCATGCGGCCGCGATCCGGGCGGGGCATAGTGGAAGTCATACGTGAGTTGCCGTTGGACCAGGTCCTGCTGGGGGATTGCATCTCGCTGATGGGGATGCTGCCCCCTGCCTCCGTCCACTGCATCTTTGCCGACCCGCCCTACAACCTGCAGCTTCGCGGCGAGCTCCGGCGGCCCGACGACAGCCTGGTGGACGGGGTGGACGAGGATTGGGACCGGTTCGCGGATTTCCCCTCCTACGACGCGTTCACGCGCGAATGGCTGACCGAGTGCCGCCGCCTGCTCCGCAAGGACGGGACCATCTGGGTGATCGGCGCCTACCACAACATCTTCCGCATCGGCGCCATCCTACAGGACCTGGGTTTCTGGATCCTTAACGACGTGGTCTGGCGCAAGTCGAACCCGATGCCGAACTTCCGCGGGCGCCGGTTCACCAACGCGCACGAGACCTTGATTTGGGCGGCGCGCGGGCGGGACAGCCGATATCGCTTCAACTATCAGGCCATGAAGGCGCTTAACGACGACGTGCAGATGCGCAGCGACTGGATCATCCCGCTTTGCACGGGTGCGGAGCGCCTGAAGAACCAGCACGGCCTCAAGCTGCACCCGACGCAGAAGCCCGAGGCGCTGCTGCACCGTGTTCTGCTGGCCAGCACCTCGCCGGGCGACATCGTGCTGGACCCGTTTCTCGGCACCGGCACCACGGCGGCGGTGGCCAAGCACCTGCACCGGCACTTCATCGGCATGGAGCGCCACCCGGCCTATGCCGAAGCCGCCATCGGCCGCGTGCGCCAGCAGCGCCCGGCCCCCGAGGGCTCCGCCGCCGGCACGCCGACCAAGCGGGAGGCCGTGCGGATTCCGTTCGGCAACTTGGTGGAACGAGGCCTGGTTCCGCCAGGCACCGAGCTGATGGACCGGCAACGCCGCGTGCGCGCGCGGGTGGCCGCGGACGGCACGCTGACTTCGGGTACGCTGCGCGGGTCGATCCATCAGGTCGGGGCGGCAGTGCAGAACGCGCCGAGTTGCAACGGCTGGACGTTCTGGCACCTGGAACGGGACGGCGCCCTGGTCGTGCTCGACACGATCCGCATCGCGGCGGCGACGGACAGCTAGCGCCCGCCCGGCGATTACGCCTGATGGGGAGGCGCCCTAAGCCGCCATCTCAGGCTGCTGCTCGGGCTGCCTCGCGCCGGCCAAGCACGCATCAACCGCATCCCGCAGCGAGGTCACGTAGAGATCGGCGCCCACGGCCGTCTTGATGCGCTCGTCGGTCAGCATCGCGGCATCGCCCTGCCACAGGCCGACCATGGCCGTCGCCTCCGGCGCACGCTGGCGGATCCGGCGCATGAGGTAGCGCAGCGGCGACAGGCTATTGCCGCCCTCCAAGTACGAGATGCACACGAGCCGCACGCCGGTGACGTCGAGCGAGGCGATCTGGCTGCGCGAGACGGCCTCGTTCGACACCACGCGGGCCCGCAGGCCCCGCTTTCCCAGCACCTGCGCCAGCATCGCCGAAGCGGCCTCGTCGAGCGGGCCGCGACCGGAGACGCAGAGCACGGCGGACTCGCCGGTCCAGCTCGGATCCAGGTCGTCGGGAACGCCGCCATCCTTCTGATCGGCCAAGTCGACCACCACGCCGCTGATGGCGTCCAGGATTTGACGCAACTGCTCCGGCGTCAGCACGCCGCGGAGCGAGTCGTTGGCAGCGAGTTGCAGGCCCTTGATCGCGACTTCGTCGTAATAGGCGGAGAGCGGCCGGTCGCGCAGCAGCACCTCGGCCTGGTCCAGCGCCTCGTCGGCGTCGCCGGCCAGCATGCGTTGGTAGAAGCTTTCGGCAGGCGTCAAGGCTGGCTGGTCGCCAAGCAGCACGTCGATGAACTCGAGCCGCTCGACGTGGCGGCCCATGACCACCATGCAGAGTGTCAGCGGCATCGACAGGATGAGGCCCACGGGGCCCCACAGCCAGCCCCAGAAAATGGCCGCGATCACGACCGAGACCGGCGAAAGGCCGGTGCTATGGCCATAGATGAGCGGCTCCACCACTTGGCCGACCAGCGGCTCGATGATCAGGAACAGGGCGAAGGTCGCGATCACCATGGTCCAGCCAGGGTCCACGGCCGCGGCCAGGGCGATCGGCAGGGCGGCGGAGGCGAACGCGCCGATATAGGGCACGAAGCGCATGAGTGCGGCGATGATGCCCCACAGCACCGGGTTCGGCACCCCGATCAGGAACAGCCCGGCCGCGATCACGCAGCCGAACCCGGCGTTCAACGCCAGTTGCGTCAGGAAATAGCGGCTGAGCCGCGCCGCCGCCTCGTCCATCGCGATCGTCGTGCGATGCAGATCGTGCGAGCCGAACAGCCGGATGAGCCGGTCCCGCAGGTCCTCTTTCTGCATCAGCATGAAGATGGTCACGACGAACACGATGCCGAACGTGGCCAGGGGCGGCAGCACGGGCGCCAGCAGCCGCTCCATCATCTCGAGCGGCGTCGGGTCGGGCTGGTGCACCTCGACCGGGATGGGCGGAGCGGGGGCCGCGGCCTGGCCGGCCGGGGTCGGCGCAGGCGCCGGCGGAGCCGCCGGAGCTTCGATCTGCCGCCCCATGCTTCGCGTCAGCGTGGCGATCTGCTCCAGCGTGTAGCCGCGCACCACGGACACCTTCTTCTGTATGGTGCTCGCGTAGCGGGGCAACTCGTTGGCCAGTTGGGCCACTTGGGTGCCGATGATCCCGCCCAGGGAGAGCACGACGCTCAAGGCGAACAGCACGGCGAGGATCACCGCGGGCACGCGCGGCACCCCGATCCGGCGGAGCAGGGCCGCGAGGGGCGCGAGCACGAAGGACAGCAGTACGGCGAGCGTGATCGGGACCAGCACTTCCCGGGCGAAGTAAAGGCCGGAGACCACGACGACGGCCACGCACAGGGTGAGCAGGCCGCCGAGACCGGGCACCTCGGCCGGCGCCACCGCCGTTTTCAGCCGTGGGGAGCCCAGGGGATGCGGGGAGGTCAGGGGAACGGTGGCCATGAGGCGCTCGCTTCAAGGGATTCAGGTTACAACGCGCGAAGCAGCCATTCGCTCCGGCGCGTCGTGGCCGGATGCAAAATGGATTAGATCCCGGCCATGCAGTTCGACGCGATCGTCATCGGGGCCGGGGCGGCCGGGCTGTTCTGCGCCATGACGGCGGGCGCGCGCGGGCGCCGGGTGCTGCTGCTCGACCACGGGGCGCAGGCGGGCGCCAAGATCCTGATTTCGGGCGGCGGCCGGTGCAATTTCACCAACCTCCACACCGCGCCCGACCGTTTCCTCTCGGCCAACCCGCGCTTCGGCATCTCGGCGCTCCGCCGCTACACCGCACAGGACTTCGTCGCGCTGGTGCAGCGGCACGGCATCCCATTCCACGAAAAGGCGCTCGGCCAGTTGTTCTGCGACGGCTCCGCCCGGGCGATCGTCGCGATGCTGCTGGCGGAGTGCGCGGCGGCGGCGGTCGATGTGCGGCTGGGCCATCGCATCACCGGGCTTTCACGCAGCGACCTGTTCCGGGTCGAGACCGACCGGGGTGGTTTCGCCGCACCCTGCCTCGTGCTGGCGACCGGCGGCCTGTCGATCCCGAAGATGGGCGCGACGGGCTTCACCTATCAGGCGGCGCAACAGTTCGGGCTGGCAATGACGCCCACCCGGCCCGGCCTGGTGCCGCTGACCTTCGGCGGGGAGGCGCTGGAGTTGATGCAGCCGCTGAGCGGCCTCGCCCTGCCGGTTCGCGCCACGGCCGGCCGCTTGGGTTTCGAGGAGGCGATGCTGTTCACCCATCGCGGCCTATCCGGCCCGGCGATCCTGCAGGCGTCGTCCTACTGGAGCGAGGGCGCCCCCTTGCAGCTGGATTTGCTGCCGGGGACGGACGCGGCGGCGTTCCTGCTCAGGCGCAAACGGTCGCGCCCCCGTGCGGAGGCGCGGACGGTGCTGGGCGAGCTGATGCCGCAGCGCCTTGCGGTTGCGCTGGCAGCACAACTGGGCGGGGCGCCGATGGCGGAGCAGCCGGACCGGGACCTGCGGCGGCTGGCCGGGCTGCTGAACGGCTGGCGACTGAACCCGGCGGGTTCCGAGGGCTATGCGAAGGCGGAGGTCACGCTCGGCGGGGTGGATACGCGCGGCCTCTCATCCAAGACGATGGAGGCCGTCGCGGTGCCGGGCTTGTTCGTGATCGGGGAGGCGGTGGACGTCACGGGGTGGCTGGGCGGGTATAACTTCCAGTGGGCGTGGTCGAGCGGGTGGTGCGCCGGGCAGACGGTCTGAGCGGCTCAAACCGCGCCTTTACGCCTTAGGTCGGTGATCTCGGCATCGCCGTAGCCGAGGCTGCGCAGCACCGTCTCGGTGTGCTCGCCCCGCTCGGGGGTTGCGGTGCGGATGGCCTTCGACACGCCGGAAAGGTTGAGCGGCGAGGCGACCAGTTCCGTGCGGCCGAGCCGCTTGTGCTCCACCGGCGTGGCCAGGCCCAGATGCTTCACCTGCGGGTCGGCGAACACCTGGTCGATGGTGTAGATCGGGCCGCAAGGAATGCCGGCGCCCTCGAATAGCTCGATCCAATGCGCGGCCGGCTTGGTCTGCGTCACTTCGGAAATGGCCGCGTTGATCGCCTTGCGGTCGGCGCTGCGGCCCTTCTGCGTGTCCCAGCCCGGCCGCTTCGCCCATTCAGGATGGCCGATGGCGCCCGCGAACCGCTCCCAAAGCCGGGCGGAGCTTGCCGCGATGTTGATGTGGCCGTCGGTGGTCGGGAACACGCCGGTGGGGATGCCGGTCGGGTGGTCGTTGCCGGCCTGGCCCGCCACTTCGCCCTTCATGAGCCAGCGCGCGGCCTGGAAGTCGAGCATGAAGGTTTGCACTTCGAGCAGGCTGGTCTGCACCCAGCGGCCGAGGCCGGTGCGTTCGCGCTCATACAAGGCGGTCATGACGCCGAAGGCGAGCAGGTTGCCGGCGGTCAGGTCGGCGACGGGAATGCCGGCGCGCACCGGGCCTTGCCCGGGCAGGCCGGTGATGCTCATCAGCCCGCTCATGCCCTGCGCGATCTGGTCCACGCCGGCGCGGGCGCCGTAGGGGCCGGTCTGGCCGAAGCCGCTGATGCTGCCATAGACCAGGCGCGGGTTGACGGCGTGCACGTCGTCCCAGGCGATGTTCAGGCGGTGCTTCACGGCGGCGCGCATGTTTTCCACGATGACGTCGGCGGTTAGCACCAGCCGCATGAAGGCGGCGTGGCCCTCGGGGGATTTCAGGTTCAGCTGCATCATGCGCTTGTTGCGGTGCAGGTTCTGGAAGTCCGGGCCGTCCCGGTCGCCGCTGATCTCCTCGCCGCCGCTTTCCGGCGGCTCGATGCGGATCACGTCCGCGCCCCAGTCGGCGAGGTGCCGCACGCAGGTGGGTCCGGCGCGCGCCAGGGTCAGGTCGAGCACGACCAGCCCGGCAAGCGGCAAGGTGGCCGCGGGGTGGAGGTCGGTCGCGGGCTGAGTATCTGGCATTCTGGTCCCCGAGGCGCTTGCCTCAAGGGGAAATCCTACACCGGCCGGCTGCGGTGGCAACCGCTGGCCCTCCTTCCGGAGGGCCAGCGGTTGGCCCTAGGCTGCTTCGACCGAGACGGCCTCGGGGCCGCGGCGGCCATCGGCGACTTGCATCTTGACGGTCTGGTTGGGTTCGAGCCCGCTCATGCCGCCACGGTTCAGCGCGGAGATATGAACGAACACATCCTTGCCACCGCCATCGGGCATGACGAAGCCGAAGCCTTTTTCGGCATTGAACCACTTTACGGTGCCGCGCATCTCGACGGCCATGCTGGCGTCGACCGGGGCGCGCGGCGCGGCGCGGGGGCGCTCGATGCTGCCGTAGCCGCCGCCGGCCGGGCCGGCGAAGCCGCCGCCGCCACTCTGCTGGGGGGTGGCCGAGCTTTCGTCGATGCTCACCACTTCGGCGATCTGCGGGCCTTTCTGGCCGGGCGAGACCTGCACGCGCATGGTGGCGCCCGGCGACACCGTCTGGTGCCCGGCGCGGGACAGCACGCTGATATGCAGGAACGCGTCGCCGCCGCCACCTTCGAGTTCGACGAAGCCGAAGCCCTTCTCGGCGTTGAACCACTTGACGACCGCGCCGGTCTCGGGACCGGCGGGCGCGCCGAAGCCGCGCGGCGCGCCAAAGCTGGATGCGCCCCTGTCACGGCCGGCGGGCACGAACGACTCGCGGGGAACGTAGGGTTCGTCCCGGCCACGCGAGGGCGGAAAGTCGTCGTTACGGTCCCTCCCACGGCTGCCACGGCGGGGGCTGTCGAAGGATCGGCGGTCTGGTGTGCGCATATCAGGTCTCAAACGGGGATGAACGGAACGGAACATGGTGCGCCGGCGGCGTGGTCCAACCCACAATTTTCACCGGCGCGAAGATACCTTAGCGGCTTTTGCCACGGCTTGCCAGCCTTCAGCGGACCGCGACCGCGCACCGGGTGCGAGCCGGCTTGGCCATGTAGTCCGCCAGCACGGCCGCCACCTGGCAGGCGCTCATGCGCCGTGGGCCGCGCAGCGAGGGCTGGCGGCGTATGTTGATCCGCAACACCCCCCCGCCTGCCAGCGGAATGCGCAGGCTGCCCTGCTGGATGGCGCGCATATAGAGCGGCAGGCCGAGGCCGATCGCCGGCGTCCGGCCCTCGGCGATGGCCGTGACCCGCTCGCGGTAGTTGGCCGCGAGTTCCGGGGTGCGGGAGTGGTAGTAGCCGACGGCGACGAACCAGTTGCCGCCGGCGTCGGCCCGCAGCTGCCGGAGGAACCGGGCGGCGTAGTCGGCATTGGCGGCCGGGTCGAAGGCGTCGTCGATGTCGCGGAAGGCGGCCGGGTGGGCTTGCAGGTTCACCTGCATGCAGCCGACGTCGAGTTGGCGGACGCCGCGGTCGAGCGCCTGCCGGGTCCAGGCGACGGCGGCGGCCTTGCTGTCGAAGTAGCGGGCGGCGCCGTCCGCATTGATCGCCCACGGCCAGGGCTGCAACCCCGGCAACGGCGGCACCGGCCGCCCGCTTTCGGCGCGCGCGATCGCCATCAGGATGCCCGGCAGGGTGCCGTAGCGTGTCTCGGCCGCATTGATCGCGGTGGTGCATTGCGCGCTCTGCAGCTCCGCCCAGCTCTGCGGCCGCTCTTCGGCGCGGGCGGCCAGGGGCGCCAGCAGTGCCGCCGCAAGAAGAAGGACCCGGATCATGCGCGACGGTGTAGCCCGGCGGTCAGTAGTTCGGCCATGACCCCGGGCCGCCATCTCCAGCGAGCGCCCGTCGGGGTCGCGGGAGCCGGCTGATCCTGGGCATCAAGCGCTGGCCGGCGCGTGTACCTGGAGGTGGCGGCCGCTGGGCGGTGCCGATCGCCACAGCGTCAGTGCCGCCTGCATGTCGCGACGCCCCTGCCGCCAGCGCCGGTCCAGGCTGGTTTGCGAGAAGTCGTATGCCTTGAGGGCGATCTCACCTTCCTGATAGGGGTAATTCAGCCGGTAGACGGCGCCCGCCGGGCTTTCGGCTCGCGCATCCCAGAGCTGGCGCATGGCGCGCAAGGTGCGCTCGGTCTGGCAGGCGAACATCAGGTCCGTTTGCCGTTCGCTGACGTCACCGAGGCGCTTCGGACGCGGCGCGGAGAGCGGAAAGGGATCGACGACGAAGCAGGCGAGCGGTTCGGTGGCCGGCTCGCCAAGCACCAGTTCGGCCGGAACGTTTGCCGCCATTCCCCCATCGACGAGCAGGCGGCCGCCGATCTCGACGGCCGGGAAATCGGGGATCAGGGCGGCGCTGGCCATGAGGTGGTCCGCCGAAAGGCGCCCGCGTGCCGTGTCGAACGGGGTCTCCAATCCGGTCTCGATATCCACGGTCATGACCGACAGCCGGATCGGGCCGTGGTTGAGCAGGTCGAAGTCGACCAGCTCCTCGATCGTGCGGCGCATCGGTCCCGCGTCGTAGAGCCCCGGATTGCCGTCGCCGCCGAGCAACTCGCTCAGCCGGACATGATACATCCGCGGGCGCCCGACGACGCGGGCCCGCAACGCCGCCGTCAGGTGGAACGGCTTGCGCCACGCTTCCGGCAACCAGGCGGCGGGGCCGTCCTGGGCTGCGCTGCGGCGCCAGAACTCGCGCAAGGCGCCGAGGCGACGCTCCGGCTTGTTGCCGGCGATCAACGCGCCCATGACCGCGCCGATCGAGGAACCGGCGATCCAGCCGGGCTGGACGCCAGCCGCCTGCAACGCCTCCGCCACGCCCCCGTGATAGGCGCCGAGCGCATTCCCGCCGCCGAGCACCAGTGCCAGCATCTCAGCCGCTCCGGCCCGGCCGCGTGATGGTGCTAGGGTTTATGGCGGGGACGGGGCGAGCCATGCAAGTCCTCGGTGAGTGGTGCCCGGCAACGCCGCCGGGCGTCGATGTTTGCAGGGGTGGCGCATCACAAACCCCGGCGGGCATAGTGGCGCCAACGGAGGGAACGGGATGCGGATATCGGCGGGCAAGCTGTGGTCGATGCGGCGGATGGCGGACCGGCACGGCCTGTTTACCATGGTCGCGGTGGATCAGCGGCCGGGGGTGGAGGCGTTGGTGGAGCGCGCCCGCGCCCGCGCGCCGGGCGACCCGCGCTTGGGCGCGACGGCGTGGGAGGACATCGGCCGCATCAAGCGATTGCTGATCGAGGAGCTGTCGGGCCACGCCTCGGCCATGCTGGTCGATCCGCAATACGCCCTGCCCTATGCCGGGCAGTCGCTCGACCCGACCCGCGGGCTGCTGGTGACCTTGGAGCAGTTTGCCTGTGAGGAGACGCCCGGGGGCCGCAAGACCCTCGCCTATCCCGGCTGGAGCGTGGCGCAGATCAAGCGGCTGGGCGCGGACGGCGTGAAGCTCATGCTTTGGTATCGGCCCGACGCGGCGCCGGACGTGCTGCTTCACCAGCGGCGCCTGGTGGAGCAGGTCGGACGCGACTGCCGCACGCACGATATCGCGTTCCTGCTCGAGCCGCTGGTCTATCCGCTGGGCGGCAGCGGTGCGGGCGACAGCTACCACGAGGACCCCGGCAAGCGCCCCGAGATGGTGCTGGAGACGGTCCGCGAGTTCCGCCACGAGCGCTACGGCATCGATATCTTCAAGCTGGAAACGCCGGTGACGGCGGCCGCGATCCCCGACCCCGACGAGGGGAGTGCGGCCGCACGCGAAACCCAGGGCCTGTTCGACTCGATCGACGGCTTGCTCGACCGGCCTTGGGTCATGCTCTCCGCGGGGGCGGCGATGGAGCCGTTCCGCCGCATCCTGACCTATGCGTTCCGCGCGGGCGCCAGCGGCTACCTGGCTGGGCGGGCGATCTGGTGGCCGGCGGCGCAGGAGTTCCCGGATTGGGACCGCTTCCGGGCGCGGCTGCGGAGCGAGGGGCTGCCCTATGTGGAACGCGTGCAGGCGGTGCTGCAGCAGCATGGGCGGCCTTGGACCGCGGCGCGGCTTTTCGCGGGCGGCATCGAGCTGGAGGGTGCGGGGCCGGGCTTCTATTCGGATTATCCCGCGGCTTGACCCCGACGCCTGATGGCGGCGTCGAGGGTGTTCTCCAGCAGGCAGGCGATGGTCATTGGACCGACGCCGCCCGGCACCGGCGTGATGGCGCCGGCGACGGCGGCGCATTCGGCGAAGGCCACGTCGCCCACGAGGCGGCCATCGGGCCTGCGGTTGATGCCGACGTCGATGACCGCGGCGCCGGGCTTGATCCAGTCGCCGCGCACCATCTCCGGCTGGCCCACGGCAACTACCAGCACGTCCGCGCGGCGGCATTCGGCGGGGAGGTCGCGCGTGCGGGAGTGCGCGATGGTGACGGTGGCGTCGGCGGCGAGCAGCAGGGCGGCCATGGGCTTGCCGACGATGGCGGAGCGGCCCAGCACCACGGCGCGGGCGCCGCGGAGCGAGACCTCGGCCGCGGCGAGCAACCTCATGACGCCAGTAGGCGTGCAGGGCGCCAGCACGGGCAAGCCGTCCTGCAAGCGGCCGACGTTCAGGGGGTGGAAGCCGTCCACGTCCTTGGCGGGGTCGATCGCCTCGATGACGGCGCGCTGGTCGATGTGGGCGGGCAGCGGCAACTGCACCAGGATGCCGTCGACGTCCGGGTCCTCGTTGAATTCATGGACCTTGGCCAGCAGTTCGTATTGCGTGGCGGCGGCTGGCATGCGGATGGTTTGGGCGCGGAGCCCGGCCTGTTGGGCCGCGCGGTCCTTGTTGCGGACGTAGACGGCGCTGGCCGGGTCGCCGCCGACCAGGATGACGGCGAGGGACGGCTTGTAGGCCAGAGCGGCGGTGCGCCCGGCGATGGTGGCGCGCAACCCGGCGGCGACCGCGACGCCGTCGATGATACGGGCGTTGATGATACGGGCGCTCATGCGGCTAGTAGATGCTCCACACGCCGCGCGTCAGGCCTATGAAGATGGTGTCCAGCAGGGGCCGGGCGACATATTGCAGCAGGAGGATGACGGCGATCGGGCTGAGGTCGATATTGCCGAAGTTCGGCATGACGTTGCGCACGGGCCGCAGAACCGGTTCGGTCACGCGGAACAGGAAGTCGCCGATGGTCCAGACCAGGCGGTTGCGGGTATCGAGCACGCCGAATGAGGTCAGCATCGAGAACACGGCGGCCAGGATCAGCGCCCAGATGAACAGCCCGATGACGGCATTGATAAGTTGGTAGAGCGCGGTGATCACAGCGGGCCTCCTGGAGGTGGCCGGACCCTACATAGGCGGCATTGCCCACGCAACCGGGGGCGGCAT
>CAXSDH010000070.1:0-19487 GCA_964235765.1 uncultured Acetobacteraceae bacterium
TGCGGGCCGCCCGGGCTTGGGGCCGTAGATGTCGTCGAGTTGTTCGGGATGGGCCTGCCTCGTGCCGTCCCGCCAATGGCGGCTTGGACCTGCCCCGCTGCCGGTCCAGGTCCAAACGTCATCCAGCGCGAAGCGTCCGGCCCCGAAGCGGCGCGCCAGGGTCAGGCGCAGCGCCGTCCCCGCGTCCTCCTCGGCGGGAGGTGCTGCCGCCCGGGTTCCTGCGTCCATCCCACCGTCGCTCATCGCCACCCTCCGTCGTGGCCCCAGCATGCCCCGCGTCCCCGGACCGCGCAGCTGCCGGCCCCGGGGCGCGGCGGCGGTGGTTGTTGCTTCCCGGAGGGCCGAAGACGACGCGCCAGAGCGCGCGGCTGAAGGGCCGCACTCCTAGGAGATTTTAGTATCTCCTAGTATAGGGGCGAATCAGCGTTTCAATTCAACGTCTTGACCCCCCATCGAGACGGCAAAAGGTCAATAGGACGACGGCAAAAGGTCAAGCCTGCGACGGCGAAAGGTCAATTGAAACGATACCGCAGCTAGTCGGTCGGCCGGCTCCTTTCGCATGCTTGCGCCCGGCCTGCTCTGATGCCGCTGCTTCGGTTGCCTGCGCGGCGGACTGCGGCGCACAGTCTGCATCCCGGCCTCCGGCCGAAGCCGCGCGTGCCACGGACACCATGAGTCGGCGGCGGTTCTCGGACAGCTCCCAGCCCGAGAGCCGGCCCAATTCCTCGATGCCGTGCCGAACCTCCTCGCGCCGCCTTCGGGCCTCGCGGCCTGAAGCGGGGGGAGTGCCGTAGACCCACTCCCCAAGCTGGTCGGTGGTGACGCTCAGGGCCTTGCCGCGCCTGATCATTACTGACAGCCGTAGGTGCAACAGCCGCGCCATCTCGCCAAGAGCGCGGGACTCGTGAAGTCCACGCGCCCGAATGGCGGGCCAAGCATCACGGCGGCGAAACGCGCGTTGATGACGACGACGATCTCGCCCGTGTCCTCCCTGGCGCGGATGGTGATGAGGTTCTGCTTGCCCGTGGCGCTGAGCCGCCGCGAGTTGGAGCCGACCGGGCCGAGATCGTTATAGTGGACGGCACGCATGCGCATCAGGCTCTCGCTCACGCGCTGATAGGCATCTCCGTTGATGGAAATACCCGCCTCGCGGCAGATGGCATAGAGCGTGGTCGAGACGCGGACGTGAACCCAGTCCACCACGTCCCGGTGCTCTCCAGGCCGTCCACGATGTCAATCCTCATGGACTCTGCCACGCCCACCTCAATCTTTTTCCCGGCCAGCCCCGCGAGGGCGAGCACGGCCAGCAGGATTGCAAGGTCATCAGCGCGGAGTGTGTAGGCTCCGGCGACGCGGAGCTTTCGCCCGTCATGGACGGTGTCCACCTCGAACATGCGCTTGCGCGCGGCCTCCCTGCCGCGTAGCGGCAAGGGGCGGAACAGGTTCAGGCCCATGATGCCGGGATCGACAATGGCAAAGTCGGCCAGCGCCAGGCCAGGCGCGTCGTCATTCCGTGTCGTAGCCACGCTTTGCCCTCCCCTTGTCGCCGGCTCTCATTCGCTTCTGCGGCTCCGGCAGTTCCCTTGCCCGTAGCACGCCGCCCGCGTCCCGCCAGAGCCAACGGTCGGGCAGGCCCACGGCGTAGTTGCCCTTGCTCACGGCCCACCGTACCCAGCGCCGCCTTTCCTCGTCGGGGATGTCCCGCGCCTCGGCCTCCTCCCGCGGCAGGCCGACCAGGTTGCCCGGCCACCGGGCATTGTCGGTGATCGCGCCCGCGCCCCTCGCCGCCTGCTGCTCGTCGCCGCTGCCCTCCCTGGCCGCGCCCTTGCCGACGTGGTGCAGCACCAGGCAGGCCGCCCCCACGGGGGCCACCATGGCCTCCAGCTCGCTGACGATGCGGCCCATGGCCGCGTTGTCGTTCTCGGGGATGCCCGCGAGGCAGCGGTTGAGCGTATCCAGCACGGCCAGCCGCGGGCGCAGCTCCTCCACCTCGCTCATGGAGGCACGGAATTCCTTGATGCGTGCTCGACTGCCCGACATAACGGCTCCTGCTGCCAAGCCGCGCTCAGTGCGGAGGAGCGGGAACTCCTCTGACCCACATCGGGCGCGACCCTCCAGAGTGCCGCGCGTGTTCCGCATCGCACAAGGGAAATCGAAGGCCTTCGCTCAGGCGGGGGCTTTCTGATTATGAGTAAACTCGTCAATCGCGCCCTCTCGCCGGAACACCTGCCGCTAGAGTCAATCTCATCGGCACAGATGGGCCATCCAACGGACGGCAGCCTTGCCCCGAACGCTTCGCGTGGCGCGCTCCCGTCAGTTGCCAGTCAGATTCAAAGTTGACAAATCCCACTCACATTGTGGTACACCCACGTGGTCCACATATACCACAGGGCTGCCTCTCCAGGCTGTTTCATCCTTCAGCGCCAAGGGGTTGCCGACAGGTGGGGATAGGGTCCTTGCGCCCCAATGCCCTCCATGGCGCGCGGCTGCGCGGCCAGCGCCGCCGTGGTCAGCTGCCGTGCACCGGCATCCAGCGCAGCAGCCGACGCTCGACCCGGCTCGGCAATCGCATGCCGGACAGGACCTCCGGTCAAGCGCGTAACCCGAACGAGGACCAACCCCCATGACCCGCCGCATCGTCGACATCTCCGTGCCGCTCATGAGCGGCATCGCCAGCGACCCGCCCTACTTGCTGCCGGAGATCGAGTACCTCGACCACCACGCCACCGCGCCGGACCTCGCGGCGTTCTTCGGCGTGCCGGTGGCAGCCCTGCCCGACGGCGAATACGCCGCCATCGAGCGGGTCAGCATCTCCACCCATAACGGGACGCACCTCGACTCGCCCTACCACTATTTCTCCACCATGAACCACGCGCTGGTGCCCGGCGGCGAACCCTCCTGGCGCATCGACGAGGTGCCGCTGGAATGGTGCTTCCAGCCGGCCGTGAAGTTCGACTTCCGCAAGTTCGACGATGGCTACGTCGTCCAGCCGGCCGACGTGGAGGCGGAGCTGCGCCGCATCGGCCACACGCTGCGGCCGCTCGATATCGTCGTGGTCAACACCCGCGCCGGAACGCGCTACGGCGAGGCCGATTACGTGGACTCAGGCTGCGGCATGGGCAAGGCGGCGACCTTGTGGATGCTGGAACGCGGCGTGCGCCTGGTCGGCACCGACGGCTGGAGCTGGGACGCGCCCTTCAGCCACACGCGGCGGCGCGTGCAGGAGACGGGGGACGCCGGGTTGATCTGGGAAGGGCACCGCGCCGGGCGCGAAATCGGCTACTCGCACATCGAAAAGCTGCACAATCTCGAATCGCTGCCCGACAAAGGCTTCGAGGTCGCCTGCTTCCCGGTCAAGGTGCATCGCGGCTCGGCCGGCTGGACTAGGGCGGTGGCGATCCTGCCGGGATAGCTCGCGGCCTGAACGGTTGAAAGGTTTGGTCATGCAAATAGGCGTCGACAGCTTCGCGGCCGCAGGCACGGGCATCGAGGATGGGGGCGCGCCTTCGCCCGTGCAGCGCCTGGCGAACCTGCTGGAGGAAATCGAGGTCGCCGACCGGGTCGGCCTCGATCAATTCGGCATCGGCGAGCACCACCGGTTCGACTTCCTCGATTCCGCGCCCACCATCATCCTCGCCGCGGCGGCGGCCCGCACGCGCTCGATCCGCCTCACCAGCGCCGTCACCGTCCTGAGCGCCGCCGATCCGGTCCGCGTGTTCCAGGAGTTCGCGACGCTCGACCTCATCTCGAAGGGCCGCGCCGAGATCGTCGCCGGGCGGGGATCCTTCACCGAGGCGCACGCCCTGTTCGGGTTCAAGCTGGAGGACTACGACGCGCTGTTCGCGGAGAAGCTCGACCTGCTGCTGCGCATCCGCGCCGAGCCCGAGCTGCACTGGTCCGGGCGGTTCCGCCCCGCGCTCTCGGGCCAGGCGATCCTGCCGCGGCCGCTCCAGGCGTCGCTGCCCATTTGGCTCGGCGTGGGCGGCACGCCGCAGTCCTTCGTCCGCGCGGGGGCGCTCGGCCTGCCGTTGATGGTCGCCATCATCGGCGGCGAGTTCCGGCGCTTCCGGCCGCTGGTGGACCTCTACCATGAGGCTGGCCGCCGCGCCGGGCACCCGGCCGGGCGCCTTAGGGTCGGGATCCATGCGTTCGGCTTCGTGGCCGACGACGACGCCGCGGCGACGCAGGCCTACTACCCCGGCTGGGCCCGCTCGATGACCAAGATCGGCCGCGAGCGGGGCTGGCCACCGGCGAGCCGGCAGCAATTCGAAGCCGCAGTCGGTCCGCAGGGCGCCTTCCTGGTCGGCGGGCCCGACACCGTGGCCGAGAAGATGCTGCGTGCGAGCGAGACGCTTGGCGGCCTGGCGCGCATCTCGGTCCAGATGACCGCAGCGATGGTGCCGCACGCGGAGATGAGGCGCTCGATCGAGCTGCTCGGTACGAAGGTGGCACCCATCGTCCGCGAGGCCGCCTCGGCCGCGCGGCGCTCCTGAACCGATGCCGCCGCCCTCCAACGACTTGGTCGTCATCGGCCTGATATCCGGCACCTCGCTCGATGCGATGGACGCCGCGGCGGCGCGGTTCTTCCGGCAGGGGGATACCCTGGTGCTGCAGCCCTTGGGCCAGCGCGAGATTCCATGGCCTGCGGACACGAAACGCCGCCTGCTCGCGGCGCTGCCGCCCGCGCCGGTGACGATGGGCGAGGTATGCGCGCTGGACGTGCTGGCCGGGGAGGCGTTCGCCGCGGCAGCCCTGGAGGCGGTGCGCGACCTGGCCGGTGGGCGGGCGGACCTGGTGTCGTCCCACGGGCAGAACGTGTTTCACCTGGTCGAGGGCGGCCGGGCGCGCGGCACCTTGCAGCTCGGGCAGCCGGCGATCATCGCCGAGGCCACGGGCCTGCCGGTGGTGTCGGACCTGCGGGCCAGGGACGTGGCGGCGGGCGGCCAGGGCGCGCCGCTGGCCAGCACGCTGGATGCGCTCTGGCTGGCGGGCGAGGGCGGCCCCCGGGTGGCGCTGAACCTGGGCGGCATCGCCAACATCACCGTGGTGGCCGGCCCTAGCGATCGGGTGACGGCCTACGACACCGGCCCGGCGAGCTGCCTGCTGGACGTCGAGGCCGCGCGCATCACCGGCGGCGCGCAGCCCTGCGACTGGGACGGGCGGCTCGCGCTGGCGGGCCGGGTGCGCAAGGACCTGCTGGCGCGTCTGCTGGCCGAGCCGTATTACGCCGCTGGGCCGCCCAAGAGCACGGGGCGGGAACTGTTCGACGCGGGGTACCTGCCCCGCCACCTCCTGGGCCTGCCGGCGGCGCCCGACGCCGACCTGATGGCGACGCTTACGGAACTGACGGCGCGCACGGTGGCGGAATGCTGTCGCCGGCATGGCGCGCGGGAGGTGGTGGCGTCGGGCGGCGGCGTGCGGAACCCCGCCCTGATGGCGGCGCTGCGGCGCGCGCTGCACCCAATCCCGCTCCTCACCAGCGAGGAGCGGGGGCTGCCGTCCGCGGGAAAGGAGGCCTACCTGTTCGCGCTGCTCGGATACCTGTCCTGGCACGGCCTGCCCGGCACCGTGCCGGGAGCGACGGGCGCCGGCGGGGTGCGTATCCTCGGCCGGCTCAGCCCTGGCGCCTCGGCGCTGCGCCTGCCGGAGCCCTGCCGGATGCCGGAGCGCCTCGAGATCAGGAACGATGGCCAGCGGGCGCTTGGCGGGCCAGCGTTGTAGGCCCTGGTCGTTGCGTGCAAGGGTGCTGGCGTGACGCCGAGGAGATGCCGTTGTCGGGAAATGGTCCGGTCGTGACAGCCACAACCACCCACCGCCAAGGGAGGTTCGTCGTCTCCGCGCTCGGCCATCCCTTCGTCGCCGACCAGGCGGCCCGGCACGGCGGGCCGGGAGAGACGGCGGGCGCGGCCGAGCTGTTCCTCGCCTCGTTGCTCGCCTGCGCGTTCGGCATCATGGAGCGCACGGGGCGCGAGCGCGGCCTGCCGCTGCAACGCATCGAGGCCGAAGCCGGCTACGTCCTCGACCCCGAGGACCGGACGCGCTTCCAACGCATCAGCATGGCATTCACGGTCACCGGCCTCGATCAAGCCGGCGCGGAGGCGTTGGTGGCCGCCTTCGAGGCGCAGTGCCCGATCTACAACACCGCGGCGCGGACCACGCCGACCCGCATCACGACCACCGTCGCTTGAGCGGGGGAGCGGCATGGTGAACGATCGCGCGGCGCCGCCGCGGCAGATGCACCTGGCGGCCTTCGTCAGCGCCGGGCCGGTATCCGGCACGCATGGCGGATGGCGGCACCCGGCCGCCGACCGCAACATTCTGGCGGCATCCTATTACGCAGGCGTCGCCCGCACCCTGGAGCAGGGATGCTTCGACCTGCTGTTCCTGGCCGACATCCTCGCCGTGCCGGACCGCCTGCACGACTCGATGGACAGCCAGCTCCGCTACGGCGCGCTGGGCGCGTTGCGGCTCGACCCGTTGCTGGTGCTGGCCTCGCTGGCCGGCGGCACGCGCCATCTTGGCCTGGCCTGCACAGTCTCCACGACCTACTACCCGCCCTACCAGGTGGCGCGGGCCCTGGCCACGCTCGACCATCTGACGGCGGGCCGCGCAGCCTGGAACATCGTCACCTCGTTCCAGAAAGCCGAGGCGCGCAACTTCGGGCTGGAGGAGCACCTGTCCCGCGAGGCGCGCTACGACCGCGCGGACGAGTTCGTCGAAGTGTGCGAGAAGCTGTGGGATTCCTGGTCCGATGACGCGCTCGTGCTCGACCCGGAGGCGCCGTTGTTCGCTGACCCCGCCAAGGTGCGCCGGGTCGACCACGACGGGGCTTATTTCAAGGTCCGCGGCCCGCTCAACGTCAGCCGCAGCCCGCAGGGTCGGCCCGTGTATGTCCAGGCCGGCGCGTCCGACCGTGGCCGCGACTTCGCCGCGCGATGGGCCGAAGTGGTGTTCATCACGCCGCCCTCGGTCGAGGCGGCCAGGAGCGCCCGCGCCGACCTGCGCGCGCGGGCCGAACGGTTCGGCCGCGACCCGGACAGCCTGAAGGTGCTGCCCGGCGTCTGCCCGGTGGTCGCCGAAAGCCGCAGCATCGCCGAGGAACGCCGGGCGCTGCTGCAATCCCTCTCGGCCGCCGAAGCCGGGCTCTCCACCCTGGCGTACCACCTCGACGCCGACCTGTCGCAGTTCCCGCAGGACCAGGTGTTGCCGGAGATGGATGTCTCGGGCGTGCAAGGCCACTACAAGGAAGTGGCCGAGATGACGCGCAAGACCGGCATGCCGCTATCGGCGCTCGGCCAGCAATACGGCGCGGGACGGCACGCCAGCGGCTTCACCGGCACCGCGGCGGATATCGTGGACACCATGGCGGCCTGGCACGATGGCGGCGCCTGCGACGGGTTCATGTTCCAGGTACCCTGGGTGCCCGGCGGCGTGGAGGACATCGTTCGCCTGATCGTCCCGGAACTGCAGCGCCGCGGCCGGTTCCGCCGCGCCTACGACGGCGTCACGCTGCGCGATACGCTGGGTTTGGCCCGGCCCTCGGCATAGAATTGGGCTTGGCGGCTGGCCGGACTTGTATGAGGGTCACACCACTGAACGCTCCGGAGTCTGCCATGCGCGCCGCCGCCGCCCTGCTCGCCATGACCGCAAGCGCCCTGTATCCGCTGCCGGCCCGGGCGGCCGATCCCAGCATTCCCGTGCTGGTGCCGATCACCGGCTTCCTTGCCGTCGAGGGGCGGAGCCAGCGGAACGGCGCCGTAATGGCGCTCACCACGCCGCCCGCCGGCCTGAAGGTGCGCCACGAGGTGTCCGACACCGGAACCAGCCCGGAGGTCGCCGTCAACGCGTTCGAGCGCGCCGCGGGCGACCCGGCGACCATCGCCGTCGTGGCGCCCATGCTGGGCACGCAGATGCTGGCGATGCTGCCGGTGGCGCTCGAGGCCAAGCTGCCGATGCTGACCATGAGCGGGACCGCCGCCATCACGCAGAAGGGCAACCCCTACGTGTTCCGCTTCTTTCCCGACGACGGCGTGACCAAGGCGGCCCAGGTCCGCTTCGCCGTCGAGGAGCGGGGCCTGCGCCGCCCCGCGCTCATCACGCAGACCACCGCCTACGGCCAAAGCGGCCGCGAGGAAATCCTGCGCCTGTTGCGTGATCGCGGCGTGACCCCGGTGTACGAGGACGCGCTGGACGTTTCGGTGCGGGACATGACGCCCGTGCTGGCCAAGGCGCAGGCGGCGGGCGCGGACGGCCTGCTGCTGCACCTGCATGGCGGCCCGACGGCGCTGCTGATCAAGGCGGCGACCACGATGGGCCTCCGCTTGCCGATCGTCGCCGGGTCCGGCCTGTCGCAGCCCAGCACGCTCGCGCTGCTCGAGCCGGCGGAGCTGAGCGGGGCCTGCGCGGAGACCGGGTCGAGCCCCGTGTCCGGTGAGACGCCCGCCATGGAGGCGTTCGCCGCCGCCTATCGCAAGGCGTTCAACGGCGAACCCGACGCCTTCGCGCTCGGCCAGTATGACGGGACCATGATGGCGTTGCGCGCCATCGCCGCCGGGGCACGCACGCCGGAGCAACTGACCAAGGCGCTCGCGACGACCGAGTATGAAGGCCTGGCGATGACCTATCGCAGCAACGGCCGCGGCGACATGGCCCACTCGGCCGTGATCATCTGCTTCGACGGCAGCAGCCGCATCCCGAAGGTGGTGAAGCGCTACGGCCCGGCCTGACGGGTGCTGGCGCTCCAGCTCCTGTTCAACGCGCTCGCGCTCGGCGCCGCCTATGCCCTGGTGGCCCTCGGCTTCGTGCTGGTGCTGAACGCGACCGGGGCGGTCAACTTCGCGCAGGGCGACCTCGTCATGGCCGGCGGCTTCGGTGCGCTGGCGCTCGGCGCATGGCTGGGCCTGCCCGGCCTGGCGTTACTGGCGCCCTTGCTGGTGGGCATGGCCGCCCTGGGGCTCGGGCTCGCGCTGGTCGCCTACTTCCCCATTCGCCGGCGCCCGGCCGACACGGTGTTCATCAGCACCATCGCCGTCGGCATCATCCTGAGCAACGGCGCCAATGCCCTGTTCGGCCCGGAGCCGCGGGCGACGCCGCCGCTGGTCGCGGCCGGGGAGTGGCGGCTGGGCGGCCTCGTCGTGCCCTATCAGTCCGGCGCGACGATCCTGGTGGCGGCGGGCCTGATCGCCGGGCTGCACCTGCTGTTCACCCGGACGCAGCTGGGCCGCCGGCTGCGTGCCACCGCGCAGGACCGGGAGGTGGCCGCCAGCATCGGCATTCCGGTGGACAGGATGGTGGCGGCCACCTTCGCGGTGGGCGCCGCGCTCGCGGGCGCGGCCGGGCTGCTGCTGTCCCGCAGCTTCTTCGTCTCGCCGACCGATGGCGGCAACTACATGCTGAAGGCGTATGTCGCGGTCACCATCGGCGGCTGGGGCAGCATCCCCGGCGCGGTTCTCGGCGCCCTGCTGATCGCGGTGTTCGAGGTGGCGTTCCCGGCGCTGCCGGCGCTGGTGCCCGCGCTGGCGCCGTTCGGGAGCGCGTTCAGCCAGGTCTGGTCGACCGTCGTGCTTTACTTGCTGATACTGCTGATCCTGTGGCGGCGGCCGCAGGGCCTGTTCGGCGAAGCCAGCCGAGTGCGGCCCTGAGGCGGGTCTCCCCGGCCGCCTGGGTCAACATCCTGGCCGCCACCGGTCTTGCGGGGTACCTGGCCTGGTCAGGCATGAGCGGCGGGAACTACACGCTGCGGGTGCTTTCCGTCGCCGGCATCTATGGGCTGCTGGGGCTGGGCTACCAGTTCATCTTCGGCCACGCGGGGGCGCTGGCGTTGAGCCAGGGCACGTTCATGGGCGTCGGCGCCTATGCCTCGGGCGTCCTCGCGTTGCGGGCCGGGCTGCCGTTCGACGTGGCGCTGCCGCTGTCGATCGGGGCTCCGGTGCTGCTGGCGCTCGTGGTCGCGGCGCCGGTGCTGCGGCTGGACACGCATTACTTCGCCCTCGCGACGCTGATCATCAGCCAAGTGGTCCTGCTGGTCGCCACCGAGTGGCAATCGCTGACCGGAGGGGCGAACGGGCTGGGCGGGGTGCCGCCGCTGCAGGTGCTCGGCAGGGTGATCCAGCCGGGCTGGCCGTTGCTGGCGACGACATGGGCGTTCGTCGCCGCAGGCGCGCTGCTGGCATGGCAGATCACGCGCGGGCGGCTGGGGCAAGCCTGGGCCTGCATGCGCGCGGCCCCCGCGGCGGCCTCCGCCATCGGGCTGGACGCGGCGCGCCTTCGGCTGGTGGCGTTCCTGCTCAGCGCGGCCTATGCCGGATTGGCCGGCTCCCTCTACGTCCATGTGCTGCGGGTGGTCAGCCCGGACGCGCTGGGCTTCCCGGTCGTGGTGACGTGCCTGACCATCGTCGTCGTGGGGTCGCGCCTGCGCCCGGCTGGGGCGCTGATGGGCGCGTTGCTGATCGTGCAACTGCCGGAATGGTTCCGGGAGTTCCGGGATTACTACCTGCTCGCCTATGGCTGCATCCTGCTGGCCGTGGTGGTGCTGATGCCGGCCGGGCTGCTGGGGACGCTCGAGGGCTGGGCGGCACGGCTCCTGCCCGCCGCGCCGGCGCGGCAGCAAGCGATGCGCCCCCTCCCGGCCCCGGCCGGGCAGCGGGCGCTTTTCGGCACTCCCATGCTGGAGGCGAGGGGCCTGTCCAAGCAGTTCGGCGGGGTAAAGGCGCTCGACCTGGTGGACCTGCGCGTGATGCCTGGCGAGGCGCTTGGGCTGATCGGGCCGAACGGTTCGGGCAAGACCACCTTCGTCAACCTCGTGTCTGGCCTCTACCAGCCCGATTTCGGCACGGTCCGCTTGGGCGGCGAGGACGTGACCGGCCGCCCGGCCTACCGGCTCGCCCGCGCCGGGATCGCCCGCACCTTCCAGACGGTATCGCTGGTCGAGGACATGACGGCGCTGGACAATGTGGCGGTGGCCCGGGACGTCGCGGCAATCGGCCTGCCGGCCGCGCTGCGTGTCGGCGTCCATGACCCGGCGCAGGCCCGCGCCCGCGGCGAGGCGGCTTGGCTGCTCGACAGCATGGGCGCAGGCGACGCCGCCATGAAGCTGGCGGGCAGCCTTCCCTATGGCGTCCGCCGGCGCGTGGAGATCGCCCGCGCGCTGGCGTCGCGCCCCCGGCTGCTGTTGCTGGACGAGCCGGCGGCCGGGCTGAACGAGACGGAACAGGCCGACCTGGCCGCCCGCCTGCGCGGCTTGCTGGACGACGGGCTCGCGCTGCTGGTCATCGAGCACAACATGGCGTTCCTGGCGCCGTTGGTGGACCGCATGGCTTGCCTGGACGCCGGAAGGCTCATCGCCGAGGGCGCCCCCGCCGACGTGAAAGCGGATCGGCGGGTGATCGAGGCCTATCTTGGTACTCCGGCCGAACCCGCGCCATGACGGCGTTGCTGGAGGTCGATGGCATCGAGGTGCGCTATGGCGGGGTCGCCGCCTTGCGGGGCGTGTCGCTCCGGGTGGAAGCCGGCCAGGCCGTCGCCTTGCTGGGGGCGAACGGCGCTGGGAAAAGCACGCTGATCAAGGCCGTGATGGGCCTTCTGCGGACGCATGCCGGACAGATCCGCTTCGATGGGCGGGCGTTCGGCGCCTTGGCGCCGGAACGGCGGGCGCGGCTGGGCGTCGGTTACTGCCCAGAGGGCCGCCGGACCTTTCCCGGCTTGCAGGTGCGGGAAAACCTGCTCGTCGCCTGTTGGGAGGGCGCGGCGGAACGGGAGCGCCGGGTCGAGGAGGTTTTCGCCCTGTTCCCGGCATTGATGGCCAAGGCTTACCATCCCGCGTGGCAGCTCAGCGGCGGGCAGCAGCAAATGCTGGCGATCGGCCGCAGCCTCATGGGCCATCCGCGCCTGCTGCTGCTGGACGAACCCTCGCTCGGCCTGTCGCCGGTGCTGACCGACGAGGTGATCGCCCGCATTCCCGTCATCACGGCCGGGGGCGCCGCGGTCCTGCTGGCCGAGCAGAATGCGGCCAAGGCGCTGTCCGTCTGCAGCCAGGCATGGGTGTTGCGAACCGGGCAGGTGGTGGGGCAGGGACCGGCGGCCGAGATGGCCCGCAGTCCGGACGTGCGCAAGGCGTTCCTGGGTGGCTAGAGTTAGCCAACGTCGCCCTGACTGGGATGGTCTAGGCGCGAATTAGAGGAGGACCGATGATCCCGACCCATGTGCCGCATCGCCGCGGCCTACGCCCGCAGGCTGGCCAGTGACCTCGCCTTGGCTGTTCCTGCACTCGGCGCGGGAGGTCGCGGCCGGGCCGGGCTGCCTAGGCCGCGCGATGGAACTGGCGCGCAAGGAAGGCCGCCGCCGGCCAGCGCTGGTGCTCGACCCTTGGTTCGTGGGCACGCCCGCCGCGCTCGGCTTGATCGGCGGACTGGCGGAGGCGTGCGGCGCCGCGCCCGCCGTGCACGCGCTCCTGCCCGGTGAGCCGGACCTCGTGGCCGTCGAGGCGGTGCGCGCCGCGCTGCACGCCGCCGCGCCGGACCTGGTGCTCGTGCTCGGCGGCGGCAGCGCCATCGACGCGGCCAAGGCGGCCCGGATGCTGCTCAGCAACCCAGGCCCGCCTCAGGCCATCGCCGGCCCGGCCGGGGTGAAGATGCACCCGCACGATAGCCTGTTCATCGCCGCGCCCACCACCGCCGGCACCGGAAGCGAGGTGAGCGAGAGCGCGGTGATCTCCGTCGCGGGCGGCGACTACAAGATGATCTTCCGCAGCCCGGAGATGACCCCGCACGTCGCCCTGCTGGACCCCGTGCTGGGCGTGACGGCCCCGCCGGGCGTCACCGCGGCCTCGGGCCTCGATGCGGTGACCCATGCCGTCGAAGCGTTCTGGTCCCTGGCCGCCAACCCGGTCACGGACATGCTGGCCCGCGAGGCGATGCGCTTGCTGGCCGAAAGCTTGCCCGCCGCCTACGACCGGCCCGGCGACCTGCCGGCCCGCGAAGCCTGCCTGGTCGGGTCCATGCTCGCCGCCATGGCCTTCAACTCCGCCCATCTTGGCCTGGCGCATGCCGTGTCCGGCGCGCTCGGCGCGCTGCACCATGTGCCGCACGGGATCGGCAATGCGCTGGCCCTGCCGCACGTCGCGGCGTTCAACGAAGGCGCGGCGCCGGCAAAGGCGGCGGAGGTCGGCCGCATCTTCGGCGGCGGCACGGCGGCGGCGGCGCTGTTCCGCCTGCGGGCGCGGCTCGGCCTCGACGTCAGCCTGGACACCCTGGTCCGGCCGGACCGGCTCGACGGCGTCGCCGCCGGGGCGATGCGCAGCGGGCAGCTCCGCGTCAATCCGCGCCCGGCTTCGCAGGACGAAATCCGCGCGCTGCTGGAGCGGATGCGCGCCGGCGGGGCGGATTAGGCGCGTTCCGTTCATCGTGGCGCGGGCTACTCGCCTGCTGCGGCGACCGTCTTGCCGCCGAGATAGGCGGCGCGGACGTCTGGGTTGCTCCACAGCTCCCCCGGCGGGCCGGACACCAGCAACGTCCCGGTCTCCAGCACATAGCCGCGGTCGGCGACCGAGAGCGCCATGTGGGCGTTCTGCTCCACCAGCAGCACCGTGGTGCCACGCTCGCGGATTTGGCCGATGATGCGGAACACCGCCTGCACGATCAGCGGGGCCAGGCCCAGGCTGGGCTCGTCCAGCAGCAGCAGCTTCGGCTTGGCCATCATGCCGCGCGCGACCGCGACCATCTGCAGTTGCCCGCCGGAAAGGGTCCAGCCGAGGGCGTGCTCGAGGCGCTTGAGTTCGGGGAAGAAGCCGAACATGTCGTCGGTCTCGCCTTCCAGCACGCGCCTTGCCACGCCGCGGCGGTTGCTGCCGCCGAGCAGGATGTTCTCGCGCACCGTGAGCCCCGGGAACACGCGCCGCCCCTCCGGCACATGGGCGATTCCCAGCCGGACGATGGCCTCCGGCTTCATGCCGATCAAGGATCGCCCGGCGAAGGCGAGCCGGCCAGAGACGTTCGGCACCAGTCCGGAGATTGCCCGCAACGTCGTGCTCTTGCCGGCGCCGTTGCTGCCGAGCAGGGCGACGATCTCGCCCTCGTTGACCTCGAGCGTCAGGTTCTTCAGCACGTCGGCCGCGCCGTAGCGCGCGACCAGGCCGCCGAGTTCAAGCAGCGGCATCTTGGCGGGGCTCCCCAAGGTAGGCCGCGATCACGTCCGGATGGGACAGCACGTCCCGCGGGCCGCCATCGGCGATGCGGCGGCCGAAGTTCAACACCGTGATGTGGTCGGCCACTTGCTCGACCAGGTTCATGTCGTGGTCGACGATCAGGATCGTCAGGCCGTGACCCTTTAGCCGGCGCAGCAACAGGCCAAGCTCGTGCTTTTCGGTCATGTTCAGCCCCGCCGCCGGTTCGTCGAGGAGCAGCACCTGCGGGTTGCCGGCCAGGGCGCGGGCGATCTCGGCATAGCGCTGGTGGCCGTAGGAGAGCGTGCCGACCAAGCGGTTCGCGTCGGCGCGCAGGCCGACGAAGTCCAGCGCCGCAAGAGCGCGTTCCACGACCAGGGCGGGCTGCTCGGCGATGTCGTTGCCCGGCCGCTCCGCACCGACCATGACGTTCTCCAGCACCGTCATGCCGCGGAACACGCGGATGTTCTGGAAGGTGCGGGCGAGGCCCCGCCGGGTCCGCTCGTGCGGCGCGGTGCCGGTGACGTCCTGCCCGGCCAGTTGAATGCGTCCGGCGGTGGGGCGGTAGAGCCCGGTGACGACGTTGATGAAGGTGGTCTTGCCGGAACCGTTCGGGCCGATGAGCGCGTGCACCGTGCCGCGGCGTACCGCCATGTCCACGCCGTCGAGCGCCTTCAGGCCGCCGAAATGCTTGGCCAAGCCCTCGATTTTCAGGGCGGTCTCGCTCGACTCCTGGCCGGTTTGGCCGAGCAGCGGCAGCGGCGTCACCGACCCGGTGATGGCGGGGCCGGCG
The DNA here is from genome assembly GCA_964235765.1 of uncultured Acetobacteraceae bacterium. Taxonomy (GTDB): domain Bacteria; phylum Pseudomonadota; class Alphaproteobacteria; order Acetobacterales; family Acetobacteraceae; genus JAVVHH01. The sequence continues at coordinate 14,952 of CAXSDH010000070.1, forward strand.
CGGCGCAGGCGGTTCGCCACGAAGCCCCAAAGGCCGTCGGGCAGGAACACCATGATGAGGATGACCGCCGCGCCATACACCGCCAAGTACACCTGGCGCAGGAAGCGCAGCCACTCCGGCAGCACGACCAGCAACGCGGTGCCCAGCAAGGCCCCGAACGGCGACTGCACCCCGCCGAGCAGCGCCATGGTCAGCAGCACGATGCTTTCCCCGAAGGTGAACTGGTCGGGGCTGACGTAGGCGAAGGCGCCGGCGAACAGGCCGCCTCCCAGGCCGCCCAGCAAGGCGCTGACCGCGAACGACAGCACCTTGGTGCGGAAGACGTCGATGCCGCAGGTGCTGGCGGCGATCTCGTTGTCGCGCACGGCCTGCATGGCCCGGCCGAGCCGCGCCGTCTTCAGCCGCCAGATCGCCCAGGTGACGCAGGCCAGCGCCATCAGGCAGACCGCCAAGTAGCGGTCGCCCCGCTCCAGGCTGAAGCCGGGCAGGCTGGGGCGGGGAATGTTCTTCGCCCCGTCCGGCCCATGCGTCAGGCCGATCCAGTTGTTCAGCACGAGGTTGAGGATCTGTTGGAAGCTGATCGTCACCATGGCGAGGTAGTGGCCGCCGAGCCGCAGGCTGGCGAGGCCGAGGGCGGCGCCGAACAGGGTTGCGATCAGCATGCCGAGCGCCAGCGCGACCGGGAAGGGCAGGCCGTAATCGACGGTGCCGAGGGCCACGCCATAGGCGCCGATGCCGAAGAAGGCGGCCTGTGCCAGCGAGATCTGGCCGCAATACCCCAGCACGACCACGAGCCCGGCGACCGCGATGGCGTAGGTCGCGGCCTGCATGAAGATGTTGAGCGTGTAGCCGGACTGCGGGAAGGCGAGCGACAGCAGGCCTACGCCCAGCAGCGTCAGGGCCAGGGCGGGCAACCCGCGCCAGGTGCGCGCCTGCACGACGGCCGGCCCGGTCACAGTTGGCCCGGTCACAGTTGGGGGCGTGCTCACGCCTTCTCCGAGATTCTCTCGCCGAACAGGCCCTGCGGCCGCACGAGCAGGAACAGCAGCAGCAGCCCGAAGGCGATCGCGTCCTTATACGGCACCGAGATGTAGGCCGCCCCGAACGTCTCGACCACGCCGAGCGCCAGCCCGCCCAGGATGGCGCCCGGGATGCTGCCGAAGCCGCCGATGATGTTGGCCGCGAATGCCTTGAGCGAGATCAACGCCCCCATGCCGACCGAGACGAACAGCACCGGCGCCACCAGGATGCCCGCCAGCCCGCCCAGGGCCGCGCTGTAGGCGAAGGTGATCAGGATCATGGCCGCGACCGGAATGCCCAGCAGGCTCGCCATCTCCTTGTCCTGGCTCGTCGCCTGGAGCTTCTTGCCCAGCAGGGTCTTTTCAAAGATCAGGAACTGCAGCAGCACCATCGCCGTCGCCGCGACGATGATGGCCAGGTACTGGCTGTCCATGAACACGCCGCCGACCTCGAAGCCCGGCTCGTCGAACAGGCCGGGCAGCACCTCGGGGCTGGGGCCATAGGCGGCCAGCACCGCGTTGGACAGGAATATGCTGGCGCCGATGGTGCTGATGATGACCGGCAGTTGCCCGCGGTGGCGCAGCGGCCAATAGGTGGCGCCGGCGAACAGCACGCCGAAACCGGCCATGGCGATGACGGCCAGCGGCAGGGCGATGAGGTAGGGCACGCCGAGGCCGCTGGCCAGGATGACCATCAGATAGGCGCCCAGCATCGAAAACTCGCCCTGGGCGAAGTTCACGACGCTGGCGGCGCGGATCAGCAGCACGAAGCCCAGGGCCACCAGCGCGTAGATCGCGCCGATGCCCAGGCCGGTGAACAGGAGCTGCGGGACGAGACTCAAGTGTCCTTGACCTCGATCCGCCGGTCGAACACGATCTTGCCGCCATCGTTCCTGACGATGTTGTAGCCGCGCAGGCCGTCGCCGTTGGCGTCGAAGTTGTACTCGCCTTCCGCCCCGGCATAGCCGTGGATGGCCAGCATCGCAGTGCGGATTTTCTCGGCGTCGGTGCTGCCGGCGTTGTTGATTGCGAGGCCGAGCAGGTTCACCGCGTCGAACGTCCAGGATGACTGGTTGTCGGGCACGGCCTTGTACAACGCCTGGTAGCGCTCCCCGAAGGCCTTGCTGGCCGGCGTCGCGTCCACCGCGTAGTCGGCGACGCCATAGGTGCCGAACAGGGCGCGGCCGGCGAGGTTCATGGCCGTGGTGTTGACGATCGACGGCGAGCCGACCCAGGGGATGGTCACGCCGAGCTGCCGAAGCTGGCGGGCGAAGATGCCGAGATCGCCCTCGAAGGTGAAGTAGCTGCCGACGATGTCGGCGCCGGACTGCCGGACTGCCAGCACCACGGCGGTGTAGTCGGAAGCCTGGTTGGTATAGCCTTGCATCAGCACGGGGGTGATGCCCTTGGCCTTCAGCGCCTCTTCGAGCGCCTTGCCGCCGTTGGTGCCGAAGGCGTCGGTCGAATACACGATCGCCCACTTTTGCTTCTTCAGGTCGGTCACGCCGAACTCGGCGATGACCTTGCCGGAGTAGCTGTCGTTGGGGCGGCAGCGGAACAGCCAGCGGTTGCCCATGTGGGTCAGCGTGGGGTCGGTGCCGCCGATCATCATGGGCTTGCCGATCTTGAGCACATCCGGCGCCATGGCGTGGATTTGCGTGCTGCGGATGGAGCCGATGAAGGCGGGGATGTCGGTCTGCGAGGCCAGGCGGCTGAAGGCGAGCACCGCGCCGGGATTGGTGGTCTGGTCGTCCTCGACCACCAGCTCCATCTTGCGGCCGAGCACGCCCTTTTCGTTCACCATCTCCAGCGCCTGCTTGGCGCCGTTCAGCTGGAAGCGGCCGGCCTCGGCGGCGGGTCCGGTGGAGGGGAACACGGCGCCGATCTTGAGCGGGTCGGCGGCGCGCGCGATCCGCGGGGCGGCGAGCGCCGCGGCGGTCGAGAGCGCGAATCCGCGCCGGGTCAATCCGTTGGACGTCATCTGTTCACCTTCCCTGGCTGGGCCTTGCCGCCCGAATTGCGCGGATACGAACACAGGGGGGCTGCTTCGGCAAGGCTCAAGCCGCGCGGATCGCCACCGCCATGTCGGGCCCCATTTCGGGCAGGTCGAGCCGGTGCAGGCCGGTATCCGCGACCAGCTCCACCTGCCCGGCTGCGCAGCCGAGGGACGTGTTCCACAGCGTGGCGCAGCACGGTCCGGGCGCCAGTCCCGGGATCATGACCGAGACCGGGCCCCGGCACGACGGGTCGAGCCTTCCATCGGGCAGCAACGGGAGTTGACGGAGCAGGAACAGCACGGCCTGCGCAGGGTCGCCGCAGCCGAAGCATGCGACGTCGGGGTCGTCGCATACCAGGTCGGCGTTGAGGATTTTCCGCCTGAAGCGCGGCCAGTCGATCAGGGGCAGGAAGTCGGCCATGCCACGCTGCGCGCGGCGCATCCCGGCCGTCAGGGTGTGCGGGTTGCGGTTCGGCCAGCGCATGCCCCCGCCCACGCCGCCGGACGCCAGATGCGTCCATTGGATGTGGCGGAAATACTCGTCGTCGAAGGCTTCCGGCAGGATGATGCCGTGGTCCTTGAAGGTGTGGATCGGCCCGTGCTCGGTGTCGAAGAAGGGACGGCCGTCGATGATCTCCGACATCGCCTCGGCGACAAGCCCGCCCACCGCGAGCGCGGGCGCCACCGTATCCTGCGGGTGGTCGATGGTGCCCTCTTCGTAGAAATGGTTGTTGGCGAAATCCAGCAAGGGATGCCGGAAGATCGGCTCGTTCAGCCAAGGCTTCCAGTGCAGTTCCGGGCCGAACACCGATGCGCATTGCAGGTGCGCCCGGCCGTGCGCCTGCCGCTCGACGCCGCGCAGGAAGGGCGCCACGTCGCTGATGTAATCGTCGAAGCAGCCCGGCCGGTCCTCGCCCTGCACCGGGTGCATCTCGTTCCAGATATCCCAGGCGAACAGGGCGCCGCTGCCGGCCCAGCGCCGGGCCGCGAAGTCCAGGCGCGCCTTGATCAGGTCGCGCGTGCCGGGACAGATCATCAGGCGGGTGCGGGACGTGCATGGGCCGCCGTTGGCCGCGTTGTAGGGGTGCCGGTCCCAGCGGACCCAATGGAAGTAGGTGTCGAGCGGGGTCAGCAGGATGCGCAGGCCGGCCTGTTCGACCAGGCGGAACAGGTCGTCCCACAGGCCGATCATGGCCGGATTGAACTGGCCCGCCGGCTGCTCGAAGTAGTGCTCGCCCTTTTCAGCGTATTCCAGCATCAAACGCAGGCAGGTGACGCCGCTATCGGCCAAATATGCCAGGTGCCGACGCACGCTCGCAAGGTCCCGCCGGTTCACCAGGCCCGCGAACTCCACCCACTCGATGGCGTCGTTCTGGCCGATGGGAGTCCAGGATTGGCCGGTTTCAGTCACGAAATACGGCGCTGCTGGCGCACGTTCGATCCAAGGCAGCGGCAACGTCTCGTCCTATCGGTGGCGCGCCAGCCTCCCGTTTACGCTGGCGCGCGTCAATGCTTGCCGCC
>CAXSDH010000071.1:0-19436 GCA_964235765.1 uncultured Acetobacteraceae bacterium
TGGTCAACACCGTCGTGGGCTTCATCGGGCCGGAATACCTGTTCGACGGCAAGCAAATCACCCGCGCCGGGCTGGAGGACCATTTCTGCGGCAAGCTGCTCGGCCTGCCGATGGGATGCGACGTCTGCTACACCAACCACGCCGAGGCGGACCAGGACGACATGGACGGCCTGCTGGCGCTGCTGGTGGCGGCCGGGGTCACCTTCGTCATGGGCGTGCCCGGCGCCGACGACATCATGCTCGGCTACCAGAGCACCAGCTTCCACGACGCACTGGCGATGCGCGACCTGCTGGGCCGCCGCCCCGCCCCCGAGTTCGAGGCTTGGCTGGCGGCGCAAGGCCTGCTCGACGGCGCGGGCCGCGTGCGCCCGGGTGCGCTGCCGGGGCGCCTCCAGGCGCTGCTGCCCCGCTTCCTTCACGACGGCCCCGCGATCGCCCCATGACAGGATGGGACCAGCTTCGCCGGCTGACCGCGGCGCGGATCGGCCTCGCGCGCACCGGCGCCTCCGTCGCGACGCAGCCGCTGCTCGACTTCCGCCTCGCCCATGCCCGCGCGCGGGACGCGGTGCACGCGCCGCTGGACGCGCCCGCCCTGCTCGCCGCGCTGCCCCAGCCCGCCTTGCTGGTCGCCAGCGCGGCCGTGGACCGGCGGGCGTACCTGATGCGCCCCGACCTGGGCCGCACCCTACACCCGGAGGCCGCGGCCACGCTGCGGCCCGGCCGCTACGACCTGGCCATCGTGATCGGCGACGGCCTCTCCGCTCAGGCGGCGCAGCGTCACGCGGCGCCGGTGCTGGAGGCCTTGCTGCCCGCGTTGCAGGGCTGGCTCCTGGCGCCACTGGTGGTGGCCCGCCATGCCCGCGTGGCGCTCGGTGACCGGGTGGCCCAGGCGCTCGGGGCGGCCGCCGTGCTGATCCTGATCGGCGAGCGGCCGGGCCTCTCCGCCCCGGACAGCCTGGGCGCCTACCTGACCTGGGCGCCCGGCCCCGCAACCACGGATGCCGGCCGCAACTGCATCAGCAACATCCGCCCGGACGGGCTGGGCTACGCCGAGGCGGCGTTCAAGCTGGCGTTCCTGCTGGAGCGGATGCGGGCGCTGCGTGGCTCCGGTTTGCGGTTGAAGGATGATTCCGACGGAGCCTTGCTGCCCTAGACCGGTCATGCTCCGGCTTGCTTCTGCCGCGTTGCGATGGCTTGGCCGACCAGCAGCAGCGTCGGGCCGCCATCGCTCCACCCGGGCGCCTCCGCCTCCAGCGTATCGAGCGTGCCGTATAGGTCGCGCTGCGCCTGGGTGCCGCCGCGCTCGATCAGGGCCGCTGGGGTCGCCGGGTGCAGCCCTGCGGCCAGGAGCCCGGCGCGCAGGGCGGGCAGGCTGACGAGGCCCATGTAGATGGCGAGCGTGCCGCCGCAGGCGACCAGCGCGGAAAAATCCAGCGCGCCGGCGTGCCCGGTGGCGAGGGTCAGCGTGCCGGCCAGATGCCGGTGCGTGAGCGGGATCGCCGCCCCCGCGGCGCAGGCGAGGGCGGCGGTGATGCCGGGCACCACCTCGAAGGCGATGCCCGAAGCGGCCAGCGCCTCGGCTTCCTCGCCGCCCCGGCCGAACACGAAGGGGTCGCCGCCCTTCAGGCGCACCACCTTGCGGCCCTCGGTCCCGAGGCGGACCAGCAGGGCGTTGATCTCCTCCTGCGGCAGGGTGTGGCGGGACTGGGTCTTGCCCACGTCGATGCGGTCGGCGTCCCGCCTTGCCATGTCCAGCACCTCGGCCGAGACCAGCCGGTCATGCACGATCACGTCGGCTTCGCCCAGCAGGCGTTGGGCGCGCAGCGTCAGCAGGTCGGCCGCCCCCGGCCCCGCGCCCACGAGATAGACGATGCCGGCCGGGTCGGCCTCGCCCTGGATGGCGCGGCGCATCTCGGCCTCCGCGTCGGCCTCCCGCCCGGCCAGCATCAAGTCCGCAACCCGGCCGCCCAGCGCCCGCTCCAGCATGCGGCGGCGGAGCGTCACCTCGGGCCAGCTTCTCCGGATCTCGTCCTTGAAGCGGTCGGCCAGGGCGGCGAGCCGGCCATAGGCGGGGGCGATGCCGGCCTCGATGCGGGCGCGCAGCAGCCGGGCCAGCACGGGGGCGGCGCCGCCGGAGGACACGGCGATGGTGATCGGCGCGCGGTCGATCACGCTGGGCGTGATGTAGCTGCACAGCGCGGGCCGGTCGACGACATTGACCGGGATGCCCCGCGCCTGGGCGGCGGCCGAGAGCGCGGCGAGGTCGGCGCCGGGCGCGTCCGCGCCGATCGCCAGGGCGCAACCCTCCAGCAGCGCCGGCTCGAACAGGGCGGAGGTGCGGACCTCGGCGCCGGCCTGGCGCAGCGCCTCGGCCTTGCGGAGTGCGGCCTCGCCCTCGCCCACCACCAGCGCCTGGCGGCCCCGCAGATCGAGGAAGATGGGGAAATGCTGCATGCCGGCAGTATTGCATGGAAGCCGGCGCGGGTGGTCAAAGCGGCCCGTGAAGGTCGTCCAGGTCACCAACGTCGATTTCTCGCTGCGGCACTTCCTGCTGCCGCTGATGCGGGGGGCGGCGGCGCGCGGGCACGAGGTGGTCGGCGTGTGCGCCGATGGGCCGTTGCTGGCCGATGTGCGGGCGGAGGGGCTGCGGGTGGAGCCGCTGCCGCTCGCCCGCAGCCTGTCGCCGCTCGCGCAATGGCGGGCGCTGTGGGCGATGGTGGCGCTGCTGCGGGCGGAGCGGCCGGACCTGGTGCACGCGCACATGCCGATCAGCGGCTTCCTGGCCCGGCTGGCGGCGCGTATCGCCGGGGTGCCGCGCGTGGCCTACACCTGCCACGGCTTCCTGTTCAACCAGCCGGGCCCGCTGCCCCGCCGGGCGCTCGGCTTCGTCATGGAATGGCTGGGCGGGCGCATGACCGACACCTATCTGACCGTTTCCACCGAAGAGGCGGCGGATGCGCGCCGGCTCGGCATCGCCCGGCGCGCGGTGGCCGCCGGCAACGGGCGGGACCCCGGCCGCTTCCGCGCGGACCCTGCGGCCCGCCAGCGCATCCGCGCCGAACTCGGTTGCCCCGCCGAGGCGGTGGTGGTGGTGATCGTCTCCCGCCTGGTGCGCCACAAGGGCCACCCCGAGTTGCTGGACGCCATGCGCGACGTGCCCGGCGCCGAGCTTTGGGTGGTTGGCGAGCGCCTGGCCTCCGACCACGGGGCGGACATGGAGGCGGCGCTCGCCGGGAGCGGCCTCGGCCCCCGCCTGCGCCGGCTGGGCTATCGCGCCGACGTGGCGGACGTGCTGGCGGCTGCCGACATATTCGCGCTGCCGAGCCACTTCGAGGGCCTGCCGATGTCGGTCATCGAAGCCATGCTGACCGGGCTGCCCGTGGTGGCGACCAGCATACGCGGCCCGCGGGAGCAGGTGGTGGACGGCGAGACCGGTCTGCTGGTGCCGCCGGGCACGGTGGCGCCGCTGGCCGAAGCCTTGCGCCGCCTGGCGGGAGACGCCGGGCTGCGCGCCCGCATGGGCGAAGCCGGCCGCGCCCGGGCGATGGCGCACTACACCGAGGCCGAAGTCGTCCTGCGCACGCTGGACCTGCTGGGCCTGTAGCGGTAAGGGCCGCGCCATGCCCAGCACCCCGATCCGCCGCGCCCTGATCTCCGTGTCCGACAAAGCCGGCCTCGTGCCGCTGGCGGAGCGGCTGGCGGCGCATGGGGCGGAGATCCTCTCCACCGGCGGCTCCGCCCGGGCGCTGCGCGACGCCGGCGTCGCGGTGACCGAGGTGGCGGAGCACACCGGCTTCCCCGAAATCCTCGATGGACGGGTCAAGACGCTGGTGCCGCAAATCCATGGCGGCATCCTGGCGCGGCGGGACCTGCCGGAGCATGTGCGGCAGATGGCCGAGCACGGCATCGCGCCGATCGACCTGGTATGCGTGAACCTGTACCCGTTCGAGGCGACGGTTGCCGCTGGGGCGGCGCCCGCGGAGTGCGTCGAGAACATCGACATCGGCGGCCCCGCGCTGATCCGCGCCGCCGCGAAGAACGCCGACCACGTGGCTGTGCTGACCGACCCCGCGCAGTATGCCGCGTTCCTCGAGGAACTGGCGCAGCATGGCGGCACCACGCTGCCGCTGCGAACCCGGCTCGCCGGCGAGGCTTTCGCTGGGACCGCCGCCTACGACGCCGCCATCGCCGCCTGGTTTGCGCGGGACGCCGGGTTCCCCCCGCACATGACCGTCTCGGGCGCCCTGCGCCAGACGCTCCGCTACGGCGAGAACCCGCACCAGCAGGCGGCCTTTTACGCGACCGGCGCCCGGGCCGGGGTCGCCACCGCGCGCCAGGTGCAGGGCAAGGAGTTGTCCTACAACAACCTTGGCGACACCGACGCCGCCTTCGAGTGCGTGGCCGAGTTCGACGGCCCGGCCGTGGTGATCGTCAAGCACGCCAACCCCTGCGGCGTCGCCGTGGCCGCCACGCTGGCCGAGGCGTGGGACCGCGCGCTCCGCACCGACCCGGTCAGCGCGTTCGGCGGCATCGTGGCCGTGAACCGCACGCTCGACGCGGAAGCGGCCGAGCGCATCGCCGCCATCTTCACCGAGGCCATCATCGCCCCCGACGCGGACGAGGCGGCGCGGGCGGTCCTGGCGCGCAAGAAGAACCTGCGCCTCCTGCTCACCGGCGGCGTGCCCGACCCGGCCGAGCCCGGCCTGGCGTTCCGCAGCATCTCCGGCGGCTTCCTCGCGCAATCCCGCGACGCCGGCCGCATCGGGCCGCCCGACCTTCGCGTGGTGACGCAGCGCGCGCCCACGGCGGCGGAACTGGCCGACCTGCTGTTCGCCTTCCGCGTGTGCAAGCACGTGAAGTCGAATGCGATCGTCTATGCCAGGGACGGCGCCACCACGGGCGTGGGCGCGGGGCAGATGAGCCGGGTGGACAGCGCCCGCATCGCCGCCTGGAAGGGCGTGGAGGCCGCGAAGGCGGCCGGGCTGGCGCAGCCGCTGACCCTGGGCAGCGTGGTGGCCTCCGATGCCTTCTTTCCCTTCGCCGATGGGCTACAGGCGGCGATTGCCGCCGGGGCGACCGCCGTCATCCAGCCCGGCGGCTCCATGCGCGACCCGGAGGTGATCGCCGCCGCCGATGCGGCCGGGGTGGCGATGGTAATGACGGGGATGCGCCACTTCCGGCATTGACCGCTTTGCGAATGCGAACCGCTCGCATCATTACGGCTCCGGGTTGATCGTTTCGCCCGCACTTGTCACTTTGTGGGCATGCGGCTTTTCAAAGACCTGACGGAACGCGAAATACTGGCCCTGGCGATCAGCAGCGAGGAGGAGGACGGGCGTATCTACGCCGACTTCGCCGAGAGCCTTCGGGCGGAATACCCCGACAGCGCCCGGGTGTTCGACGACATGGCCTCGGAGGAGAGCGACCATCGGCGCATGCTGATCGACAGCTATGTCGAGCGGTTCGGCAGCCACATCCCGCTGGTGCGCCGGCAGGACGTGCGCGGCAGCGTCAGCCGCAAGCCGGCCTGGCAGGTGCGCCAGCTTGGCATCGATGCGGTGCGCAACCAGGCGCGGCAGATGGAGGTGGACGCCAGCCGCTTCTACGCCGAAGCCGCCGGGCGCACGACCGACGCCGGCATCCGCAAGCTGCTGGGCGACCTCGCCACCGCCGAGATCGAGCATCAGCGCGCCGCCAACGCCATCGAGGCCAAGCGCCTGCCCGGCGAGGCGCGCGCCCGCGAGGACGACAGCGCCCGCCGCCGCTTCCTGTTGCAAATCGTGCAGCCCGGCCTGGTCGGCCTCATGGACGGCTCGGTCTCCACCCTGGCGCCGGTGTTCGCCGCCGCCTTCGCGACCCAAAACAGCCGTGACGCCTTTCTGGTCGGCATCGCCGCCTCGATCGGCGCCGGCATCTCGATGGGGTTCGCCGAGGCGCTGGCCGACGACGGCAAGCTCTCCGGCCGGGGCACGCCCTGGCTGCGCGGCCTGGTCTGCGGGCTGATGACGGTGGCCGGCGGCATCGGCCACACCTTGCCCTATCTGATCCCAAATTTCTGGACCGCCACGGCCGTCGCTGGGGCGGTCACGGTGCTGGAACTGCTGGTAATCGCGTGGATCCAATGGAAATACATGGACACCCCGCCCATTTCGGCGGTCGCCAAGGTCATGCTCGGCGGCGCGCTGGTACTGGGCGCCGGCATTCTTATCGGCAACGCCTGACCCGGTCGTGCCCCTGTTCCGCTTTATGTGATGGGTCCGGCGCCCATCCCGGATGTTCTGGGTGTTCTGACCGCCGAGGAACTCCATGAAAGCGCTTTGCTGGCACGGCAAGAACGACATCCGCTGCGATACGGTGCCCGACCCCAAGATCGAGAACCCCCGCGACGCCATCATCAAGGTCACCGCATGCGCCATCTGCGGCTCGGACCTGCACCTCTATAACGGCGTCATGCCCGGCATGATGAGCGGCGACGTGCTGGGGCACGAGACCATGGGCGAAGTGGTCGAGCTCGGCTCGGAGGTCACCAATCTGAAAGTAGGCGACCGGGTCGTGGTGCCGTTCACCATCTCCTGCGGCGAGTGCTTCTTTTGCAAGAAGAGCCTGTTCTCCGGATGCGAGCGCAGCAATCCCTCGCCGAACCGCAAGGTGGCCGAGAAGCTGTGGGGCCACTCGCCGGCCGGGCTGTTCGGCTACACGCACCTGCTGGGCGGCTACGCTGGCGGGCAGGCCGAATACCTGCGCGTGCCCTACGCCGATTTCGGGCCGGTCAAGGTGCCCAGCACGCTGACCGACGAGCAGGTGCTGTTCCTGTCGGACATCTTCCCGACCGGCTACATGGGCGCCGACATGTGCGAGATCCAGCCGGGCGACACCATCGCCATCTGGGGGTGCGGCCCGGTGGGCCAATTCGCCATCCGCTCGGCGTTCCTGCTGGGCGCCGAACGGGTGATCGCCATCGACACCGTGCCCGAGCGGCTGCAAATGGCCCGGGACGGCGGCGCCGTCACGCTCGATTTCGGCAAGGACGACATCTATGAGTCGCTGCAGGAGATGACCTCCGGCCGCGGCCCCGACGCCTGCATCGATGCGGTCGGGACCGAGGCGAGCGTGACCGCCTCGGCCGATTCCGTGCTGGACCGGGTCAAGCAGGCCGCCATGCTCGGCACGGACCGGCCGCACGTGCTGCGGCAGGCCATCACGAACTGCCGCAACGGCGGCATCGTCTCCATCGTCGGCGTTTATGGCGGGCTGCTGGACAAGGTGCCGATGGGCTCCGCCATCAACCGTGGCCTGACGTTCCGCATGGCGCAGACCCCGGTGCAGCGCTACCTCCGCCCGTTGCTGGAGCGGATCGAGAAGGGCGAGATCGACCCGTCCTTCGTCATCACCCACTCGGCGAAGCTAGCGGACGGGCCGGATCTCTACCGCGTGTTCCGCGACAAGCAGGATGAATGCATCAAGGTGGTGTTGAAGCCATGAACGACATCCAACTTGCCAAGCTGCTCGGGCTTTTGAGCCTGGGCGTCGGCGCCCTCGAGCTGGCGGCGGGCCGGCGGCTTGCAGCCAAGCTGGGGTTGCGGAGTCCGGAGATGGTGCATGCGTTCGGCGCGCGCGAGGTCGCCACCGGCATGGCGGTGCTGATGCACCCCGACGCACCCGTCCCGGTTTGGGGCCGCGTCGCGGGCGACGCGATCGACTTGGCCGTGCTCGCCGCCGCGCTGGGCAGCCGCAACCGGCGGCGGCACAACGTCGCATGGGCCACCATCCTGGTCCTGGGCGTGACGGCGCTGGACATCGGCTGCGCGGTCGCCCTCACGCGCCGGGCCCAGCGCGCTCACAGCACCGCCCGCCGGACCCGCGTCCAGCGCAAGCTGCCCGGTGATCGCCCGGGATGAAGGTCCACCACATCAATGTCGGCGCGATGCAGCCGTATGGCGGCGCGCTGTTCGATGGCCAGACGCCCGGCCTGGGCCCATCCACGCTCACCTGCCATTGCCTGGTGCTCGAAACCGGGGCCGGGCTGGTGCTGGTGGATACCGGCACGGTCTCCGAGGACGCAGTGGCGTCGGCGGCGCGGCACAGCCCGTTCTTCCGCACCATCGATCGCATCCGGCTGGCGCCTGGCGAGGCGGCGGCCAACCAGGTGAAGGCGCTGGGGCTCGACCCCGGTGAGGTCAAGCACATCGTCATGACTCACCTGGACTTCGACCACGCGGCCGGCTTGATCGACTTTCCGGCAGCCCGCGTGCACCTCTCGGCGCTGGAGGCCGCGACGGCGCGCAACCCTGTCTCACCCAAGGACCGCGCGCGTTACCGCCCGGCGCAATGGGGCAGCCAGGCCCGGTTCCACACGTACGACACCTTTGCCGCGGACTTCTTCGGCGTGCGGGCGACCTTTCTCGACGGGGTGCCCGGCCTGATGCTGGTAAACCTTCCGGGCCACACGCCGGGTCATTGCGGGGTGGCGGCCGATACCGGCGCCGGCTGGCTGCTGCACGCCGGCGATGCCGTGTTCCACCATCGCGAGCTCGATCCGGTCCGCCCGCGCACGACCCCCGGCGCGCGGGCCTACCAATGGTTCATGCAATCGAGCCAGGTGCAGCGCCGCCGCTCGCTGGCGCATCTGCGGCGGGTGCGGCGGGACCACGGGCACCACGTGCAGTTCGTTTGCACGCACGACCCGTCGTTCTTCAAGTCCCCCTGACCGCCGGCGCCATCAAGCCGTTGACCGCCGCGTGCGACGTGACGCCGGACATCGCCCCTTGCAGGTCGCCCGCCGCCAGCATCTCGCCCATCCGCATCGCGGCGCCATAGGCCGCCCGGGCCGGTGCGCCGCCGACGCTGACCCGGCGAACGCCCGCCTGCGCCAGCACCGATAGCGGCACCGGGCCGTCCCGCGGCCCCGTCAGCACGTTGACCGGCTTTGGCGCCACGGCCGCCACGACCGCGCGGATGGCGTCCATGCTGGGCAAGGCCGGCGCATACAGGCAGTCCGCGCCGGCTTCGGCGAAGGCCACGAGCCGGCGGATGGTGTCGTCGAGGTCGGCGCGGCCATGCAGGAAGTTCTCGGCCCGGGCCGTGAGCACGAAGGGGTGGGGCGCCGCGCGCGCGGCGCGAGCGGCGGCGGCGATACGGGCCACGGCGTGGTCGAAGCCGTGCAGGGGCGCCGCGCGGTCGGCTGTGGTGTCCTCGATCGTGCAGCCGCACAGCCCGGCGGCGATGGCGGCCTGCACCGTGGCGGCGCAATCCTGCGGGCTCCCGCCATAGCCGTCCTCGAGGTCGGCGGAGACGGGCAGGGAGGTCGCCCCGATGATGTCGCGCGCATTGGCCAGGGCCTCGTCGCGGGACACGGCGGCCTCGCCGTCGCGCCGGCCCAGCATGAAGGCCAGCCCGGCGGAGGTGGTGGCCAGCGCTTTGAAGCCTTGATGGGCCAGAATCCGCGCGCTGCCGGCGTCCCAGGCATTGGCGATGACGAAGCAGCCGGATTGATGGAGCGCCCTGAACTGCTCGGCCTGCTGCATGCTGCGTCTCCTCGGCTAAGGTGGCTTTCCTGAAACGATAGAGCATCCCATGACCCGCGCCATGCTGCCTTCCGCCCGCGTCCGCGACATCGCCAAGCAAACCCTGGAGCGGGTCGGGCCGAACCACGCGGCCGCGGCCCGGATCAGGGTGCTGTACCAGCTTGCATCCGCGGCCCGGATGGCGGACCAGCCGGTCACGATCGACCTGGCGGACTTCGCGCTGATCGCCGACGACTACGTGCCGATGCCCACCTGAACCACGCGCCCTAGACCGCGCGCCTAGACTGCGCGCCTAGACTGCGCGCCGCCCCCGCAGCGCCGCCGTCAGCGTGCCGTCGTCCAGCACGTCCAGCGCGCCGCCGAAGGGCACGCCCTGGCCCACGCGGGTAATTCGCAACCCCGGCGCGGCGCGGCGCAGGCGTTCCATGAGCCAGTGAGCGGTCGTGGCGCCGTCCACGGTGGCGCCGAGGGCCAGGATCACCTCCGACAAGGCGTCCGCCCGGGCCAGCAGGGGGGCGGTGTTCAGGTCCTCCGGCCCCATGCCGCCGAGCGCCGAGAGGGTGCCGCCCAGCACATGGTAGCGCCCGCGATGCACGCCCGCGCGCTCCAGCGCCCAGAGGTCGCCCACGCCTTCCACGACACAGACCAGGCCGGGGTCGCGCTGCGGATCGGTGCAGATGCCGCAGGGGTCGCGGCTGTCGAGGTTGCCGCAGAGCCGGCACGCCCGAACCGCACGCGCCGCCTCGGCGAGCGCGGCGGCGAGCGGCAGCATCCGCGCCTCCGGCTGCTGCAGCATGCGCAGCGCTGCCCGGCGCGCACTGCGCGGCCCCAGGCCGGGCAGCCGCGCGAGCAGGCCGATCAGCCGCTCGACTTCAGGGCCGCCCACGTGAGGCTAGAACGGCAGCTTCATTCCACCCGGGAGCTCGAGGCCCCCGGTCGCCTGCTGCATCTCGTCGGCCATGATGGCTTCCACCTTGCGCTTGGCGTCGGTGTGCGCGGCGACGACCAGGTCTTGCAGCATCTCCAGTTCCGCCGGGTCGGCCAGCTTGGGGTCGATCACGAGGCGCTTCATCTCGCCCTTGCCGGACAGCACGACGCGCACCATCCCGCCCCCGGACGCGCCCTCGATCTCGAGCGCCTCCATCTTGGCCTGCATCTCCTGCATCTTGGCCTGCATTTGGCTGGCCTGCTTCATCAGGCCGGCAAGGTTCTTCAAAGGTCGTCCTCCGTGTCTGTAATGGGATCACCGTCGCCGGCTGATTCGGCCAGCAGGCCGTAGGCGTCCACCCTGCTGTCGGTCACGCTGTCGATGCTGGCGCCGGGAAAGGCGTCCAGGATCGCGCGGACCAGCGGGTGCTCGGCCGCAGCGCTGCGCCGGGCGGTGTCTGCGGCGGCGCCTTGGTCGGCCAGGGTGGGCTCGCCGGGCAGTTGCGAGAGGGCGATGGTCCAGCGCGTGCCGGTGGCCTCCAGCAGCAGCCGGGCCAGGGTAGGCGCCAGGTCGCGCGGGGCGCCGGGCTCCGGCCGCAGCTCGATCACCGGCGGCGCGAACCGCACGAGGTGGACGGCGTGCAGCAAGTGGCCGTGCAGCAACGCCTGGCGTTGGCCGGCAACCAGCATGGCCACGTCGCGGAAGCTGTTGAGCTGCGGCCCAATGGCAGGGGCCGCCTGCACCAACGGTGCACCGTTGGCCACCGCGCGGGTGCCGCCGCCGTCGAGGGACGGCACCGTCGCTGCCCGGCCGCCTGGTGCGCCGGCCTCGGTCAGGCGGCGTACCAGCTCCCCCGGCGGCGGCAGGTCGGCGGTGAAGCAGATGCGGATCAGCACCATCTCGGCCGCGGCCCGCCGGTCGCCGGCCTGTTCCACTTCCTGCGTGCCTTTCAGCAGCATCTGCCATAGCCGTCCGAGCACCGGGATGCTCAGCCGCTCCGCCAGCGCCCCGCCGCGCTCGCGCTCCATCTCCGGCAGGTCGGCGCCGTCCCGCAAGCCGGGCACCGCCTTCAGGCGGGTGAGCGTATGGGTGAGTTCGAGCAAGTCGCCCAGCATCATGCCGAGGTCGGCCCCCCGCTCGTGCGCGCGGTCGGTGATGGCCAGCGCCTGGGCGGCCTGGCCGGCCAACACCGCGTCCATCAGGTCGAACACCGCCGTGCGGGCGGCCAGCCCCAGCATGTCGGCCACCGCCTCGGCCCCGATCGGGCCGGCGCCGCCGCCATCCTGGGCGATCGCCTGGTCCAGCAGGGAAAGCCCGTCCCGCACCGAGCCGTCCGCCGCGCGGGCGATCAGGTCCAGCGCCTCCGGGCTTGCCGCCACGCCCTCGCGCACCGCGATGCGCCCGAACAGCCCGGTCAGCTCGGCCACCGAGACCCGGCGCAGGTCGAACCGCTGGCAGCGGGACAGCACGGTCACCGGCACCTTGCGGATCTCGGTGGTGGCGAAGATGAACTTCACGTGCGGCGGCGGCTCCTCCAACGTTTTCAGCAGCGCGTTGAAGGCGTTGCGGGACAGCATATGGACTTCGTCGATGATGAACACCTTGCTGCGCGCCTGCAGCGGGCGGTAGCGGGTAGCGTCGATCACCTCGCGCACGTCGTCCACGCCGGTGTTGCTGGCGGCGTCCATCTCGATCACGTCGGGGTGGCGGTCGGCCAGGATGGCGACGCAGTTGGCGCAAACGCCGCAGGGGTCCGCGGTGGGGCCGCCGGCGCCGCTGGGCCCCACGCAATTCAGCGCCCGGGCGATGATGCGGGCGGTGGTGGTCTTGCCCACGCCGCGCACGCCGGTCAGCATCCAGGCATGGGCGATGCGGCCTTGGGCGAAGGCGCTGCGCAGGATGCGGACCATCGCCTCCTGGCCGATCAGGTCCTCGAAGGTGGCGGGCCGGTACTTGCGCGCCAACACCCGGTATGGGGCGGCCGGCTCGGGCGCTGGAGATGCGTCGCCGAACAGGCCGGGGCCTGCGGGCGGCTCCGGCAGGGCGTCGTCCAGCAACCCGGATATCGGTGGCAACCCAGACATCGGCGGCGCCGGCCCTCCGGAACAGGGGTGGGGTGGGAGGCCGAACAAACGACCCGAGCATGAACTCGTTGCGGCTGCTTCCTTCCGGACCTGACCGGGTTGGCGAGGCGCCCGTCCGCCGCCGACCTCCCAGGCGCGTCTTAGCACGCCTGGCGGGGGGTGGCACAAGCGCAGGGGTGGCAGAAGCCGGGGGCGCGTGGCAAAAGCGCGGCAATGACGCCGATCCTCGCAAGCCGACCCAACGCCTATACCGGCAGCCCGCTCGACCGCGCCGGCGCGCTGCGCGACGACGCGGCCTGGGTCGCCGGCCGCCTGGCCGACCCCGCCAGCCTGTTCGTGCCGGTCTGGCGGTCCCGCACCCTGGTCCAGGGGCAGGAGCAGCCGCAGGCCGTGTTCCTCACCGGCGAGGCCGCCGCGGCGGTCCGCATGGCGGGCGGCCCCTGGGCGTTCCTCGGGATGCAAGGCGGGGGCGTACAAGGCGGGTCCCCGCAAGGCGAACAGGCCGTGTTCGCCGTCGACGTAAGCGGCGTCGACGACCCGTTGCCCCTGCTGCCCAGCAGCATCGGCCGGTTCGAGGATCTCCGCCAATTGGCCGGTGGCCTCGCCGCGCACGACGCCGCCATCCTGGCGCATGCCCGCGGCCTCATGCACTGGCGCGTGCGGCACCGGTTCTGCGGCGTGTGCGGGGCGGCGTGCGAGCCGCGCAGCGCCGGGCACGCCATGGCCTGCACGGGCTGCGGCGCGCAGCATTTTCC
The DNA here is from genome assembly GCA_964235765.1 of uncultured Acetobacteraceae bacterium. Taxonomy (GTDB): domain Bacteria; phylum Pseudomonadota; class Alphaproteobacteria; order Acetobacterales; family Acetobacteraceae; genus JAVVHH01. Next base: position 13,292 of record CAXSDH010000071.1, read on the forward strand.
GCGCACCGATCCGGCTGTGATCATGCTGGTGCACCGGGGCGACCGCGTGCTGCTGGGCCACTCGCAGCGATTCCCCAACTCCACCATGTATTCCACCCTGGCCGGCTTCGTAGAGCCCGGCGAAAGCCTCGAGGAGGCGGTCGCGCGCGAGGTGCTGGAGGAAAGCGGGGTGCGCGTGGGCGCGGTCCGCTACCACAGCAGCCAGCCCTGGCCCTTTCCTGCCAGCATCATGCTCGGCTTCTATGCCGAAGGCCTCTCCGAAACGATCACGATCCAGGCCGAGGAACTGCGCGACGCGCGTTGGTTCTCCCGCCCCGAACTGCGCGACCCGGCCGCGCACGGCTTCCAGCTGCCCCGCCGCGACAGCATCGCCCGCCGGCTGATCGAGGACTGGATGGACCACGCATGAAGCGCGCCTGCGCCTTGCTCCTGCTGCTGGCCGGCTGCGGCGGCGGCAGCGCGGCCGAGGAGGCCTGCGCCCGCCAGGCCAACGACGCCCCAGCGGTGCGCGAACTGATCATCAAAGGCGCGGGCAACCCGCAATTCCAGTTGGACAACCAACGCCAACTGCGCGAGGCGCGGCAAGATGCGGGGCTGGCCTGCCTGCGGGCGCGCGGCCTCGCCCCGAAGGGCGGCGTCGAACGCGCCAAGTAGGAACGGCGCGCCGGGAAGAGGCTACGCTGCCGCGCCCTCCGGCCGGCCGGCTTCGGCCTCCGCGCGCAGGCGGCGGAAGCTGCGTCGGCTGAACGGCAGCATGCCGGCGTAGATCAGGCCAGCGCCGGCCAGCGCGGCCCAGGGGTCCGCCACCAGCACCGCGGTGAACACGCCCACGCCCAGCAGCAGCGGCAGCGCATACTGCTTCGGCACCTTAAAGTTCTTGAAGCTCCAGACCGGGATCGTGGACACCAGCAGCAGCGCCGTACCCACCAGCACCAGCGCGCAGAACAGCGGGTGGTGCGACAGGGTCTGCAGCCAGGGTAGGCCGAGCACGCGGCCTTCGAGGCCCAGGAACAAGGGAAACAGCACCAGCCCCGCCCCGGCCGGCGCCGGCACGCCGGTGAAGAAGTTGTAGGCATAGGCGTGCGCGATCGGGCGCGGCACGTCCAGCGCGGCGTTGAAGCGGGCCAGGCGCAGGGCCATGCACACCGCGAAGATCAGGCAGGGCGTGAAGCCGAACCCGCCTGCCACCTGCAGCGACCACAGATAAAGGATGAATGCCGGCGCCACGCCGAAGCAGCAGAAGTCGGTGAGGCTATCGAACTCCGCGCCGAACCGCGACGTGGCTTTCAGCAGCCGGGCCAGCCGCCCGTCCAGCCCATCGATGCACGCAGCCACCACGATCCCCACCGCCGCCGCGCCGAAGCGGCCTTCCAGCGCATAGCGCATGGCCGACAGGCCGGCGCAAAGGCCGAGCAAGGTCAGGATGTTCGGCACCATCCGGTTGAACGACAAGCCGGCGAAGCGCGGGCGCTGGCGTGGCCGGAACCGCGTCCGCAGCCGGGCCACCGGGGAGGCGCGGGGCGTCTCCATCACACGACGCCGCCCAGGTCGGCGATCACCGTCTCGCCGCCGATCATGTACTGGCCCTCGGCCACCAGCGGCATGACGCCCTCCGGCAAGTAGAGGTCGGTGCGGCTGCCGAAGCGGATGATGCCGAAGCGGCTGCCGGCGCGGACATGGTCGCCTTCCCGAACCTGGCAGACGATGCGCCGCGCGATTAGCCCGGCGATCTGCACGATGGCCATCTCGCGGCCATCCGGCAGCCGCAGCGCCAGGGCGTTGCGCTCATTGTGCTCGCTGGCCTTGTCCATGCTGGCGTTCACGAAGGCTCCATGGCGATAGGCGATTCGCGTGATGACGCCGTCCGCCGGCGCCCGGTTGACATGCACGTCGAGCACCGAAAGGAAGATGGCCACCCGCCAGCGCGGCGCCGGGCCAAGGCCCAGCTCGGCCGGCGGCACGGCGGGGCGGATCGACACGATGCGGCCATCGGCCGGCGCCAGCACGGCGGTGGCGCGGCCCGGCGGCACGCGCTCGGGGTCGCGGAAGAAATAAAGGCAGAACAGCACGAACAACAGGCCGAGCCAGGCCAACCACCACCAGCCGAGCACGAGGCCCAGCAACATGCCAGCCACCCCGCCGATGATGAAGGGACGGCCCACGGGATGCGGCGGCGCCAGCACGAGACGGATGGTATCGGAAAGGGTCATGGCCGTAGAACTAGGGCGTGAGGCCCGGTGTCGCAAAGGCCTGGCCGGGGTAGATCAGCCTGGGATCGCGGATCTGCTCGCGATTGGCGAGGTAGATGACGGTATAGCGCACCCCGGCGCCGTAAGCGCGGCGCGCCAGCCGCCACAGGTTCTGGCCCGGCTGCACCACCACGCGGCCCTGCGCCACATCGGCCACCGCGAGCGCGGTCCGCTGGAACGGCAGCTCCACCCGGGCCAGCACGCGGCCGGACGCGTGGAGCTGGTCCACCCGCAGTTGGTGCACGCCTGGCTTCACGGCGTCCTTAGGCGTGAGCGTCCAGCGGCCCTTCTCGTCGGCGCTGGAGTCGCCCACGGCGGCGTTGTCCACATACACGCGAACCGGGGCGGCGGCGGCGGCCGAGCCGGTGAAGCGGATTTCGCCCCGGTCGTCATAGTCCACGGTGTCGAGCGTGAGATGCGGGGCCGCTTGCGCTCCGGGGATGGGGGCGGGGACGGGCGCGGGGGCCTGCAACAGCCGCGGCGCGCCGGCATTCGGCAATAGCAGCGCCACTTGCGGCGGGGCGGGCGTCGCCGCCAGGGTTTGGGCCGGGGCTGGCGGCACGACCAGCAGCACGGAACCCTCGCCCCCGACCTCGGGGGCCGCGCCCTGGCGCGCCGCAAGCGTCAGCTCGCGCCCGCCGGGGGCGATCGGGGCCGCAGGGACGATCACGAAGTCGCCCCGCTGGTCCGCGCGGGCCTGTCCCAGGTCGCGCCCGCTTTCGCGGACGACGACGTCCGCGCCGGGCTGCGCACGGCCGGCGATGACGGCGTTGCCCTGCGGGCCGACCCTTACGATGTCGAAGCTTGGGGCCGCAGGATTGGCCGGTGCCGGTGCTGCGGCAGCTTGCGGCGGCGGGGCGGCTGGAACGCCGGGGCTTGGCCGGAACAGGTAGGCGGCCCCGCCCGCCAGGAACAGCAGCAGGGCGACGCCCGCGATGAGGGGGCGAACTTGCTCGAAGCGCTGCGATGAACCGGTTGCCGCCATCATCAATACCTAGGCTGCCCGGCAAGGGACTGCAATCTTGCTCTCATCGGCGGATCAGTCGTGCGGCCAGCCAGGCACAGCCGACCGCAGCCGCCGCCCCGGCCAGCGCCGACACCAGCGGGCCCACCCGGCCCAGCCGCTTGCCGAGGCGTGCCGTCACGAGTTGTGCCGCCAGCGGCGCGGCGCACGCTGCCAGGCAGGCGAGGTCGATCGCATTGAGGCCGCCCCGCACCAGCCGCCCCGACGCAAGGTCCGCCCCCGCCACCACCGATGCCGCCAGTGCAGCCGGAAGCACGCCCCCGGGCCCTGCCACAAGCGGCCCCGCCACGAGCAGCCCGGCCGCCGCCCCGGCGGCCACCAGCGCCGCACCGATCGCGCCCGGCGGCGCACCCGCCACGACCAGCCCGCCCCATAGCGCCAGCATTGCCGCCAAGCTCCGCGCCGGCTGCCCGGCCACGCTGCGCGACAGCAGCAGCGCCACCACGCCGACAGCGGCCCAGACCCGCCAGAACTCCGGCCGGCCGGCCGGTGAGGAGGCCAGCCACCAGCCGGCGAACACGGCCAGCGCGATCCCTGCCCAGCGGTCCAGCCGGGCCCGGCCCCAGAACGCGGCGAGCCCCGCCAGCAGCGCGGCCGCCGCCGGCAGCAGCAGCGCCTCGGGCACGCCGCGAGGCGCAAGCGCCGCCCGCGCAGCGAAGGCGAGTGGCAGCAGCGCCGCCCAGCCCGCCAACAGCCCCAGGGCGCCCACCATCGGCAACAGGGGGCGGAGGCTCTTGGCCCGGCAGACCAGGCTCCCGGCGAGCGTCACGGCAAGGGCCAGCAGCGGCGCGAGATAAGCGTACAGCACGCCCGACAGGGTTTGTGGCGATGGGATCATCGGCGCGACCTTCCATCGGCTCGCGCGGCGCAGCAAGATGGGGCCGGCACATGAGGACGCACATGGCTCAACCCATCCGCAGGCCCACCGGCCCCCCGGTTCCCCGCACCGCCAAGCTCATGATGCGCGTGTGGGACGCGCCGACGCGGCTGTTCCATTGGACGATCGTGCTGCTGGCGGTGTTCAGCTACGTCAGCGTGAAGCAGGAATGGATCGAGCTTCACTACCTCTCTGGCTACACCATGCTGACCATGCTGCTGTTCCGGCTGGTCTGGGGCTTCATCGGCAGCGAAACCTCGCGCTTCGGCAAGTTCCTGCGCAGCCCGGTCGAGGGCTTCCGCCATCTCTCGACCTTCGGCAAGCGCGAGCCGGATACCGAGATCGGCCACAACGCCGCTGGCGGCTGGATGGTGCTGGCCTTGCTGGGCGTGCTCGCGGTGCAGGCGGTCAGCGGGCTTTTCGCCGGCGACCCGGTCGATGGCGGCGGCCCGCTCATGCACCTGGTCTCCGAAGCGACGGGCAAGATACTCACCCGCGCTCATGTGTTCAACTTCAACCTGATCCTCGCCCTCGTCGCCCTGCACCTCCTGGCCGTGCTGGCCTATGCGGTCATCAAGCGGCACGACCTGGTGCGGCCGATGGTGACCGGCAGGAAGCGCTTGCCGGCCAACATGCGCCAACCCCGGTTCGCCAGCTCGTTGCTGGCCTTGGCGGTGCTGATGGTGGCGGGAGCCTGCGTTTGGGCGCTGGTCAGGTTCGCCTGACCAGCGCCTGAGCGTCACGCGGGGGGGCTACTGGGGGGCGCTACTGGGCGCGGTAGGGGCGGTGGCAGCCGCCGCAGGCCTGGCCAGTCGCGGTATATTGTGTCGCGAAGCCGGCCTTGTCGTTGGCCTCGGCCAGTTGCGCCAGCTTGTCGGCGGCAGCGACGAGATTGGCCGCGGCCTTGTCGAAGCCGGCGCGGTCCGACCAGATCTCCGGCTTGGCCTTGGTGTTGTGGCCCGTCTGCGTGCCGTCCGGGAACATGGCCGGGATCACGCGCCCCCAGGCGCCGATGCCCTTGGCGCCCGCGGTGAGGCCCTTGACGTCCAGGCCGCCGTCGATCGCCGTCTTCATGGCCGCCATCACGCCGTTCTGCAGGTCGAAGGCGGCCTGCCGCGCCGCGATCACGTCATCAGGCTTGAGCGAGACGCCCGCTCCCTGGCCGAAGGCAAGTCCGGACACGCCCAACGCGATGGCCGCGACCCCCAGCGTAAACAGTTTATTCATGCATGGCTCCTATGATGCGGCATCCGGGATCGTTGCACCGCCCGCCACGGTTCGCCATCTAAAAAACTTATGTCGATCGCACCCCAGTCGCCGCTCCGCTCCGTCGCCGTATTCTGCGGCGCCCGCTTCGGCGTCCACGCGGTGTACCGGCAAGCTGCGCACGACCTGGGCGCGGGGCTGGCGGGGGCCGGCCTGCGGCTGGTGTACGGCGGCGGCCGGGTCGGCCTGATGGGCGTGACGGCCGATGCGGCGTTGGCCGGCGGGGGCGCCGTGCTGGGCATCATCCCCGAGTTCCTGCAGCGGCGCGAAGTGGCGCATGGCGGCGGCATCGAGCTGGTGGTGACCGACAGCATGCATGACCGCAAGCGCCGGATGTTCGAGGCGGCGGACGCCTTCGTGACCTTGCCCGGCGGCCTCGGCACCTTCGACGAGACGATCGAGATCACCACCTGGCGGCAGCTCGGGTTGCACGACAAGCCCATCCTGATCTGCGACGTCGCGGGCTGGGCACAGCCGTATGTCGCCATGCTGCACGCGGCGGTGCGGGACGGGTTCGCGGGCCCGGAATCGCTCGACCTGTTCGAGGTGGTCCCGGACGTGCCGGCGGCGCTGGCCCGGCTGGCGCAACTGGCCCGCTCCGGCGCCGGGCAACCCGGGCGGGTCTGAAATGCGCCCCTTGTCGCGTGCGGGGCGGACCGCTATACGCGGCGCCTCAGTCGGGGCGTAGTACAGCCTGGTAGTACGCTTGCTTCGGGAGCAAGAGGCCGG
>CAXSDH010000072.1:0-18952 GCA_964235765.1 uncultured Acetobacteraceae bacterium
ACCTGGCTCTTCTTGGTCGGGATGGTCGTGTTGCGGTCGATCAGCCGGGTGAACACGCCGCCCAGGGTCTCGATGCCCAGGCTGAGCGGGGTCACGTCGAGCAGCAGCACGTCCTTCACGTCGCCGCGCAGCACCGCGCCCTGGATGGCGGCGCCGATGGCGACGACCTCGTCGGGGTTCACGTTGCGCGCGGGCTCGCGGCCGAAGAACTGCTTCACGGCCTCGATGACCTTGGGCATGCGGGTCATGCCGCCGACCAGGATCACCTCGTTGATCTCGCCCGCCGTCACGCCCGCATCCTTCAGCGCGGCGCGGCAGGGCTCGAGCGTGCGGGCGACCAGGTCATCGACCAGGCTCTCGAGCTTCGCCCGCGACAGCTTCAGCACCATGTGCTTGGGCCCGCTCGCGTCCGCGGTGATGAACGGCAGGTTGATCTCGGTTTCCTTCGACGAGGACAGCTCTATCTTCGCCTTTTCGGCAGCCTCCTTCAGGCGCTGGAGGGCCAGCTTGTCCTTCCGGAGGTCGATGCCCTGCTCGCGCTTGAACTCGTCGGCCAGGTAGTCGATCACCCGGTTGTCGAAATCTTCGCCGCCCAGGAAGGTGTCGCCGTTGGTGGACTTCACCTCGAACACGCCGTCACCGATCTCCAGCACCGACACGTCGAAGGTGCCGCCGCCGAGGTCGTAGACCGCGATGGTGCCGCCCTGCTTCTTGTCCATGCCGTAGGCCAGCGCCGCCGCGGTCGGCTCGTTGATGATGCGCAGCACCTCAAGCCCGGCGATCCGCCCCGCGTCCTTGGTCGCCTGGCGCTGCGCGTCGTTGAAGTAGGCGGGGACGGTGATGACGGCCTGGCTCACCTTCTCGCCCAGATAGGCCTCGGCTGTCTCCTTCATCTTGCCCAGGATGAACGCGCTGACCTGGCTGGGCGAATACTTCTCGCCGCGCGCCTCGACCCAGGCGTCGCCGTTGTCGCCCTTGACGATCGGGTAGGGCACCATGCCCTTGTCCTTGGCCACGATCGGGTCCTCGAAGCGGCGGCCGATCAGGCGCTTGACGGCATAGAAGGTGTTGGTCGGGTTGGTGACGGCCTGGCGCTTGGCGCTCTGGCCGACCAGCCGCTCGCCGCTGTCGCTGATGGCGACCATGCTGGGCGTGGTGCGCGCGCCCTCAGCGTTCTCGATGACGCGCGCGTCGCTGGCGGTGGTGCCTTCCATGATCGCGACGCATGAATTGGTGGTACCCAGGTCGATACCGATGACCTTGCTCATAGTTGTCTCCTTGTCAGCGGCGGCACACGGCCCGAAGCACCGTGGGACGCCCTATGGGTGAACGTAGGGGATGTATTCTTCCGAGGCCGCGCGGACAAGGTCCGCAGATGCACAAGACACGTGCAAATTACGCGGCGGCGTCCTGATCGGCCCGCTTCGCGACCACCACCATCGCCGGCTTGAGCAGACGGCCGTTCAAGGTCCAGGCTTGCGTCCAGGCCTGCATCACGGTGCCCGGCGGGTGCTCGGCCGAGGGCTGCTCCGCCATCGCCTGGTGCAGGTTGGCATCGAAGGGCTGGCCCGTGGGGTCCGTGCGGGCGATGCCGTTCCGCTCGAGAATGGCGACGAAGTTGCGCTCGACGCCCTCGAAGCCCTCGCGCAGCTTGGCGACGGTCTCCGGCTCGTCCGCGGCTGGGGCGGGTAGGCTGGAGAGGCCGCGGCGCAGGTTCTCGGCCGCCTCCACGACGTCGGCGGCGAACTTCTGCACGGCGTATTGCCGGGTGTCGTCCACGTCGCGCTTGGCGCGGGTGCGGACGTTGGCCATCTCGGCCTCGGCGCGCATCCAGCGGTCGCGCATGTCGTCGCGCTCGCGGGTGAGTTGCTCGATCTGGGCCGCCGGGGCCGCCGGGGCGTCCGTCGAGGCGTCGGCCTGCGCGTCGGCATGGGCCTGGTGGGCTCGGGCATCGTCCTGCAACGCGGGATCGGCCTCGGGCGAAATGGATTGGGGGTCGGTGCTCATGAGCGTTCAGGTAGGGCAGCGGACCGCCCGGAACAAGCGGACGCGATGGGTTCGGCCCCTGTTTCGGCCTTGTTTGACCCTCGCCCTGAGCCGGCGGGCGCGGCGCTGGCGCGGCGAGGGTAGCCTTATGCAACCAGCGCCGACAGCAATGCGTCGAGCCGCAACCTGCCCTCGGGCGTCGCGGCGAGACGGCCGGCCGCGACGGTCAGGTATCCCGCCTCTATCGCCTGCTCCAGCGTGCGCGGGTCCAAGGCGGCATCCAGCGCCATCCCGGTGCGCGCGGCGAACCGGCCGGCATCGATGCCTTCGGTCAGCCGGAGGCCCATCAGCAGCATTTCGCGCGCCCGGTCGGCGGGAGCAATGGCCTCCTCCGCCGTGCTGCCATGGCCCTGCCGTTCCACCCGGTCGGCCCAGGGTTCCGGCGCGCGGTGCCGGCGCGTGGCCACCAGGTCCCCGCCCAAGGTGACCCGGCCGTGCGCGCCGGGCCCGATGCCGGCGTAGTCGCTGTATCGCCAATAGGCGAGGTTGTGCCGGCTCTCGCCGCCGGGCCGAGCGAGGTTGCTGACCTCGTAGGGCAGCAGGCCGTGCGCGGCGCAGGCCTCGCCGGTTGCGGTGTAGAGCGCCGCCGCGGTGTCCTCGTCCGGCAGCGTCAGCGCGCCTCGGCGATGCAGGGCCTCGAAGGCGGTGCCGGGCTCGATGGTCAACTGGTAGAGCGAGAGGTGGTCCGCGCAGAGGGTCAGCGCCTGGTCCAGCTCCGCCCGCCACGCCGCGACGTCCTGGCCCGGCCGGGCGTAGATCAGGTCGAACGACACGCGCGGGAAGGTGTTCCGGGCGAGCTCGAGGGCGGCGACGGCCTGCCCGGCGGTGTGCTCGCGGCCCAGCATGCGAAGGGCGGCGGCATCGAGGCTCTGGATGCCGAGGGAGGCGCGGTTGACCCCCGCCTCCCGGAACCCGCGCAGCCTGCCGGCCTCGACGCTGGTGGGGTTGGCCTCGATGGTGATTTCGAGGGTGTCGGCGGGGTCGAACAGGCGGGTGGCGTCCGCGATCAGCTCGGCGACCGTCTCCGGCTCCATCAGGCTGGGCGTGCCGCCGCCGAAGAAGATGGACTGCAACGGCCGGCGGCCGAGCCGGGCGGCCTCCCAGGCCAGTTCCGTGCGCAGCGCCCGGGCGAAGCGCGCCTGCGGAATGCGCTCCCGCACATGGCTGTTGAAGTCGCAATAGGGGCACTTGGCCAGGCAGAACGGCCAGTGGATATAAAGGGCGAGGGGAGATGTCACGCCCCCATCCTACGACTTCGACAACACTCGAAGACCCCGGGCCTGTGGAAACGGGGGGTGTGGAAAAGGCTGGGGGCGTGCTGGAGTTGTGCTGCCTGTGCCGGCATGGGCTGGAGTTCCTGTTCGTCTGCGCTGCAGCCTGCGGCGGATAGATGGGGCCTCACGACGGCCGGCGCCATCGTGAGGCCGCATCGGCGGCACGAACCAGCCGAATCTTTCGTCACACGTGCTTCCACGTTCCGGTGTCTGTCGCCGATCGGGCCAGCAGGTTGCACAACCCTGGCGGCGACGCCGCGTTGGGCCTGGAACGATGCAAGGAAGCGCTTGATGTCCCACTCGTTCCGCCACATGCGCGCGCCTTTGCTGATGGGTGGAGCTGCCGCCGTGCTGATCCTGTTGCGGGCCAGGCCGGTCCGCCGGCGCGCCGTATCGGGGCCGGCGCACCGGGTAGTGGTCGTGGGCGCCGGATTCGGCGGGCTCGAGGCGGCCCGCTGGCTGGGCCAGGCGCCGGGCATGGCCGTTACGGTGCTGGACCAACGCAACCACCATCTGTTCCAGCCGCTGCTCTACCAGGTTGCGACGGGCGCACTGTCCGAGGACGACATCGCCTCCCCCGTGCGCGGGATCCTGGCCGACACGGGTCCGGTCGAGGTGCTGATGGAGGCGGTGACGGGCATCGACACCAAGGCGCATGAGGTCGTTTGCGGCCAGCGCCGCGTACCGTATGACAGCCTGGTCATTGCAACGGGGTCGGAGCCCAGTTACTTCGGCCACCATGACTGGGCCGGCGCCGCGCCGAGCTTGAAGACGCTGGAGGACGCGACAGCGCTCCGGCGCCGAATCCTCGGCGCGTTCGAGCAGGCCGCGGTGGTGACGGACGACCCGGCAGAGCGCGGCCGGCTGCTGACCTTCGTGCTGGTCGGCGGCGGGCCGACCGGGGTCGAAATGGCGGGATCGATCGCGGAGTTGGCGCACGACATGCTGGCGCATGACTTCGCGGGCGTGGGCGGGATGCGGGCGCGCGTCGTCCTGATCGAGGCAGGATCCCGTGTCCTGGGCCACATGGCGCCAGATTCGTCGGCGCGCGCGGCGAGCGACCTGCGAGGCATGGGGGTCGAGATCCGGACGGCTACGAAGGTGACGGGGATCCACCCCGGCGCGGTTCAGCTTGGGGACGAGACGATCCACGCGGAGACCGTCATCTGGGCCGCGGGCGTGACGGCCACGCCCGTCGCGCAATGGCTGGGTGTTGCGGCTGACAAGGGCGGGCGGGTAAGCGTTGGCCCCGACCTGCAAGTCCCGGAACACCCCGGCGTCTATGTGATCGGGGATGCGGCGCTGGCGTTGGACGGGCAGGGGAAGCCGTTGCCGGGGCTGGCGCCGGTGGCCAAGCAGCAGGGGCGCTACGCCGCCCGCGCCATTGCCAAGCGCTTCTCCGGCCGGGCAACGACGCGCCCGTTCGGCTATCGCGATTATGGCACCTTGGCCACCATCGGGCGCAACAAGGCGGTCGCGGAGCTGGGGCCGGTACACCTCAAAGGCATCGTGGCCTGGTTCGCCTGGGCAGCGGCGCACATACTCTTCCTGATCGGGTTCCGAAACCGCGTCCTGGTCAGCATGCAGTGGCTGATCTCCTACGCGACGCACCGGCGCGGCGGGCGCGTGATCGTGGGCCAGCCCGGACCGCCCGCCGACGGGCGGCGCTGACCCCTACCCTTTGGACCCGTGCGCCTGGCGCTGACGCGCCGGCCCGGCATCGTGAAGGTTCATGGCGCTGACGATCAGCGCCGTGTGCGAGAAGGCTTGGGGCATGTTGCCAGTCATGCGCTTGGCCTTCGGGTCGTACTCCTCGCTGAGCAGCCCGATGTCGTTGCGGAGCGCAAGCAGCCGCTCGAACATCGCGCGGGCGGCGTCCTTGCGGCCCTGCATATGCATGCAGTCCACCAGCCAGAAGCTGCAGGCCAGGAACGCGCCCTCGCCGGGCGGAAGGCCGTCCTTGGTGATGGTGGTCTCGTAACGTTTGACATAGCCGTCGGCGAGCAGGCCCTGCTCGATGGCCTGCACGGTTCCAAGCACGCGCGGGTCGTCGTGCGGCAGGAAGCCGACCATGGGGATCAGCAGCAAACTGGCGTCCAGGACGCTGCCGCCGAAGAATTGCACGAAGCTGTTCTTGTCGTGGTTGAACCCTTCGCGGCAAACCGTCGCGTGGATCTCGTCGCGGATGGACCGCCACTGGTCGACCGGCCCCTCTAGCCCGTGCTGCTCGACGTCCTTGATCATCGAGTCGAAGGCGACCCAGGCCATCACCTTGGAGTAGGTGAAATGCTGCCGCCCGCCCCGGGTCTCCCAGATGCCGTCGTCGGGCTCCTTCCAGATTTTGGCGAGATGGTCGATGAGGCCGAGTTGAACATCCCAACTCGCTTCGGCCTGTCCGAGGTTTCCTTGGCGCGCCTGGTGCAACGCGCCCATGACCTCGCCATAGACGTCGAGTTGGAGCTGGTCCGATGCCGCGTTGCCGATGCGCACCGGAGCCGCCCCCTGATAGCCCGCGAGCCAGGGCACCTCCCACTCGGCAAGGTGCCGTTCGCCGGCGATGCCGTACATGATCTGAACCTGCTCTGGGCTGCCCGCAACGGCGCGGTGCAACCAACCCCGCCAACTGGCCGCCTCGTGATAGTAGCCGCCCTTCATCAGCGAGAACAGCGTGAGCGTGGCGTCCCGCAACCAGCAGAAACGGTAGTCCCAGTTGCGGACCCCGCCCAACTGCTCCGGCAGCGACGTGGTGGCGGCCGCGACGATGCCGCCGGTGCGGTTGAACGTCAGCGCCTTCAGCACCAGCAGCGAGCGAAGCACGGCCTCGCGCCATTCGCCTTGATAGGTGCAGCGCTTGCTCCATGCGGTCCAGTGCGCCTCCGTTTCGGCCAAAGCGGAAACGGCGTCCACGGCGGCCGGGGCGGGGTCGCTGGACGCGCCGTAGGTCAGCGTGAACCAGGCGCGCTCCCCGGCTGCGACGGTGAACTCCGCAGTGGTATGCAAGTGTTCGCCTTCGAGCGGCACGGAGGCACGGACGATCACCATGTCCGGCCCGACTACGGCCGAGATGCCGCTGCCGTCCGGCAAGCGGGTGACCCACGGGACCGAGACGCCATAGCCGAACCGCAGCACCATGTCGGTCTTCATGTCCAGGCGGCCCGTCCGGCCCTCGACGATCCGCACGACGGTAGGATTGGCGGCGTGCAGGACCATGAAGTCGATGACGGCGACGGTGCCGGACGCCGTTTCGAACAGGGTTTCCAGCACCATCGAGCCGTCGTGGTAGCGCCGCGTTGCCCGTGCCGCCGCGTCGGCCGGCGCAAGTTTCCAACGGCCGTTCTCCACAGTGCCCACCAGTGCGGCGAAGCACGCTGAACTGTCGAACCGTGGCAGGCACAGCCAGTCGATCGAACCGTTCTTCCCGACGAGCGCGCAGGATGCGCAGTCGCCGATGAGGCCGTAATCCTCGATCGCCGAGGCTTGCTCGGCAGGCGGTGGGTTCGTCATGGCGGCTCCGTTGAGGCTGGGTGGCGCGGGTTCAGCCGCCGGTGGCGAAGCCCGGGTAGAGCGTCATCCCGCCGTCCACGAACAAGGTGGCGCCTGTGACGTAGTCCGCGGCGTCGGAAGCGAGCCACACCGCCGCCTGGGCGATGTCATCGGGTTCGCCGATGCGCTTGTAGGGCACCAGCGTCATCAGGCTGGAATACGCCTCCGGGGTTTCCCAGGCGGACGTGTTGATCGACGTCCGGATCGCGCCCGGCCCGATGGCGTTCACGCGGATGAAATGCGGTGCGAGTTCCTGGGCGATGCTCTTCATCATCATCATGATGCCGCCCTTCGAAGCCGCGTAGTTGGCGTGGCCGGCCCAGGGGATCACCTGGTGGACCGAGCTCATGCAGATGATCTTGCCGGCCGCCTGCGACACCGATCGCACGAGCCCGCGGCGCTTGAACTCGCGGGCGGCGGCGCGGGTGCAGAGGAACTGCCCGGTGAGGTTCACGCCGATGACGGTGTTCCACTGTTCGAGCGTCATCTCGTCGAACGCGGAGTCGCGTTGCAGGCCCGCGTTGCTGACGACGATGTGCAAGGTGCCGAACTGTGCGATGGCGGCGGCGAACATCCGCTCGACCTCGTCTTCCTTGCTGACGTCGGCCTTGATCGCGACCGCCTTGCGACCCATCGCTTGAATTTCCTGGACGACCGCATCGGCCGCCTCGGGATGGGTGATGTAGTTGACGGCCACGTCGGCGCCCGCACGCGCGAGCCCTAGCGCCACAGCTCTTCCGATTCCCGAGTTCGCGCCCGTGACCAGGGCAGGCTGGCCTACCAGGACCTGGTGATAGGGCGCGTTCGGGATGCGGCTGTTGTCCGGCAAGGCCGGGGCTGACGGGCTTTTGTCAGTGGTCTGGCTCATTATTGTACTCCTTGGGTTCGCAAGCGTTGCTGCGGCGCCGCTTCAACGGGCCGTGTCAGCCGGGGTTGCGGGTCCGGCGTCACGCGGCGAGGTCGATTGCGAGCAGAAGCTCGGTTGCCGCGATGAACAGGCGGCGGCCGGCAGGTCCGCCGAAGGTGCAGTTGGATGCCGTCATCGGCGTGGGGATGTAGCCCAGCCGGGTGCGGTCAGGCGCCACGACGTGGATGCCGTCGGCGGCCGTGGTCCAGACCCAGCCGCGCGGGTCCACCGCGAAGCCGTCGGGGTAGCCATGGTCGGTCTGATAGAACAGGCGCCGGCCCGAAAGCGCGCCCTCCGCGCCGACATCGAACGCCTCGATCCGGTGCGCCGTCCCCTTCTGGTCGCCCGGGATCTCGTCCAGCGACAACGAGGTGTCGGACACGTACAACGTGCCGCCGTCAGGTGCGAAGGCCAATCCGTTGGGCTCCTCGAAGTCCGCCATTCGCCGGAGTGCGCCGGTGGCCGGGTCGAAGCGATAGACGCTGCGGTGGTCCAGTTCCGATTCAACCAGGCTGCCCTGGTTGGGCATCAGGATGCCGAAGGTGGGGTCGGTGAACCAGATTGCCCCGTCCGCCGCGACGGCGACGTCGTTGGGCGAATTCAGCCGCTTGCCCTGGTAGTGCGTGATGATCGGGGTGGCGCCGCCGTCCCCCTCCGACCGGCTGATGCAGCGGCGGCCATGCTCGCAATGCACCAGCGCGCCGCTGGCCTCGAGCGCGTTGCCGTTCATGAAGTACGTGCCGTCGATCACGACGTCGACGTGGCCATCCGGATGCCAGCCGAGCAGGCGGCGGTTGGGGACGTCGGACCAGACCAGGCGGTCCCGCGCGGGCTGCCAAGCCGGACCCTCGCCGTGCAGGGTGCCTTCATACAGGCACAGCAACTCGGCGTCCGGCGAGAGCACCTCGGCCAGCCTTGGGTCGTCGACTTGCACGCCCTGGAACGGCTTGACCGGTTTCGGCGGACCTGCGCGGCGCAACAGCCGGCCTGGCAACAGCGACTTGTCGTGTTCCATCCCGCCTATCTCCTCTTCATCTCTCGACCTGGTGCAAATGGCCGTCGGGATCACGCAGCAGGGCTGACCGGCCACCCCGCCAGACGACGCGGGTCGCAGCGACGTCGTTGGCCCGCAGCTTGGGGCCGGCCTCGCCGCGCGGAACGTCGTAGCCCAGCAGCTCGAGGTGGGGCGGGGCACCGGCCGGCTCCATGGGCGCCACGACGACTTGCACGCCGCGGAGGCCGTCCAGGCGCTGCTGCTCCGGCCCCTGATTGTGGCTGCGCTTCCCAGCCCCGAGGCCGAGCTCGGCGTAGAACGACGCGCTGGCGTCGACGTCGCCGACGCTGATCGCGGAGTGGTCGATGCCGAGGCCGATCTGCCCGGCCACCGCCCTCTTGCCACGCCAAGCTGGCGGCGTGTCCGCGGCGGGGAACTGCAGCAACTCGAGCGGATGCCCGTCTGGGTCGCGGAACTTGAACGCGCCCACACCGCCGGACGAGGCCGGCAGGCGCTGCGGCCCACCCTTGGTAATCGCGTGCACGCCGCGCAGACGGCCGTACGCGGCGGCGATATCGTCCACCACGAGGGCCAGATGCTGGAACCACAGCGAGGCCGCGTTGCCCTGGGCCGGGTATGGTGCGCCTGGCGCCTCGAACGCTTCGAGCGCCACGGTCTGCGCACCCAGCCTGAGGACCTGGCGCCGTCCGTCGCCGGACAGCTCCAGCAGGGCCATCTCATCCGCCCCGACCGGCGCCGGCGATCCCTCGGCGGCGAAGCCGAGCACGTCGACGTAGAAGCGCGTGAGGCGCGGCAGGTTCGCCGTCACCAAACGGAACCCGGTGATCGACTGAAGGCCCGGCCCGGTCATGTCCAGCTCCAACTCAGCACATGTGGCAGGGTTCGTGTTTCGGGTCCACGTGCAGTTGCACCGTCATCAACACGGCCGGCTGATCGCCGATCGTGCCGGAGCGGTGCCCCTTCCTGCCGTCGGCCGGGGTGCAACCCTGGTCCTCGCCGAACGAGAACTCGCCCGGTCCCTGCTCGATGCGCGCTCCGTCCATGCTCTCGATCCACCAGCGGCCGGAGAGCACGATGATCCATTGCGGCGCCGGGTTCTCGTGCCAGGTGCCAACCCAACCGACCGGCTGGACCGTGACGACGACGGTCGAGGAAACGGTGTCGTGCTTGTTGTTCCATTGCGGATCGGCGCCGCCGACGCCCTTCAGCGTGAAGTCCTGCAACGCACATTGCTTCTGATGGCTTACGCCATCCTTGTCGGTCCAAAGGTGCGAAAACGGCACGCTGGGCTTGGGCCCGCTCTTGTCGTCCTTGCCTTCGAGGCGTTGTACGATCGCGGTTATCGGGTTTTGCATCT
This sequence comes from uncultured Acetobacteraceae bacterium, assembly GCA_964235765.1. GTDB lineage: Bacteria > Pseudomonadota > Alphaproteobacteria > Acetobacterales > Acetobacteraceae > JAVVHH01. The sequence goes on from CAXSDH010000072.1 coordinate 10,143, forward strand.
TTGTCTCCTCGTCAGCAGGGCGGGGTCACCGCAACTCCGCCGCGTCCGCGCCCAGCCGGTCGGCGCATCCATTGTTCCCGGCGCGCCGCGGCAAGCGGGCGACCCACCATCGGTCCTCAGGCCACGCCGAGCGAACGGCTTTCGCATATGAAATGGAAAAATCGGCCGCTGAACGGCTTCAGCACCTCGAGCGTGGTCGTGTGCGCCGTCGTCTTGATGTCGGAATCGAGCGAAGCGTGCATGGCTTGGAGGTCGGGGAAGTCCATCTCCAGCACCATGACGATGGGGATGGCGCCGGGATCGGCCTGCTGGGTGCGCAGCACGCGGACGCCGAGCACGTGGGGGAAGCGGCGCCAGATCGGCTCCAGCCGGGCACGGACGTCCGCGAAGAACGCATCTTCGCCGCCTTTTTCGACGGCGCCCTCGAAGACCGCAACCCGTGTCAACATGTCAGGTTTGCCCTTTCACTTCAGGCGTTGGGCGATGATGTCGGCGACGCGGAGCGCGTTGGCGATGAGCGTCAAGGTCGGGTTCACGGCGCCGATGGAGGGGAAGAAGCTTGCGTCGGCGATGTAGAGGTTATCGAGTTCGTGCGCCTTGCAGTCGAGGTCCAGCACGGACGACATGGGATCGGGGCCGAACACGCAGGTCCCGGCTTGGTGCGACGTGGCGCTGATCGGGATATCCATGCTGAGGTAGAGCCGCCGTTCCAGCAGGTGTTTGTAGGCGCCGATCGGCTCCATCAGGTTCTCGAGCTTGTCCCGCAACCGGGCCTTCGCCTCGAGGTTGCCTTCCGTGAGCGACAGCACGACCTTGTCGCCGTCGTAGGAGATCCGGTTCTCCGGCCGGGGCAGGTCCTCGCTTTGCAGCCAGAAATCTATCGAGTGCAGCGCCAACTTATCGAACGGCATCTCCGGCAGCCAGCCAAGCCAACCCGGCACCGCCTCCCCACGGATCTGCTCGCCGTGCGAGGTCGCGCACATCTGGATCAGTCCTAGCGGAAACTCCCAGTCGGGCGCGCTGAGGTAGTAGTCGCTCACCGCCAGCGTCTTTTGGAAGACGGTGCGGTTAGGCTCCTTCAGCACGGCCATGAGCACGGACATGTCGTGGCGCATGTAGTTGCGGCCTACCTGGTCGGAGCCATTGGCCAGGCCTTTCGGGTGCGCATCGTTGGCCGACCGCAGCAGCAACAGCGCGGAACTCAACGCGCCGCACGCCACCACCACGATGTCGGCCGAATAACGCTCCTCTTGGCCGTCGCGGGTCACGTGCACGCTGCTTATACTGCGGCCGGAGGGGCCGGTCTCGAGCTTCGACACGTAGGCCCCGGTCAGCAGGGTGAAGTTGGCATGCGCCGCCAGAGTCGGGTCGACGCAGACCACCTGGGAGTCGGCCTTGGCGTTGGTGGCGCAAGGGAAGCCGTCGAAGGCGTCGCATCGGATGCAGGGGCTGGTCGGTGTGGGCTTGCCGTCCTTTTCGTCGAGCAGGATACCGAGGGGGAGATGGAACGGGTGCAGCCCCTCGCCTTGCAATTGGCGGCTTACTTCCTCGATCCGCGGCTCGTGGCTGACCGGGGGGTAGGGGTAGGGCTGGCTCGACCAGGGCTCGTTCGGGTCTTCCCCGCGCTGCCCATGGACGTGGAACAACGCCTCGGCTTGGCAATAATACGGCTCGAACACGTCATAGCCGACGGGCCAGGCGGGCGAGAGGCCGTCCTTGTGCTGGACCCCGGTGAAGTCCTTCTCCCGCAGCCGGAACAGGGCGGAGCCATAGACCTTGGAGTTGCCACCGACCCAATAATGCAGTCCCGGGGTGAACTTTGTGCCGTGCTTGTCGTACCAGGTCTCGTTCGCCTGGTATTTGCCGTCCACGAACACCGTCTTCGAGTCCCAGTTCTCACGGGCGCGCGGGAGATAGCCGCCCCGTTCGAGCATCAGCACCCGCTTGCCGGTCGCCGCCAGCCGGTGGGCGGCAGCGCCGCCGCCGGGGCCGCTGCCGATGATGATGACGTCGTAGTGATCCGAGGATGCTGCCATGGGGTCGAGGCCTTAGGGTTCGCCGGTTGGGATGTCAGCCGGCACTGCGTTCAAGGGTTGGGCCGGACAAGCGCAGCGCTGAATTGACCAACGCAAGGTGGGTCAACGCCTGCGGGAAGTTGCCGGCAAGGTGCTTTCCGGGCACGTCGTACTCTTCCGCCAGCAAACCGAGGTCATTGGCTACCGCGAGCACGCGCTCGAACTGCTCGCGCGCTTCCTCGTGGCGGCCCTGAAGTGCCAGGCAGTCCGCCATCCAGCAGGAGCAAGCAAGGAATGCGCCCTCGGGCGGCTTCCCCGGCTCCGCCTTCTTGCGCCGCACCAGGCCGCCCTCGGTGAGTTCGCGCCGGATTGCTTCAATGGTTGCGGCCATGCGAGGGTCCGTCGCGGGCAGAAATCCGATCACCGGCAGCAGCAGCAGGCTGGCGTCGAGTTCCTGGCCGCCAAAATACTGCGTGAAGCTGCCGATCCCCTCGTTCCAACCCTCGTGGCACGTCTGATCATGGATCTGCTGGCGCAGCGCCGCCAGCCGCTCGATCGCCTCGTCGTCAGCGTCGCCACGGCCGTCGTCGGACCGCAGGAAACGCAGCACGCGGTCCACGCCGGCCCACGCGACAGCCTTCGCATAGGTGTACTGACGGGGTTCGGAGCGCGATTCCCATATACCGGAGCCAGCCGTGTTCCAAACCGCCGCGAGGTGCTTGACGAGCCGCATCTGCGCCACACGCTCGTGATGGGTGACTGCCAGGCCGCCGTTCCGGGCGAGGCTAAGGCAGTTCAATACCTCGCCGAAAACGTCGAGCTGATGCTGTGTCGACGCGGCATTGCCGATCCGGACGGGGCTGCTGTAGCGGTAGCCCGGCAATTGGTCGACCGTCCATTCCGCCAAATGCCGCGCGCCGTCGGTACGATACATGATCCGTATCCGACCCGGCTCGCCACCGATCGCACGCAGCAGCCAGTCCCGCCAAGCCCGGGCTTCTTCCGTGAAGCCGGCATTCAGGAAGGCATCTACGGTAAAGCTTGCGTCCCGCAGCCAGCAGTATCGATAATCCCAGTTTAGCGTGCCGCCAGGTGCCTCGGGCAGGGAGGTTGTTGGCGCCGCGACCAGGCCACCGCTTTCGCGATCGATCATCGTCTTCAGCGTAAGAAGCGACCGGCGGACGGCGGCGGGCCATTTCGTCCGGCTGTCGTCGAACTTGCCAATCCAGTCACGCCAGAACTGTTGCGTGGCGGACAACGCCGCCGCGACGTCCACGACGGCCGGCAACTTGCCTGGCGCCTTGCCGTAGCTCAGGACGAACGCCACGCGCTCACCCTCCCCGACCGTGAAACTCGATTGCTGGCTTTCCTGATCGACGCGGAGCGGCACGCTCGCCCGCAGCACGACCGTGTCGGCTCCCAGCTGCGATTTGGCGCCACCCTCGATCGCTTCGCTCCACGGCGGCAGGGAACCGTAATCGAAGCGCAACCGCATGTCGGACTGCATCGCGACGCGGCCACGTACCCCTTCGACGATCCGCACCAGCGCCGGGCCGGCATCCCCGCCGGCCGGCATGAACTCGATCAGCCGGACAGCGCCGCCATCGGCCTCCAATTCGGTTTCCAGCACCATCGTGTCGGTTTGGTAGCGACGGCTCGACTTGACGATCTTGCCCGTGGGTGCGAGGCGCCAGCAACCATTCTCATCCGTGCCGAGCAGGGCGGCGAAACACGCGTCGCTGCTGAAGCCGGGCAAGCAAAGCCAGTCGATCGACCCGACCCGGCTGACCAACGCCGCGGTCTGTCCATCGCCGAGCAGCGCGTAGTCTTCGATGAAGCGGCTCCCCATCAAACGTCCAGCCGCTTGGCAAGCTGATGCAGCGCAGCCACGAAGCCGATGGCAGCGACAGCGACCACGGCGTGCCGGTGGCGGTCGGTGAACATCTCCCAGCTATGGTTCCGCGACCTGCTATCGAACCGTCCGTGCGCGCCATAGTCGCCGGGCACCGGCTCGAACAGGTTGGAAGGCGCGTCCGCGGGCTTGGCCTTGTCGGTAAGCTGCCCGGTGTAGCCGGCCTTGGCGAGGTAGCGGTCGAGCAGGCCCGGTACGATCATGTTGCCGAGAATTGCCTTGACGGTGGGGAAGCCGACCCAGACCTCGCGGCGCTTGTGCGTCGCGGCGAAGTAGATGGCGCGTGCCGGCACTTCCGGCTGGAAGATCGGCGGCACCGGCTGCGCCTCGTGGCCCGTCTTGTTCAGCGCCCAGTCGAACTGCGGGGTGTTGACCGCGGGCAGATCCACCGCCGTCAGGTGGATGTTCAGCTTGTCATGGATGATCTCCGAACGGAGGCTGTCGATGAAGCCGCGGATGGCCGCCTTGGCGCCGCAGTAGACGGCCTGTAGCGGCACGGAGCGGTAGGCAAGCGCCGAGCTGACGCTGACGATCGTGCCGCGGTTGCGGGTCCGCATGCGGGAAAGCGCGGCCATCATGCCGTACACCTGGCCCAGATACGTCACCTGAGTGCCCCGCTCGACCTCGGCCGTGGTAAGCTTGCTGACCGGCGAGAACACGGTGGCCATCGCCACGTTGACCCAGACGTCGATCGGGCCCAGCTCGGCTTCGACGCGGTCCGCCGCGCGCTCGATGGCCGCCGCGTCGGCGACGTCGGTCGGGATCGGCAGCGCCCTGACGCCATAACGTTCGCGGATCTGGCTCGCAGCCCGCTCCAGCCGGGCCTCGTCGCGGCTGAGCAGCCCGACGTCGTAGCCGTGGCGGGCGAACTCTTCGACAGCGGCCCGGCCAACGCCGGCTCCAGCTCCGGTGATGACGACTATTGGCATCGGAAAACCCCCCTAATTAGTCACTGCGAAGCCGTGCCGGCCGCGTGAGGCTTGGCGTTCACGACAGCCTGCTTCCTTCGCCTAATCGCACTCTGCCTGTCCGCCTTGCAACGCCGATCAGGCCGATCCGTTCTTTGGAGCTGTCGCAGGACAGCAAGATGACGATAGTCGGCAGTCATTCGGGAAGGGGCAGCTTGGGATGATGGTATGGAACGAAGCCGGCCGCGCCTCGTTGCGGGCGGCGCCCTTGTGCGGATGGGACGGAGTATCGTGAAAACGGGATTTAAATCACCTATCTGGGGTTACAGGCGGATTTGGCTGCCGTAAGCTTCCACGACGCTGATCCGGAGCCGAAGTTGAAGAGACCGTGCTGATCCATCGCGCCTTTCGCGTGGCACTGGGGCTCGTTTGCCTGCTTCCGGCCGGCTGTGACGTGTTCGAACGCGGTTTCTTGTCACCAGCGGGGCCAATCGCGGGAGGGATACGGGACGAGTTTCTTTGGGTCTGCCTGATCATGCTCTTCGTGATCCTGCCGGTGCTGCTGCTGGTGCCGCTGATCGCCTGGCATTACCGGCTGGCCAACACCAAGAGCGCCTACCGGCCGCAATGGGGGTTCAGTTGGCGCCTCGAAGGGCTGATCTGGATCCCGCCGACCATCATCGTGATCGTTCTAGCCGTGTTCCTCTGGAACGGTACGCATCGGCTTGACCCCTACAAGCCGCTGCCGGGCCGGTCCATCGAGGTTCAGGTGGTGGCGCTGGATTGGAAATGGCTGTTCATCTACCCCGACCAGGGGATCGCGACAGTGGACCGGCTGGTGATTCCGGCCGGGCAACCCGTGCATCTGACCCTGACCAGCGCCACGGTGATGCAGTCGCTCCTGATGCCGCGGCTGGCCGGGCAGATCTACGCCATGGCCGGGATGCGGACGCAATTGAACTTCGCGGCGGACGCACCCGGAGTGTTCTGGGGCAAGAACGCGCAGTTCAACGGAATGGGCTTCCAGGACCAGAGGTTCGAGGTCGCCTCGCTTGACGGCGACGCGTTCCAGCGCTGGGTCGCGGCAACGAGGGCGCAGTCGAACCGACTCGACGGCGCGCAATACCAGACCCTGTCCCGCCGCTCCAAGCAGCCGCAGCCGCTCGCCTTCGGCGCCGTCGATCCCGGCCTGTTCGACCGGATCGTGGGCATGACCGAGCCCAGCGGGCACGCGGTCGACTTGCAAAAGATCGGGGACATGCCGCCGCGCGCCCTGCCCATGGAGACCCACCCCCGATGAATGCGCCGACCGTGTGGTTCGACCTGCTTGGAAATCTGAGCTGGGCCTCGTTTTCTGCCGTGCGCGCTTGGCGCAACCCGAGCCTCAGCGAGATCATCGGCGCCAGCGCCGGGCTTATCACGGTGGGCGGCGCGGCGGCGCTGTTTGTGCTGCTGACGTATTTCAAGCTGTGGCGTTATCTTTGGACGGAGTGGTTCACGAGCCTGGACCATAAAAAAATCGGCATCATGTACGTCATCCTCGCCGGGGTGATGCTCAGCCGTGCCCTGATCGAGGCGGTGCTGATGCGGGTTCAGCAGGCGACGGCGATCAACGCGCCCGGCGTGGTGGAGCCTGGTCACTTCGCCCAGTTGTTCTCCACCCATGGCACCATCATGATCTTTTTCATGGCGATGCCGTTCTTGACGGGTCTCATGAACTACGTCGTGCCGCTCCAGGTCGGCGCTCGGGACATGGCCTTCCCCTACCTCAATTCCGTGGGCTTGTGGTTTACCATCGGCGCTGCCGGGCTGATGATGGCCTCCCTGGTGGTGGGCGAGTTCTCCACCGGCGGCTGGAGCGGATACCCGCCTTATACCGAGCTGTCGTACAGCGGCGGAGTGGGGCCGGATTACTGGATCTGGGCGGTGACGCTGACCTCGATCGGATCGACCACGGTGGGGATCAACCTCGTCTGCACGGTCTACAAGCTCCGCGCGCCAGGCATGTCCTTCATGCGCCTGCCGTTGTTTTGCTGGACGTCGCTCTGCACCGCCATCCTGATGATCTTTGCCATGCCGCCATTGACGGTCGCGACGCTGATGCTGGCCGCCGACCGCTACGCCGGGATGCACTTCTTCACCGATGACCTCGGTGGGAACATGATGAACTACATCAACCTGTTCTGGTTGTTCGGCCATCCGGAAGTCTACATCCTTATCCTGCCGGCGTTCGGCGTGTATTCCGAGGTGGTCTCCGCCTTTTCATCCAAGGAGCTATACGGCTACACTTCGCTGGTCATCGCGACCATGGCGATCGCCGTGCTCTCGTTCACCGTATGGCTGCACCATTTCTTCACCATGGGGCAGAGTGCCGGCATGAATGCGGTGTTCGGCATTGCCACCATGACCATCGGCATCCCGACGGGCGTGAAGATCTACGACTGGATCTGGACCATGTTCCGGGGAGAGGTCCGCTTTACCCCGTCGATGCTGCTGTCGACGGCCTTCATGGTCACCTTCGTGCTCGGCGGCTTCACCGGCATCCTCCTGGCCCAGCCACCGGTCGACTTCATGGTGCACAACACGGTTTTCCTAGTCGCCCACTTCCACAACGTGCTCATACCCGGCCTGCTTTACGGCATGCTCGCCGGATACATGTACTGGTTCCCCAAGGCGTTCGGCTTCCGCCTCAACGAGCGTTGGGGCTGGCTCTCGGCCTGCTGCTGGGTGGTGGGTTTCTACATGGCGTTCATGCCGCTCTACGTGCTCGGCGCCGCCGGCATGGCGCGGCGGACGCAAGCAATATTCGACCCGTCCTTCCGTCCTTGGCTGCTGGTCGCGTTGGCCGGCGCGGGGATCCTGTTCGCCGGGCTCGTCACCCTGTTCGTGCAGCTTTACGTCAGCATCCGCGACCGCGAGGCCAACCGTGTCGGCGTGGGCGACCCCTGGGATGCGCGGAGCCTGGAATGGTCGGTCTCGGCTCCGCCTCCGGAGTGGAATTTCGCGACCATCCCGCAGGTAGGCAACCGTGACGTCTTCTATTGGCGCAAGCGCAACCGGGGGGCGTACAAGCCGGCCGACCACTACCGCGACATCGAGATGCCGAAGCAGACGAGTTGCGGCGTGATCGTTGGCCTGGCCGCCACGGCATGCTGCTTCGGCCTGATCTGGCACATCTGGTGGATGGCCGTCTTGTTCCTCGTCGTTGCAATCGCAGCCGCCATCGTCCGGTCCTGCATGCGAAACGTGATGCAGATCATCCCGGCGTCGACCGTGGAAGCGGTGGACCGGCGCTGGCTCGCCGAGGCGAACGCGGCGCGGCCGGTGCCCCGGCAACTCGAGCAGTCCGCGCTCAACCAGGGACTCGCAGAATGGATGGCGTAGGGCCACAGCTTCGTCACGCCGGGCTCAATCTGGAGAACGACCCGCGCGAGGTCCGCCACGAGGTCGAGAGCGACGTCTTCGGCTTCTGGGTCTTCCTGATGAGCGACGCGGTGTTGTTCTCGCTGATCTTCGCGGTGTACGGCACCATGCTGGACGCCACCGCCGGCGGCCCCGGCCCGGCGCAGGAATTCAAGATCGGCTCTGCGTTCATCGAGACGCTGCTGCTGCTAACCTCCTCCTTCACCTTCGGCATGGCCTCGATCGCGCTCAAGCGCGACCGGCGGTCGCGGCGGCTGGTGCTTTGGCTGCTCGTCACCTTGGCGCTCGGCCTCGCCTTCCTGGCCATGGAAGGCAACGACTTCGCCACCATGGCCGCGCACGGCGCGACGCCGGACCGCAGCGGCTTCCTGTCCGCCTTCTTCGTGCTGGTCGGCATGCACGGGCTGCACGTCTCGATCGGCTCGCTCTGGATGGTGGTGGTGCTGGTGCAGATGGCGGTCGTGGGGCGTGACCAGCAGCTAAGGATCAACCTCATCCGCCTCAGCCTGTTTTGGCACTTCCTCGACGTGATCTGGATCGCGATCTTCTCCG
>CAXSDH010000073.1:0-18785 GCA_964235765.1 uncultured Acetobacteraceae bacterium
GCTTGCCGCCCAACGCACTGTCCTAGTTGCTGGAAGCGCGCCCGGAGCCGTCCGCGGCGTCGGCGCCGGAGTTGGCGTTCGACTGCTGCCGCTGCGCCCGGTTCGCCCGGTGGCGGCCCACCACGCAACCCGCAGCGGCGCCAAGGACGCCGTGGCCCGCCATGTGGCCCGCGACCCCGCCCACGGCGGCGCCCTTGAGGCAGCCTGCTGCCTCGGCCGCCTGCGGGACGGCCAGGCCGGCCATCAACAACCCGGCTGCAAACACCATCACTCTCATCGTCAGGTCTCCCATGTTGAGGCTTTGAACGTATGGGCATTGAACGTATGGGCGGGGCAGTAGCCGCCTCACGAATGCGTCACTATTTCGCCGGTGTCACGCGAAGCGCGTTGGTGGTGCCTGGCTGGTTGAAGGGCACCCCGGCGGTCACCACCACCTCCTCGCCAAGGCTGGCGAATCCCTCGGTGCGGGCGAGCCGGGCCGCGCGATTGACCGCCTCCGTCATGCTGTGCAGTTCCGGTGTCACCGCCGCGTGCACGCCCCAAACCACCGCGAGGCGCCGTGCGGTGCCCAGGTTGCTGGTCAGGCCCAGCACCGGGCAATCCGGCCGCTCGCGGGCAATGCGGAGCGCGGTGCTGCCGCCCTCGGTGAAGGCCGCGATGGCGGCGGCGCCGATGGTGTGGGCGATCTGCCGTGCCCCGGCGGCGATGGCGCTGGCGGAATTGCGCTCCGGCGCCGGGCGGCTCATCTCGATGCCTTGGCGCCAATCCGGGTCGCGCTCCACCCGCTCGACGATGCGGTCCATCATGTTGACCGCCTCATAAGGGTACTGACCGGCGGCCGTCTCCGCGCTCAGCATCACCGCGTCGGCGCCGTCGAACACCGCGGTCGCCACGTCGGACGCCTCGGCGCGCGTGGGGGCGGGGGCGGCGATCATGCTTTCCAGCATCTGCGTCGCCACCACCACCGGGATGCCGCGCAGCCGGGCGGCGCGCACGATGCGCTTCTGGGCCAGCGGCACCTCCTCGGGCGGCAACTCCACGCCCAGGTCGCCGCGCGCGACCATCACCGCGTCCGACAGCGCCAGGATGGCGTCGAGATTGTCGAGCGATTGCGGCTTTTCCATCTTGGTCATGATCCAGGCCCGCCCGGCGGCGATCTCCTTGGCCTCCGCCACGTCCTCCGCCCGCTGCACGAAGCTGAGGCCGATGTAGTCCACCCCGTTCTTGAGCGCGAAATCGAGGTCGATCCGGTCCTTGGCGGACAATGCCGGGATCGGCAGGGCCACGTCCGGCACGTTCACGCCCTTGCGGTCCGACAGCGGGCCGCCGGTGATCACCTCGCATTCCAGATGGTCTTCCCGCACCCGCGCCACCCGCAGGCGCAGCTTGCCGTCGTCGAGCAGCAGGCTGGCGCCGATGCCGACGGCCTGGATGATCTCGGGGTGCTGCAGCTCGACCCGGCTGCGGTCGCCCGGCACGGGGGAGAGGTCGAGGCGGAAGGTCTGGCCCTGTTGCAGGGTCACGCGCCCGCCCTGGAAGCGGCCCACGCGCAGCTTCGGCCCCTGCACGTCGGCCAGGATGCCGATCGGCCGGCCCGCGCTCTCCTCGAGCGCACGGATCATCTCGATGCGCAGGAAGTGGTCCTCGTGCGTGCCGTGGCTGAAGTTGAGGCGGAACACGTCCGCGCCGCCCATGAACAGGCGGGACAGCACCTCCGGCGCGCTGCTGGCCGGGCCGAGGGTGGCGATGATCTTCGTGCGCCGGCGCCGGCGCAGCTTTACCCGTTGAGCCATGCCATTCCCCTCAAGCCGTTCCAGCTCATGCGATTTCGCCCGGCGCCCTAGATTTGCCGGCGCACTATGCGGAGGGACGGCCCGTTGATCCAGGCCTTCCCGCGCGCCATCTTCAGGCAAAGGAGCCCTGCCATGCCCGAGTTCGACGACACGACCCGCACGGAGTTGGAGGCCGCCGCCTATCGCCGCCTGGTGGCGCACCTGCGGGAACGGACCGATGTGCAGAACATCGACCTGATGACCCTCGCCGGGTTTTGCCGCAACTGCCTGTCCCGCTGGTATCGCGAGGAGGCCGTCGGGCGCGGCCTGGCGCTTACCGATCCCGAAGCGCGGGAAATCGTGTATGGGATGCCCTACAAGGAATGGCAGGCCAAGCACCAGGTCGAGGCCACCGCGTCGCAAAAGGCGGCGTTCGCGGCCGCGAACCCTGGGCCGCATTGACCCAAGATAGCCCGCCCGCTAAGCCGCCCCACCATTCAGGAGGCGGCTTTCATGGCCCTGGACACGACCGAACGCGGTGAGACCGAGGTTTCCGAGGTCGGCGGCATCGCTGCCGACCGGTTGCGCAGCCTGATCGAGCGCATCGAGCGGCTCGAGGAGGAGCGCAAGGCCCTGGGGTCCGACATCAAGGACATCTATGCCGAATCCAAGAGCGCCGGCTTCGACGTGAAGGTGCTGCGCAAGCTGATCTCGTTGCGCAAGGTGGAAGCCAAGGAGCGCGAGGAGATGGACGGGCTGCTCGACGTGTACATGCGCGCCCTCGGCATGTGAACCGGGGTATGTGAGCCGGGGGTATGTGAGCCGGGGAGAACATGCTCTAGGCGGAACCAACCGGGAGCCGGAGGGTTACGGGTCGGCGGCTTTCTGGAACGCGCTCGAGGGATAGGCCCATGACACTCATTCTCATCATCGTCGTGCTGTTTCTCCTGTTCGGAGGGGGTGGCTATTACGGCTACAACCGGGGCTATTACGGCGGCCGCGGCTTCGGCGGCGGGCTAGGCTTGGTGGTGATCCTCCTCGTGCTGTTCCTGCTGTTTGGCGGCGGGATGCACAACAGGTTTTAGCCGTCAGCGTATTCGGCCCGCCTGGGCGTGAAAACGTCCAGGTTGGTCACCGGCTCGTCCCCGACCACCTCACCGACCACCTCGCCCAGTGTCGGGCGCGGCGGCACCACGAGCAGGTGGCATGATGAGGGTCCCTGGTCCCCCTCACGACTTGGCGGCGCCCAGCAGGCCCTGGGGCCGTAGCAGCAAGAAAACCAACAACAGGCCCAGAGCGAAGATGTTGCGCGTTCCTGCGCCGAAGGCCACCGTCGCCAGCGATTGCGCCACGCCCAGCATGAGCCCGCCCAGGAAGGCGCCGAACGGGTTGCCGAACCCGCCGAGGATGGCCGCGATGAAGCCGCTGATGGCGAACGGCACGCCGACGTTGTAGGCCGTGTACTGCGTCGGCGTCACCAGCACGCCGGCGAGCGCGCCGATCCCGGCGCTCAGCGCGAAGGCGCAGGACACGAGGCGGGAAACCGGGATGCCGAGCAGCGCGGCGGCGTCGCGGTCGATGCTGCAGGCCCGCATGGCCCGGCCGGTCTCGGTTAGGGCGAAGAACAGCCGGAGGCCGGCGACCAGGGCCAGCGAGATCGCGGCGATCCACAGGATTTGCCGGTCGAGCACCACTGGGCCGAGGTGGATGGGGCCGCCGCCGGACAGGGCGGGAAGGTTGAGCGGCGAGTCGCCCACGACCAGGAGCATCAGCCGCTCGACCACGATCTGCACCGCCAGGGTCGCCAGGATCATGACGAACAGGGTCGCCCGGCGGCCCCATAGCGGGCGCACGACCAGCAGGTCGGTAAGGACGCCGAGCGCCACCGCCACCGCGACCGAGGTTGCCGCGGCCAGTGGCAGCGGCCAGTGCGCCCGCTGCCACAACGCCGCGGTGACGACACCGCCCAGCATGACGAACGCGCCCTGGGCGAAATTGACGATGCCGCTTGCGTTGTAGATGACGCAGAAACCGATGCCGACCAGGCCATAGACGCAGCCGGTGCCGGCGCCGGTCACCAGGAATTGCAGCAGCAGGGCCGCGTCAGGCATCGACGCCGCCGAGATAGGCTTCGAGCACCGCCGGATCGCGCGCCACGGCTTCGGGCGGCCCGTCGGCGATGGCGCGGCCGAAATCCAGCACCACCACGTGCAGCGCGAGGTTCATCACCAGCCGCATGTCGTGCTCGATCAACAGGATGGTCACCCCGTCCGCCTGCACGGAGCGGATCAGGGCGGCGAGCCGGTCGGTTTCCGCGGGGTTCAGCCCGGCCGCCGGCTCGTCCAGCAGCAGCAGGCGTGGCTCGGCGGCCAAGGCGCGGGCGATCTCCAGCAGGCGGAGCTGGCCATAGCCGAGGCTGCCCGGCATGCGGTCCGCCTGGTCCGCCAGGCCGACGCGCTCGAGCAAGGCCAGCGCGCGGCCGTGCACGTGCCGCTCCTGCGCCGCCTGGCCCAGCAGGGCCGCGAGCGCGCCGCCCCTTGTGCGCAGATGGGCGCCGGCCCGTACGTTCTCGGCGACGGTCATGGCCGGGAAGGGCCGCACCAGTTGGAAGGTGCGGATCAGGCCGAGCGCGGCCACCCGGTGCGGCGGCAGCCCGGCCAGCTCATGCCCGGCAAACAGCACCTGCCCGCTGCTCGGCGGGATGAAGCCGGAGATGGCGTTGAACAGGGTGGTCTTGCCGGCCCCATTGGGTCCGATGATCGCGGTGATGCCGCCCGGCTCGACGGCGAACGACACGCCGTCCAGCGCGACCAGGCCTCCGAAGCGCTTCGTCAGGTCCTGCACCTGCAACAGGCTCATCGCCGGGCGGTCCCGGCCAGGCCGCCGGGCGCGCGGATCAGGATCAGGATCAGCACCGCGCCATAAACCAGGTCCTGCAAGTCGCGGAAGCCGCGGATCAGCTCGGGCAGCATGCCGATCGCCAGCGCGCCGACGATCGGCCCGACCGTCGTGCCGATGCCGCCGACATAGAGCATGGTGAACCCCAGCACGACCATGTGCAGGCCGAACACCTCGGGGCTGACGAACCCTACCGCATGCGCCAGCAGCGAACCGGCGACCGAGGCGAGAACCGCGGCGGCCACGAAGGCGGCGAGCTTCGTCCGCGCCACGTCGATGCCGAGCGCCGCGGCGGCCTCCTCGCTGCCGGCGACCGCCCCCAGCGCCCGGCCGAAGCGGGACCGGCGCAGCCGCCAGCATATCCACGCCGCCGCCGCAGCGCATAGCGCGAGCACGGCGAACACCTGCCGGTCCGTCTCCGCCGCCCAGGGGCCGATCGAAAGGGCGGGGACGCCGCTGATGCCCATGTAGCCGCCGGTTAGCCCCTCCCATTGCACCGCCAACTCGTAGCTGATCAGCCCCAGCGCCAGCGTGCCCATGGCGAGGTAGTGGCCGCGCAGCCGCAGCGTGGCGAGCCCCACGACGGCGGCGACCGCGGCGGCGAGCGCGGCGCTGGCCAGCAGCGACGGCAGCGGCGGCCAGTCCAGCCGCGTGGTCAGCACTGCCGAGCCGTAGCCGCCGATGGCCGCGAAGGCGTTCTGGCCGAACGACACCTGGCCCGCATGGCCCATGAACAGGTTCAGCCCAGCGACGAACACCGCGTAGCACGCGGCGAAGCCGAGCGCCGTCAGCAGGTAGTTGCCGGTGACGGCCACGTAGGCCACGCCGCCCAGCGCAAGCGCCGCGGCCGCGAGGCGCAGCTTGCGGTCAGGCAAGGTAGAGCCGCCCCAGTTCCTCTTGGCTGAGCACCTGGCCCGGCACGGTCTGCGCCACGACCCGGCCCAGCCGCAGCACGTAGGTCCGCCGGGCCAGCCGGAGGGCGAGCGGGGCCCGCTGCTCCACCAGCAGGATGCCGAGCCCGCTTTGGTTCAGCTCCCGCAGCGCGTCCAGGATCGAGGCGGCCAGGCGCGGCGCCAGGCCGAGCGAGGGCTCGTCTAGCAGCAGCAGCCGCGGCTGCACCATCAGCGCGCGGCCGATCGCCAGCATCTGCTGCTCCCCGCCGGAGAGCGAGCCGGCCACCTGGCCCAGCCGCTCCCGCAGCCGGGGGAACAGCGCCAGCACGCGGCGGCGTTGTTCCGCGGGCTCGCCGCGTCGGGTCCAGGCGCCGAGCGAAAGGTTTTCGGCCACCGTCATCGGGCCGAAGATGCCGCGGCCCTCGGGCACCAGCACCATGCCGATGGCGGCGCGCCCGCGGGTCGGCAGCCCGTGCACCGCCGCGCCGTCGAACACGATGCCGCCCGTGGTCTGCACCTGGCCCATGATGGCGCGCAGCAGCGTGGACTTGCCGGCGCCGTTCGGCCCCAGCACCGCCACCATCTCGCCCGCGCCCACGGTGAGGTCGGCGCCATGCAGCGCTTCCAGCGCGCCGTAGCTTGCATGCAGGCCTTGCAGTTCGAGCAGCTCGGCTATGGGACGATCCCGACCACGCCGCCCGTGATCCGCGCCAGCAGCAAGGGGTTCTCGGTCAGGCCGTAATGCATCTCGGGGGAGAAGTTGTAGATGCCCGTGGTGCCCTGGACGCCATGGATTTGCTCGATCGCGTCGCGCAGCTTCGGGCCGTCCGCGCTGCCGGCCGCCTTGGCGCCGGTGGCGATCAGCATCATGGCATCCCAGCCGCGGGACGCCCAGTTGGGATCGCGCTCGCCGTACTTGGCGCGCCACGGCGTGAGGAACTCCGTCAGCGACGCCTTGAGCGGACCCGCCGGCAGTGCGTCGTACAGCTGGCTGGGCGAGGCGACGAACAGGAACTTTTCGCCCATCACCTCGGCCACCGGGCGGAACAGCGCGACGTCATCCAGGCTGTTGAGCACAGGCAGGTCGAGGCCCAGCGCGCGAAGGTTCTTCGCTACCGTCAGCGTGGTGCCGCCGAGGCCGATCTTGAGAATGGCGCGGGCGCCGGCGGCGTTCAGCCGGCCGAGCTGCACGCCGAGGTCGGCGTCGTCCTGGCGGTATTGCTCCCGGCCGGCAACGGTCAAGCCGTACGCCGCCGCTTCCTTCTCGGCGATGCCGGCCTGCAGGTTCGCGTAGGGCGTGGGGTCGTGCAGGATGCCGAAGCTGCGGATTTGGGTGCGGTCACGCAGGTATTGCAGCCGGGTCACCACCTCGAACTTGGGCGGCGGCAGGATGCTGAAGGCCCAGCGCACCTGGTCGGCCGGGTTGGGCAGGATGGAGCACAGCACCATCGGCACCTGGGCGCGGACCACGAAGGCGGCGGCGGCGAAGTTGCCGGCGCTGACGCAGCCGCTGGCGAATGCGTCGACCTTGTCGGATTGCAGCATCTTGCGATACGCGGTCACCGCCTCCTGCGGCTCCGAGCGGTTGTCCTCGACGACAACTTCGACCTTGCGGCCGAGGATGCCGCCCTGGGCATTCAGCGCCTCGGCCGCCAGCAGCATGCCGTCGCGCCAGGCGGTGTCGGTGGGCGCGGCATATCCGCTCAGCCCGACGCTGGCGCCGATCTTGTAAGGTTGCTGCGCCCTGGCGGGCGCTGCGGCCAGCAGCAGGCATAGGGTGACGAGCATCCCGGTCCGCATCGTTTGTTTCCTCTGCCTGCACGTTGACGTTTCCCGGTTGCGACCATACCGTCGGGGTCCACAATGTTTCAATACGGGGACCCGGCGGCCGCATCCGCGGTCGCGCCTGAACGCAATGCTTGTCGCAACCGAACACATCCATGTTCGGGGTTGCACAGAACCAGCGACCGGGCCTTTTTGGGCTATTGCCCGTATGTTTTGTAGCGTTCGAGTACTTCGTCAATCTGTCCCGCTCCGAGGAGTGGCGGTTCGGACGTTCCACGGCATAGGAGGTACAGCCGCGCCAGTTCCTCGACGGTGACTGCCAATCCCAGAGCTCGTGCCAGGTCTTTATGGCACGCTACCACCCCGTGATGCGCCATCAGGCAGGCCCGGCGGCCTTCCAATGCCCGTTGAACGCCATCGGACAGCGCCTGTGTGCCGAACAGCGCATAGGGGGCGCATCGTATGTCCGCGCCACCCGCGGCGGCGATGCTGTAATGGATGGCGGGAATGCCCAACCCCAAAATGGCCATCGCCGTCGCGTGGGTCGAATGCGTATGGACCACCGCTGCGAGGTCGGGACGGTGGCCTAGCACGTCCCTGTGGATGCGCCATTCGCTCGAGGGCTGGGCAGAGCCGTGGCTGGAACCGTCCATGTCCATGCGAACGACGAGCTCCGGCGTCAGCGCGTCATAGTGTATCCCTGTAGGGGAGATAAGGAAGCCGTCGTCCAAGCGGACGCTGACATTGCCGGAGGTGCCCCGGGTCAGACCCAGCCGATCCATGGCCCGGCAAGTTTCAACGAGATCGGCACGCAGCCGGGTTTCGGTCGCTTCCATTGATCGTTCCGTCCATTTCAACTGCATTGCAAGCGGGCCATGCCGCACGAGGGACAGCCGGATCGGCCGAATGCCTTGTTCGACCAAGCCATGTAAGGCTGGTGCAGCCCCGCCAGGTCCGCTTCCGCTCCCCTGCCTGCCTGCCGCAACGCGCTGGCGCAGCTCACCGCCTCGGCCACGACCGCTGCCTCGTCGAACGCCTCGATGCGGTTGTTGCGCATCAGCCAGCGCCCGCCGACCATCAAGCTGTGCACGCACCGGGCGTCCCCGTGCACCACGACCGTGTTGGCGCAGGCGGGCGCCGCGGCAACCGGCCCAGTCCGCAAATCGAGAAGCAGCACGTCCGCGGCCGTCCCTGCCTGAAGCCGCCCGGACCCGGGAAAGACGGCATCGGCGCCACGCGTTGCCGCGGCCAGCGCCTCCAAGGGCCGGATCCAGTCTGCCGGGTTCGAGCCGGGTTCGCGCCCCTGCACAAGCATGTGCCGCATCGCCTCGAAAAGGTCGTGCCGACCTCCGGTGTTGGAGGAGTCGGTGCCCAAGGCGACGGGCACGCCGGCCCGGAGCGCCGCGCGGGCGTCCATCCGGCCGGACCCCAGCATGAGATTGCTGGAGGGGTTGTGCACGAGCGTCACGTCATGGCGGGCCAAGTGCCCGCGATCCCTGTCATCGAGCCATATGCCGTGCGCGACGGACAGGTCCCGGTCCAGAAGCCCTCGCCCGCGGAGTGCCGCCACAACGCCGCCAGGCCAGCGCCGATCGCTCGCGCCACGCTGCGGCAGCGTTTCCAGCAGGTGAGTATGGCTGCCCACTCCCGTCCGGTCCCGGAGGCGGCACCAGGTATCGAGCAAGGCGTCCGAGCAACGCTGCGGCGCATTGGGGCCAAGCAGCAAGCGTAGCGTTCCGGCGCCGTGCCGGGCCACTTCGCCGTTCAAGTCCAGAATGCCCGCCTCGATCTCGCCCGGTGTCCGGCTGGCAAGCGGCGTCAGGCGCCGCATCGCCTCACGGTCGAACGGGATATCCAGGATGTCCTCGTCCAACAAGTCGGCGAAGAAGGGCGCGAACCCGACCTTGAGGCCGCTTTCCGCATGGGCGCCGATCGCCGCCGCGCCGAGGCGGGCTTGCGGGAAGTGGTCCGTGTAGCCGCCGATCCCGTTGCGGATCATCTCGCATGCGGTCAGCAGCACGGCCGCCCGGACCGCCCGGGCGTCGAAACCCCGGCCGTAGTTGATGGCGTAATACGACCACAGCTCCAGCGGCAGCGAGTTCTCGGTGCCGCGGAACAGCGACGCCGAGGAGTGCACGTGCCCGGAGTAGAAGGGCGGCATCGCGACCAGGCCGCCGATGTCGAGCGCGTCGTCGGCGGCCACCCGGGCCTCGGCGATGTCGGCCGGGCCGAGGACAGCCTCGATCCGGTCCCCGCGCAACATCAGTCCGCCTTCGACCAGGTCGGCGCCGTCCAGGCCGGTCCAGACGTGGCCGCCATGCAGGCAGAGTCGGCGCCCGGCCGCTGCCGCCATCAGGCAGCAGTTGAGGGCTGGTAACGCGCCCGCAGGACTGTGGGGGCGAAGACGCCGTCGCAGGTCGCGATCGTGGAAACCAGCGACGGGGGCGTCACGTCGAAGGCCGGATACCAGCCGCGGGCCAGCGGCGAGGCTGTCCGGTGGCCGAGGCACATCAGGCTTTCGGCGCCGTCGCGCTCCTCCATCTCCACGTCCGCCGGCGTCGCTGCCTGCGGGTCGGGCGCCTGGACCATGGCGACGTAGGGCAGGCCGAAATGCCGTGCCGCGATCGCGAGTTGCAGGGTGCCGACCTTGTTGACGACGTGCCCGGACAGCGTCACCCGGTCGGCGGCCGTCATCAGCCGCGACACGCGGCCGAGGTCCATGGCGCAGGCGGCCATGTTGTCGGTGATGACGGTGACGCCGATGCCCATCTCGGCCACGCTGTGCGCGGTCAGCCGCGCCCCTTGCAGATAGGGGCGGGTCTCCGTGCACAGCACGCTCACGCGCTTGCCTGCGTCCAGCGCCGCCTGGAGCGTGCAGACCAGGCTGCCCTCCGCCCAGCAATGGGTCAGCACCGCGTCGCCGTCCTCGATGAGGCTCGCCGCATGGGACCCGAGCAGGCGCGAGCGGGCGAACCGCGCGGACCAGCCGCGCCGCATCTCGGCCTCGAGCTGGACGGCCATGTCCGCGCTGGCCAGCATCGGCTCCGCCACGGCCAGCAGACGCGCGAGCACGTCCCGGATGTTGTTGTTGGTGGACCGGGTCCGGCGCAGCCGGGCCGCGGCCTGGTGCAGGTGCTCCCGCCGAGTTTCCGCAGGCAGCCGCTCCGCTTCCCGCGCCGCCAGCACGAAACCGGCGCCGGCCGCGAAGAACGGCCCGGCGCTTTGCGTCACCATCGCCTCGATCGCCAGCGCCACCTCCTCGGGCGTGCGGCAATGCACCACCTCCGTCGTCAGCGGGAAGCAGCGGCGGTCGAGCATGTGGACACCGTCCGGCTCGAGCCGCACACCCAAGCGGATCACCGTCGGCATCGTGTCGAGGTCGGCGTCCGGCGTCATCACGAGGCCGTCGCCGCAAACGGGCGGCCGGCGACGGTCGCGGCGTCGAGATGCGCGTGTCCCGCCGCCTCCCGTCTCTCGTCCCAGCGCGCCAGCCGCGCCAGCGCCTCCGCACCGATGCGGCAGGCTTGGTCGACCCCGCCCGCGTCGCCCCACACCCCCGTCATGCGGTTCGCGATGACCGAGCAGATCGACCCGGCGCGAAGCCCATACAGCCGAGCCAGCACGAGCAAGGAAGAGCACTCCATCTCGAAGTTCAGCACCCCCGCGCGCTTCATCTCCTCGAAGATGCGCTCGCCCTCGGGCGCCATGTAGCCGCCGAAGGCCGGCCGCCCCTGGCCTGCAAGGAACGAGCCGGCGGTCGCGCCAGTCCCGACCCGGTGCGCGGCCCCTGCCGCCCGGGCGGCATCGACCAGGGCCAGGGTGACCTCGTAGGACGCTGCCGCCGGATACTCGGGCCGGACGTAGAAGTGCGTGGTGCCGTCCAGCCGCACGCTGGCGTCGTTGATGATCATCGAGTTCGTGGCGATGTCCTCCTTCAGCGTACCCGTCGTGCCGACCCGGATGAAGGTGTCGGCCCCGATCCGCGCCAGGTCCGTGAAGATGATGTCGAGGGAGGGCGCGCCGATCCCGGTCGAGACGGCGCCGATCCGCACGCCGTCGAAGGTACCGACCGCGGCGCGGAAGCCCCGTGGCAGGGTGATCACCCGGGCATCCGTCCACTGCCCGGCCATCAGGTCCACCCGGTCCGGGTCGCCGGGCAGCAGGACGTAGCGGGGAAGGCCCAGCGCCCGCAGCGCCTCGATGCGCCGCTGGTCGCCGGTGGTGGCGTTCATCTCCGCAACCACCGGCTCGGGCAAATCTGCTGTCATGAACATGTCTCCTTTGTGATCGCCGGCATCAAGACGTGCGCCAGCGAACGAAGCGCTGCTCGACCAAGGCGACGGTGCCGAACATGCAGAGCGCGAGCGCAGAGGACGTGACGATCGCGGCGTAGAGCAGCTCCGTCCGGTAATCGAAGGTGGACTGGATGATCAGCACCCCCAGCCCAGCCTCCGACCCGATCCACTCGCTGACGATGGCGCCGATGACGCTGGTCGTGCAGGCGATGCGGAGTGCCGAGAACAGGAACGGGATGGACCGCGGCAGGCGCAGGCGGAAGAACACCTCCTGCCGGCTTGCTGCCATGATGCGCATCAGCTCCAGCTCGGACGACGAGACGGATTCCAGCCCGCGGATGGTGTTCACGAGCGTCGGGAACAGGCAGATGATCGCCGCGATCACGATCTTCGACAGCGCCCCCAGCCCGAAGATCAGGATCAGGATCGGCGACAATGCGATGATGGGGATCGTGTTGAAGATGACGGCGACCGGGAAGTACATCCGGCGCACCGAAACGCTGTGGATGAACAGCGTCGCCAGGCCCACCGCGACGGCGTTGCCGAGCGCGAAGCCGACCAGCGCCTCCATGGCCGTGGGCCGCAGGTTGGTCCACAGCAGCGCCCTGTTGGTCCACACCGCCACCGCCACGGCCACCGGCGAGGGCGCGATGAAGCTGCGCACCTGGAACACCAGGATCACGGCTTCCCACAGGAGGAGCAGCGAGAGCACGCCGCACAAGGGCCACAGCCAGGCCGGCCGGCGGGTCACGACGGCGGCTCCGGCCGGTCGGCCTGTTCCAGCACGCGCCGGAGCCGGGACGAGATATCGAAGAACCGGGCCGAGGCACGATCGATGCGGTTGTCGGGCTTCTCGGCCGCGAGGTCGATCTCGGCCACCATCCGGCCGGGATGCGCGCCCATGACCACCACGGTCTGGCCCAGCAGCGTCGCCTCCGCCAGGCTGTGGGTGACGAAGACGATGGTGATGCCCGTCTCCCGCCAGATGCGCAGCAGCTCGTCGTTCAGGCGGTCGCGGGTGATCTCGTCCAGCGCGCCGAACGGCTCGTCCATCAGGAGGATGTCGGGCCGGGTCGCGAGGGCGCGGGCGATCGAGACACGCTGCCGCTGGCCGCCCGACAGCTCCTGCGGCAGGGCCCGCTCGCGGCCGGTCAGGCCGACCAGGTCGATCATGCTCTGCGGGCTGCGGCTTTCCCGCTTGCGCCGCGCCCACTGCCCGACCTCCAACGGCAGGCGCACGTTGTCGAGCACGCTCCGCCAGGGCAGCAGGGTCGCGTCCTGGAACACGAACGAGATGCGGCGCGCCTGCCTGGCCTCGCTGGGCGCCTCCCCGAAGATGCGGACCGCGCCGCTGCTGGCCGGCAACAGGTCTGCGATCGCGCGCAGCAGCGTGGACTTGCCGCAACCGGACGGCCCGATCAGCACGACGAAGCGGCCGGCCGGCACTTGGACGGAGACATCCTCGAACGCTGTGGTGCGCAGCCCGTCACGCTCGAACGTGACGCCGACCCGGTCAACCTCGATCGCTAGCGTCATCCGATGAACGGGCGATCGCGGGCCGTGGCGTCCAGTAGCTCGTGCGTGCACACCGCGTCCAGCTCGGGGGTGCGCTTCTGGAATGCGCCGTTCTCCTTCAGCATCGCGATCTGCCGGGCGATCCGGGCGTCGTCGAACCAGCCCCAACCGTTCTTCTTCGTGTCCGCGGTGAAGCTGAGGTCCATGATGATGTCGACCGTGTCGTACTCGGCCTGGCGGTCCAGCGACGGGTAGGCGTCGCACAGGATGTCCACCGCAGCCCGGCGGTTGGCGTTGGCCCAGCCCCAGCCCCTGGCCACCGCCGCGACGAAGCGGGTGAGCGCGTCCTTCTCGGCGGCGTAGGTCTCGACGGAGGTGAAATAGGCGTTGGCGTAGCTGGTCACGCCCGCCGCCTCCAGCGACAGGGCGATCCGGTCCGGCCCCAGCACCGACAACGCCTTGGTGTTGGTGATGAAGCCGGACACGGCGTCCACCTGGCCGGCGATCAGCGGGGTCATGTCGGCCCCCATCGTGACGACGCGGACGGAGGCCGGGTCGATCTTGTTGGTGGCGAGCACCATGCTGAGCAACTGCCGCCCGTTCGGGTTCACGGCGATGGTCTTGCCGACCATGTCCTGCGGGGTGCGGATGGGCGAGCGCGGTAGCGAGATGTAGGCGTATGGCAGGGTCTGATAGCCGCAGGCGAAGAACTTGACCGGCCGCTCCGCCCCATAGGCGACCAGCGCCTGCGACGTGCTGGAGAACTGCCCGAGCTGGGCCTGCCCGGCCAGCACCGGAGGCACGGTCTGGGCATTGGGTCCGCCGGGTCCAAAGGTCACGTCCAGGCCCTGTTCGGCGAAATAGCCCTTCGACTGCGCGACGACGTCGCCGATCTGGCCGTTGCTCATCAGCCAGTCGTATTGGATGCGCAGCTTCGACCGGGTCTGCGCCCGGCCTTGAACGGAGAGCATCGCGCCGCCCATGGCCGCGGATGCCAGGAAGCCACGGCGCGAGACGCTGGAAGGGCTCATGTTCAGTCTCCGGTTGCTGCGGCCCGGGCGGGCAGGGGTTGTCAGGCGGCGAAAAAGTCGAGCAGGGCGGCGGTGCTGTCCGCAGGGCGGGTCATTGTGCAGGCATGGCCGCCGTCCGGCAGCAGCACCAGGCGGCTTCGGGGCAGGCGGTCGCGAAGGAACTCGGAAGCGGTCCAGGGCACCAGGACGTCGTCCTGCGCCGCCAGTAGCAGCACCTCCGCCTCGATTTGGCCCAGGTTCCCGGCTTCCCAGGCGCGCAGCGCCGCGATCCGGGTGCGAAGCGTGTCCGCGCCTTGGAAGTGCGCGATTCCGTGCGCTTCCTCCGCCGCAAGATGGTCGGCGTGGGCCGAGGCCCAGGCCGCCGGATACAGGAAGATGGCCTGCGCGCGGACATAGGCCGCGACGCCGCAGTGCTCCAGCAGCGCAAGCCGGGCTTCGAAGCAACGTTCCGTGTGCGGGTCCATGCGGGCCCAGCCGTTCACGATCGCCAGGCGCCGCAGCCGTCCGGGGTGGCGGCGGGCGAACTCGATCCCGACCGCGCCGCCCAGGGCGTGGCCCACGAAATGGCAGGACCGGACGCCAAGCGTATCCAGCAGCGCCGCCGCCTCGTCCGCCATATCGGCGATGCTGTATGCGCGCGGGAGCGGCGACTTGTCCGCGCCTGTGCCCCGCTGGTCGTAGGTGAGGGCCCGGAAACGGCCGCCGAACGCCTGCACCTGCGGCGCCCAGAAGGCAGCGGCGCCGCCCAGGCCGGAGCAGAACAGCACGGCGGGGGCGTCCGTCATCAGCCGGGCTTGCCGAGATGCGCGACGCTCGCGATCTCGACCAGCGCGTCCGGCTTCACCAGCCCGCACTGGATGCAGTACCGCGCCGGTTTGTCGCCGGGGAAGTAGGTCGCATAGACGGCGTTGATGGCCGCGTAGTGCGCCCAGTCGGTCAGGAATATCGAGTTGAAGGTGATGTCCTGCATCGTCCCGCCGGCGTGCGTGACCACGCGCTTGATCGTTTCCAGCACATGCCGCGTCTGCGCCGCGGCGTCGCCGGCATGCACGACGTTGTTCTCGGCATCGAAGGGCAGCGTGCCCGAGACATACAGGACGTTGCCGGCCATCGCTCCCGGCGAGAAGGGCGCGATGGGCGCCGTCGTTCCGGGCGGGATCACCGGGGTCATCGGCATGGGGCCTGGTGCTCCGTGCTGCATGGGGTGCCGGCATTCGAGCCCGTGACGGCCCGCCGGAAGTCGGCGACCGTGCTGACCCAGCCGAAGAACGTCTCGATGTTGTAAAGCGCCGCTTGCTGCACGAATTCGGGGCCGGCTTGGTGCGTCGCGTCCGCGAGGACCACACCGAAATACTCGAGGTGGAAGGCGTCCCGGAGCGAGGATTCAACGCAGACGTTGGTCGCGATACCCGTGAACACCAGGGTTCGGATGCCCCGCGCCCGCAGCAGCGCGTCGACGTTGCTGGTGGGGAATCCGCTGTAGCGGGCCTTCGGCACCACGATGTCGCCCGGCTGCGGCGCCAGCCGGTCCACGAGCGCGTAATCCCAGCCGCCCTTGGCCAGCAGCGTGCCGGCCAGCTCGGGCCGGGCGCGCATGGTCCGCAGCGCGTTCGACTTGTGCCAGTTGGGCGACCCGGGACCGCCCGCCTCCACGTAGTCCGCGTCCCAGCCATTCTGGAAGTAGATGACCGGGATGCCAGCGGCCCGCGCCGCCTGCGCCGCCGCATGCACGGCCTCGATCGCCGCCGCGGCGCCCGATATGTCGAAGCCAGCCAGGTCCAGGTAGCCGCCGGGCGACGCATAGGCGTTCTGCATGTCGACGACGATCAGGGCCGTCTGGGCCGGGTCGAGGCGCAGCGGCTCCGGCCTGGCTTGCAGGACCACGGCCCGGCTCTCGATATGCGGGGGACCGGCGATTATCATGCGGCTTCGAGCATGGTCTCGACATGCCGGCGAGACATCATCAGCGGCTGGATGCGGCGCCCAAAGGCCTCGATCCCGGCCACGAAGTCATCGAACGTCAGCAGCACGCCGCCGCAGCCCGGCACGGCCGCGACCTCGTCCAGCATGGCCGCCACCGAGGCGTAGGAGCCCACCAGGGTGCCCATATTGATGTTCACGGCCGACTCCGCCTGTGCCATCTGCCGCACGTTGGTGTCGGCGCCCGAGGACTTGTCGACGCCGGCCTGCGTGCTGAGCCAGGCGAGCGCCTCCGTGTCGGCGCCGGACTTGATGTGCGCCCACCGCTCCATTGCCGCCGCATCGGTCTCCTCGGCGATGATCATGAAAAGCGCGAATGTATCGACCTCCCGTCCCACGCGCGCGGTCGCCACTTTCAGCCGGGCCGTGGTGGACGCGAAGGCGCTGGGGGTGTTCAGCCCCTTGCCGAAGCAGAAATTATAGTCGGCGTGCTGGGCGGTAAAGTTCATCCCGGCGTCGCTCTGCCCGGCGCAGATGATCTTCATCGGAGCAGATGGGCGGGGGCTGAGCCGGCAGTCCGTCATCGTGAAGAAGCGGCCTCTGAAGTCCGACCGGCCGGTATCCCAGAGGTCGCGCAGCACCGTGACGTATTCGGACAACCATTGATAGCGATGGGCGAAGAACTCGTCGCCCGGCCAAATGCCCATCTGGTCGTATTCCGGCCGCTGCCAGCCGGTGATGACGTTGAGGCCGAAGCGGCCGTGCGAGATGGAGTCGATCGTGGACGCCATGCGGGCGACGATGGCCGGCGGCATCGCAAGCGTCGCCGCGGTGGCGTAGAGCTTGATCCGGCTGGTGGTCGCGGCCAGCCCGGCCATCAGCGTGAATGATTCCAGCGCGTGTTCCCAGAACTCGGTCTTCCCGCCGAAGCCCCGCAGCTTGATCATCGACAGCGCGAACTCCATCCCGCAGCGCTCGGCGCCCTGCACGATCGCGTTGTTGAGATCGAAACTCGGCATGTATTGAGGCGCCGTGGTCGAGATCAGCCAGCCGTTGTTGGCTATGGGAATGAATACGCCGACCTGCATGCCACGCTCTCCTGCCTGCGCCACATTAGGCGTACGCGGCCGGCACATGCAATAGATTTCGGACCGTGTGGTCCGTTCTAGAATAGTCGGTCCGAACATGCCTGTTGAACGGGCACGGGTGTCCTTGCTTGCTTGTTCACGCGCCGTTTCCGGTTGGGCCGTAATCCGTCCAGCAGAAGCTGCTGCACGTCGGCCGTGGTATTGGCGAGATACGCCGGGTCGTCGAGCCCCTGCCCTGTCACCGCCTGCACCTGGACCGCGAAATCGGCATAGTGCTGCGTTGTCGCCCAGATCGCGAAGAAGAGGTGGTTGGGGTCGATCGCGGCCATGAGCCCCTGCTCGATCCAGCCGCGCACGACTGCGACCTTCTCGGCCATCAGCGGGCGGAGTTCCTGGCCCAGCATCGGCCCGAGCAGCGGCGCGCCGCGCACCATCTCGAGGCAGAACAGCCGCGAAGCCTCAGGGTGATCGCGGGAGAACACCAGCTTTTGCGCGATGTAGTCGCCCAGCATGACGAACACGTCGCCCTCGGGCGAGATGTCGCGCAGCGGCTTCAGCCATAGGGTCAGTAGATCCCGCAGGATGACGTCGTAGATCTCCTCCTTGGACTGGAAGTAATAGAACAGGTTGGTTTTCGAGAGATCGGCGGCCTCGGCGATCCGCTCCATTGTGGTGCCGCTCATACCGTGGACGGAGAACTGCTGCAGAGCCGCCTGCAAGATGGCAGCCTTGCGTTCGGCGGTCCGGGCCTCCCGGCGGCGGGCGGCGGCGGTCGGGGCCGGCAGGACCGATGCTCCCGCGGTCGTCTTCTTGCTTCTCATGTCGGACCTTTCGTCCGGGGTAACAGGTCTCGTCAAGGATGGTGGTGGTGGACGAGACCTTGGTGCATGGAGCTACGTGAGCCTTGCCGTGCCCTGATCCCTTGGACGTCAGGCGACGCGGACCGGCCGTGGCGCGCATTCTTGTGCCGCTTGACGGAAGGTTTGACATAGGCCGGCGGGATCGACCGGACCCTATGGCCCGGCTCGGCGATCTCTCGACACCCTGATCAGGGGTTAGGCGCTTGGTTGGCCTGGGTCTTTGCTGACCTGCTTCGCCGCGGCGCGGAAGCGGGCGTATTCGCGGACGCGCCGGCGATCCTTTCGCCAAGCGGAGGTGCCGACGAAGCGCGCGAAGGCCGGAACTTTCGGGCGGGCAACTGCGAAGCGGCGGGCGGCTTTCGGCAGGCTGGGGCTGGTCGTGTCGTTCATGGTGGGTGTTCCAGGTTCGTGCGGCGCTCTCTGACCACCGCGCGCGTTTGGGCGCAAGGGGGCGGCGCTCAGCCGGTCGCCAGGTTCGCGCCGCGGACGGCTTCGCATACCGCGCGGGTCACTTCCGCGGTGGTGGCCGGGCCGCCCAGGTCGGGCGTCACCACGCCGGCGGCGCAGACTTGTTCTATTGCGCGCATCAGGGCCGCGGCGGCGGTGTGTTCGCCCAGGTGGTCGAGCATCATGCTGGCGGTCCAGAAGGTGGCCACCGGGTTGGCGATGCCTTTGCCGGTGATGTCGAAGGCGCTGCCGTGGATGGGTTCGAACATGCTGGGGAAGCG
>CAXSDH010000074.1:0-18742 GCA_964235765.1 uncultured Acetobacteraceae bacterium
TTGGACGCCGATTGACACACAATCGCCCAGTCCTCACTCCAGTCGAACTGGAAGGCCTCGCCGGGCTGGAAGACGAGTGGGATGAACACGCCGCGTCCCGTCGACCTCTGGGCGATCTCCCGCCCCGCCCGCCAGTGCCGGATGGTGTTCCGTGACAGACCAGTACGCCGCTCGATCTCACGGATCGGCATATGCTCCCGGTGATGCCACCGGCGAATTACGCTTAACAACTCCATGTCGAGCACTCCGATAACCCCGACGGTTCTGTCGAGACGTGAGCGATGACTTGTTCGCCTCGGCACGGGTCGACCGTTGCGTGTAGACACCCGCCATCTTCGAGTTCTGCTTCCAGCCCATCTCGTAGTTGCGCTGGGCTTCCTAGGTCGAATCAGAATACCCAAGCTCGTCCGAAAGTTTGGAAAAGCGGTCGTTCCAGCAATGCCGGAGGCGGTGGCAGGTTAGGCCCTCCAGGCCCTTAACCCCCACCAGGGACCGGGCCGTTCCGGTCTTGTCCAGAAAGAAAAGTTCTGAGGGGCCGAACGTGACAATTATCACGTCATCCTACCCTCTTGGGAGCAGTCTGCGGAAATGAGCCGAGTTGCCCCTGAACTTTCTGATGTTCAGGGACCAGACGTCACACTACAACCATCACGTCCACCTAGAATGGAATCTCGTCGTCCAAATCGCCGCCGCCCTTGCCCGCATCCCATGACGCGCCGCCGCCGCCGCCGCCGCTGCCACGGGCCGGCTGCTTCGCCGGCGCGCTGCGCTCCCGGCTGAAGCCACCGCCTTCGCCGCCTTCCTCGCCGCGCCCGCTCAACATCGTCAGCTCGCCGCGAAACGGCGCGATCACGATCTCGGTGATGAACTTCTCCTGGCCCGACTGGTCCGTGTACTTCCGGCTCTCGACCGAGCCTTCAAGATACACCTTCGCACCCTTCTTGAGGTACTTTTCGACCACCTCGCCGATCTTCTCGTTCTTTACCACCACGTTGTGCCACTCGGTCTTCTCGCGCCGCTCGCCCGAAGCGCGGTCCGTCCAGGTCTGGCTGGTGGCGAGGGTGAAGTTGACCACCTTGCCGCCGTTCTGGAAGCTGCGGACCTCGGGGTCCCTGCCCAAGTTCCCCACCAGGATTACCTTGTTCACGCTGCCAGCCATGCCTCACCTCTGATTCCAACGCCTATCATAGCCGCCCATCATAACCGCGGGGCCGCAGGGTTCCAATCCCACGCCGCCCATGCCATATAAAGCGAACGATACCAGAACACCAGTCATCCGGGAAGGCCACCATGTCCGGCTTCATCCGCGTTCGCGGCGCGCGCGAGCACAACCTCAAGAACATCGACGTCGACATTCCCCGCGACAGCCTGACGGTCATCACCGGCCTGTCCGGCTCCGGCAAGTCCAGCCTCGCCTTCGACACCATCTACGCCGAAGGCCAGCGCCGCTACGTCGAATCCCTCTCCGCCTACGCCCGCCAGTTCCTCGAACTGATGGGCAAGCCCGACGTGGACAGCATCGAGGGCCTCTCGCCCGCCATCTCCATCGAGCAGAAAACCACCAGCCGCAACCCGCGCAGCACCGTCGGCACCGTCACCGAAATCCACGACTACATGCGCCTGCTCTGGGCCCGCGCCGGCGTGCCCTACTCCCCCGCCACCGGCGAGCCGATCGAGGCGCAAACCGTCAGCCAGATGGTGGACCGCGTCGCCGCCATGCCCGAAGGCACCCGCCTGCTGCTGCTCGCCCCCGTCGTGCGGGACCGCAAGGGCGAATACCGCAAGGAACTCGCCGACCTGCAGCGCCGCGGCTTCACCCGCGTAAAAGTGGACGGCACCCTCTACGACATCGGCGACGTCCCCGCGCTCAACCGCAAGATCAAGCACGAGATCGAGGCCGTGGTGGACCGCGTCGTGGTGCGCGACGGCGTCCAGGCGCGCCTGGCCGACAGCTTCGAAACCGCCCTCGCCCTCTCCGACGGCGTCGTCTACGCCGAAGACGCCGATGGCGGCGCCCGCATCGTGTTCAGCTCGCGCTTCGCCTGCCCGGTCAGCGGCTTCACCATCGAGGAAATCGAGCCGCGCCTGTTCAGCTTCAACTCGCCGCACGGCGCATGCCCGGCCTGCGACGGGTTGGGCGTGGAAAGCTTCTTCGACCCCAACCTCGTCATTCCCGACGAACGCCTCAGCCTGGCCGCCGGCGCTGTCGCCCCCTGGAGCGGCGCGCAAAGCCCCTATTACGACCAAACCCTGCAAGGCATCGCCCGCCACTACAAAATCAGCACCCGCACCCCCTGGGCCGAGCTGCCCGATGCGGTCCGCGCCGCCGTGCTCACCGGCTCCGGCAACGACCCGATCGAGTTCAGCTACAAGGACGGTGTCCGCGCCTACGCCGTCAACAAACCCTTCGAGGGCGTGCTGCGAAACCTGCAACGCCGCTGGCAGGAAACCGACAGCGCCTGGGTGCGCGAGGAAATGAGCCGCTACCAGGCCGAAAAACCCTGCGCCGTCTGCGGCGGCGCCCGCCTCAAGCCGGAGGCGCTGGCCGTGCGCATCGCCGGCCTCCACATCGCCGCCGCCGGCGACCTGCCAATCCGCCGCGCGCTCGCCTGGTTCCACGGCGTGCACGAAACCCTCACTCCGCAACGCCAGGAAATCGCCCGCCGCATCCTGCGCGAGATCGTCGAGCGCCTCCAATTTCTGGTCGATGTCGGGCTCGACTACCTCACCCTCGCGCGCGGCAGCACCACCCTCTCCGGCGGCGAAAGCCAGCGCATCCGCCTCGCCAGCCAAATCGGCTCCGGCCTCACCGGGGTGCTATACGTGCTGGACGAGCCCAGCATCGGCCTGCACCAGCGCGACAACGAGCGCCTGCTCGGCACCCTCCGGCGCCTCAAGGCGCTCGGCAACACGGTGCTGGTCGTAGAGCACGACGAAGACGCCATCCGCGCCGCCGACCATCTGATCGACATGGGCCCGGCCGCCGGGCTGGCGGGCGGCCACGTCATCGCCGAAGGCACGCCCGACCAGGTCATGGCCAACCCGGCCAGCATCACCGGCGCATACCTCTCCGGCCGCAGCTTCATCCCCTTGCCGAAACGCCGCAAAATCGACCCGAAACGCATGCTCCGCATCATCGGCGCCCGCGGCAACAACCTGAAATCCGTGACCGCCGGCTTCCCGATGGGCACCTTCACCTGCGTCACCGGCGTCTCCGGCGGCGGCAAATCCACCCTGGTGGTGGACACGCTTTACAAAGCCGCCAGCCGCCGCCTCATGGGCTCCGGCGAGGTGCCCGCCTTGCATGACCGCCTGGAAGGGCTGGAACAGCTCGACAAAATCATCGACATCGACCAGTCGCCCATCGGCCGCACCCCGCGCAGTAACCCGGCCACCTACACCGACCTCTTCGCCCCCATCCGCGACTGGTTCGCCGAACTGCCCGAAAGCCGCGCCCGCGGCTACAAATCCGGCCGCTTCAGCTTCAACGTCAAGGGCGGACGCTGCGAAGCCTGCCAAGGCGACGGACTGATCAAAATCGAAATGCACTTCCTGCCAGACGTGTTCGTCACCTGCGACACCTGCAAAGGCGCCCGCTACAACCGCGAAACGCTCGACATCAAGTTCCGCGGCAAGTCGATCGCCGACGTGCTCGCCATGACGGTGGACGAAGCCGTCCCCTTCTTCAGCGCCGTCAATCGCATCCGCGACCGCCTGACCATCCTCCAGCAAGTCGGCCTCGGCTACATCAGCCTGGGCCAGCAAGCCACCACCCTCTCGGGCGGCGAGGCCCAGCGCATCAAGCTCTCCAAGGAACTGGCCCGGCGCGCCACCGGCCGCACCCTCTACATCCTCGATGAACCCACCACCGGCCTGCACTTCGAAGACGTGCGCAAGCTGCTCGAGGTGCTGCACGCGCTGGTGGACCAAGGCAACACGGTCGTCGTGATCGAGCACAACCTCGAAGTGATAAAAACCGCCGATTGGGTGCTCGACCTCGGCCCCGAAGGCGGCGAAGGCGGCGGAATGCTGGTCGCCGAAGGCCCCCCCGAAGCCATCGCCGCCAACGAAGCCAGCCACACCGGCCGCTTCCTCCGCCCCCTGCTCCCCACCGGAAAGCTGCGGCGGGCAGGGTGAAACAGGCGATCATTGCCGCCGGCGAACCCAGCCGGCCCAGCCGGCTAACGGCGCCCTACGACGAGATCGCCCACGAACTCTGCCTGCTCGACAACACCTGGAGCCTGTCCCTGGCGGACTGCCAGGAACTTTCCAAGGCACACGCTCACCCCAGAAGGTCGCCGTGGCGCTCGCTGCGCCTCTCCGAGCCGCCCTTCGACCGCGGCGGGCCAGCAGCCAGTTCGCTTCCAGCTCATCCGACGCAGGGTGGCCTGGCGCAGATGCGATCCAGGCGCCCAACGCCGCGATCTGCTCGCTCGGGCGACTGCTGGCTTGCTTAGCCCAGCGTCCCCAGCCGCCGGATTGCATCCACCCGCCCCTGCAACGCCCGCCGCGCCCGTGCCGCATCGGTCGCCAGCGCCAGAAGGATCGGGATGTCCCGCGGCCGGGCCAGCGCCGCCCTCGCCACCCGCCACGGCCCGATACGTCCCTGCGGATCAAGCGCCACAAGGGCGGCGTGCGGCAGCGAGCGAGAGGCCGGGTCGCAAATGGCGCGGAGCGCTGCAAACGGCAACGCGTGGCGGCTGGCGGCCTGCGCGACGGCGGCACTCTCTAGATCCACCGCGGCGGCCCCGGTCCGCGCGTGCAGTTCACGCTTTTCGGCCACGGTCGCCACCACCTCGCCGCCGCTGAACAGGACGCCGCCAACCCGCCCCAGCCCGGCCGCCAGGCGCGGATCGGTCGGGAAGTGCCCGTCCAGCGACAATATCACGTCCGGCACCACCAGGGCGCCCGGCTCAAGCGTAGGGTCGAGGCCGCCTGCCAAGCCGAAGCTGAGCAGGCTGCGGACCCCCATCGCGATCAGGCGGGCCGCCGCCGCCGCCGCGCCTGCCTCGCCGCCGCCGCCAATCTCGACCGGGACGCCGAGCCGCCGGGCGATCCGCGCCTCCGCCTCGAGGCCGACAACGATGCCGCCCGCGTAGGATGGGCCGCTGGCGTGGTCTGGCGGATCAGAAACCGAACGCCACCCGGCGGCTGTTGCCACGCTGCAAGTTGCGGAACCGAGCCAGCGCCATCAGGGGGAAGAACAGCCGGTAGCCGTGGTAGCGCAAGTAGAACACGCGCGGGAAGCCCACTGCCGTATAGGCCCGCTCCTCCCATTCGCCGTCGCCCCGCTGCGTGCGGGCGAGGTATTCCGCGCCGCGCGCCACCGCGAGACCGGTATCGCCCGCGGCCATAAGGCCCAGCATGGCCCAGGCCGTCTGCGAGGGGGTGCTGGCGTGGTACTCGCCCGGCGGCGCGTGGGCGTAGCTTTCCTCGTCCTCGCCCCAGCCACCATCGCTGCGCTGGCGGTCGTGCAGCCAGGCGGCGGCGCGGCGAATGGCCGGGTCGTCGTGCGGCAGCCCGGCGGCGTTGAGCGCGCATAGCACAGACCACGTTCCGTAGATGTAGTTGGTGCCCCAGCGGCCGAACCAACTGCCGTCCGCCTCCTGTTCGCGCCGCAGGTAATCGATCGCCCGCGCCATGGCCGGTTCGCGGGCGGCATGGCCCAGTTGCGCCAGGAACGAGACGCAGCGGGCCGTCACGTCGGCAGTCGGCGGATCGAGCAGGGCGCCATGGTCGGCGAACGGGATGTGGTTGAGGAAATGATGGTTGTTGTCCGCATCGAAGGCGCCCCAGCCGCCGTCCCGGCTTTGCATGCCGAGAATCCAGTCGCGCGCGCGCTCGATTGAGGGCGCATGCGCCGGGTCGCCATTGCGATGCAGCAGCATGCCCACCACGGCGGTGTCGTCCACGTCGGGGTAGTGTGCGTTTTCGTACTGGAACGCCCAACCGCCCGGGGGGGCGTGCGGGCGGATGTCGGCCCAGTCGCCGCGCACTTCGGTCACCTGCCGCGCGGCCAGCCAGTGGCAGGCGGCATCCACGTCCGCATTGGCGCCGGTCGCTTCAACGACCGCGTGCCCGGCTAGGCTGGTGTCCCAAATCGGCGACAGGCAGGGCTGGCAATAGGCCTCGGCCTCGGTGACGACCAGCAGCTTACGGATCGCCGCCCAGGCGGTGGCGGCGTGCGGGTGGTCGGCCGGATATCCGAGCGCGTCGAACATCATGACCGTGTTCGCCATGGCCGGGTAGATGGCGCCCAGGCCGTCCTCGCCGTTCAACCGCTCGGTCACGAAGGCGACGGCTTTCTGCACGGCGCGGTCCCGCGAGGCCCGCGGCAGCAGCGGCTCGACCCGGCGCACGACGACGTCGAGCCCCTTGAACACATGGCCCCAGGCCGAGCGGTAGGGGCCGCGAATCCAGTCGCGCACCTGCTCAGGGGGCGTGCGGAACAGCTCGCCGATGGAAATCCCCCGCGGGTTGCGTGCCTTCGGCCGCAGCGCCATCAGCGCGAGAAGCGGCACCATGACGGTGCGGGACCAGTAGGAGACCTTCGACAGGTGAAAGAACGACCACCGCGGCAGGTGCATGATCTCCACCGGCATCGAAGGCGCGGCGCGCCAGGGCGCCTGCCCGAACAGCGCCAGTTGGATGCGGGTGAACACGTTGCAGCGCTCGGCGCCGCCCGCGGCCAGGATCGCCTCGCGGGCGCGGCGCATGTGGGGGGCGTCGGCTGGGTCGCCGATGGCGCGCAGGGCGAAATAGGCCTTCACGCTGGCCGAGAGGTCGAACTTGCCGTCGTGGAACAGCGGCCAGCCGCCATGGCCGCCCTGGATGCGGCGGAGGTAAACGCCGATCTTGGCCTGCAACGGCGCGTCGATGCGGTCGAGGTAGTGCTCCAGCAACACGTATTCCGCCGGGATGGTCGCGTCGGCTTCCAGCTCGAACACCCAATGCCCGTCCGCCCTCTGCCGCTGCGCGAGGGCCGTGGCCGCCGTCCCGATCGCGGAGTCCAGCGCCGCTTGGGCGCTCGACGGGGGTCGGGTCATGGTCTCGCTGGACATGGGGTTCGGTCTGCTCGGTTAGGCAAGAAGAACGGTTTCGGCCGCGGTTCGGCCGGACCTGATGGCACCTTCGATCGTCGCGGGCAAGCCGGTCGCCGTCCAATCGCCGGCCAGTGCCAGGTTCGCCAGCCCGATATGAGCAGCGGGGCGGAGCCGGTCCTGATCGGGCGTGGCAGCGAAGGTCGCGCGCTTCTCTTTTACGACGCGCCAGGGCGGGATGGGTTCAGGAAGATGCAGCACGGTGCGCACATCATGCCACACTTGTTGCGCCAAAGCCACGGTTGGTGTGTCCATCGCGCGATTGCCGGCGGAGATGGTCACGCTGACCACGCCTGGTTTGACGAACACCCACTCCGCCGTTCCCCCGACCAGGCCGGTGAACCCTGCCTCGCCGGGGTCGGCGTCAGTGCGGAAATGGACGTTGAGGATGGCCTCGAACCGGTCCGGCGCGCTCAGGCCGGGCAGCATGCCCACCGCCACCGCGGCGGGGACGGCCAGCACTGCCGCCTCGTCGGCGCCGATGGCGTGCGGTCCCAAGCCGACCAGGCGCCCGCCGGCCCGCTCCAATCCGGCGATGCGGCTGCCGAGCCGGACGGTGGCGCCTCGGGCGGCGAGCCAGGCGAGTGCCGGGTCGATGAAGCTTTCGGACAGGCCCTCGCGCGGGAAGGCCGGGATGCAGGCGCGGCCACCCAGCGCCAGGCTCTCCTCCACCACGGCCGCCAGCAGGCGGGCGCTTGCCGTCTCGGCCGGGGTGTTCAGCGCGGCGACGGCCAGCGGCTCCAGCAACCGGCGATACAGCGGGCCCTCGCGCAACGTGCCGGCGACCGTCGCATCCGGCCCGGCCCGGCGCAGCGCCAGCAGATCGAAGTACTCCCGGAGGCGGGCGCCGGGCACGCGGCGGCCCGGGCTGAACACCCACCACGGCAGGCGGCCGGGGTTGGGCCGCACGGTCCAGCGTTCGCCGGTCGCCAGGTCCATGAACGGGAACACCGGGCGGCCCGGCCCGGCCATGGTGGCCCGCGCGCCGACCTGGTCGAGGAACGCATAGGCGGCCTTGTTGCCCGACAGCAGCAGGTGGTTGCCGTTGTCGATGCGGCACCCAAGCTCGCGGTCGAAATACGACCGGCACCGCCCCCCGGCCGCCGGACCCGCCTCGTGCAGCGTTACGGCGACACCGGCGACCGTGAGCGTGAGCGCGGCGGACAACCCCGCCAGGCCGGCGCCGACGACATGCACGTGGCGCGGCCTCATCGTGCGAAGCGCAGGGCGATCCAGAGTTTCTGCCACTTCGGCAAGCGCACCGGCACCTCCGGATGCGACCAGCCCCGAAGCTCCAAGCGGTCCAGCAGCGCCGCGTACGTCGCCCCCATCAGCCGGGCCGGGCGCATCGCCTTCGGCCGGCAGCGCGCCATCGCCGCATGGGCTTGCGCGAAGTGCCGGTGCGCCTGGGCCGCCATCCGTGCGCAAAGGGCGGGCAGGGCGGCATGGTGCAGCGCGGCCGCGGGCTCGGGCGGCACGCCGGCCTCGTCGAGCCACTCGCGCGGGAAATAGAGGCGCCCGCGGCCGGCATCCTCGGCCACGTCGCGCAGGATGTTGGTCAGTTGCAGGGCGCGGCCGAGGTGCCAGGCCACCTGGTCCGCATCGGCCGAATCGTCCCCGAACGCGCGAACCGAGAGCCGGCCCACCGCGGCGGCCACCCGGTCGCAATACAGGTCGAGCGCTGCGAGGTCCGGCGCGACAATCGCCGTCTCGGTGTCCATCTGCATGCCGTCGATGATCGCCAGGAAGTCTTCGCGCCGCAGCCCGTAGCGCTGCACCGCCGGCAGCAGCACGCGGGTCACGGCATCGTCGGCGCGGCCGGCATAGAGGGCGCCGATGCGCGCCCGCCAGGCTGCCAGCCCGGCCAGCTTGTCCGGCAGCGGCGCCGGCTCGTCGGCGACGTCGTCCACGATGCGGCAGAAGGCATAGATCGCGTACATCGCCGCTCGCCGGTCGGGCGGCAGCACCTTCATGCCGCGGTAGAACGACGTCCCGGCCCGGCGCACCAGCGCTTCCACTTCGGCCAGGTCGCGCGGCTCCGCCCCCAGCGCGCTCACGCCGCCCACCGCAGCGCCGCGACCATGCTGCCCGCCACGTCCACCCGCTGCAACTTCACCCGCGCCGCCACCGGGTCGCCGTCGCGCAGCCGGCGGGCCAGGCGGCGCGAGAGACCCAGGATAACGGCGACCTCCAGCCGCAGCCGCCGGTCCCTAGTCAGGCGCGGCAGGTCGGCAGCCCGGTCGTTCAACACGTCCACATGGTCCAGCAGCAGCCCGAACACCCGCCGCAGCCCCGGCGTCTCAGCGATTCCCGCCACGTCCGGCGCGGCCGCGCCGGCGGCGTCCAGCATGTCTTCCGGAAGATAGCAGCGGTCGAGCGCCGCCAGGTCCTTCGCGCAATCCTGCAGGTGGTTCAGCAATTGTAGCGCGGCACAGAGCGGGTCGCTCGGCGCGTGCGTGGCCGGGTCCTCGCCGTGCAGATCCAGCACGTGGCGGCCCACCGGCATGGCGGAGAACCGGCAATACTCGTGCAGCTCGTCCCATGTGGCATAGCGCCGCTTCGTCGCGTCCTGGCGGAAGGCGATCAGCAAATCCTGCGCGTGGCGGGCGGTGACGCCGGTTTCCGCAAGGCTCGCGCGCAGGCCGGTGGCGCTGGGCGAGCCCAGGGCCTCATGGCCGAGCAGCACCGCCTCCATCCGGTCGAGCCGGGCCACCTTGTCGGCGGCCTGCAGCACCGGGCTGTCGGCGATGTCGTCGGCGTTGCGGGCGAAGGCATAGAACGCGTGCACATGCGGCCGCAGCGCCGGGCGGATCAGCGCGGAGCCGACCGGAAAGTTCTCGTCGGCACGGTTCTTGCCGGACCAGGACTCGACCGAGTTCACGCGCCGGCCCGCTGGTAGGCGCGGCGTTTCCAAACCACGCCCCGGCCGCGATGATGGTCGATGGCGGAGCCGATCGTCGCCGCCATGTAGAAGCAGGCAATGCCCGGCAGCGCCAGCGCCCAGAGCGGCGACTGGCGGAAGCGGCGCAGCGTCGGTACGAACGACAGCGCCGATCCGGCCCAGGCGAGCGCCGCCATCCCGCGCGCCGCGCCATGGCCGAACAGGGCGATCAGCGGCGGCGCCAGCCACACCAGCGCCAGCCCCAGCACGGTGCCCAGCAGGACCAGCGGCGAGAACCGCAACTGCACGTACGCCGTGCGCGCCACCATGCGCCACACGTCGGCGGCGCCCGGGTAGGGCCGCACACTGCGGGCCAACTGGCTGTGGCCGAGGAACACGCCGCCGCCAGGCTTGACCCGCGCCGCGAGCGCCACGTCGTCGATCAGCGCGCCGCGCAGCCCGGCGATGCCGCCGATCCGCTCGAGCGCCCGGCGGCGCAGCAGCATGGTGCCGCCGGCCGCGGCGGCGGTGCGGCTGGCCGGGTCGTTCACCCGCGCGAACGGGTACAGCATCTGGAAGAAGAACACGAAGGCCGGCACCAGCGCCCGTTCGGCCAGGCTTTCGGCCCGCAGCTCGACCATCTCGGACACGAGGTCCAGCCCATCCCGCTCCGCCCGCGCGACCAAGGTGGCGACGTGGGCGGGGGCGTGCACGATGTCCGCGTCGGTGAGCAGGATCAGGTCCGCCGTGGTGTGGTCCACGCCCTGCGACACCGCCCACAGCTTGCCGCTCCACCCCGCGGGCCGGGCGGCGCCATCGAGCACCGTCGCCCGCGCAAGGCCCGTCCCGGCGGAACCCGGCGTGCCCACGCCGCGCGCGATGCGTCCCGTCCCGTCCGTGCTGCCATCGTCCACCACGATGATCCGCAGCGGACCCGCGTAGTCCTGCGCGAGCAGGGAGCGCAGCGCCGCCTCGATGCCCTCGGCCTCGTCGCGGGCCGGGATCACCACGTCCACCGCAGGCGCACCCGCCGGATAGGCCGGCCGCAGCACCGGGCCGGCCTGCCAGAACCGGCCGTGCCCCAGCAGCAAATAGGCCCAGGCCAGCAGCGCGAGTGCCGCGACCGCCGTCATGCCGGAAGCCGCCCCTCGGCGCGGAACCAAGCGACGGCGTCGGCCAGCGCCTGGCGCGGCGGCCGAGGCGCGTAGCCCAGCTTCTCCGCCGCCTTGGCCGAGGAGAAGAACATCCGCTTGCGCGCCATTGCCAACATCTCCCGCGTCACCAGCGGCGAGATGCCGAAGGCTCGCGCGGCGCCCTCCATGCCGACCGCCACCGGCCACAGCGCCGCATGCGGCAGCTTGGTCCGCCGCCGCGCGCGCCGCCCTACGACATCGTCGATCATGGCCAGGATCTCCGCCATGCCGAGATCCGTGCCTCCCAGGATATACGCCTCGCCGACCCGGCCGCGCTCGAGCGCCAACACATGGCCCAGCCCCACGTCATCGACATGCACCACGTTCAGCCCGGTCTCCACATAGGCCGGCATGCGCCCGGCCGCGGCATCGAGCACCATCTTGCCCGTAGGCGTCGGCTTGACGTCGCGCGGCCCGATCGGCGTGGAGGGGTTTACGATCACCGCCTGCACCCCCTCATGCGCCACCAGCTCCCGCACCGCCTGCTCGGCCAGGTATTTGGACCGCTTGTAGGCGCCGACGATCGCCTCCGGATGCACCGGCGTCTCCTCGGTGCCTGGCGTGCCGTCGCCCACCAGGCCAAGCGCGGCCACGCTGCTGCAATAGACGATGCGCCGCACCCCCGCGTCCCGGGCCGCGAGCAGCAGCGCGCGCGTGCCGTCCACGTTGGCCGCCAGCATGGGCGCGGGGTCCGGCACCCACAATCGGTAATCCGCCGCGACATGCGCCATGTAGGTGCAGCCCTGCACGGCGGCGGCGAGCGAGGCAGGGTCGCGCAGGTCGCCCTCCACCAGCTCGGCCGGCAGGCCCTCGATATTACGGCGATCCCCACCCGGCCGCACCAGCAGCCGCAATGAATGGCCGCGCTCCAGGAAGGCGCGGGCGACGGCGGAGCCGACGAAGCCGGTGGCGCCTGTCACGAGGGTCGCTGGGGTGGATGTCACTGGAGTTCCTTGCAGCACGCCTGCCCTATATCGCAAGCACGGCGGGCTGGTGTAGTGGCCCCGCATGAAACGCCTGTCCATCCTGCTCGCCTTGGCCGGCGTTGCAGTCATCGCGCTGCTGCTGCTGCGTTTCGACGCGGCGCAGGTGGTGGGCGCGGCGCTGGCGGTCGGCTGGGGGGGCTTCCTTCTGCTGATGCTGGTGCAAGGGGGGATGTTCGTGCTGCTGGGCCTGGCCTGGGCGTGCGTGCTGCCGGGCGTGCGGCCGCGCCTGCTGATATGGGGCCGCATGGTCCGCGACTCCGCCACCACCTGCCTGCCGTTCTCCCCGGTGGGCGGCTACGTGATCGGCGCGCGCGCCGTGACCCTGCAAGGCCTGGCCTGGCCGACGGCCGCCGCCAGCACGGTGGTGGACGTGACGGCGGAGATCATGGCGCAGTTGCTGTTCTCCCTGTTCGGCCTGGCCGTGCTGATCCTGGCGCGGCCGGGCTCGGCCCTGGCCGGACCCTTGGCTGTCGGGCTCGGCACGGCGGCAGCCCTGGTGGCGCTTGCCTACGCCCAGCGCACTAGGATCGGCCGCGGCATCCAGGCGCTCGGCGGCCGGCTGCTCGGCGAGTGGTTCCGCAGCCATGGCGGCCTGGACCAGCTTCGCGCGGAGATGACCCGCCTCTACGCCAGCCCGAGCCGCCTGTTGCTGGGCGCCTTGATGCATCTCGCCGGCTGGTGCGCCACCGGCGGCGCCACCTGGCTCAGCCTGCGCCTGCT
The DNA here is from genome assembly GCA_964235765.1 of uncultured Acetobacteraceae bacterium. Classification (GTDB taxonomy): domain Bacteria; phylum Pseudomonadota; class Alphaproteobacteria; order Acetobacterales; family Acetobacteraceae; genus JAVVHH01. The sequence goes on from CAXSDH010000074.1 coordinate 12,881, forward strand.
GGGCCATCACGCGGACCTGGTCACGATCCTGGCCATGGAGGCCCTGCTGGACGCCCTGATCGGCGCCGCCTTCCTCGTCCCCGGCGCGGCAGGCGTGCAGGAGGCGGGCTACGTCGGCCTAGGCGCGATTTTCGGAGTTCCGCCCGACCTGGCGCTCGGGGTCTCGCTGCTGCGTCGGGCGAAGGACGTGGCCTGGGGGCTGCCGGTGCTGGGCGCCTGGCAATGGCGGGAAGTGCGGCGGCTCTAGCTGCGACCGGCCACCTACCAACTGGCCACCTGGGCCCTCGCGCCTCAGAACCGCTCCACCCAAGGCCGCACCGCCACTTCGTCCGTCCAGCATGAGCGCGGCTGCCGCAGTACGTCCAGCATCGTCTGCGCGATCGCGTCCGGGTCGAGCATGCTGTCCGGCTTGTCGGCCGGCTCCGGCCGCTCCGCCGCCCTTATGGGGCCGTCCACAACCACGTGCACCACATGCACCCCCTGCGGATGCAACTCGCGGGCCATGCTTTGCGCCAGCCCGCGCAAGGCGAACTTGCCCATCGCGAACGGCGCGGACTCCGCATAGCCCTTCACCCCCGCCGAAGCTCCGGTCAGCACGATCGTGCCTCGCCCCGCCGCAAGCATCGTTCGCGCGGCCTGCTGCGCTACCAGGAACGCGCCGAACGCGGACACGGCGAGCGTTTTGGCGACTTCGGCTGGGTCGAGCTCCACGAAGGCGCCCCGCACGCGATAGCTTGCGTTGTACAGCACGACATCCGGCGACGGCACCGCCGCGAACAGCCCGGCCACCGCCGCCGGGTCCGTCGCATCGCACTGGTGCAGCGTCGCCCCGGTTTCCGCCGCCAGGGCCGCCAGCTTGTCCGTCCGCCGCGCCGCCAGCGCCACGCCGTAGCCAGCCCCTGCCAGCTTGCGCGCGAAGCTCGCCGAGAGACCCGGCCCCGCGCCCACGATGAGCGCCTTCATGGCGCGAACCGCACCGCGGCCTCGCCGCAATGGTCGAACGCGATCCGCACCGAAGCCCCCGGCGCCACGAAGTCCTTCGCCGTCCACGAACCGGTCGTGACCATCTGCCCCGCCCGCAATCCGCCTGCCCAGTGCGCGCCCTCATTGGCCAGCCACACCACCAGCCGCAGCATCGGCCCGGCCGGGTTCGCAGTGCGCCGCTTGATCTCCTGCCCGTCCACCAGCAGCCGCACGCTTTCCGCCGCGAAGTCGATCCCCTGCCAGCCGGCGATGGCCGGCCCCACGATCAAGCCGTGGTGCGAAAGGCTGTCGGCCAGGTTCGACAGCGGGTCCACCGCGCCCACGTCGGTATAGCGGCTGTCCAGCACCTCGATGACGGGGTGCGCGGACTCGATCGCCGCCAGCACCTCGGCCTCGGCATAGGGCGTCTCGCGCGGCGGCAGGCTCGCGCCCATGCGGAGCGCGATCTCGGCTTCGACGCCGCGGTCGTGGCAGGCGGTCTCGGCCGGGCTCGGCGCCACGCCGCGCGCCGGCAGCGGCGCGCAGGCCAATCCGCCGGCCGGGTTGGGCGAGCCGACCTTCCAGCCGCCGATCTCCCCCAGCTCGCGCATGATCGCGCGTTGCACCAAATAGCTCTGCTCCAGGGTGCGCGGCCGCATGGCCTCGGGCAAGCTATGCAACCGCTGCGTTGCGTCCCGCCTTGCGCTGAGCAGCAACTGGGCGGCGTCGTGGTGGCGGTCCATGGGGCGAGCCCTTCCTTAGGATGTCTCTAGCAGGCCGGCGGTCACGGCCACCTCCCGCCGCGGCATGAACGCGTCCCGTCCCGTGACGGCTTGACCTAAGCATCCGGCCCATGCCTTGTCCAACCAGACGGCGGGGCCAGAAGGCGGGGAGTGCATTGGTGGACGGATTTGCGTTCGAGGACCTGCAATTGGGCCAGACGGCCAGCGTGGGCAAAACCATCACCGAGGCCGACATCCTGCTGTTCGCGGCCGTCAGCACCGACACCAACCCGGTGCACCTCGATGCCGAAGCCGCCGCCGCCTCCGTGTTCAAGGAGCGGGTGGCGCATGGCATGCTGTCAGCCGGGCTGATCAGCGCCGTGCTGGGCACCCGGCTGCCCGGCGCCGGCACGATCTATATGGCGCAGACCCTGCGGTTCCGCGCGCCCGTCCGCATCGGCGACACCGTGACCGCGACGGCGGAGGTGACGGCGCTCGACCCCGGGAAGAAGCGCGCGACGCTCAAGACGACCTGCACCGTGAAGGGCAAGGTGGTCATCGAAGGCGAAGCGATGGTGCTGCCGCGCAGCCGCAGCTAGTGGATGTCGTCCGGGCCTGGCGCGGCCTGCCGGAGGACCTGCGGGGCGCCACGGTCGCCCTGGGCAACTTCGACGGCGTGCACCTCGGCCACGCCCACCTGCTCCGTGCCGCGCACGCCGCCCGGCCCGGCGCCAAGCTCGCCGTGCTCACCTTCGAGCCGCACCCGCGCGAGCTGTTCCGCCCCGAAGACCCGCCCTTCCGCCTCACCCTGGCCGCCGAGCGGGCCGCAGCCCTGGCGGCGCTGGGCGTGCAGGTGCTGTACGAGATCCCGTTCGACCCCGCCTTCTCCAACCTCGACGCCGCCGCCTTCACCGACCAGGTGCTGCATGCCGGGGTCGGCGCGGCGCACCTCGCCTGCGGCCCGGATTTCGCCTTCGGCCACCGCCGCGGCGGCGGCATCGCCTTTCTCGCGGCCCGGGCCGAGGCGCTGGGCATCGGCCTGACCGTGGCGCCGAAGCTGGCCGACGCGCAGGGCCCGATCAGTTCCACCCGCATCCGCCGCCTGCTGCAAGACGGCTATCCCGAGCGCGCCGCCGCCGAGCTGGGCCGGGCCTGGGCGGTGCGGGGCAGGGTCGCCCACGGCGAGAAGCGCGGCCGCACCATCGGCTTCCCCACCGCGAACCTGCCCTTGGGCGCCCACCTGGAACCGGCCCGCGGCGTCTACGCGGTCCGTGCCCGGCTGGCGGACGGCGCCGTCGTGCCCGGCGTGGCCAACATCGGCCGCCGCCCCACGGTAAACGAAGGCACGGAAAGCCGGGTGGAGGCGCATCTGTTCGATTGGAGCGGCGACCTCTACGGCCAGGAGATCGCGGTCGCCCTGCATGCCTTCCTGCGCGCGGAACGCAAGTTCGGCTCGTTCGACGAATTGCGCGGCCAAATCATGGCCGATGCGGCGCAGGCGCGGTCGCTGCTCGACGCCCCCTCCCTTCGCGCAAGCGGTTAGCTCATCTCGCGGAACTCGCCGACCCAGCCCATCAGCGCCTCGCGGAAGTCGGAGTTGTTCAGCACGCCGACATGGTCCGCCCGGAACCCCGCGCTGTCGTCGAAGAACTCCGGCGGGCAATCCGGGTCGGCGCTCCACAGCGGAACCGTGCCGTCGCCGTCGCCGGGCTGATGCTTGGGGTAGCCGAGCGCGTCCACCACGATTCCAGCCACCGTCTCCAAATGCCCGCTCGCATAGGCCGAGCGGTACAGCACCCCGGCTGGCTTGCGGTACTTGCCCAACACGGCATGCACGGCCCGGTTCGCCTTCACCCCCGCCGGCGCCAGCCCGATGAACGCCGACAGCACGTCCCGCTTGCCCCCGTTCGGATAGGTGACGCACTCCACCGACGGCGCAGGAAGCAACTGGTGCGCGGCGGGGAACAGCTCGGGCTTCGAGGCGAGCGTGGCCACCGCCGAGGCCGGGAACACGATGGGCGCGATCCCGTCCATTCCCAGCACGCGGAACAAGGCCAGGGGCGCCCCCAAATGCGGCGCCGCCACCGTGATCAACTGCTTGACCGCCTTGAACCAGGCGGGCTTGCGGCCGGGTCCCTCGAGCATCAGGCGGGCGAGCAACCCGCCCATGCTGTGCGCCACGATGACGACGCTGCCGCGGCCGGCCGCGGTCTGGACCAGGCCCGCCAGCAGCCCCGCCTGCTCGATGGCGTCCCGCCGCCAGTCATAGACGAACTTGTGCAGGGTGACTCCCGCCAAGCCTTCGAGCGCATCGAGCACGGGGCCGTACTCGGGCGTGCCAAACAGCAGGTCGTCGATCCTGCGGATGATCTCGCCCGGCTCGGTCGTGGGGTCCAGCAACCCGGCCGTGCGGGTCGGCAAGTCCATCGGCGCCTCCTGGCTCAGCGGCGGCCACAGGACGACGCCATCCTTGCGGACCATGGTGCAGCCGAGGATGCCGGGCACGAAAACCACCTGCAACATGGGGCAACTCCGTTATGACACCGCATCGTTATCACGGCGGACCCGGGCGTGGAAGACAACTGGGCTTGACCCCGCCCACCCCCGATCCGCATAACCTCCGCATGGTCCGCATCGCCCCTGCGCGAATTAGCCCTCCGGCCGCCTGACGGCCGGACGCCTGCTGCCCGCGCAACCGCCGACCACGGATCCATCATGACCGAGACCCCCGACAAGCCCAGCCCCGACCAACCCGGCGACTACAAAACCACCGTATTCCTGCCCAGCACGCCCTTCCCCATGCGCGGCGACCTTCCCAGGCGCGAGCCGGACATGCTGGCCCGCTGGGAGCGGATCGGCCTGTGGGAGCGCACCCGTGCCGCCATGGCCGGCCGGCCCACCTTCGTGCTGCACGACGGCCCCATCTATTCCAACGGCAACGTGCACACCGGGCACGCGATGAACCGCATCCTGAAGGACGTGATCATGCGCGCGCACCGCATGGCCGGGCAGGACGTGAACTACATCCCGGGCTGGGATACGCATGGCCTGCCGATCGAATGGAAGGTCGAGGAGGAATACCGCAAGTCCGGCCGCGACAAGGATGCCGTGCCGGTGCTGGACTTCCGGGACGAGTGCCGCCGCTATTCGCAGCATTGGCTCGAGGTGCAAACGGCGGAGTTCCAGCGCCTGGGCGTGGTGGGCGACTGGGCCGGGCGGTACGCGACGTTCGACTTCGCCTCCGAGGCTGCCATCGCCGCCGAGATCGGCAAGTTCCTGCTCAACGGCACGCTGTATCGCGGGCTGCGGCCCGTGATGTGGAGCCCGGTGGAGCGCACCGCGCTGGCGGAAGCCGAGATCGAGTACCACGACCGCACCAGCGATACCGTCTTCGTACGGTTTCCGGTGCTCTCGGGACCCGTCCCCGACGCGGCGGTGGTCATCTGGACCACGACCACCTGGACCCTGCCCGGCAACCGCGCCATCGCCTATGGCTCCGACATCGAATACGCCCTGCTGCAAGTGGACGGCATCGCCGAGGGCTCGCTGGCGCAAGTCGGCGAGCGGCTGCTGGTGGCGCTGGCACTCGTGCCGGAGGTGACCGCCGCCGCAGGCATCGCCACCCACCATTTGGTCCATGTTTACAAGGGTGAGGCCCTGGCCGGCACGGTCTGTGCCCATCCGCTGCGCGGGCAGGGCTACGACCATGACGTGCCGCTGCTGCCGGCGGAGTACGTCACCACCGATCAGGGCACCGGCTTCGTCCACACCGCACCCGCCCACGGCGAGGAGGATTTCGCCCTCGGCCGCGCCTATGGCCTCGAGGTGCCGGATGCGGTGGGGCCGGACGGCGCCTATGCCGTGTGGGTGCCTTTATTCGCCGGGCTGCATGTGTTCAAGGCCGCCCGCCCGGTGGCTGCGGCCATCGAGGCCGCCGGCGGCCTGCTCGCCCGCGGCGCCCTGCTGCATTCATACCCGCATAGCTGGCGCAGCAAGGCCCCGGTCATCTACCGCGCCACCCCGCAATGGTTCATCGCGCTCGACGGCGCCCACGCGATCCGCGCCCGCGCCCTGGAGGAGATCGGCAAAACCGCCTTCATCCCGGAGGCCGGCCGCGCCCGCCTCGCCAGCATGGTCGCCGGCCGGCCGGACTGGTGCATCAGCCGCCAGCGCGCCT
>CAXSDH010000075.1:0-16239 GCA_964235765.1 uncultured Acetobacteraceae bacterium
GGCCACGCCCTTCAGCGGCGAGCCCCGGCTCATGGTGGCGCCCGCGGTGAGCCCGGGGACCCTGAACGCAGGGGATGGTGCCGGGCATGACCGGCTGGTCGCGGAGGCCGCGGCACGAAGCTTCGCCGGCTGCGACGTGATCGCCCTTGCCCAGTCCAGCATGGCGCGGGCGGCGGATGCGGTCGCCCGGGCCACCGGCAAGCCTGTCCTGACGACTCCGGGGAGCGCGGTGGCGAAGCTGCGTCGCCTGATCGGGTGACCATCCTGGCAGCGGCCACGCCAGCTGGGCTGTGCGGCGGCCCGTCCATGAACACACCAGTTGCACGAAAGGCACTTCAGCCGATGGCTTCATCCAATCCTCAGACCGCCCCCCTGCCGATAGGCTCCATCCTGGTGTTGGGCGCTGGCGAGCTTGGCATGGCGGTGCTCCGCCCTTTGGCGCCGCCCGCTGCGGCGGAGGGCGTAGCGGTTTCGGTGCTGCTCCGGCCTGAAGCCATCGCCGCCGCGGACGGCGGCAAGCGCGCGGATATCGAGGAATTGCGCCGGCTTGGCTGCGACCTGGTGCCGGGCGACATCGCCGCCGCTTCGATCGAGGAGCTTGCCGATACGTTCCGGCGCTTCGATACGGTCTTGAGCTGCATCGGTTTTGCCGCTGGTCGAGGCACGCAGCTCAAGCTCGCGAGGGCTGCGCTGCATGCGAAGGTTCGGCGCTACTTCCCCTGGCAGTTCGGCGTCGACTACGACGTGCTCGGCCGCGGCAGCGCCCAGGACCTGTTCGCGACGGGCCCGGGCATGGCGTGGGACATGGGCACGACCTACAACCAGCGGCGCGGCATTGCGGTCACGAGCGTGGAGGATTGGGTCCGTGAGCACCTCGCAGAAGCCCGGCCATAGACTTCGGCGAGCGTTTCGGGCCGGGCTTCATCGAGGGACACACGCCCAGACGCTGGGACACCTACCTGAGCGTGGCCGCCGCGGCGGTTGCAGTTTGGCCGTCCTGCGCCGGGCTGGCGCCACTGATCCCGAGTGCGCCGACAATTCGCCCATCATGCATCAGGGGGACACCGCCATCGATGGGGGCGGCGCCGGGCAGCCCCAGCACGTTGGTCTGACCCGCCAGGACCCGGTCGGCGAAGCTCTTGCTGGTGGTCTGGAACAGCAGAGCGGTTCGTGCCTTGGCCATCGCCACCTGGAAGCCTGCCAACTGGGCGGCGTCCATCCGGTAGAACACGAGCAGGTTTCCACCGTCGTCGAGCACCACGATCGATTGCCGGAAGCCGTTCGTGACCGCAAGCGCCTGAGCAGCGGCGGCGACCTGCTGGGCACCGGCGAGCGTCAGAACCTTCTTGTCGGCAAGCTGAGCCACGTCTGCAGGAGAGTTCACGGTCTGCCCGGCGGCGCCGCCAGGCATTGCCGACCCCAGTAGCACGCCGACCAGGCCGAAGCGGGCGACCCTCATCGCTCGCATCTCAGGCCAAGTTCGCGAGGATGGCGCGCGCGTTCCCATACTCGATCCGGGCGCGCGTCGCGGCGTCCAGCCCAAAGTCGCGCAAGCCGTTGACCGTGTCGAGCGGCGAGGCCGCCGGGAAGTCGGACCCGAACACGATGTGGTCGGAAGGCATCAATCGCATCAGCGAGGGCATCGTATACTGGTTCCAGGCCTGGGCGGTGTCGAAATACAGCTTCTGGATCAGTGCCACGGCGCCGCCGGGTTCCGCTTTCATCAGCTCCGGATCGCCACCGACCATGCGCTGGAACCGGAAGGTCAGGAACGGCACGGCGCCGCCGCCGTGGGAGAAGATGAAGCGGATGCCGGGAAAGCGAACGGTGGTGTGGTTCATGAGCAAGCTGGCGATCGTGCGCGAGGTTTCGGTGCCGTATTCCACCACCACATCCGGCACCCCGGGCACCACGTTGCTGCAGCAGGCCGGCTGCAAAGGATGCACGAACACCGTGGCCCGGCGGCGGTTCAGCTCCTCCATCACGGGCGTGAACGCCGGGTCGCCCAGGTATTTCGTGCCGTAGCTGGTCATCATGCCGACACCTTGCGCCTTGAGGGTGTCAATGCCGTAGGCGATCTCGGCCAGCGTGTTGTCGACGTCGGGCAGCGGCAGGGTCGTGAACATGCCGAACCGGCCGGGATGGTCGCCCATCATGCGCGCCTGGTACTCGTTGCAATCCCGGGCCAGGGCCTTGGCCTCGTCGAAGTTGCCGAAGAACACGCCGGGGTCGCTGGTGGACACGACGGCCATGGTCACCCCGGCGGCGTCCATGGCGTCCAGCGACTTCTGCAGCGTCCAGGCCATGTTGAAGCCCTGGTTGGTCCGCCGCCCCTTCATCATCGCGAGCAGGCCCGGCGACGTGTAGTGATGGTGAACGTCGATCCGCGGCATGGCCGGGCCGGGTTGGGCGTCGGCGCGGGACGGCAGGGCGGCGGCGAAGCCGGCGGCCACTGCGGCACGCAACATACCGCGGCGACGCAGGCCGGCTGAGAAGGTCGGGGCGGCGTGGAACGCGCAGCCGCAGGGCGGTTGCGCGGGTCCGATATCGAGGCGGTCGCATTGGATGAGCATGTTGTCCTCCCGTGCGGCGCCCTCCTGGCCGGTGGTCGCCGCTGCTTCGGTCACATCGCCTTGGGCGCTATCCGTGCTGAGCCCGGAGGCGGCCCCTGGCGTCGCCGTTCCAAGCACGCTGCCCCTGATCAAACCCCGTGGCAACGAGAAAGTGCATTTTTTTGCTTGCGCCCACTCGCACCGTCCGCATAGTGACCGCAATGGCGCGGCGAAGCGCCTGGGGGGAAAACGTGGCGCCGATCGTGGCCATGCAGGGCATCGTCAAGGTCTTCGGTGGCACGCGCGCCGTTGACGACGTCGACTTCGACGTCCGTGCCGGTGAGGTCCACGCCTTGCTGGGCGGCAATGGCGCAGGCAAGTCCACCCTGATCAAGGTCCTCGCCGGCGTGCATCGCGCTGATGCCGGGCTGGTCCGCGTCAAGGGCGCCCCGGTGAATCCCATGACGGACGCCCTGCCCGTGGCGTTCATCCATCAGGACCTGGCGCTGGTGGAATGGATGAGCGTGGCCGAGAACATCGCGCTCGCCGCCGGCTACCCGCGCGGGCGCGCCGGCTTGGTGCGGTGGATGGACGTGTTGGCCCAGGCCCGTCGGGCTCTGCACCAGGTCGGCTGTCCGATCGAGCCCGGCACCCGCACCGCCGACCTGTCTCGCACCGACAAGTCCATCGTCGCCATCGCCCGCGCCCTGTCCACGCGGGCGGAGGTGGTCGTGCTGGACGAGCCTACGGCCAGCCTGCCCGCGGCGGAGGTGTCGCGCATGTTCGCCGTGTTGAGGAGGCTGCGCGCGGCCGGCGGCGGCATGGTCTACGTCAGCCACCGTTTGGACGAGATCTTCGAGATCGCTGACCGCGTCACCGTGATGCGCGATGGCCGCCGGGTGGCAACCGCCGCGGTGTCGGACACCACGCCAGCCGAGCTGGTTCAGTGGATCGTCGGGCGCACGCCGATCCGCGTTGCCGCGCGCACCCAGGTGACAGTGGCGCCGCCGCTGCTCGCGGGCGCCGGCCTGGTGACGGAGGAGGCCGGGCCGATCGACTTCGCGCTGCTTCCGGGCGAGATCCTGGGTTTCGCCGGGCTGCGCGGCGCCGGGCAGGAGCCGGTGGGCCGCGCGATCTGTGGCATCGTTCCACGTGTCGCGGGTGCCATGCGGCTGTCCGGCCGTCCCGTCGCACCTGTCACGCCCGCCCAGGCGGTGCGCCTGGGCATTGCCTTCGTGTCCAGCAAGCGGCAGGAGGAAAGCCTGGCCATGACCCTGACGGTGCGGGAGAACCTGTTCATCAACCCGGGGATCGAGGGCCGCGGTGCGCTGTCCACCGAAACCAAGGCCAGGGAAGCCGAACGGGCGCTGGACCGGCTGCGTGTCGTGGGCGCGCGACCCCTGCTGACGGAGCCCGCCATCGCCACCTTCAGCGGCGGCAACCAGCAGAAGGTGGTGCTGTCCCGCTGGCTGGGCGGCACCATGTCTGTGCTGGTGCTGGAGGAGCCGACCATGGGCGTCGACGTCGGGGCCAAGGCGGACATCTATGCCCTGCTCGACCGCCATACCGCGGCGGGTGGCGGCGTCATCATCGTATCCACCGATTTCGAGGAGGTGGCCGCGATCTGCCATCGCGCGCTGATCTTCGATCGTGGCCTGGTGGCCGGCGAGCTATCGGGCGACGCGCTGACCCCGGCCGGCCTGATCGGCGCCTGCGGCGGCAGCATACCCTCGCCGGAGGCGGCTGCCGCCGAGGCCCTCCTGCACGCCACGGTGCAGGAGGCCGCGCATCATGGGTAGCATGGGTCGCACCGCCTTCCGGCTCCTAGCCAACCATGCCCTGCTGCTGTTGACCGTGCTGCTGATCGTGCTGTTCTCGGTGCTGCTGCCGCGGACCTTCCCGTCCGTGCTCACCATGCAGTCGATCCTGTCCGACAAGTCGATCGTGGCGTTCCTGGGCCTGGCCGAGATGGTGGTGATCTCCGCCAATCAGTTCGACTTGTCCATCGGCTTCATGGTCAGCCTGCTGCATTCGCTCGCCATCGGGCTGATGGTGGCGGGGGTGCCCTGGCCACTGGTGTGCCTGCTCATCCTGGGGATCGGCTTAGCGATCGGCCTGCTCAACGGGATGCTGGTTCGTTTCGCCAAAATCGACAGCTTCATCGCCACGCTCGGCGTCGGCACGGTGGCCTACGGCGTGGCCGGCTGGTACACCGGCGGCGAGCAGATCATCGGCGACCTGCCACACGGCTTCACCGCGCTCGACAGCACGCGGGTGCTAGGCCTGCCGCTTTCGGCCCTGCTGCTTCTGGTGATGGCGGTCGTGATGTGGGTGGTATTCGAGTTCCTGCCCACCGGCCGCTACCTGTATGTCATCGGCGCCAACGAGCGCACGGCCGAACTGACCGGCATCCGCGTCAACCGTTATGTCATCGGCGCCTTTTGCGTCTCCGGCCTGATCGCCGCGTTCGCCTCATTGCTGCTGGCGGCCCGGATCCAGGTCGGGCAGAGCAACGTCGGCCAGGAGTTCCTGTTGCCGGCATTCGTCGGCGCCCTGCTGGGGGCCACCACGGTACGCCCGGGGCGGGTGAACGTGTGGGGTACGGTGATCGCAGTGCTGATCCTTGCGGTCGGCATTTCCGGGATCCAGCAGATGGGCGGCGCATTCTACGTCGAACCCCTGTTCAATGGCGCCACGCTGGTGATCGCCGTGGGGATGGCGGGCTGGGCGGCGCGCCGCCGCCTGCGTGCCGCCCCCGGCACCGGCGGCGCCGCCCCCGGCGCCGTGGGCGTCAAAACCGAAGCCGCCAGCAAGGCGGCCTGACATCCTGGAAGGATCGTTCCATGCACCGCTTCCTCGTTCCCATGCTGGCGCTTGCGGCGTTTGCCTCGCCCGTGCGTGCCCAGACGCCCTCGGCCAACGCGACGCCCGACGCACTGGCTGAGGCGCGGGCTCGCCTTGAGGCCGCGGTCGCTCCGGCCACGCGGTGGGATGGCCCCACCACCGGGCCCCGGGCGCAACCGGGCAAGACCATCATCTACATCTCCGCCGACCAGCGGAACGGGGGTGCGCTGGGCGTCAGCGCGGGCGTCGCCGAAGCTGCGGCGGCGATCGGCTGGACGTTCAAGATCATTGACGGTCAGGGCTCCGTGCCGCAACAGACCGCCGCGGTCGGCCAGGCCATCGCACTCAAGCCTGATGGCATCGTGCTCGGCACCATCGACGCGGTGGGCCAGCGCGCGACCCTGGAGCGGGCGACTGAGAACGGGATCAAGGTGGTCGGCTGGCATTCCGGTCCGAAGCCTGGCCCGATCGACAGCCCGGCGCTGTTCACCAACATCACGACCCCACCCGAGCAGATCGCCCTGACAGCCGCGGACTACGTCATCGCCCGCTCGAACGGCACGGCCCAGGTCGCCATCATGCGCAACAACGAAACGCTGATCGGCCGCACCAAGGGCGACCTGATGCGTACCCGGATCGAGGCATGCTCCGGCTGCGCCGTGCTGTCGTTCGACGTGATCCCGATCGCGGAAACCTCCACGCGCGTCACGCCGCTCACCTCCTCGCTGATGCAGCGCTTCAGCGGCAAGCTGACCTGGATGCTTGCGATCAACGACTTGTATTTCGATTTCGCGGTGCCGGCGCTGCGGGCGGCGGGCATCGCGCCGGAAGGCCCGCCACTGATGGTGTCCGGGGGCGACGGCAGCGTGTCGGCCTACGGCCGCATCAGGGCCGGGCAGTACCAGGCGGCCACCGTGCCCGAACCCTTGAACCTGCAGGGCTGGATGGCAGTGGACGAGCTAAACCGCGCCTTCGCCGGCGCGCCACCGAGCGGCTATGTCAACGCCGTGCACCTGGTCACGCGCGACAACGTCGACCAGGACGGCGGCGCCAGCAATCGCTTCGACCCCGACAACGGCTACCGCAACCGTTACAAGGCAATTTGGGGCAAGTGACCGGACGGGCGGGGATGGAGGGGGAGGCCGCCATGCACCCGCTGTCCGCGAGCGGGAACCTGCGTGTGATCGGCCATAGCGACCAGGGCGGGCGCCCGGATGGCGTGCAGGTGATGCTGCACGATGGCCACGCCTATGTCGGCCACATGTTCAGCGACGGCTTGACGGTGCTGGACGTCCGCAACCCGCGCGCGCCGCAGGCGGTGGGGTTCGTCGCCTGCCCGCCCAACACCCGGTCGCACCACATCCAGGTGCATGACGGGCTGATGCTGGCCACCAACTCCGCCAATATCTGGGCGATGCAACGCTACGCCGATCAGGCAGACTACTTCACCGCGCCGCTTGACGAGAGCTTTACTCGGCGCGAGCGGGAGTTCACCGCCGGGCTGCGCGTTTTCTCCCTGGCCGACCCCGCCATGCCCCGGGAAATCGGCTTCTGTCCGGTGGACGGCATCGGCCTGCACCGCATCTGGTGGGTCGGCGGGCGCTATGCCTATGCGTCCTGCCACTTCCAGGGCTACAGCGACCACGTGCTGGCGGTGTTCGACGTGTCGGACCCGGCCCGACCCACCCTGGCCGGCCGTTGGGCGCTGCCGGGCATGCACCGCGCTGCCGGCGAGGCGCAAAGCTGGCCGGCGGGTAAGCGTTGGGCGCTGCACCACATGATCGTGTCCGGCACCATCGGCTATGCAGCCTGGCGCGACGGTGGCCTCACGCTGCTCGACCTGCGCGACCCGGTGGCGCCGGTGCTGTTGTCGCATCGGGTGCTGTCCCCGCCGTTCGCCGGGGGGTCCCACACGCCCCTGCCGCTGCCGGGGCGCGACCTCGTGTTGCTGGCCGACGAGGCGACCACCTCCAACTGCGCCAACGGGCTGGCGCATGCCTGGCTGATGGATGTGCGTGATCCTGCCAACCCCGTGCCGTTCGCCACCCTGCCGCAGCCTGCAGAGGCCGATTATTGCGCGGTCGGCGGCAGGTTCGGGCCGCACAACCTCCATGAGAACCGTCCCGGCACGCTGCAGTCGGAGACCCTGGTGTTCGCCACATGGCATAATGCCGGGGTGCGGGTGTTCGACCTCGCCAACCCGTTCCAGCCGCGCGAGGTGGCGCATTGCGTGCCAGCCCCGCCGGAGCGTCTGGTGGACGTCCGCGCCGGCGCCGTGCCCGTCACTCAGTCCTGCGACGTGATGGCGACCACGGATGGCCTGCTCTACGTCACGGACACCAATGCCGGGCTCAGCGTGATGGAGTTCGACGGTCCGTGACGGCCACGATATCCAGCCGCATCTATGCCAGGCTCCGCGCGGAGATCGTTGCGGCCACCCTGCCACCCGGCGTGAAGCTCCGCATCGAGGAGTTGTGCGAACGCTACCAGGTCACCAGTACCCCGGTTCGGGAAGCGCTGAACAAGCTGACGGCCGAGCAAATGGTGGTACGTCACGAGCAGCGTGGCTTCAGCATTCCCCTGGCCAGCCTCGCAGACCTCGCGGAACTGACGCGAACCCGTTGCTGGGTGGAGGCGATCGCCCTGGGCGAGTCGGTGCAGCACCGTACGGAAGCCTGGCGGAAGCGGCTGCTGGGGGCGCTGGAGGATTTGACCACGACCGAGCGCTCGACCAGTCTCGAGACGTTTCGCGAGAACCCGGATTGGGAGGACGCACACCGTGCGTTCCACCTCGCGCTGATCGCCAACTGTCCGTCCCGGCGCATGATTGGCTTCTGCGCGCAGTTGGCAGATCAGGCAACGCGCTATCGGCGCCTTGCCATGCTGGCCGTGTTTCCGCACCGCGACGTATCGCACGAACATCGCGCGATCGCCGATGCCGCCCTCCAGGGCGATGCCGAGGTGGCGGTGGCCGCGCTGCTCCGGCACTACCGTCGCACGGCGGACATCGTCGCGGAGTCCGGCCTTGGCGGCGCCGAACCACCTGCAGCCAGGCCATCGGGCTGATCCCAGGCAGCCACACCTTGACCTGCATGACACCGACCACCTCCGGCACTGGCAACATCGTGTCAGGATCGACTGCTGGTTCAGAACGCTTCGTGGCGTCGGGGCACAACGCAACGTACCGCGCTCGGCCCTACGTCGTACTGGGCGCCCAACACCTCCTCATCGGTCCCTACATGGTCGATCGCGCGTGCTGGTCGAGCAGTTGTGGCTCGCGGAGGCGGCCGATGCTAGCCTGCTCACCACCTGCAACTCGGCGAAGGCCATTGCCAACGCAGCATGACGTGGTACCGGGCTGGGTACGTCTCGGGTTCAGAGTGGATGAACAAGGTGGGAGGAGAGCGGATGGAAGCTCAGGTCACTTTGGCTGTTGACGGCCAGGCGCATGTGGTGCGGGTCGATCCTGACATGCCGCTGCTCTACACGCTCCGGGACGATCTCGGCCTCAACAACCCGCATTTCGGCTGTGGCCTGGCCCAGTGTGGGGCGTGCATGGTCCACCTCGACGGCGAGCCAGTGCGCTCCTGCGTGACCCCTACCGCGGCGGCGCAGGGGAGGCGGGTGACGACGCTGGCCGGGCTCGGGACCCCCGAGCATCCCCACCCGGTGCAGCAGGCCTACATCGACGAGCAGGTGCCGCAATGCGGGTACTGCATCAATGGCTGGATCATGACCGCGGCGGCGTTCCTGCGCGACAACAAGCGGCCGACCGACGCGCAGATCCGCGACGCCCTGACCGGCCTCAAATGCCGGTGCGGCACGCACATGGCGATCCTGCGCGCCGTGAAGCGCGCCGCCGCGGCGATGGGCTGAGGAGGCGCGCTTGCAGTTTTCCCGCCGCGCCCTGATCCAGGGCGCCCTGGTCGTATCGGTCGGCGCCGCGCTCGGCCCCGACCATCTTCTCTCGATCCGCAGAGCCGCAGCGCAGGGGGCCGCTCCCGCTGCCGCCCTGCTGCCAGACCGGCTCGGTTCCTACATCGCGATCGACGCGGATGGCGGGATCACCGCATTCTTTGGCAAGGTCGATGGCGGCCAAGGCCTGGACGTCGCGGTTGCGCAGATCGTGGCCGAGGAGCTGGACGTCGCCGCCGACCGCGTTTCCGTCGTGATGGGCGACACGGCCCGCACCCTGAACCAGGGCGGGGCAAGCAACGCGTCCGGCGTGTCGCAAGGCGCCGTTCCGCTCCGCAACGCCGCGGCCGAGGCGCGGCTGGTGCTGACGGAGCTGGCAGCCGAGCGTTTCGGCGTGCCGGTGGCAGAGTTGGCCGTGGCCGATGGGGTGATCTCGGCGCGCGGCGCGCCGGACCGGCGTGCGGCCTATGGCGAACTGGTCGCCGGCCGTGATCTCAACGTCGAGATGAAGTGGAACGGGCGCTACGGCAACGACCTCAACGTGACAGGCCGGGCCGCACCCAAGAAGGTGGCCGAGTACAAGGTGGTCGGCACGCCCGTGCCGCGGCGCGACATCGCGTCGAAGGTCTTCGCCCAGCACGACTACGTCACCGACATCCGCGTCCCTGGCATGCTGCACGCGCGGATGGTACGGCCGCCCGTGGCCGGGTCGGTGCCAACTGGGGTGGACGAGGCTTCGATCGGCGGCATTCCCGGCGCGCGCGTGGTCTGGAAGCAGGGCTTCCTCGCCGTCGTCGCCCCGCGCGAGTGGGACGCGATCCGGGCTTTGCAGCAGATCAAGGTCGAGTGGAAGCAGGTCCCGCCGCCCTTCCCGGAGCAGGCGACCCTATACGATCACATCCGCCACGCGCCCGTGAACAAGCGCGCCGTCGCGCTCCAGGTCGGCGAACCGGAACAGGCCATCGCGAACGCGGCGCGGGTGATCACGGCGGAATACGAGTGGCCCTTCCAGTCGCACAGCAGCATGGGACCCGCTTGCGCCATCGCAAACGTCCGGGACGGCGCCGCGACGCTCTGGACCGGGACCCAGAAGCCGCATTACGCGCGCGACGGGGTGGCGAAGATGCTCGGCCTCCCGCCCGAGAAGGTGCACGCGATCTGGGTGACCGGCCCCGGCTCCTACGGTCGGAACGACGCCGGCGACGCCGCCATTGATGCCGCGATCCTCTCGCGCGAGCTCGGCCAGCCCGTGCGCGTGCAGTACATGCGCGACGAGGCCCATGCCTGGAATGCGAAAAGCCCGGCCAGCGTGCACCGGCTTCGCGCCGGACTGGACGCGGACGGGCGCGTGATCGGCCTCGAGCTCGTGTCCAAGGCCTTCTCGCGCATCGACGTCGCCACCAGCGAGGCCGATCCGCGCGACAGCCTGGCCAGCCATTTGATGGGCGGCCCGCTCGCGCATCAGGACACGTACCTGTTCCCGGGCGACTTCGTCCCGATCGAGCCTTACGCCGTCCCGAACAAGCGCATGGCCTGGGAGGTGATCCCGCCGCTGCTCGACCGGGCCTCGCCGCTGCGCACGTCGCACTTGCGCGACCCGCTCGGGCCGGAGCTGATCTTTGCCGCCGACTGCTTCATCGACGAGCTGGCCGCCGCGACCGGCAGCGACCCGGTGGAGTTCCGCTTGCGCTACCTGCAGTCGGAACGGGACATCGCGGTGCTGAAGGCGATCGCCGACAAAGCCGGCTGGCAGGCGCGCCCGGCCGGGCCGCGCGGAACCCCGACCGGCGACGTGGTGACCGGGCGAGGCGTGTCGATCGCTCGGCGCGACAACACCGTCGTCGGCCTGGTCGCCGAGGTCGAGGTGAACCGCCGGTCCGGCCACGTCCGCGCGAAGCGGATGGTGCTCGGGCATGATTGCGGGCTGATCATCAACCCGGATGGGCTCCGCCGCTGCGTCGAGAACGCAGTGGTGTACGCGACCAGCCGCGCCACCCGCGAGGAGGTCACCTTCAGCCCCGAGAACGTCACCAGCGTCGATTGGGCCACGTACCCGATCCTGGACATCGTCGACGCACCGGACCTGGTGGAGGTGGTCCTGATCAACCGGCCCGACCTGCCGCCCACCGGCGCAGGCGAACCCTCGGTTCGCACCGTGGCCGCAGCCATCGGCAATGCGATCTTCGACGCCACCGGCATCCGCCTCCGCCGCGGCCCGTTCACCGACGAGCGCGTCAAGGGGCGCCTGGAGGCGGTATGAGACGCATTATCGCATGCCTTATGCTGGTCGTCATGCCAGCCGCGGCGCAAACGGGCGGCCCGCCGACCACGATCATCACGCCCGGCGCGCAGAGCCGCTCGATCGGCGCCGCCGCCCCGACCCCGCCCGTGAACCAGCCGACCGCTTCCCCGCCTCAAACCGGCCAGCTTCCGAGCGGCCGGCCCGACACGGCGCAGCGGCCTACCCCCGACCAGTCCCGCTGACGAGGATCGTGGCGGACTTTGGACAAGCTGTCGGGGCTCGCGCATGGCCCTCTTGCGCCACAGCTCCCACGGGCGGTCGATTTGGCCGGCGTTGGCTGCCATCGCGTTCGCCCCTTCCTGCTCGTTCAGGAACGTGACGTCGCCCAGGGCGATCAACTCGATCGCTGGCAAGATCGGCTGCACGGGCGAGACGCTGCGGAGCTGGGTCCGGCAGGCCGAGCGGACGTGCACGGTGGCCCGACTGATGCGCAGGATGGGCCTGCAAGGGGTCGTGCGCGGCCGCAAGGTCCGCACCACCGTCAGCGATCCGCCAACACCCTGCCCGCTCGACCGGGTGAACCGGCAATTCCACGCGCCGCGCCCGAACGCGCTGTGGCTGTCGGACTTCACCGACGTCGCGACCTGGCAAGGCTTCGTCTATGTCGCCTTCATCATCGGCGCCTATGCCCGACGCATCGTCGGCTGGAGCGTGAGCCGCACGGCCCACGCCGCCTTCGTGCTGGATGCCCTCGAGCAGGCCCTGGCCGATCGCCGTCCCGTCCAGGGCGGCGGCCTGGTCCACCACAGCGACCGTGGCCGCGAAGGTGGATTCAAATGGTCGTCGCAACACTCTGGAGGAATGTTGGATGGCAGGTCGACGTCGGTCGGATCGTGCGTTGCGGAGCAAGCTGCGTTCCCGGGACAACCTCCGATGAACTCCTCGGCCACCTGCCGTTTGAACGCGACGCTGTGTGAACGATGCCGTGCCATGACTTCCATCCTCCGGAAGCCCAGGCAGAGGGGTCAATCCATCTCGCCCATCCGTCCACCCGCAGGGGCGCACTCCATTCCCTGGAAACTATTCAACGCTGATTGACAGCCCTGACCTGCCACCGTGTCAATGCCGGTTGAAAGTAAGTCCATTGTCATAGCCAGACAGCCAAGGGGGAGTAGGTGAGCAGTTACCGTCGTGCTTAACATGCTGGCTTGAACGGAGACGTCACATGAAGCGTCGTGAGCTGATGACCTGTTCGGCAGCACTGTTGGCTGCCGCGATACCGCGCGGTGCGGACGCGCAGGACACTAAGGTACTGCGGTTCGTGCCGCAGGCGGACTTGCGCGTGCTCGACCCGACTTGGACGACCGCTTATGTCACCCGGAATTTCGCTTATATGGTTTATGATACCTTGTTGTCGTATGACGCCGAGGGGCGCATCCGGCCGCAGATGGTGGATGAGTGGATGGTCGCTCCGGATGGGCTGACCTATCGGTTTCGTCTCCGGCCAGGCTTGGCGTTCCACGATGGCCAGCCGGTGCGCGCGGCGGATTGCGTCGCGTCCTTGCGCCGGTGGGGCGCGCGTGATCAGGCCGGACTGCACCTGATGGCGTCCACGCAAGCATTGGAGATTGATGGGGATGACGGGTTTACCCTGAAGCTGAACCGCCTCTTCCCGCAAACCTTGGCCTGCCTCGCGAAAATGGCAGGTAGCCCGTTCGTCATGCCGGAGCGTCTGGCCCGCATCGACCCGGATAAGCAGATCAAGGACGTGATGGGATCAGGCCCTTTCACCTTCGCCCAGGAACAATGGGTGCCGGGGCAACGGGCCGTGTTCCTTCGCAACCCCAATTACGTGCCGCGATCCGAGCCGGCGAGCGGTTCGGCTGGTGGCAAGGTGGTGCACGTGGATCGCGTCGAATGGATGATCCTGCCAGACCCGGCCACCGTCGCCGCCGCGATGGCTTCTGGCGAGGTGGACTGGTGGGGCTATCCAACGCCAGACTTGGTGCCGCTGCTGCGCAAGACTCGTGGCGTCGCGGTCACCGTGGTGGACCCTGACGGCGACCTGGGCCTGCTGCGCTTCAACCACCTGCAACCGCCCTTCGACAAGGTCGGTGTGCGGCGTGCCGTTGCCCTGGCCATGGACCGCAGCGACTATCTGGAGGTGATGGGTGGGGCGCCCGACTTCTGGATACGCTGCAACTCCTTCTTTCCATGCGGCCCTGCGTCGGCTCCAGACCGGAAGCCCGACCTGGGCGCGGCGAAGCGTCTGTTGCTGGAGGCTGGTTACGCCGGAGAGCCGGTGGTCGTCCTGTCGGCGGCGGATCAGACCATCGTTCAGCTACAGTCAAGCGTCACGGCCGACCTGCTCCGCAAGATCAACATGACCGTCGACCTCCAAGAACTCGACACAGCCACGATCCTGACGCGCCGCGCATCCAAGGAACCGCCGAGCCGCGGTGGCTGGAGCATCTTCCACACCTGGGCAGACGCCTCCAACCTGCGCAACCCGGCAGTCAGCCCGACGATTTCTGCCAACGGCGCGCAGGGCTGGTTCGGCTGGGCCAGCGATGCCCCGACCGAAACTTTGATCCAGCAGTGGTACGACGCGCCTGACGAAGTCGCGCAGCGTGAGGCGCTTCACGCGATTGACGGCCGCCTGAGTGAAACCGTGCCTTACCTGCTGACCGGGCAGTTCAAGGCAGTCACAGCTTACCGCACAGTTGTCTCGGGTGTGCTGCAAGCGCCCGCGCTGTTCTTCTGGAACGTCAGGAAAGCATGAGCCGCCGTTCCGTTCGGCAGGCGGCTTGTGCGTCCGGCCGGCAGGCGAACGGCTTCGTTATAGTTGGACTACGCCGCCCGGGCCTACTTCATCCTGGTTGCGAAGGGACGGGGTCGCCGCAGCGCCCATGCTGTTCGCAAGGACCGTGGGGGTGAGCAGCATCGCGATGCCGAAGCTCGGCATAAGGCTGCGGGGGCTCTACTGCGGAACTGGAGTAGAAGAAGGACCGTCAGCGCCACTTCGAAGCCTCGCGAATGACTCGTCAAGATGGCGCGCCGCGGAAGCGAGCCGGGTGCGCGTCTCCTCGAGCCAGGAGCGGTCGGCGGCAAGCCGGACCCGTTCTGCGGCAAGCATACGGGCCACCTCCGCCGCTTGCGGTCCGCCGAGGCCCTTGCTCGAGGCAACCATGTTCTCGGCAGTCAGCGATAGGCGGAACTGCGCCTCGGTGAGCGGCAGCGTCGGGTCAAACGAAAAAGCCTTCGCGGCTTCTGTATAGATACGCTGAGCGTCGCCGAACGGTATCTCGGCGGGGCGCAGGTGACGGTCACGGCCGAAGTTGACGAGCTCGGACGCGAAATGATGCCCGACGCGGAACGGTACGTCCGCTTCGCGCTGCAATGTGTCAGCAAGCTCCGTCGTGGTGGAATACTCGGCGTTCACCTCGTCGAGCGCCCGGTCCGGCCGGAGGGCAAGGGCTCGCACGAGCGCCTCGGCATGGCCGAGGAAGACGGCCATGCCGCCAACAACGCTGTTCGGCTGACCGCGCGGATTCGCGAAGGCCTTGTAGTCGTTCATGCCGGGCTGCACATTATGCGCAATGAAAAAATAGGTGTTCGCCTCGCCGATCAGGTTGCTGGCCTCGGCCCTGAGACGGCCGAGACCGCTCGGATTGCGCTTCTGCGGCATGATGCTGCTCACGCCCGTCAGTTCCCCCTCGCGCAACACGATCCACGGATCCGCCTGTGCGTACTGGGTGGTGACGTCGGCGACAAACCCCCCGATCGTAAGGGCGGCGGAGGCCGCGAGGCTGACGAGCTCCACACCGGAGTCGATGGGCGAGAGCTGGTTCGCATCGTAGGAATTCTCGATCGGCCCATCGAAGCCGAGGAGCTCGGCGAGACGCGGCCGGTCGACCGGAAAGCTCGATGTGCCAAGCGCGGCCGCTCCGAGCGGCGACCGATTTAGCCGGGCATACGCCTCGCGCAAGCGCTCGCCCGTACGCGCGAGCGCTTCGGCGTAGCCGCCGACGTAGTGGCCAAAGGTGATCGGCTGCGCCTGCACGCCCACGGTATAAGCCGGCACGATCGCGTTCGGCTGCGCTTGCGCTTGCGCGAGAAGGGCATCGCGGACGCCGTTCAGCCGGTCGAAGGCGGAGAGATACTCGTCCCGCATCGACAACCGCTGCGACGTCGTGCCGATATCCTGCCGACTGCGCCCGGAGTGGAGCCGTGTCACATCGGGACCACCGATCGCGATCAGGTCACGCTCGACCGGGAGATAGTCGCTGGCCCTTGCGGCGCCGGGACGGTCGCCGTTCGACGCAACCGTGGCCAATGCCTCCGCTATTCGGGCGCCGAGATCTTTCGGGACGATTCCCTGCTCCACCAGCATGACGGCGGAAGCCCTATTTATTTCGCCAATCCGAAAGAATGCGTCGCGAGGTCCGGAAACTGAGATGGCTACTCCGATCCCGAGGACATCGGCGACCAGGCAGGGCGCAGGACGGAGAGCCATCGACGAAACATGGTAGTCTCCAGCGTTATGCGGACTGGCGTTGCCCGCCTTCTCGTATTTGCGCTCCGGACGGCTAGTCCTCCGGGTAGCTGCTGTCAATGGACTGTCCTGGTTCAGACAGGGCCATCGCTTGAACGGTTCGGGGACTCCGGCGCGGGCTGAAGTCTGAT
>CAXSDH010000075.1:16339-18633 GCA_964235765.1 uncultured Acetobacteraceae bacterium
TCGACGGCAAAACCCCGTGCCGCAGCCCCGCCCAGTGCCGTCGAAATCAATGTTGAGCACGACAAGGGGCACGGCCGCATCGAAAGCCGCACCACAAGCCTGGTGCACGAAGTCGATTGGCTGTCCGGCGAGCGTCGCTCCTCCGGCGAACTGCGCCTGCCCGGCGTTGCCTGCATCATCCGCGCCCAAGCGCGCATCCATGCAGCTCTTCAGAGCCGGATCGAGATCATCCGCGACGGTCGGACACCGTAGTCGGTCAGGCGACGCGCCGGCTGCCGCAACCACGCAGAAGGGACAGCAGCGTCGCGACGTCCCCCCGGCTCCGCATTCCGGCCACCAGGTCGGCAATTTCAGGCGCGTCTTCCATGCCGGCGGCAGCATCCAGGAACTTGACGCGCACGTCCTGCACGCCGCGCACCCGGGTTGCCGTCCGGTGCAGCAGCCGGCCATCCCGCGTGACAAGGTCAACGCGCGCAAACCGCTTCTCCGGAGCCTCGCCGATGGATGACGCGTTGGGATCGATCTGCCGGCGGATCTTTGGCAGCAGCGCTGCGACGTCGTCGCGCAACGGCCGGTCGGCAAAGCGGGCCAGCCCGAGGCGGCCGTCCAGCAGCGCCACGGCAATCACATACTCGACGCTGAAACGGCCATCGAGGCCGGAACGCGGCGCCGTCACCACCAGCGCGGCGTCGCCCCCCGGCGGAAAGGTGACCACGGCCTCGGCGACCTCCTCCGCACGCAACCCGTGCTCGGCGACCAGGTCGAGGACCGCGTCAGCCGGCAAGTGGCTCATTCCGCAGCATGGATAGGCCTTGAAGGACAGGCCGGGGAGCAGGATTTCCCACGGCTCGCCCCAGCCCGCGACGCAGCGTCCGGGCGCCGCCCCGCCCAGGCCGAGCACGCTGAGGAAGCCCAGCTTGCCGTCCAGGAAGGCAGGGTTACCCTGCAGCCCGGCCTGCGCAAGCCGCACCGCCAGCACCCCGGCGCGTGCAGCCAGCCCAGCGTGCAGCGGCTTGACCTCGGTCGCGAATTGCAGCCGAAGCCCCGCCGCCTGCGTCGCGGCAATGCCGAGCGCGTTCGCGAGCACCGCCGGCGCAAGCCCGAGCAGGTATCCCAGCGCCCCGGCTGCGCCCATCGGCCCCAGGGTGGCGGTGTTGTGGAATCCGGTCTCGTAGTGCCGCAAGCCGATGGCGCGGCCGAGCCGGGCCATCGTCTCCACGCCCACGGCATAGGCAGCCAACAAGGCTTCCGCCGTGGCCCCGCTTTCCTCCGCCACGGTCAACAGCGCCGGAAGTATCACCGTACTCGGATGCCCGCGCACCCCGGCCTGCACGTCGTCGTAGTCGAGCACGTGGCCGAGCGTGCCATTGAGCAGGGCAGCCGTCTGCGCATCCACCCGCTTGGGGTGGCCGATGACGCTCGCCCGGGACGAGCCGGCGTCCGGCAGCAGGGCGTGCTTCACCTTGAGGTAGGCGCCATCGTCCAGCCCGCCGATCGCGGCGGCCAGGAAGTCGAGCACGCCGTCCCGAGCCGCGGTGATGGCCTCCGCCGGCGGCGCACTTTCGGTGATCAGCTCGGCAAAGCGTTCGGTAATCCCCTGTTCCATGGCCGTTTACCTCAAAGCCTGTTTGGGTGCCGGCTGTTGATGTGGCCGGAAAGGTTGATGTCCGTTTCTAGCCTTCCGCTAAATTTGAGGTGGTCCCGTCTGTTCAGACAGTTTGGCGGCTGAGTTAAGCTTGGTTCTGGTTATTGTCAGGCGAACACGCGTTGGATGTCTGCCATCAGGGCCAGGTCGCGCTTGGCCCTCAGCAGTAGCTTGGCCGGGTCGGCATGCCGGGCCGCATAGGCGGTGGCCGAATACCATGCGGACCGCGCGCGACCGCACCTCGGGGGAAAACCTGTTCGTCGTTGGCTTGCTCATCGCTCCATCCTCTCAAGGGTCGGAGCCTCCGGCAACCCCGGTGCGGTTCAGCCTCCGCCTTGCCGGAGAACGTCGAGGCCAACCCTTCGATCGCCTGGCGCTTCCACGCCGCGATCATCGTCTGATGGACGCCGTGCTTGGCGGACAACTCCGCCAACGTCTGCTCCCCCCGGATCGCCTCCAACCCTACCTTCGCCTTGAAATCAGCCCCGTAACGCTTCCGTGTCACCTCACCCATGTCGTCCCGTCTCTCGATCAAGCGGGAATAGCTTATCACCCTGTCCGAATTTCCGGGGCCACCTCTCAAGTGCCCGGGCGGCCTGGGCAGGCTCCTGTCAGTGCAACCGTGCGCCGGCGGGCAAACGATGGTGTG
>CAXSDH010000076.1:0-6663 GCA_964235765.1 uncultured Acetobacteraceae bacterium
GCGCGCAGCTTGTGCGTCACCGCCGTGCGGATCGCCACCGTGCCCGGCCGCAACGTCATCGGCATCGAGGTGCCGAACGAGAAGCGGGAAACCGTGTTCCTGTCCGAGCTGCTGGACAGCACGGACTGGCGCAGCCATCCAGGCAAGCTCGCCTTGGCGCTCGGCAAGGACATTGGCGGCACGCCGGTGATCGCCGACTTGGCGCGCATGCCGCATCTGCTGATCGCGGGCACCACCGGGTCCGGCAAATCGGTCGGCATCAACGCGATGATCCTGAGCATCTTGTTCCGCCTGTCGCCGGACCAGTGCCGGCTGATCATGATCGACCCCAAGATGCTGGAATTGTCGGTGTACGAGGGCATCCCGCATTTGCTCGCGCCTGTCGTGACCGAGCCGGCCAAGGCGGTCACGGCGCTGAAATGGACCACGCGGGAGATGGAGCGCCGCTACCGGGCCATGAGCCAGTTGGGGGTGCGCAACGTGGGCGGCTACAACGACCGGGTCACCGAATCGCTGGCCACCGGCAAGGTGCCGACCCGGCGGGTGCAAACCGGCTTCGACAGCGAAACCGGCCGGCCCACCTTCGAGGACCAGCCGCTCGCGCTCAAGGCGCTGCCCTACATCGTCGTGGTGATCGACGAGATGGCCGACCTGATGATGGTGGCCGGCAAGGAAGTGGAGGCCGCGGTGCAGCGCCTGGCCCAGATGGCCCGGGCGGCAGGCATCCACGTCATCATGGCGACGCAACGGCCCTCGGTCGATGTGATCACCGGCACCATCAAGGCCAACTTCCCGACGCGCATCTCGTTCCAGGTGATCAGCAAGTTCGACAGCCGCACCATCCTGGGGGAGCAGGGCGCGGAGCAACTGCTGGGCCAGGGTGACCTGCTGCACATGCAGGGTGGCGGGCGAATCGCGCGCGTGCACGGCCCCTTCGTCGCCGACAGCGAGGTGGAGGACATCGTCGCCTTCCTGCGTGCGCAGGCCGAGCCGACCTACGACGACGAGGTGACCGAAGGTCCCGACGAGGCCGAGGACGCCGGCGCCAATCCTGCCTTGTCGGGCATCGCCGCGGCGGGCGATGGCGAGAAGGGGTTGTTCGATCAAGCGGTGGACCTGGTGTCGCGAGAGGGCAAGGCCAGCACCAGCTTCATCCAGCGCCATCTCGCAATCGGCTATAACCGGGCAGCGAAGCTGATTGAGCAGATGGAGAAGGAAGGCGTGGTCAGCGTGGCCAACCATGTCGGCAAGCGCGAGGTGCTGGTGCGGGTGACCAGGGACGACGAGTAGGCTTCGCTCTTCGCTGCACTGCAATAAGCTGTCAAGCTAGGGTTATGCCGTACCCCGCCTGGCTCCCGATCCTGCTCGGTGTCCTGACCGCGGTGGGGCCGCTTTCCACCGACATGTACTTGCCCGCCTTTCCAGCCATCGAGGCCTCGCTCGGCGGGCGGCCGGGCACGGCGCAGATCACGCTGGCCACCTGGTTCGCCGGATTGGCCGTGGGCCAACTGACCCAGGGATCGCTCTCGGACCGCTACGGGCGCCGCGGACCGCTGATCATCGGCACCCTGGTCTATACGATCGCCAACGCCGGCTGCGCCCTGGCCCCGGACTTGTTCACCCTGGCGGCGCTGCGCTTCGTGGCGGCGTTCGGCGGCTCGGCCAGCATGGTCATCCCCCGCGCCGTGGTGCGGGACTTGACGGACGGGCATGCGGCCGCCCGGCTGATGTCGCGGCTCATGCTGGTGATGGGAGCCGCGCCGATCCTGGCGCCGGCCCTCGGCGGCCTGATCCTGACCGTGGCGTCCTGGCACGCCATATTTTGGTTCACGGCCGCCTATGGCGGCATCTGCTCCGTCCTGGTGTGGCGATTCCTGCCCGACACGCTGGCCGAGCGGCACCGCTTGTCGCTCGGCGTGGCCGGCCTGGCCCGGCGATACCTGGCCGTCGGCCGCGACCGGGTGTTCCTAGCCTACGCGCTCATGGGCGGCTGCGGCATGTTCGGCATGTTCGCCTATATCGGCGGCTCACCCGCCGTGGTCATCCAGCGCTTCGCCTTCACCCCCGCCCAGTATGGCGCCATGTTCGGCGCGAGCGCGGCGATGTTCATCCTGAGTTCGCAGATCAACCCCCGGCTGCTGCCCCGCTTCGGCGCGCCACGGGTGATCCGAATTGCTGCCACGGCTTACCTTGCGGCGGCCGCCGCCCTGTTCCTTTGCGCGGTGCTGGATGTGGGCGGGGTCTATGGCGTCGTGCTGCCGGTCGCGGTCGCCATGGGCAGCATGGGGTTCGTGATGCCGAATTCCGCCGTGGGCGCGCTCTCCCGCCACGCCAAGCAGGCAGGCAGCGCCTCCGCGCTGATGGGCACCTTGCAGTTCTGCCTAGCGGCGCTCAGCGGCACCCTCGTGGGCGCGTTGACCGACGGCACCGCCCGCCCGATGGCGTCGCTCATGCTGCTGGGCGCCATCGGCGTGGTCACGGCCGACCGGCTGCGGCCCAAGCCACGGCTGGAATCGCGCGCTCCGCCCAGCTAGGCTGGCCGCCACACCGGATCGGACACGCCATGCAGCCATCCAACGATGCGGCGCCCTTGCTCGCCGGACCAGCGCCGCCGGCAGTTCGCGCGGCGGGCGCCTTCCGCCTCGGCGTGGCTGCAACCCGGCGCGGCGTGGCCGCCTGATGGACCTGCATCTCGCGGGCAAGCGTGCCCTCGTCACCGGCGGCTCGAAGGGGATCGGCCGGGCCAGCGCGGAACTGCTGGCCGAGGAGGGGTGCGACGTCGTCCTCGTCGCGCGGGACCCTGCCGCGCTGGACGAGGCGGCGTCCCTGGTGCGCGCCCGCCGCCAGGTCCGCGTGGAAGTGGTCGCCGCCGACCTTTCACGGCAGGCCGAGGTGGAGCGGGTCGCGGCGGCTGCGGGCGGGATCGACATCCTGGTCAACAATGCGGGCGCGATCCCGCCGGGCAACCTGCTGGCGGTGGACGACTCCACCTTGCGGGCCGCTTGGGACCTGAAGGTGTTCGGCTTCATCTCGCTGTGCCGCGCGCTGTATCCCGTGCTGCAAGCCCGGCGGGGCGTGGTGGTCAACGTGATCGGCGCGGCCGGCGAGACGTTCGACCCCGGCTACGTCGCGGGCGTGGCCGGTAACGCGGCCTTGATGGCGTTCACCCGCGCGCTGGGCCGCGGCGCGCACAAGGACGGCGTTCGCGCGGTGGCCATCAACCCCGGCCCGGTCGCGACGCAGCGGCTGGAGCGGTTATTGCGCCACCGCGCGGAGACCGAGATCGGCGACGGCGACCGGTGGCTCGAGCTGTGCAAGGGCATGCCTTACGGCCGCCCGGCCGAGCCGGCGGAGATTGCCGCCGCCGTCGCCTTCCTGGCCAGCCCGCGCTCGGCCTACACCAACGGCGCCGTGCTGACGATCAATGGCGGACCCTGACGCCGTCGACTGGCGCCGGCTGAACCGCGCCAATTGGGACGAGCGCGTGCCCCTGCACCGCGCCGCGCCAAGCTACGACCTGGCGCCGCTCCGCAACGGCACGGCCCGTCTCGGGATCGTCGGCCCTGAGTTGGGGCCGGTGGCCGGGTTGCGCGTGTTGCACCTGCAATGCCATTTCGGTAGCGATACCCTGGTGCTGGCCAGCCAGGGCGCCGACGTGACCGGGCTGGACTTCTCCGCGCCCGCGATCGAGGCCGCGCGGGAGAACGCGGCGGCGCTGGGCGTGCCGGCCCGGTTCGTGCTGTCGGACCTCTATGCGGCGCGCGAGGCCTTGCCCGAGGCGGCGGGGTTCGACCTGGTGTTCACGACCTGGGGCACGATCGGCTGGCTGCCCGACCTGCCGGAATGGGCCCGCATCGTCGCCCACTTCTTGCGCCCCGGCGGCCGGCTCTACTTCGCCGACATCCATCCGGCTGCGCTGGTGCTGGACGACATGACGCCGGAGCAGGATGGGCGGCCCGGCTGGTTCGTGCCGTATTTCGAAACCGCGCCGATCCTAACCGACGATCCCCGGGACTATGCCGACCCGGCGGCGCGCTTGCACAACCGGCGCATGGTGAATTGGATGCACCCCCTGTCCGATATCGTCGGCACGCTCCTGGATGCCGGGCTTCGGCTGGAGTGGCTGCATGAGCACCCACGCGTCGCCTGGCAGGCGTTCCGGCAGCTCGTGCCGCATCCGGAGGGCGGCTGGACCTGGCCAGATCGGCCCTGGTTTCCGCTCGCCCTCTCGCTTTCGATGCGGCTCGGCTAACGCCGCGGCGGCGTCAGGTCCCACATCGGCCGGGCCGCTTCGTGATGCGCCTCGCCCCGGCCAATGCCGATGTCGGCCAACATGCGGTCGTCCATCTCGCCCAGCATGCGTCTGGTGCCGCGGGCGCGGATCATGGCCACCAGCACGGCCCAGCCATACCCGATCGCCGACCGCATAGCGCCGGATGGGGCGAACCGAAAGGTGGGAAGACTGTGAACCGCCAAGGCGACCTCCTGTGATGCTCGTTCCGCTGATAGACAAGATGGGCTGCGGCGGCGTATCATGAAAACGAATTGGACGAATGAACACCATCAGAAAGCCTGATTGCATGAGCTTGCCCCTCGGTCTCGACCCCGATCTGCTGCGTGCCTTCGTGTTCATCGCCGAGGAGGGCAGCTTCACTCGTGCGGCTCAGAGGGTCGGGCGGACGCAATCGGCCGTCTCGATGCAGTTGCAGCGGCTAGAGGGGCTGCTGGGCCAGCGGCTGATCTCCCGCGGCAAGGGCGGCGCGGTGCAAGTGACGCCGCATGGACAGTTCCTGTTGCTGCGCGCGCGGGAGGTGCTGGCCTTGAACGACTCCATATGGGCCAGCTTCCAGGCTCCTCCCGTGCACGGCACGGTGCGGCTGGGCACGCCGGACGATTACGCCCTGCGCTACGTGCCGCAAATCCTGAAGCGGTTCGCGGAGAGCCATCCGTCGGTGCAGGTGGATGTGCTGTGCCTGCCGTCGCACGACCTCGTGGCGCGGCTGCGCGAGGGCGAACTGGACCTGACGCTCTGTTCCGAGGGGATGGAGCCGGCTGGCTGGCCGGCGGTGCCGCTGTGGCGGGGGCCGCTAAGCTGGATCACCTCGGTCCGCTACGCGCCGCACCGGCAGGACCCGTTGCCCGTGGCGCTCGCCAACGAGCATTGCAACTGGCGGCTGGCGGCGCTGCGCGCGCTCGAGGGCGCCGGGATGCGTTACCGGGTGGCCTACCGCTCGGCCACGCAGATCGGAACGCATGCCCCGGTGCTGGCCGGCCTCGCCGTCACCGTCTCGACGACGTCGTGGTTGCCCGAGGGCTTGCGGCCGATGCGTCCGGAGGAGGGCCTGCCGCCGCTGCCGGAGTTCGGCATCCTGATGCTGAAGGGCGCCGAGGCGCGCCAGCCCGTTACCGACGCACTGGCCGCCTACATCTCGGATACCTTCCAGACGGAGACCGCGGGCCGGACGGAGACGGCAGGCGCGATCGCGGCTTAGGTGACGCTCGCGGGGTTCAGAGCCCTGCGAGCACGCTTTCCGCTTTGCTGACGTCGAAGCCGCCGGGCGGCTCCACGGCGAGGTGGGTTACCCGGCCGTTCTCGGCCACCATGGCGAAACGCTGGCTGCGGACGCCGAGGCCGCGGGCCACCAGATCCAGCTCCAGCCCGAGTGCGCGCGTGAAGGCCGCGCTGCCGTCGGCCAGCATGGTGATGCGCCCGTCCACGCCCTGGTCCCTGGCCCAGGCGCCCATGACGAACGCGTCGTTCACCGCCATGCAGGCCACGCTGTCCACGCCCTTGGCCCGCATCGCGTCGATATTTTGCAAATAGCCCGGCAGGTGCCGCGCGCTGCAGGTTGGCGTGAAGGCGCCCGGCACGGCGAACAGCACCACCTTCTTGCCGCCGAACACCTCGTCGGTGGTGACCTCCTTCGGCCCATCCGCGGTCGCGGCGGTCAGCTTCAGGCTTGGGATCGCGTCGCCCACCTTGATCATCGCTTGCCTCCAATCGGATATGATCGGCCAGTCGTAGCCGTCCATTGCAACTGAGTCACCTGCCCGGCGCTTGTTGTGGCGAACGCCCATGCCAGATTGCTGCATATGATGTCGAACGACGATCCCTATTTGACGGGCCAACTGCTGATCGCGATGCCGGCGATGGAGGACCCGCGATTTGCCCAGAGCGTCATCCTGCTCTGCGCCCACACCGACGAGGGCGCCATGGGCATCGTGCTGAACCGCCCCTTGGCGAAGCCGACGTTCGAGGCGCTGCTGCACCAGCTCGATGTCGAGCCTACGCCGCCGGCTCGGCAAATCCGGCTCTGCCAGGGCGGCCCGGTCGATCACGGGCGCGGCTTCGTGCTGCACACCAACGACTGGGTGGGCGACGGCAGCCTGCGGGTGGACGAGAACCTGGCGCTGACCGCCAGCCTGGATGTGCTGCAGGAGATCGCGCAGGGGCGTGGCCCGAGGGAGGGGCTGCTGGCGCTGGGGTACGCGAGCTGGGGCCCGGGCCAACTGGACCAGGAGATGCAGGACAACGTCTGGCTATCGGCGCCCGCGCCGGTGCCGCTGCTGTTCGATGCGGATTACGAGACCAAATGGCGCCGGGCGCTCGGCATCCTGCACATCGACCCGATGGCGCTATCGGCCGCAGCCGGGCACGCCTAA
>CAXSDH010000076.1:6763-18453 GCA_964235765.1 uncultured Acetobacteraceae bacterium
GCAGCCGGGCACGCCTAACCCTACCAGACGAAGTGCTGGATCGCCGCCAGCGGCGCCAGCTCGGCGCGGGCTGCCTCCGCTTCCGCCGTGGCCTGGTCTCCTTCCAGGTGCTCGCCGTGCAGCCCGCCCAGCACCCAGCAGCTATCCACGCCGATCGCGGCCGCGCCGGCGATATCGGTGCGAAGCGCGTCGCCCACCGCCAGCACGCGGGCTTTCGGCAGGTCGAGCAGGTCCAGCACGGGCGCGTAGATGCGCGGGTCGGGCTTGCCCAGCATGCGCACGTCGCCGCCCATTTCGAGGTAGCGCAACGCCAGCGTGCCGGCGCAGATTATCCGCACCCCGCCGCGGATGACCTCGAGGTCCGGGTTGGCGCAGATCATCGGCAGGGCGCGGGCGGCGCAGTTCAGCAGCACGGCGTCGAAAGCCGAGGGCTCGCTGGGGTCGGCCAGGTCGTCGGGCCCGGTGTTGAGCACGAAGCTGGCGCCGTCCGGGCTGTCGAGCACGTCGAGCGGCAGGCCTTCCATGACGTTGCGGTCTCGGGCCGGGCCAAGGTGGAAGGCGCGGGTGCCGAGCGCCTCGTACCACGCGTCGGGGCGGTCGCGCAGCATGAGGAAGCTGGCCTCGCCGGATGTCATGACGCCGTCGTAGTGCTCGTCGGGGATGCCCATGCGGCGGAGTTGCCGCTGGATCGAAGCCGAGCGGCGCGGCGCGTTGGACAGCAGCACGGTGCGTTTGCCGGCGGCGTGCAGCCGGGCCAGGCACTCGGGCGCGCCCGGGATGGGGTTCACGCCATCATGGATGACGCCCCAGAGGTCCAGGATGAAGCCGTCGTAATCGCCGGCAAGCGCCGCGAAGCCGTCGATATGTCTCAATTCCCGGCTCCGATGGCTTCGGTGATGGTGGCGAAGCCCTGGGCGCGCATGGCGGCCAGCAGCTCCCGTTTCAGCCGCCCGACCAGCGCCGGGCCTTCGTAGGCGAAGGCCGTGTAGAGCTGCACCAGGTGCGCCCCGGCGCGGATTTTGGCCAGCACGTCGGCGCCGCTGGAAACTCCGCCGCAGCCCACCAGCACGAGGCGCCCCTGGGCCAAGCCGTGGGCGCGGGCCAGCATGCGCGTGCTCGGCCCCATCAGCGGCGGCCCCGAAAGGCCGCCGGTCTCGCGGCTGCTTGGGGAGCGGAGCGCAGGCGGCCGGGCCACGGTGGTGTTGGCCACCACCAGCCCGTCCACGCCGTGGGCCAGGGCCGCGCCGACGACCGCTTCGAGCCCGGCGTCCGGAAGGTCGGGCGCGACCTTGACCAGCAGCGGCGGGCGGTGCGGGGCGGCCGCCTGCACGGCCGCCAGTATGCCGCGCAACTGTGCCTCGCCCTGCAAGTCCCGCAGGCCCGGCGTGTTCGGCGAGGACACGTTGATGACGACGTAGTCCACATGCGGCGCCACCGCGGCGACGAGATGGGGGTAGTCGCGCTCCGGGTCGGCGCCCTCCTTGTTGATGCCGAGGTTGGCGCCGACCGGCACCCTGTTGCGTTTCAGGGTGGCCAGGCGCGCGACGTAGGCATCCAGGCCAAGGTTGTTCATGCCGTAGCGGTTGATGATGGCCCGGTCGGCCTCGAGCCGGAACACGCGCGGCAGCGGATTGCCCCGTTGCGGCAAAGGCGTCACCGAACCGGTCTCGACAGCGCCAAACCCCAACCGGCGCAGGCCGCGCACGGCCACTGCGTCCTTGTCGAACCCGGCGGCCAGGCATACCGGGTTCTCGAATCGCAGACCCATGGCATGGACCTGCAACGCCGGGTCGTTCCGTTCTGCATCCTGCCCGGCCAGGCCCAGGCGCAGTGCGGTGATTGCCAGCCGGTGCGCCCGCTCGGCATCCAGCCGTCGCAGCAGGGGGGTGAGGCGCGAGGCGAACCGTGGCGTCATGCGAAGCGTGGCTCGGTCCGCTCCGCCGCCTTTTCGGGTATCGTGCCTGGTTCCTGGCTATCACCCGCCATTCGGACACCCTGGTGATCCACCAGCGCCCTCAAGGCACGTTGCTTGTCATATATAGCTGCCACTACTCCGAAAACTGATCCGGCTACGATCAAACCAACGAAAAACCCCAAGGCTCCATACAGGAGGCGGTTTGGTGTCGAGGCGAAAGCCTGAGTGAACCCATATTGTAGTGTATCAAGGTATGCACCCCACCGCCATCCTATAACTGTAGGGAGCCCTATGGTTATTACGGCGGCCGCTATTAGTGTAAGTCTCCCCATTTTTATGAGTAGGAGTATCATGACTGCATTCCTTGGTGCTTTTGATTTTCATTGCAAGAGACTGAGGCGGAGCACTTCCGTTGTCGCAAGCTGATCCAGGCGGTCTGTAGGGGAGGCGGCGGCTGGGGCGTCATGGCGGGCTGTCTGCCCGATCGGGAGGTGCTAGGATAGGGGCATGTGGAACCAGCCCTACCTCGAGACCTGCTGCCGCGCGGCGCTGCATCGGCTGGTGCTTAGCGGCGGCGCCGGCCGGCCCGGCGGGTTGAAGGACGGGCCGTGCCTCGCGCGGCTGGCGGGCATGGGCCTGGTGTGCGAGCGGGCGGACGGGCGGTTCGAGTTGACGGGGGACGGCACGGCGCGGCACGCGAGCGAGATCCTGGGCCGAGTGGCCTGATCAGGCCACAGCCAGTTGGGGCCGGGCGGGCAGGCGGAACACCAGGGCGCCGATCAGGGCCAGGTTGGCCAGGTTGAACACGACGCCCACGGCAAAGGCGGGCGCGTAGGCAAGGAAGTGGTCGTAGATGCCGCCCGCGAGCCAACTTCCCGCCGCCATGCCGCCCTGTCCGGCCAGCAGCAGCACCGGCACGCGCCAGCTCGCCTCGCGGTCCGGGAACAGGTCGCGGATGGCCAGCACGTAGGCGGGGACCAAGCCGCTGAACCCCAGGCCGAACAGCGCCGAGATGGCGAACAGCCCGGCTTCGTCCTGCGTCGCCAGAAAGGCGCCGATCGCCGCGGCCTGGCAGGCGCTCGCGGCCAGCACGGTACGGAGCCCGCCGACGCGGTCGGCCATCCAGCCCCAGAACTGCCGGCCCACGAAGGCGAGCGCCAGCATCACGGAGAGCATCGCCGCGCCGCGGGAAGGCGCCAGGCCGAGGTCGGAGCAGAAGGCCACGAGGTGGCCTTGCGGCATCGCCATCGGAATGCAGCAAAGGAAGATCGCGGCCGAGATCAGGCCCATGGCAAGGTTGGGCGGGAACCCCATCACGCGTTGCCCGGCGACTGGGTCCCGCAGGGTTCCCGGGCCGGTGGCGGCCGCGGGGGCAGATTTCAGGAACCAGGTGAGCGGCAGGGCTACGACGAGGATCAGGCCGGCGTAGAGCAGCATCGTCCGCTGCCAGCCCCCGGCATCGACCATGCCTTCCATGACCGTGGGCCACAGCACGCCCGCCAGGTATTGCCCGCTGGAGACGAGCGCGAGCGCCGTGCCGCGCCGCCGGTCGAACCAGCGGCTGACCAGGGTGATCAGCGGCGCGAACAGGCACCCCAGCCCGAGGAACCCCACCAGCACCCCGTAACCCATGAGCAACTGCCAGGCCTGCCCGCCGGCCGCGACGGCCAGTCCGGCCCCGACCATGACCACGCCGAACGCCGCCGTAGGCCGCGCGCCGACCCGTTCGGCCACCCAGCCCATGAGGATGCCGCCCAGCCCCGACCCGAGGAACGCCGCCGACCCGGCCAGGGCAGCCACCGACCGCGGGACGCCCAACCCGGCCGCGATCGGCTTCAGCGCGACCACGCCCACCAGCGGCGCCCCGAAGGCGAGAGTCAGCACGGCCAGGGCCGCGCCCACCACGATCCAGGATTGGCGGCCTTCCACGCTCTGGATATCCATGGTCCCCATTCTAATCCTGTGCGGGCCGGTCGGCTACCCCAGGCTCCACGCAGCCCGGCCCGGCCACGATGCCCTGGACACGGAGCGGCCACTCCAACCGGTCCAGCGCCTCGTGCCATAGGCGCCAGTCGCAGCGCTCCCGCGGCCGGGCGGGGCTGGGCGCCACGCCGCGCAGGCCCCAAATCCGCAGGATGCGCGCATGCAGCAGGTCGATGCGGCGCTGGCGGTAGAGCCCGTCGAGGCATTTGACGATGTCCTCCGGGCGGCACGGGCCGGGGCGCGGCCGGGGCGCGGCCGGATCGCGCCGCGAAGCGAGCGCGGCAATGGCCCAGAACCAGGCGGCCTCGGCCGAACGGAAAGGCCGAGCGCGCGGCGGGGCCTCCGTGCGCGCAACGGGGGCGGTGATGGGGGCTGGGTTGGGCATGTTGCGTCCTTCACAGGGGAACGCAACAAGAACATTTTCCCATTCTGGTGACAAGCTGGTGAAAGGTGCATATTCCTAGTTGCCAGGGTCTCAATTCCTAGGCACACTCCGTCCCATGAAGCATGACGACATTTGGCGGGCGCTGGATACGCTTGCGGCGGAGTACGGCATGTCGGCCTCCGGCCTGGCCAAGCGCTCGGGCCTGGATGCCACGACCTTCAATCCGAGCAAGCGGCGGATGCCGGATGGGCGGGCGCGCTGGCCCAGTACAGAGAGCCTGGCCAAGGTGCTCGACGCCACCGGCGCCAGCCTCGAGACCTTCACGTCGCTGGTTACCGGCGCGCGTGCGGTCAGCTCGGCCCGGCCGCCACGGCGCATCCCCCTGGTCGGCCTGGCGCAGGCGGGCGGCGAGGGATTTTTCGACGACGCCGGATTTCCGGTGGGCGGCAGTTGGGACGAGGTGAGCCTGCCGGAGATCGGCGACCCGCACGCCTACGCGCTGGAAATCTCGGGCGACAGCATGGAGCCGGTGTTCCGCGACGGCGACATGGTGGTGATCTCGCCGGCCGCGCCGATCCGCCGTGGGGACCGGGTGGTGGCGCGCACCCTGGCCGGGGAGGTGATGGCCAAGCAGCTCGCGCGCCGGTCGGCCAAGCGCATCGAGCTGAAAAGCCTCAATCCGGCGCACCGGGACCGCAACTTCGACTTGACGGAGGTCGCCTGGGTGCACCGGATCATCTGGGCCAGCCAGTAGCCCCTCGCCGAATTTTCTTGGCCGGCGGGCAAAGCCGGGCGAGCATGGCGCACCGCAACAAGAGGTGGCCCGATGCGCGCGCTCGCCCTGCTGTTCCTGCTGCTCCCTGCCATGTCCCGGGCCGCCGAGCCGGTGGACCTGACCCTGGTGCTGGTTTCCGACGTGTCCCGCAGCGTGGACGATGCGGAGTTCCGCATGCAAAAGGAGGGGTACGCCGCCGCGTTCAACGACCCGCGCGTGATCGCCGCCATCCGTGGCGGGCCGATCGGGGCCATTGCGGTGGCCTATGTGGAGTTTGCCGGGTCCTATGAGGTCCGCACGGTGCTGGATTGGCGCGTGGTGCGGGACGCGGGCAGCGCGCGCGGGCTGACGGACGCCTTGTCGGCGGCGCCGCGCTCCTTCTGGGGCCGCACCAGCATCAGCGCCGGCATCGACCGTGCGATGCAACTGCTGGCGGAGAACCCGTACGAGGCGCAGCGCCGGGTCATCGACGTGGCGGGCGACGGCACCAACAATTCGGGCCGCGAGGTCGCGGCCGCGCGCGACGATGCGGTGGCGGCGGGCGTCACGATCAATGGGCTCGCGATCATCAACGAGAACCCGGTCAGCTACACCTTCGCCCATGTGCAGCCGCCGGGCGGGCTGACGGAGTGGTACCGGCAGAACGTGGCGGGCGGCCAGGGCAGCTTCGTGGTGGAAGTGCGGTCGTTCCAGGCGTTCGGGGAGGCCATGACTCGCAAGCTGATCAACGAGATCGCCGCGGCGCCCGGCGCCTCCTCCGTGCTCGCCAACAAAGGAGACTGACCGCTTGGATATTCGCAACCTCGGCCGTTCCGGCCTACGCGTCTCGGCCATCGGGCTGGGTTGCAACAATTTCGGCGGCCGCATCGACATCGAGGCCAGCCGCGCCGTGGTGCATGCGGCGTTGGACGCCGGGATCACCCTGTTCGACACCGCGGACGTGTATGGCGAGCGGGGCGGCTCGGAGACGGCGCTGGGCGAAATCCTGGGGCCGCGCCGCAAGGACATCGTGCTCGCCACCAAGTTCGCCATGCCGATGGATGCGGCGGAGACGCTGAAGGGCGCCAGCCGCCGCTACATCGTCACCGCCGTCGAGGCGAGCCTAACGCGGCTGCGGACCGACTGGATCGACCTGTACCAGCAGCACCACCCGGACCCGCTGACCCCCATCGAGGAGACCCTGCGCGCGCTGGATGACCTGATCCGCGCCGGCAAGATCCGCTATGCCGGCTGCAGCAACCTGCCGGGCTGGCAGGTGGTGGAGGCGGCGTGGACGGCACGCAGCGCCGGGCTGTCCGGCTTCGTGTCGTGCCAGGACGAGGTGTCCCTGCTGGTCCGCAAGCACGAGGCGGACCTGATGCCGGCCATGCGCGCCTACGGGCTGGGGCTGCTGCCCTACTTCCCGCTCGCCAGCGGGCTGCTGACCGGCAAGTACAAGCGCAACGCGCCGATGCCGGCGGATGCGCGGCTGACCAAGACGCAGCGGCTGGCGGAGCGCTACCTCACCGGCGAGAATTGGGCGGTGGCGGAGAAGCTGGGCGATTTCGCCGAGGCGCGGGGGCACACCTTGCTGGAGCTGGCGTTCAGCTGGCTGCTCGCGCGGCCGCCGGTTTCCAGCGTCATCGCGGGCGCCACCAAGCCGGAGCAGATCGCGGCCAACGTGGCCGCGGGGGGCTGGGCGCTCACCGCCGAGGACCTCGCGGCGATCGACGCCATCACAAGGGTGCCCGATGCAGCGTCGTAGCCTGCTGCTTGGCGCGGCAGCCGGCGCCCTCGCCCGGCCGGCGCTGGCGCAGCCCGCATCCGCCCGCACCCTGCGCGTCATCCCGCAGGCCAACCTGACCAGCCTCGACCCGATCTGGACCACCGCAGTGGTCACCCGCAACCATGCCTACCTGGTGTACGACCAGCTCGTGGCGATGGACGCCAACTTCGTGCCCCGCCCGCAAATGGCCGAGGGCTGGCTCGAGGAGGATGCGGGCCTGCGCTGGACCTTCACCCTGCGTCCCGGCCTGCGCTTCCATGACGGCGAGCCCGTGCGGGCCGCCGATTGCGTCGCCAGCATCCGGCGCTGGATGGTGCGGGACAGCCTGGGCCAGACGCTCGCGACACGAACCGACGACCTCGCGGCGCTCGATGACCGGCGGTTCGCGTTCCGGCTTCGCCGCCCGTTCCCGCTGCTGCTGGCGGCGATGGCCAAGCCGAGCCCGGTACCCTTGTTCGTGTTCCCCGAGCGGATCGCCCGGATCGACGCCTACCAGCAATTGACCGACCCGGTCGGCTCCGGCCCGTTCCGCTTCGTGTCCGGCGAGTGGAACCCCGGCTCCCGCGCCGTATGGGCGCGCTTTGACGGCTACGTGCCGCGGCAGGAGCCGCCGGACGGCATCGCGGGCGGGCGCAAGCCCAACGTGGACCGCATCGAATGGACGGTCATCAGCGACAGCGCGACCGCGGCCGGCGCCATGGCCAACGGCGAGCAGGATTATTGGGAATACCCGCTGCACGACCTGATCCCGCTGCTGCGCCGCAGCCGCGAGGTGGTGGTGGGCCAGCGCCTTTCCCAGGGGACCTATGCCGGGATGCGGATCAATCACCTGCATCCGCCGTTCGATAATCCGGCCGTGCGCCGGGCCCTGGCGATGGGCATCGACCAGCGCGACCACCTGCGCGCCGTGGCCGGCGAGGAGGAGAGCCTGTGGGCCGTATGCGAGAGCGTCTATGCCTGCGGCACCACCTACGAGACGGCCTCCGGCAACGAGGTGCTGCGGACCCGCAGCGTGGAAAAAGCGCGGGCGGCGCTGGCGGCCTCGGGCTATGCCGGGCAGCGGGCGGTGATGCTGGCCCCGTCCGACTACCCGCAGATCAACGCGCTCTCCTTGGTCACGGCGGACGTGATGAAGCGCATGGGCTTCAACCTGGAGCTGATCAGCACGGATTGGGGCACGGTGGTGCAGCGCCGGGCCAGCCAGGAGCCGGTGGAGAAAGGCGGCTGGAGCGTGTTCCACAGCACCTGGTCCGGCGCCGACGTGGTGAACCCGGCCATCCACCAAAACCTGCGCGCCAATGGCCGCAGCGCTTGGTTCGGCTGGCCGACCGATCCCGAAATCGAGCGCATGCGCAATGCCTGGATCGACGCGCCGGACGAACCGGAGCGCAAGCGCCTGGCCGACGCGCTGCAGGTTCGGGCGCTGGAGACGATGCCCTTCATCCCGCTGGGCTATTACTGGCAGCCCTCGGCCTGGCGGCGCAACGTGACCGGAGTGTTCCCGTGCCAGATCATGGCGTTCTGGAACTTGGGCAAGCAGGCATAGGGCGACAAAGGTGGCAGCGGGGCAGGGCTCGGTAACCAGGTCTTAAGCTTGCCCGCGTAAATTGGGGCGTCTCAAGCTGATGGGCCCCCATAACCGTGCGCCTCGCCAGACTTTTTCGGTCCGATTCCTATAGCTGTGCCGTCGCGCGCTTGATCGCGGCTGTGTTCACCGGGGAGGGTTTCGTCTTTCTCGTGGGAGAGGCGGACATCGCACGGGTGCAGGTCCTCGATCGCGTGGCGTCGGAGCTGGCGGAGTTGCGTTGCCGCGTCGTCCGGGTTGCCGCGCGTGAGGCGGATGAGCTCAGCCTGCATAGTTTCGTCGCCCAGCTCACGCAGCAGTTGGGCTCGAACGCCGAGCCGGGAGACCCGCTCGAGCGGAACCACCGGCGGCTGACGGAGGCGGACGCCAGCTGTGACCGGATCGCCCTGCTGATCGATCGCGCGCATTTGCTCGACGCGTCCGCGTTGCGCTTCATCCAGCTCACCTGCCGTTCCGGCCCAGCCCTCAGGGTCGTGCTCGCGAGCAAGGCGGCGGGTCCGGCGTCCGTGCCGGAGTTCACCCTCCTCCAGACGCGATCATCGCCTTGCATCGATCTTGACCTGCCAATGCTAGAAAGTCGGCGCGGATGACCCGAGTGCGGCGGCGGCTACGCCCCGCCATGCTCCTTGCACCACGTCGCGATGTCCGCATGGGTCGCGAACCAGCAGCCCCCGCGGGCCTTGGCATGGGCGATCAGCTTTTCCAGCACCGGGAGGCGCGAGCGGTGGCCCGAGACGTGCGGGTGCAGCGTCAGCAGGAACAGGCCGCGCTCCTCCCACGCCGCGTCGAACTCCGCGATAAAGATTTCCAGCACCGAACTGGGCGGCGTGTAGGGCCGGAGCGCGCTGAAGCGGACGAAGTTGAAATACACCGCATCGTCGCGGATCCACTCGGGCGGCAACTCCACGATGCCGGTGGGTTCGCCATCCGCCTCCAGTTCGTAGGCGTCGTCGTCGGCCATGAGCGAGCTGTCGTACAGCAGGCCGAGCTCGCGGATGATCGAGAGGGTGTCGGTCGAGAAGTCCCAGCTCGCGGTGCGCATGCCGACCGGACGCTTGCCGGCGATGCGCTCCAGGGTATCCGCGGCGCGGAAGGTGAGGTCGCGCTCCACGCCGGGCGGCAGCTTGGTATTCGCCTCATGGATCCAGGAATGGATACCGATCTCGTGCCCGTCGCCCGCCACCGCGCGCACCTCGTCCGGGTGCAGCAGGGCGGACACCGCGGGATAGAAGAAGCTGGCGGGAACGGCCTCGCGCTCCAGCAGGCGGCGAATGCGCGGCACGGCCTGGCGGGCGCCGTACTGGCCCTGGCTAATGCGCATGGGGCTTTCATCGGCGTCGCGCAGGGGGATGGTTTCGTGGTCCGCGTCGAACGAGATGGCGACGGCACAGTGGGCGCCGCCGGGCCAGGTCTTGGGGGCGAGGCTACGGCCGGCGCGGGCGCGGCCGACGATGCGGCGCCAGGTGGCCTCGGGCCAGTCCCAGGGATCGCCCTCGGAATGCTTGGTATCGCTCATGCGTGGTCTCCTATCGGCCGCCGTCGACTTGCAGGATCTGGCCGTTCACGAAATCGGCCAGGGGGCTGGCAAAGAACAGCACGGCGTTGGCGATGTCCTGTGGCGTGCCGAGGCGGCGTAGCGCGATTGCGCCCACCATGGCGGCCTGCTTGGCCGCGCCGTAGCCCTCCCATTGCGCGGTGCTGGCCGGGTTGCTGGGGATCAGGCCGGGGGCCACGCTGTTGACCGTGATGCCATGCGGACCCAACTCGTGCGCGAGCTGCCGGGTCAGGCCCACGACGGCGTGCTTGGCGCTGGCATACGCCTGGATACCGGTGAGCGAGGCATGCAGCCCGGCGCCGGACGAGATGTTGACGATCCGCCCCCGCCCGGCCTGCTTCATGCCCGGTGCGGCGGCCCGGCTGAGCACGAAGGCGGCGCCTAGATTGACGGCGACGATACGGTCCCAATCCTCGTCCGAAACCTCGTCGAGCGGCTGGAACACCTGGCCGGCGACGCCGCCAGCGTTGTTGACCAGCACGTCGATGGCCGCCCCCGAGGCGTGCTCGACCCGGCCGATCCAGGCGGCGGCCGCGGCGCGGTCCGTCAGGTCCACCATCGCCATCTCGGCGCCGGCAACCGTGGCCGCGACCGGGTTGCAGCCGAACACCCGGGCGCCCAGCCGGGCGAAGCTCTCGGCGATGGCCTGCCCCAGCCCGTGCCCGGCACCGCTGACCGCGACCACCTTGCCGCTGAAATCGCCCATGGGATTTGCGTTCATGGCAGCAACTCCAGCAGGTTATCGTCGGAGAGCGGTCGCCTGCCGCCCTCGACCTCATGGATCATCGCGACCAGCTTGCGGGTGGTGGGGCAGGGCAGGCCGTGGCGGCCGCCGACCTCGAAGATCGGGGCGATCTGCACGTCTACCTCCGTGCGGCGCTTGCGGACCGCCAGGTCGCGCCAGACGCCGGAGTGCGTCTTGAAACTCGGCCGGTTGAACGCGACCATGGCGTCGATGCTAGCCTTAGCCTGCGCGTCGGCGGCGCCGGGCCGGAACGCGTCGGGGTCGAACCCATTGAAGCCGCGCGGCTCGATGCCCTCGGCGACCGCGACGGAAACGGCCTCGCCGCCCAGGGCGCGCCAGACCGGCAGCAACTCTGGCCGGGCCAGGCAGTCGGCGATGCCCTTGTCGCCCAGCGCCTGGGCGAACAGCATCGCGCCGTAGCCGAGCTTTCCCCAGAGATATGACCAAATATCCGACGTCGTGATGGCGTCCGGCTCGAAGTCGCGCATGAGCGCGTGCAGGGCTTCGAGGCGTGGGGTAATGCGGCCGTCGATCTCGCCCAGCACCACCGCACCGCGATTGCCGAACATGATCTCGCCCGGGCCCATCCAGTCCGCGCCGAAGTTGACGAAGGCGCCCATGGTTCGCTCCGGGCCGACGATGCCCGCGATGAGGGTCTCGCAAAGGCCGTTCTGCAGCGAGAGCACGTAGCCGTCCCAAGCCAAGTGCGGCAGCAAGGCGCGGGCGGCCCCCTCGGTATGGTGTGCCTTCACGCACAGGAAGATGCGCGGCCAGGTGCCGAGGACTTCGGCCGGCAGCAGGGCGGGGGCCTGCACGGTGAAGTCCTCGACCGGGCCGTATAGGTGCAGTCCGCGCTCGCGGATGGCAACGACGTGTTCCGCTACGACGTCGACGAAGGTCACGTCGTGCCCGGCGCGCTTGAGATGCGCGCCGACCGTGCCGCCGATAGCGCCGGCGCCCCAGACCAGTATACGGTCGCTCA
>CAXSDH010000077.1:0-18443 GCA_964235765.1 uncultured Acetobacteraceae bacterium
CTGCGGTCGCGGAACTTGCTGACGACGCCCTCGACGCCGCCCGCGCTCGCGAAGCGCACCGAGTTCAGCTCGGCGTCGTTGTCGCCGTTATACCAGCGCGCCGCGGCGCAGGCCATGTCGCGGCCGGTACGGTCGTCCTTGTCGCAGAACGCCAGCGCGAAGCCGGCCACCTGCTCGTTGGCATAGGCGCCGACGAACTCCGAAGGGTCGGCCGAGCGGATCGCCTCGCGATAGGAACGAATGGCCTCCCTGGTCTCGGAAATGCTGTTGCGGGTTACGCCGATGACGCCCAGACCCTGGCGCCCGGCCCGCTCGTAGCTGGTCAGGTTCGAGGCCGCGGCCCAGAGCGGCGG
Source organism: uncultured Acetobacteraceae bacterium (assembly GCA_964235765.1). Lineage (GTDB taxonomy): Bacteria > Pseudomonadota > Alphaproteobacteria > Acetobacterales > Acetobacteraceae > JAVVHH01. The sequence continues at coordinate 354 of CAXSDH010000077.1, forward strand.
ATGCGGGCGCTGCTGCGGGCGCGGCAGCACCTGGCGGGCCGGCAGGTCGAAATGGGCTCCCTTATAGCCGCTGAAACGCTCCTCCCGGAACATCTGCATCACCGCCGCGGTCGCCTCCTGCGCCCGCTCCCGCTCCTCGGCGCGGCCCACGCCGTATGCGTCGATCATATAGGGCGTGGAGCCCCGCCCCATGCCGAACTCGACCCGGCCGCGGCTCAGCAGGTCCAGGGTCGCGACCCGCTCGGCAATGGCATAAGGGTTGTTCACCGTCATCAGCACGACCGAGAACCCCAGGCGGATGCGCGACGTGCGCTGGCTGATGGCCGAGAGCAGCATGTCGGGGCACGCGCTATGGCCGATCTCGGCAAAGAAGTGCTGCTCGGTGATCCAGAAATGGCTGAACCCAGCACCCTCGGCCGCCTCGGCCTGCGCGATCGCGTTGTGGTAGGCGTCCAGCTCCGCGTTGGCGGCCCAAGGGCGCGGCATTTGAATCTGCGTCATCAGGCCAAAGTTCACGATCGGCTGCCCCAGGCTGGAACGGCCACGCTAGCGGCCGGCACGAGCCTGCGTCCAAGGCATAACGTGCATAGGCGATATAACCCAGCCGTGCGATCATCGGCGCCATGGAAACGCGGGCGCTGCGCTACTTCCAGGCCGTGGCCGAGTTCGGCAGCTACAGCCGCGGCGCCGAGTTCCTGCGCATCTCGCAGCCAGCGGTCAGCCGGCAGATCCGCGCCCTCGAGCAGGATCTCGGGCGGCCGCTGTTCATCCGGCACAGCCATGGCGTCAGCCTCACCGATGCCGGCCGGACGTTGCTGGAACGCAGCCAGGCGATCCTGCGGCAGTTCGACCAGGCGCGGGACGACATCCGCGGCGGCGCCATCGGGCCATCCGGGACCGTGACCCTCGCCGTGCCGCCGGCGGCGGGTCACTTCCTCGTCCCGGAGCTGACACGGCGGTTCGGCGCGCTCTATCCCAACGTGTTCCTGAAGATCGCCGCCGGGTTCAGCGTCTACACCCAGGATTGGCTGACCCGCGGACGGGTCGATCTCGCCTGCTTGCACGACCCGGTGCCGCAACCCGGCTTCGTTGTGACCCCCCTGGCAAAGGAAGAGGTGTTCCTGGTCGGCAAGCGCGGGACCTGGGCCCCGCCGCGCGACCATGTCCGCACGCAGGACCTGGCGGACGTGCCCCTGATTCTCCCGGGCCGGCCCAATGCCTCCCGACGCCTGCTCGACGGTTGGCTCGCGCGCGGCGGCATCCGCCTGAACGTGCGCATGGAGGCGGACGACCACCTGATCATCCGGGCGCTGGTGCGCGATGGCCTGGGGTGCAGCCTGCTGACCCACGGCGCCTTCCTCGCCGACCTGCGGCTCGGCGACTTGCAGGCCTGGCCGCTCCGGCCACGCGCCTTTTGGGGCCTCGCGCTGATGGAGATGCCGGACGAACGCCGCAGCGCGCCCGTGTCTGCCCTGGCCGGGCTGATACAGAGAACGGTCCGGGACCTGGTCCGGTCCAAGGCCTGGCCCGGCGCGCAACTCTATGAGCCGACGCCCTCGCGACCAGCCTAACGCTGCCCCGGACTCGATGCCCGCGGGTCGGCCGGCGGCGCGCGCGAGAAAACAGGCTCATACCGTGGGCCGCGACCGGCGAGACACGATATCAGACCCAGCCCGGGAGATTGCGGGCCCACGCTTGCGTATCTGGCCGCCGATGATGACGCGCTGGGTTTCAAGGTGCCTTCCCACATCCGGTCAACCCGAACATCCCGGTTCAGGCGCTCGACCGGGTTGGCCCGAGAATTAGAGAGGGGCGGCCCTGTGGCAGATGTTGAGCGGGTCATGGCTGGGGCTAGGCTGTGGCTTTGGGTTGAAGCATGACATTGTAGCGGAGCGCGTCGAGGCGCCGGCCTAGGCGCTTGGCCGAGGCAAGTCTAAGCGATGGCAACAGGCCTGCAACTGGCGGCAACATCGAAACTCGGAACGAGCTGTTCCTCCTCTGAACGCCAGCACCATTCAAATCCAGAGTAGACGATACGAAATCGTTGCGAACCGCGTGCGAAACGGGCACTGTCGTCCAAAGTCGGCCCAAAAAGGCCGGGACGCCGACAAGGCGGCGGTCCAGAACCAAGGCAAAAGCCAGATGAGCACGCGCCGAGGTATAGGTATTCCAGACCTGCTGCCGCAAACCAGCGGCCCGGCGTTGCAGGTGCCGGACGGCATTGTCGAGCAGCTGGGCGTGCTAACCATCCTCGACCACCGCTCGACCACCAGCGCGGACTTCTTCCTGCATGAAGGCACGCTCCAGTCCGCCGCCGACGCGCTGGACATGGACACGGCCAACTGGCCGATCCGCATCCCGGGCCTGACCCAAGGGTTGCCGTTCCGCCTGGCGATCGCGCGCAGCCAGGCGGCGGCGGGGGCCGAGGAGCCTGTCCCCCTGCTCTGGACCCTCGACATCGAGGTCTGGAATGTCGAGGTGCTCATTCCGGGCGTGCACGCCGCACGGCCAGCAGGCGGCACCGGCGTCACCCCGCTAACCCTGCAGGCGACCGGCACCACCGATGCCACCAAGCGGGTGTTCCTGGTCGGCAGCGGCGTGGTCCGGGTCAGCGGCGGCGGCCCGGGCGGCACGATCGTCCAGATCGTCGATGCGCCCGACCCGCTGGACCCGGCGGCCCCCACCGGCGCCGTCATCCGCCTGACCGCCCGGCCGTCCAGCTTCTTGTTCGGGCAATCCAAGTTCGGCATGACGCTCGATCAGTTCGTGCTGGACCTATCGAAGACCTTCACCCCGCCCGAGATCGCGGCGCGCGGGCATGACGAGACCTGGGAAGGCGTCGCCTTCCGCGAGACCACCTTCTACTTCCCGCCCGACACGCCGCTGGTCCACAGCCTGTCGGTCAGCGCGCGCGACGTCATCCTGGGTGACCCCGGCGGCTTGCAGGGTGAGCTGCGCGTCGAGTTCGGCCAGGACTTCAACGACGTCTACAATACGCGCATCGCGGTCAAGAGGCAGGGCGCCGGCGGTGCCGTGGCCGACGTGCCGGAAACCACGCCCCTGCCGCGCGGCACTGGGCTGCAATTTGCCGTGGCGGCCGGGCCGAACGGCGTGGCGCAACGGGTCCGGGCGGAGTTCGCGGTCGGCGCCGACCAGTTCGTCCCCGGCCATACCGACCTTGCCGTGGTGGGCGTGTGGTGGAAGCTGCCGGACGGGTCCGAGGGCACCTCATCCGTCACGCCCTGGTTCGATGCGCCGACCACCGCAGCAATGCACTACCGCCTGCGCGCCGGCGACCCATCGACCGCGCCGAACGCTGCCACCCCGGCCAGCGCCGTCCCCCTTGACCAGACCGAGCTGGGCGAAGTCACCGTTGCCTTTCCGCGCGATGCCGCCAGCCCGTCCGGTGCGGCGCCCTTGCTGGACACGACCATCGGCGGCACGCTTTACAGCAACATCATCCACCTGCGCGGACCGCGGACGCGGCTGCAGGGCATCGTGCTGTCGGTGCGGGGCGGCGGCCAAGCATCCTGGCAACTCGGCGCCGGCAGCGCACCGCAATCGGCCCGTGATGTCGCAAGCTTCACCCTCCCGTTGCTGCCGGATGGCACGACGACGCTGGACCTGACCGCGCAAGACTCCAACGGCACCCGCCGGGTGCGGGTCGAGGCGACGCGCCAAGGGCCGCTCGCGATCGGGCATCAATCGAGTGCGGCGAGCGGTTCCGCCGCCGTGGTGACGGTGGTGGGCAGTGGCGACGCCTCGCCGATCTCGGTCGCCGAGACGTTCCTGGCTGCACCGTTCCACCTGCGGGGCGATCATAACGGGGCACCGAATGCCGCCACCTTCTCCGGCACCCAGATCACGGTGCCGCAGGGCGCGGATGCCGAAGTGGAGGTGCCAGTCCCCGTCGATCAGGGCGCACCGAACCCGCCGCCGGTGATCCCGCCGAACATCACGTCCAGCACGGTGCAGGTGCTTTACGAATGGGATCAGGCGTCCCCGGTTCGGGTCGTCTATCCCTATGCCGGGCCGGACACTGCCGATGCACCGGCGCACGACCCGGATGCCCGGCCGATGGCGCAGGCGTTGGACCAGCGGATCCAGCCCGATGGCGGCGACCCGGCCGCACAGATCCGTTCGTGGCTGGCTGCGCTTGGGGCGCCGAACGGGCGCAAGTACTTCGTGGTGGGCCGCACCGACGACCTGAAGCAGGGCGGCACCCTGCCCGACAACGACACCTACAACGACGCGCTCGCCAATGCGCGGGCGGCGGCGGCGGCGGATGCGTTGGTCGCGGCCGGGGCCGCGGCCGGCGACATCTCGCAACGCAATGAGCACAGCAGCTTCAGTTCGGCGCCGCCGGGTTCGCCGCCGGCGCGCATCACCGCGCCCGGGCGTCTGGCCCTGCCGGCGGCGCGCGTCGCCACCGGCCCGGGCGGGGCGCCGGTCTGGAACACATTGTGGAACGCGGACGGCGTCGGCGGCGCCGCTCACTTCGCGGCGCGCAACGACTCACGCCGGTCGCCATACCGGTGCGCCGAGATCTACGCCGTCGACACTGGTTCGCCTGCCCCGCCCCCGCCGGTGCTGCCGGCACAAGGCGGGGTGCCGACGCGCATGCTGGTGCCCGGCCCCGACGGCACGCCCGATCCGGGGGTTCACAGCACCACGACGGCGCCGCCGCCGACCGATTACCGGGTGCGGTTGCGGGTCAAGTGGGACAGCCCCACGGTGGTCAGCCTCGGCGACGCGATCCCGACCGAGACGGAAGCGCTGGTCGCATGGAAGAAGGCGCAGGTCGAGCTGCCGCCGACCGCGAGCGGCACGGGACCCGCAATCCCGCCGCCCACCGGCCCGGACTTCTGGGAAGTGCTGCTGCAATGGGCCTACGACGCCCGCACCGGGGAAACGAGCGCGACCGGAGCGCTCAGCCTGCCGGACGGAACGCTCACCTGGCAGAACAACGTCCTGGCCGGGGCGCTCGGCTTCGGGCCGGCGTTCACCGCGTTGCTCAACCCGTCGGACACCATCCGGGACCCGCTGGGCCAGTTCGCCAGCGCCGCGGCATTGCTGGCCGTGGGCGCGGCGATCGGCGAGCTGATCAACAGCAGCGGGCCGGAGAGCACGGTCGACATCGACAAGTTCGCCATCTCGTACAAGTGGAACGGGGCGGCGCACGCGGGCGCGACCGTGGACTACACGATCACCCTGCGGGTCAATGTCAGCATCTCCGGCGCTGGATCGCTGACGGGCCGGTTGAAGCTTAGCTACAAGGGCGTCGGCATTCGGTTCGACGGCGCGCCGGGCGGCGGCCTGGCCGGGGTGGCGCTGACCTATGACGACCTGAGCGTGCAGGTGGTCGATCCCGGCACCTGGAGCCTGGGCGGCCCGCTGGGCGACCTGATCCGCATCGCCGCGTCGCGCATGGGCAACGGCTCGCAGTGGATGGAGTTCGACCTCGCCTTCGCGCTCGACCTCGGCGTGGTGACGCTGGAGGGCGCGACCATCCGGCTCGGCATCTCGCCCTTCCTGATCGAGCTGCGCGGCCTGACCGCCTCCATCGACGTGCCGGGCGCGGTCAAGGGCCGCGGGTCGCTGACGGTCGGCGATGGCGGGGCGTTCCGCGCGCTGCTGGCGCTGGAGGTGATCCCGGCCAAGCTTTCGGCCTATGGCTCGCTTGCGGTCGATCATGACTTCGTCGCGGTCGAGGTCGGTATCCAGCTTCCGGTCGGCATCCCGCTGGGCGGCACCGGGTTCGGCATCTTCGGCTTCATGGGCCGCTTCGTCGCCAACGGCACGCGCAACCTGGAAGGCCTGACCAACCCCGATCCGGTGCAGAAGCAGCTGGATTGGTATGTCCGCTCGCCAAGCCAGAAGTATAGCCGCAGATCCGGGCAATTCGCCTTCGGCGTCGGCGCGGTGGTCGGCACCTTGCCGGACAGCGCCTTCACCTTCAACGCCGAGGGCAGCCTGACCATCGGCTTCCCGGACGTCTCGGTGATCTTCGGCATCGATGCGCACTTGCTGCAGCAGCGCAAAAGCCAGGCTACCGAGAGCGGGACCGCCAACACCGCGGGCCTGCGCATCCTGGGCATGGTGCTGATCGATGAATCCTCGATCATGGTCGCGGTCCGTGCCTCCTACATGATCCCCAAAGTGTTGCGGCTCGAAATCCCGGTTTCGGCCTTCTTCCCGCTTGCCGGCACCGATGCCTGGTTCATCCGGATCGGATCGGACAACGAGCCGGCGGTCGCGGGCGACCACCCGGCGCGGCCGGGCAACCCGGTGACGGTGACGCTGTTCCCCGGCCTGCTGGACATCCGCGCCTGGGCGTTCGTGATGATCGAGGAGCGGCAATTGCACCACCTCGGCGGCACGCTGGTGCCGCTGGATTTGGCGCAGCCGCTCGACTTCGACGGCTTCTCGATCGGCGTGGGCGCGGGGTTCGACCTGAAATGGTCGGCTGGGCCGTTCAAGCTGGAAATCTCCGCCTTCCTGCTGGTCGGCGTCGGCACCAAGCCGCTGCTGTTCGCGGGCGCGGCCGGGATCAGGGGCGAGTTGGACCTCGTGGTCATCTCGGTGGGCGTGGACGGGCTGGTCCACTTCCACATCTCGCCCGGCTTCAGCTTCGTCGAGGGCCATTTCTGCGGCCATGTCGACCTGTTTTTCTTCACGGTGTCCGGCTGCGTCGACATCCGGATCGGGGACGACCCGCCCAATACTATTCCCGCGCCCGAATCGCCGTTCGCCGGCCTCGACCTCTGCGACCACCTCGCTGCAGTCAAGGGCCGGGCGGCGCGTACCGATGCCGACCCGGTGCCGACGGTCTGGCCGGACACCATCGGCGTGCTGCGCTGCAACCACTATATCGAGGACGGGCTGGGTACCGGCGACTTCAACCGCAGGCTGCCTTCCCCGGCGCCGCTGTCGCCCTGGTCGGGCGCGAGCGAGTTGAAATACGCGTTCCGGCTGAAGACGCTCGAGCTGTGGAAGCTGACCGGGCCCGATCCGGGCAACCCGGCAAGCTGGACCAAGATGGCCGGCCCCTTTGACAGCGCATGGTGGATGCCGTCGTTCCGCGCCGCGGTCATCGAAGGCGGCGGCGCGCCGGGGCCGGGCACCGAGGAAGGGCGCGAGCTCGGCCTATTCAGCTGGGACCCGAGAGCCTGGTCGCGCTGGCTCGGCGATGGCTCGCAGGACCTGCCGGGGGATCCGGCCAACACCGCCGGCCAGGTCTGTGACCCGGCGCACCCTGCCGCACCGTCATGCGCGCATGGCAAGGATCGGACCTTTGCCCCGGGCCGGCTTGGCGCGTTCAAGGCGCAGCCGGCGCCGGGCAGCGCCATCCCCAGCCGCTTCACGGTGTTCGCCGGCCTGCCCACAGGGATAGATGCGGGCACGCTGGCCACACTGGGGGCAGAAGCCGGCTGGATCTGGTCGCCCGGTGCGGTCCTGCCGCTGCACGGTCCGGTCGCCCTGCATGGCGAAACTCTCAACGCCGGCTGGCATTTCCCGGAATGGCGCACGGCCGGCAGCTTCGTCGCGTCCGCACCGATGGTGCTCGAGCTGTCCAGGCCGCTGCTGGAAGGCGAGCTGGTGCTGGAGATTTGTAGCGAGAGGGCATTGAAGCCGCCGCCCATCAGCCTGTGCGACGCCATGCCGAACAACAACAGCACGTTCGAGGCCTTCACGGGCACCGTCTCCAGCTCGAAATACGGCGGCCTCCTGCAGGGGATCGCGGTCGGCGCCGAGCGGGCCGTTCGGCTGCTGCGGCCGCTCTCGGGCACCTTCCCCAGCACGACCGACTCCGTCGCGGTCGACCTGCAGTGCAGCGACGGCACGGCAACACTGACTGCATTCGGGGCGCCCGGCGCTGCGCTGGGCACCGCCACCTCCACCGGCACGGGACGGCAATGGCTGCGGATCAGCGCAAAGGGGATCACGCGGATTACGGTCGCGGGGCCGTCCAGCGCGGTGTCGGTGTTGGAGGTCTGCTGGGGCGGCAACCCGGGGCTGGCCATTCTGTCGTTGATCGACTTCGAGCCCGGCGCAACACCCGAGGTGATCGCCTTCGACGACACAGGCAAGGCCGTCTCGCTGCAGGGCACGCCGGGCGCGATACCCCCGCCGCCGCCGCAGACCGCCGTCGTGCAGCGCTGCCCCAAGCTGATCTACACGTTGCCGAAGGGACGCAACTGGACGCGGATCACCATCGCGCCCTGGCTGCGCGGCGGCATCAGCCTGGTGGCGCTGTGCGGCGTCACGGCCGAGGCTGCGGCGGCGCAGCAGGCGGACCAGGGCTATCGCGACGCCTTCAAAACCCTCCTGCTCGGCCTCGTGCAGGCCGCCATCGCCGACCAGCCGACCCACAACGTCTATCTCGACCAGATTGCCACCTATGAGATCCGCGCGGCCTGGCAGTGGCAGGGCTTCCGTCCGGCCAACCCCGGCAACGAACCGCCCGCGACCTCGTCCGGCACCTGGACCGACGCGGCCGCAGCGGAGCGCTTCCGCTTCACCACGGCAGCCTTCGGCCTGGCATCGCCGCCCGCGTCCGCCCAGACCACAAGCCTCGATGTGGACCCGGCGCAGGGAGGCCCCGGCTATGACGAGCGGAGTTTCGACCCGCGCGGCATCGCCCGCTACTTGACGAACGCCACCCCCACCCACGAGGACCCACCCCAGTTTCTCGACGATCCCGTCGGCTTCTGGTTCATGGTCGACCACCTTGAGAAGCTGGTGGAAAAATACGACCGCATCCTGCAGGTGAAGGTACTGCACACCACGCCGCCACCGGGCTCGCTGCATGCGGCCCTGCCCCATGTTCCAGGCGACGTCCATATCCTGGACGTGACGGTGTCGGCAAACTGGACCGTGGACACGTTGGCGTGGTTCCAGGCCGACCTCCGCCTAATCCAGGCGGCGCAGGCAGCGCCCTGCATCGGCGGCGCGCCGTCGCTCGGGTCGGCATCCGTGACGGTCAGCGCGAACCTGGAGCCACGGCAGGAGTACGATCTGCTGCTGAACACCGCGCCCAAGGTGGTCGGCGCCTTCCCCGAGGTGCCGGTGGCGCGCAGCCATTTCCGCACTTCGCGCTACCGTAACCCAACGGGGCTGCTGCGGGCTCTGGGCTTCTTCGATCCGCTCGGCGTGGTCACGCCCACCGACGCGATCGCGGCGGCGGCGCTGCCACCGGCCGCGCTCGCGATCGGCGATGCCGCGCTGGATGCGGCATTGACCACGCTGGGGTTGGACCCCTGGCCGCTGCCGGCCGGGCCGCGCACGACGGTGATCTGGCTGGCGCCGGCCGGCGCGGGCCAGCCCTGGCGGATCGCAGCGGCGCTGATCGAGGCGGACGAGCCGGTGTGGCGCGCGGGCTTCCGCACCGGTGCCGTCGGCGAGCCGGACCCGCCCCCCCGGCTGGAGATACAAAGGCTGGAGGTGTTCCGCACCTTCGAGCAGATCGGAGTGGTGCTGCTGCCCCTGCCGCATTCCATCACCACGACGCTGCGCACGTCGCTCGGCAGCTTCACCGAACAGGTCCGCAATGCGGCCGGCACCCGGTCGATCTTCGTGCCCACCGCACCCATCGCAATGACGGGCGGGCGGCTGTACGAGCTTGCGATTCATTTGCTTGAGCGTGGCCTGCCCGGAGCGCACGGGGTCGCAGCGATTGTGGACCGGCCGCTGATGCTGGCCGAGGAGGGAGAATAATGAGCATGCAGGCGCCGCTTTGGGCGTTGGCGGCCGAGGCCATCGACGGCGTGGGCGACACGCATTTGCCGCCGGGCATCCATGTCCGCGCGCTTCCCTCGGTGGGGCTCGGCGTCCCGGCCGCGCCCTTGATGGTGACACGGTCGCTGCTGACGGCGGAGCAGGTCCGCAGCCTTGTCCGCAGCGATGGGATAACTTGGGTCGATTCGACAGGCGCGACGCGGGCCACCCCGTTCACGGTGACGCCGGACAACCCGGTGTATGGCCATTTTGCAACGGCCAACGCCATCTATGCCGAGTTGCAGGCCGTCCCCGGCAACCCCGGCCCGGCGGCACCCCCTGCCGTGCCGGGCCCAGGCATTGCGGACCTGCTGAACGCCGGGCCCGGCGCAATCCTTGCGAACCTGCCGGCGCTGCACGCGGCGTTCGACGCTGCGGCCAACGCCCCGCCGCCCGTACTGGTGCTGGAAGCGCTGGCCAACTCCGGGCTGGGGGTGGCGCAGTTCCAGTCCCGCACCAGGGCGCCGTATGCGATTGCCGCTTGGACGATCCCGCTCGTCCGCGTCTCAGGGACCGGCAGCGTGCGCGGGATGCTGTGGATCGACACGGCGCGGCTCAAGCCGTTGCGTGAGGAGGCTTGGGCGCTCTGGAGCCTGCCGGTCGGCAGTCCGATGCCGCGCTACACGCCAACCCCGGCCGCGGCGGCCGAAGCGAAGGACCGCGTCACCCGCGCCGGTGTCACCCTCCAGCCGATGTATGTCGCCAACGCCAGCGCCTCGCCCGCTGCATGCCCGCCCGCGCCCACCGGTGCAGCAGCAGCCCGGGTCGGCCAGGTGCAGCCGGAGTTGGATCGCTGGCTGAAGGCGCTGCTGACCGACCTGACCGTCCCGGCTTGGCAGGTGACCGATACGCAGGCGATATCGGGCCAGAACGGCACGATGGCGACGCCGATCGAACCGTTCCTGCTCGGCGGCGCGGTGGATGCGGACGTCGCCCATTATCTCGGGCTCGGCGACAAGGACGAGAAGGTGACGGCGCCAGCCGGGTCGCTGGTATTCTATAGGGTGCGGGGACTATGGCGCTGGGACCCGGCGCGGTGGCTTCCTGTGCAGGCGCCGGCATTCAGCGCTGCAATTCGGGCCAAGCCGGCCGACGCGATCGCGCAATTTCCAGAGCTGAAAGACTTCGCGCCGCGTGAGAAGGGGCCCTTCGTTGACCTGTTCGCGACCGCGGTCGCCATCGTCGGCGTGCCGCCGGCGCGGCCCGGAGCGGTCGCGTTCGACGACGTGCAGGATCGCGGCTGGCTTGCCAGCCCGCCGCCGCCTGCGGTCCGCCGCGCGCTTCGGCTGCTCGCCAGCAGGTTCCTGCCGCATCCCGTCGCTGCACTGGCCGCCACCGATACCAATGGCGACCGTAGCCTGAACCCTTACCGCGGGGCTGGCCGCATCGTTGGCGCGGCGAGGGCCGCCGCCGGAACGCCGCTGCCGATCATCGTCTCGCGGCCGAACGACGCGCTGGGCGCAGCGCAGGGTCGATTCGAGGACCGGGATGCGCCGGACAGCCCGGTGCTGTATCGGCTGGCCCAGGGCGACTGGTTCGGGCGGTGGGGGCCGTGGCGCACGCGCCAAGCGCCGGCCAAGGCGCGCACGCCGCCGATGCGGCCGACCATCGAGCTGTTCCCCCAGCCGCCCGGCACCCCCATGCCGCCCGCCGGTCCCTTGGCCGGCACGATCCAGGTGCGGATCCCGATCCCGCGCAATGCCGACCTGCCGCCGGGCGGCAGCGCGCTCGCCCGTCTCGACCTGGACGAAAGCTTCGCCGGCAGCCCGGCGGCCGCCACCAGCTACACGCTCGCGGCCCTTGCCGGCGCGACGATCGAGTTGCACCCGGCGCCCGCGCACGACCTGCTGGTGATCAGCCGCGCTGCGCCGGCCCTGCTGCCCTCGACGTCCCGTAAGGTCACCTACATGGCCCGCTGGGTGGATACGCTCGCGCTCGTGTCCGCCGATTCGGACCCTGCCGCCCGGACCATCGTCGACCCGCGGCCGCCGCCTGCGCCGCCGGTTATCACCGAGTTGCGCTATACCGCCCGCCCAGATGCGCAGGGCCATGCGCGGGTCGACCTGGACTTCGGCTCGGTCCCCGGCACCCGCTACCGCGTGTTCTTCAGCACCGAGACGCAGCTGCTGCACGCGTTGGACACCGGCGGGCAGGCCGCCGCCGCCGCCGAGATCCGGGCCGCGCAGGCGGGCGCGCCACGCGCCGGCAAGTTCCGCGACTTCAAGCTGCTGTTCGGCTGGGACGACTTCGAGTGCCTGACCAAGCAGTCGATCGTCGCCGCACCTGCCACGGCTACGACGCACTTCGTCCACCGTGTATCGGGCTCGCTGGACGTGCTGGCCATCTACCGCGTGATCGGGGAAGGCGAGTCCGGGGCGCTGGGAGACCTGACCCAGGCGGATCTGGTGCCGTTCGCGGTGCCGAACCTGGGCGGGCCGTCGCGTCCGCTGCTCAGCGTGCTGAACGGCGGGCTGGATCCCATCACGCAGGGCGTGCAGCTCAGGGTCAAGGTGCCGATCGGCAAGGCGGTGCCGAAGGCGTGGCGCCTGCGCCGGGCGAGCGTGCCGACCAACGATCCGATGCGTATGAACCTCGTGGCCCAGGGACCGGTCGCGTTGCCGGTTGTAGAAAGCGAGGGCGCCAGCTTCGAGATCACGTCGGCGGTGCCGCTGCAGGCTTGGCGGCGCTATCGGTTTGCCGTGGAGGTGCAAGCCGCCGATCCGCCGGGCGCGCCGACCGTAGGCACGATCCATCCTGGCGAATGGAGCGAGCCGAGCGCGCCGGCGGCGCTGGCCGTCATTCCGCCGCTGGCCCCGGCCGCCCCCAGCCAGGTCCAGATCGCCAATACGGGCGGCGCGCTGCAGGTCACGATCACCCACCCGCAGGCGGATAGCCTCGTCAGCACCGCCATGGGCTCGTTCCACTTCGAGTTCTGGCGCGTACAGCCCGGCCGGCGCCCGGACCGGCGCGAACTGCTGTTCACCCGCGGGCCGGGCAGCACCTGGGTCGCGCAGGATAGCCCGGCCGCACCCCCGGGCACCTACGCCTCGATACGCGTGATCGATCCCATCGGACGGCGCAGCGATGGCGCCGTCTCCAACCAGATATGAGCCGACATGGCCATAACCCTCAATCCCACCCCCGCCGCACTCGGCATCATGGCACCGGTGCTGGGACCGTGGTTCTCCACCGCGGTCACGCTCGGTGCGCCCGATCCAGCCAAGAAGCTCGGCCTAGCCGTAAATTTCGGTGCGGCCACCGACTGGTATGCCCCGGCGACGGGCACGCTGAGCCTTTACATCACCGATCCCGGCAACCCAGCGCCGGCCCTGGATACGTTGCAGGACAGCGACGGCGCCTGGCCGTTCCCGGGCGGGCGGCTGCTGGCGTTCTTTCGGCTGCTGCCCGAGGTGGAGGCCCGGCTGCACGAACTGATGGGCCTTGTTCCGGCGGCAACGTCCAGTCCCGTGGCCGCGGCGCCCACGACCCTTGCGCCGCCGACCCGGCCAGAGGTCCGCAGCTTTGCCATGCTGCTGCCGGCCACGACGCCGCTGACCACTGCAGGACTGTTCCCGCTGCTTGGCGGTGCGGCCGCCATCCCCGGATCAAACGACGCCGAGCACGTCACCGCGCTTGGGCTCGCGCTGAGCGGCGGGGCGCTGGCGAACGGGGCGGTGCCGATGACCTGGCTGCGGCGCCCCGGCGGGGCGGCCGTCGAGCGTGACAAGCTGCTGCAGGGCCTCAGCGGGGCAGTGGACCTATGGGCCTTCGACCGGCGCGGGAGGGCGATCGATGCGGGCGCTGTCGCAGCGTGGTGGTCGTGGCTGCTCAACACCGGCGTTGGGGACGACCCGGCCACCGCGGCCACGGACTTCCAGCTGCTTGCACCGTCGATTGCCGCGGCAGGTTATCCCCAGGCCGGCGGCCTGCCCGTCGTGGTGCAGGTTGCTGCGCAGCGCACGGCGCATTTCGTCACGGCGCATGAGGGCCCGCTCGGCGCACCGCTCCTCGGCGGGCGGCTGCAGAACGGTGTGGCGGCGGTGCCGGCCAACCTCGTCCAGCCCGCCAACAGCGACAGCGTCGCCTTGCTATTCGCGCCCGTGCCGGCCCCAGCGACCGCACCGCCGGCTGATAATCCCACCCTGGACAACGCGCCGCGGCCGCGGCTGGCGGTGCTGCCGACCGGGGCATATGCGGCGGCTGCGACGCTTTGGCCGGGCGGGCCGGTCCATGCCGGGCTGGCCCGTGATTTCGTCCGCGTCGCCGTGGTGGACGAGGAGGCGCACCTGGTCGGGGTGGCACGGCGTGACAGCCGGGCCGCGGTGACGACGCCGAACGAGCGACGGCAATCGGCGCAAAATCGGCCGAGCACCCGCATCGCTGTGGGCCGGACTGCGACCACGGCGGGGGTGCTGCTGGCCAACAGCAGTTTTGCCGCCGACGCCATCCTTGCGCTGCCGAACGCGGCTGCTCCGACGCGGCTGGTGCTTGGCGTGGCCGATACCAGTTGGGGCGGCACGCCAACCGCGGCGGCGCCGGCGGCGGGAGTGCCGGCCCTGCCGGCGGCGCTGGCCGATAGCCGCGCTGGGCCGCTACCGGCTGCCGGGCAGTACCGGGTGCGCGCGCTAGCGGGAGGCGGAACGCTGGCGGGCGATCATCAGTCGGTGCTGGTGGAGGTGAACCTGGGTGCGGCCAATGCCGGCGCCTGGGTCCGCGCCTGGCCGCTCGGGTTCGATCTTGCCAGCGGCGTGCACTTCCGCCTGTCCGGCGGAGCCGGCCGGGCGGACCCGGCCGGGGTGGCGCAATTCCAGATGGTGCTGGCGCCGGGCAAGGTGGACGCGGTCGGCTTGATGGGCATGGACCTGCTGGTCGTGCTGCTGGACGCGGCCGGCGGGGTGGCGGCACGACGGAGTTATGCGGACCGGCGGTTCGACCGTCCGGCCCCTATCGCGGGGGTGCCCGCGACCACGATCGCCGGCGCGGGGGTAGTTTGCGAGACCGGGCAGGGCTTCACAGGTGCGCTGCCGGCCGGCGCGGTGCCGCCGGGCGGGCACGTGGTGCTTCTGGTCAACCCGCCGTCCCTGGTCGACCGCACCGCCATCCCGGCCGCCGCGCAGGATCCCAACACGTTGGGCAGGCGCCTGCAGGCGACCGATATCGTTTCGCTGACCGCACCGCCCTTTGGTTCCACGCCCGACCGGGCCGACGCGGCCGGCCGCCCTCTGCCGCGCACACCCACCACTGGGGGAGACCCGAATGGCGGGATTGGCGCGATTATCGGCACGCGCCTGCACCGGCTCGATCCCGCCGAAGTTGGCGGCGCACCGGTAGCCTCGCTGCCCTACTCGCTGCTGCAGCGGCTGGAAGTAGCAGCGGCAACGGTCAGCGCCGGCACGGCAACGGCAGCGCTGGGCGCGGCGCCGCCGGTCCCCTGGGCACTGGAGCCAAGCCGAAACGGGTTCCTCGGCCACCTCGGCGTGTCCGCGGCGATCGAGATGCATGGCACCGGGGTTGCGCTATCCGGCCCTCCAGCGGTGGCGGTTGCGGAGTATGTGCGTGAGCGCACGGCCGGCCTGGGTTTCGCCGCAGTGCAGGCCTTGACCGAGCCCGCGCGGTCGGCAGCGATTCAAAGCGAGATCGCGCTGGCGGCCGAGGCAGGCACGGCGCTGCCGGCGCTGCCCGACGGCGCCGGGCCCGGCCCGGTGGCCGCCATCCTGCGCACCGCAGCGTTCGGCATGGAAGGGCTGCCAGGGGTTGGGGTGGGGGCTACGGCGAGCGCGAGCCTGTTCCCGTTCAGCCAGAACCTTGCCGCGCTCGAGGCCTGGCTCGACACCCAGGTAACGGCGGCAGGCGGCGCGGGCACGGCGCTGCGCAATGCGGTCGGCCCGGTGACCGATTCCATCGCGCGCGCGCTCGACCGCCGGATCCTGACCTCGGCCTTCGGCGCCGATGAGGGCCTGACGGCGCTGCTCGGCGCGATCGACCGGGCGCAGGACCTGGTCTATCTCGAAACGCCCGCCGTCGATCACTTGGCCGTCGACTCCGGCGGCGAAGCGCGGCAGTTCTGGCAGGTCCTGATCGCGCGCATGGCCTCGCGGAAGGGCTTGCGGGTCGTGCTCTGCGTCCCGGCGCTGCTGGCGCCGGGAACGCCCAAAAAGCTGCAGCAAGTGCGCGACCACTGCCTCATGGACGCCGTGGAAGCCATGCGCGCGGTGGCGACGGACCGGTTCGCCCTGTTCTCGCCCGGCGCGCTGGGCGGGCGCGCGGTTCGCCTCGCAAGCACCGCCGCCGTCGTGGACGACGCCTTCGCGCTGACCGGCACCACGCATCTGTGGCGGCGCGGGCTGAGCTGGGATTCGTCGATCTCGGCCAGCGTGTTCGACGAGCGGGTGGCGGACGGACGCCCGCAGGACGTGCGCTCGTTCCGAATCCAGCTTATGTCGGACCGGCTCGGCATCTCGCCCGCCCGCCTTCCTGCCGACGCGGCGGAGCTGGTGAAGGCGATACGCGACCTCGACACACGGGGCAGCGAGCGCCTGTCCACAACGCCGATCGTCCGCCCGGTTCCGGCGCCTGGCAGCACGGATATCGACGTTTTCAACCCGGATGGCAGCCGCACCGATTTGTCGCTGTCCGCCATCGCCGCCCTGACTGCCAGCGCGCTCGCCCTTACCGACACCGATCATGCCATTGTGGAAGGGTGACCTTCGCCGACAGCCGCGCGGAATCCGCTGATAAGCGAAGGCGGACACTCACCTTCCCGCACGGTTTGGAATTGACCGGGTTGGCCATTTCTGATTGCGGGGTTGGCGCTCGTGTCGGTGAACGAGGGAGTCATACCGTCCCGCTTAAGCCCTGACCTGATTGAGGTAGGGCTAGCTTGTCAGGGTGTTGAGGCGCTGTGGGGTGAGTTGGTTCCAGGCTGAACAGAGCGCGTCGACGATGGCGTCGTATCCGGTCACAGCCTGTGGCTGAGGTGGCGCTCGCGCAGGTAGAGCCACACGCGCTCGAAGGGTTCAGTTCGGGGCTGTAGGGGCGGCAGGAGGACCAGCGTTATGTTGTCCGGGACGGCGAGGGCGTGGGCTGTGTGGCATCCCGCCTGGTCCACGACCATGACGGCGTGCTCATCGGCGGCCAGCGTTCTGCCGAACCCGTCCAGGAACGCCTGCATGGCCACGGTGGACACCTCGGGAAGCACAAGGGCGAAGCCCTGCCCTGTGGCGGGCTGCACGGCTGCGAACAGGTGCGCCCACGTGTAGCGCTCCCATGAGCCCAGGGCCGCAGCCCCAGTGACATGAAGCGCCAGGGCTCTGCCACGAGCCGGTTCCAGGCATAGGCGCAGTGGTCGACGATGTTGGTGTAGGACGTGAACACCCGGTTCGAGAGCCAGTTGTCGCGCAGACACTGGCAGACGTTTTCCTGCGGGTTCAGCTCCGGGCACTTGGGCGGCAACGGCACGATGGTGATGTTCGCCGGCACGACCAGCTTGGCCGACGTATGCCAATCCGCCTGGTCCACAAGCAGCACTGCATGGCGTCCCGGCGCGACTTTGCGCGAGAGTTCGGCCAGGAACAGCGCCATCATCTCGAGGTTGCACCAGGGCAGGATCAGCCCGGCCGCCTTGCCCTCCTCGGGGCAGATGGCACCAAAGATGTAGGTCGACGCCGTGCGTTGATCGTGCGGCGCGGAGGGGCGAGAGCCGCGTCTGGCGCTGCGGCGCGTGATCTCATTTTTCTGGCCGACCCGCGCCTGGTCGCCGAACCACACTTCTATGTCGGCGGGATCGAGACCGAGCCGGTGCGCGAGCGCCTCCAACACCGAAGCGAACTTTTTTAGAACGTCTCGACCGCTCCCTCGGCCTGCGCATGGTGGCGCGGACGCGCCGTCAGCTTGCGGTAGCCCATCGCGCGCAGTTCGCGGCTCAGCGTCGGCTTGGCGATGCGCACCCCGAACTCGTCCCAAAGCCACCGGCACAGGTCGATCAACCGCCAGCGGACCACGCCGTCAATCGCGGGCACCGGGCCCGCTTCGATGACCCGCACCAGCGCCGCCCGGTGCGTGCCATTCAGGCGCGACGGCTTCCCCGGCGCCTTGCCGTTAATCAGCCCGTTCGGGCCGCGCGCGTTAAACCGCAGCATCCAATCGCGCACTACTTGCAGCGTCACCCCGCCGATCGTGGCTGCTTCGGTGCACGACGGCCCGTCGTAGATCGCCGCCAACGCCAGCAACCGCCGCGCTTGTGGACCGTCTTTCGCCCTCTTATACCGCCCCGCCTAGAAGCTGACCTGGTTCAGGTAGGGGTAGCTTGTGAGG
>CAXSDH010000078.1:0-18321 GCA_964235765.1 uncultured Acetobacteraceae bacterium
GCACCGTGTCGATCGGCTTGCCGTCGAACAGGATCGATCCGGACGCGGGCGCATACAGGCGGCTCAGACAGTTGAAGAGCGTTGTCTTTCCCGCCCCATTGGGCCCGATCAGGCCGCAAATCGAGCCTCGTTCCACATCGAACGTCACGTCGTCAAGCGCCACGACGCCGCCAAATCTGACGGATATGCCCCTGAAGCTCAGGATGGGCGGCCCTGCCGTCGGAGGCGGCGAGGCTGGCGACACTTTAGCCGGAGCCGAAACCAACAATTTCAGCCCTCCCCATTGTTGCCGGCAGCACGGTTCGCGGGCGGCGTTTTCCCTTGATTAGTCCGACCGGTCGGTCCATGTCAACGCCTGGGAGTGCACGGCGCATTGATGTTCGGCGGAAGCGGATCGATTTACGGCGTGTCGGAGGCGAGATCGTGGCCTGCGCAAAGCGCCCGGCCCGCCGCCGTGAACAGCTCTCGGCTTCCCCGAAACCGTCACTCGAAAGGAGACCTTGATGCTGACCGACCAAGAAATTTATAGCGCGACGCGAAACTGCATCGCTGCATGGAATACCCTGGATCTCGAAGCCACCCTGGCGACCTATACTGACGACGTGATCTACCGGGATCCCAAGACCAGTGGAAAGATCATCGGCAAGGCTGACCTCCGCCGTTATCTAACGAAATTCATGAAGGTCTGGAACATGCAGTTCCGCGTGATAGAGGAACACCGCCTAGCCGGCCTGGACGGCCAACTGGTCATGTGGGACTGCGATATATCGGCCGCGGAGGGCGGGGAAACCCGAACCGTCACCGGAATGGACATCTGCATGGTCAGGGGCGGCCAGCTCTGCCGCGACGAAGCCTTCATGGACACGTCGGTGTTGGCCGCGCTCCGCCGGCGTTGAGGGCATGATCGAGTAACTCCGGAGCAGCGTCGCGATGGCCTTCATCGACACCTATCGAGGCGTCGCCCAGCCGTGGCTGTGCGATATCATGGGTCACTTGAACGTGCGTAATTACGTTGGTCATTTCGACGATGCGAGTTGGCATTTTCTCGCTGAGCTTGGCCTCGGACCGGAGGTGACCACGCCGCTGGGCCGAGGGTGGGCCGATGTTCGAGCCACGATCGAATACAAGAGGGAAGTGCGGCTGGGGGAGTTGTTCAAGATCAAGACGGGCCTGAAGAAGATCGGAAATACCTCTCTCGTGTTCATGCACAAGATGCTCAATCCGAACGAGACCATCCTGCACGCCACGATGGAGGTCGTGACGGTCTACTTCGACCTCCAGGCCCGGCGTGCCGCCCCGTTGCCGGACAGCCTGCGGCAGGCAGCCGAACGCTTGGACTGCTCAGCCGCTTAATCGCCGGGCGTGACGGACGGGTCCGGGCCATGCGTCAGCTCTCAGCCAGGAAGCCCATCCGGAACAGCCGCGAGATGCGCTGGCAAAGTTCGTCCTCGGTGACCAGGCCATCCGAACGAAACCAGAGATCCAGCCAGTTCAACATTCCTAGCAGGAACATCGCATAAGGCTTGTAGGTAGCAGGCGGCAGGCCCGGGTTCAGGTCCCGCAGCAACGCCGCAACGAGGTCCGTGACGGCCTTTTGCTTCGCGCGAAGGGTCGCCTGCATCGGCGCCGGAAGGAACTTTACATCGTTCATGGCGCTCAGATGCCGCTGACGCGACTGCACGGACTTTTTGACATACGCCGAGATGAACGCATCGAACCGTTCGATGACGGAATCCGCCGACCCCAACGCGTCCTCGATGTCGCTGATCAATCGGTCGAGATGTTCGCTCAGCAGTGCGAGCAGCAAGTCGTCTTTCGCTGGAAAGTAATGATAGAGCATGGATTTCGTCGCACCGCAGTCCCGGGCGATATCTTGCAACTTGGCGCCGGGATAACCGACGGCGGCGAACAGTGCAGCCGCACTGTCTAGGATGGCCTGATACTTCAGGTCATAATTGCTTGCCCGAACCCGCGACATTCCTGCACTCTCCGGCTTGCTGCAGGAAACGGGTTCCCTTCCAGCGACTCCATAAACTCGCCGCAGGCTACGGGAACGCGGCGGCGGCGACCATCCTGCGATCGGGTCGGCCGGGTCATGCCACGCGGCGGCGGTGTCCGGCCCAGTAGGGCTCCCGCAGAACGTGCTTCAGGAGCTTCCCGGCGCCTGACAAGGGCAGCGTGTCACGCAGTTCCATGCTGACTGGGCACTTGTAGCCGGCGATCAAGGTCTTGCAGTGGCCCCTGACGATGTCCAGCGTCAGGTCTGCGCCCTCCCGCTGCACGATGACGGCGTGGACAGCCTCGCCCCAGGTCTCGCTCGGGATGCCGATCACCGCGCAACCCGCGATGCCGGGGTGGGTGCTCAACGCGTTCTCGACCTCGGAGGAATAAACGTTCTCGCCACCGCTGACGATCATGTCCTTGATGCGGTCCACCAGGAAGACATACCCCTCGGCATCCACATAGCCGGCATCGCCCGAATGGACCCAGCCGTCCCGCAGCGTCGCCGCGGTCTCGGCGCCGCGGCCCCAGTAACCCTGCATCATCCCCTCGCCCCGTGTGACGATCTCGCCGATTTCGCCGCGAGGCACCTCGATCCCCTCGGGACCGAGGACGCGAAGGTCGTATCCCCAGCCCGGCCGGCCGGCCGAACGCAGCCGGGCTTCCGCGCCGTCCGCGCCCCGCGTGTGGCAATGCCAGGGCAGCAACGTGTAGGGGCCGCCCGTCTCGGTCATGCCGTAGCCCTGGAACAGCGCCACCCCCGGCCATTGCGCCATCGCCTGGTGCAACAGGCCCTCCCCGATGGGCGACGCGCCGTACAGGATCCGGCGCATGCTGCTGACGTCGTACCCGCTGAAGGAGGAATGGTCCAGGATGCGTTGCAACATTGTGGGCACCAGCAGGGTGAAGCTGGCCCGTTCGGCCTCGATCAGCGCCAGGATGGCCCCTGGATCGAAGCTCTCCACGAACACCATCCGGCAGCCGCGCACCAATGCACGGATCACGATGCACATACCGGCTTGATGGAACAGCGGCGCGACGGCCAGGATGACGTCATCCTGCTGGTAAGGCAGATCGAGCAGGCCCGAGACGGCGTTCAGCAGCAGCGCGTTGTGGCTGAGCATGACGCCCTTTGGAAAGCCGGTGGTGCCGCCGGTGTAGAACACGCCGGCCAGGTCGTCGCCCCCGCGGCCGCTGCATGGCGCCGGGGCTGAGTCCGCCAGCAGCGCGTTCAGGCTCAACGTGCCCTCCGGTGCCGGGCCGTCGCCACAATGGATCACCACACGCAGGGAATTCGACCGGTGATGCAGGTCCGCTGCCCATCCCGCGAAATGATCGTCGACCAGAAGGATCGCCGTGCCGCAGTCATCGAGCGAGTAGGCGACTTCGGCCGGACTCCAGCGGATGTTGACCGGGTTCAGCGCCCCGCCGCCCCACCATGTGCCGAGCATGGCATCGAGGTAGTTGTCCGTGTTCAACGCCAGGATGCCGACCCGGTCGCCGGGCTGCATCCCTTGGGCCTGCAACCCGGCCGCGAGGCGGGCTGCACGGTCGGCGAGTATCTGCCAGGTCCGGGACCGGCCCTTGAACACGGTGGCGATCCCGTCGGGGTTCTGCTGCAGTTGCCGCCTTAGGCTATGTGTGAGTTCCAGCTTCACGAAATCCCCCCTGACCGGCCCCCCGGCTCTTTGCTCGGCTTGTCGTCCCGGTCCTACGCGGCATGGGACAGGACGGCCTTCAGCGGCACCGCCTCGTTTCCCAGCATGGCCGGATCGACCACTCGCTGGTCCGCCACCAGGCGCTTGGCAACCAGGAAGTCTCCGGGCCGGTTCACCGCCGCAGCGGCCAGCAGCCGGTTGGCACGCAAGTAGAACAGGCTGAACTGTCCGGCCGCCATGTCGCCACGAAGCACAGCCTGGTCATATCCTTCGTGCAGCCCGGCCATTTGCAGCTTGTACCCATACTGGTCGGACCAGAACCACGGGACCGCGCCGTTCGGCTTCCGCTTGCCGCAAAGTGCCGCGGCCGCGGCACGCGCCTGCTCCAACGCGTTCGGCACGGATTCCAGCCGCACGCGCCGCCCATAGAGCGGGCTGTCCTGGACGGTGCAGTCGCCGGCCGCGAAGATGGCCGGGTCGGATGTGGCGGAGCACTCGTCCACCACGATGCCGCCGTCGATCGCCAATCCGGCCGCTGCCGCCAGTTCGACGTTCGGCAGCATGCCGACGCCCACGACCACCGCGTCGGCCGCGACGCAGGTGCCGTCCGCCAGCCGCACGCCGCTGGCACGCCCCGGCGCAAGACTCTCGATGGCGGTGACGACGGCATTCGTGCGGATGGCCACGCCCATCGCACGATGCGCGGCGTCGTAGAACGAGGACAGGCCCGCATCCGCCACGCGGGCGAGCAGACGGTCCTGGCCTTCGAGCACGGTGACATCGGCGCCGGCCTGGCGCGCCGAGGCGGCGACCTCCAGCCCGACATAGCCGCCGCCGACGATCACCAGGCGCGATCCGGGCGCCAAATGCGCGCGGATCGCGCCGGCATCCGCATGGGTTCGCAGATAGTACACGTTGCCCAGGCCGTCGCCTCCGGATACCGGCAGCGGGCGCGGCCTGCCGCCGGTACATAGCGCGAGCCGTCCATAGGCCGCCGCCTCGCCGTTGGCGAGCTTCAAGATGCGCGCGACGCGGTCGATCCCGCTGACATGCAGGCCGGTCCTGAGCTCGATCCCGGCGGACGCGTAGGCGCTCGCGGGCCTGAGAGCAATGTCCGTCAAATCCGCGCCAGGCAGCAGGAACGCCTTCGATAGCGGCGGACGATGGTAGGGCAGCGATGCTTCGCCGCCGACCAGCATGATGGCCCCCGGCCACCCGGACTGCCTGGCGGCAAAGGCGAGTTCCACGCCGGCTGCGCCCGCGCCGACGACGATGAGGGGCAAGGCATCGCCTCGAGTCTGGCCCGCGGACTCATTCATGGCGCTGCATCCAGCCGGCAGCCGCCGAACGATCGCCGCTCCGGCCGGCCGAGACGATGAGCGCCCTCATGCCGGGGCCGGCTGAAGCACCGGCGCGCGTGCCAGCCATTCCACCGCGCGGGTGGCCGCAGCCCGGCCGGTGAAGGCGCAGGCCTGCGTTCCGCCATCGCCGTAGTCCTTAACGGCATCACCGACGTGCCAGAGGTTGGGGATCGGCGTCACCTGCGGCAAATCATGGCCTGAGCAGGCGCGCTGTGCGGGCCAGTCGCCCTGCATGACCCGCACGGACAGCATCTTGGCATCCTTGAAGCCGGGAAACTCGTCGCGCAGGTCCTGCAAGGCCGCTTCGGTCTCGGCCGCTGCATCGAACGGCCCGATGGCCGGCTTCGGCACGGCATAGGCGACGTATTGATACCAGCCCTCCGGCGCCAGCTCGGGGCAGGTCGCGGTCAGTTCACCCATGTTGCACAGGCGGCGCGTGATGCCGAAGGTAACCAGGCCAGGTGAGTTATAAAGGCGGGTCCGCGTCGCGAAGTTGACGACGATGTTTGCCGCCGGGCGCTCAGCCTCGGTGGACGCGATGTACTCCGCTCCGAGCGCCTCCGTCCCTGCCAGGCGCACCGTGGCCCGGGGACCCAGGTTGCTGATGACCGCCCGCGCGCGGACCCGCAACGGCGTGCCGTCCCGCACCAGGTCGACGCCGTCCACGATGCCGTTGGCGACGTGCAGCCCCGTGACCCGGGTGCCGGTCCAAACGGTCCCGCCATGCCGCACGATGCCGTCGGCCAGGTCGTTCCACAACCCGACCGTGCCGCGCGGGCAGAAGCCGAACCGCTTGAACGCACCCTTCACCGCGAAATACGTGAGAAAGGCGCGGGCCGGGACCTCATCCGAGTTCGCGGCGAAGATGGCGGCGCACAAGTTGCGGAACAGCGCGTGCACCGTCGCGTTGCCTGTGTAGCCCGCGAGCCATTCCGCCATGCTGAGCTTCGCCTCCGGCAAGTCGCCAGACCGGGCATCGGAGAACTTCGCGCCGATCCGCGCGGCCTGCTTCGTCAGCCCACCCAGCAGCAGGCCCCAACCGCCCTTCGTGACATTGACGAACTTGCCATCGATGCGGAACACAGTCGCCGGGCTCGGTTCGCGGATGTCGAGCGGCACGTCGAGGAGCTGAAATGTCTCCTCGAACACCCCGCCGCGCTCGATCGCGATGGCGCCGATGTTCACGATGAAGCCGTCGATCTGCTCGCTCGAGGCGCGGCCGCCCAGGCGATCGGCGGCTTCAGCGACCAGGACGCGGTGGCCGGCCGCGGCCAGCCGGGCCGCGGCGGTCAGGCCCCCGGCCCCTGCGCCGATGACGATTGTGTCAAAACCTTGGGTCTCCGCTGGGCTTTCGGTCACGATCATCTCCTCGGTTCGATGTCAGCGGTCGGCCTCGAGGCCTCGGGCACCGTCAGTGCCCCGCCAGGCCGACCACGGAGATCGAGCAGACGTTCTGCGATGGCTGGCCGCCCAGGTTGTGCACCAGGCCGAACTGCCGCTCGCTCAATTGGCGCGGGCCAGCCTGGCCACGAAGCTGGAGGTACATCTCGTACAACATGCGGATGCCGCTCGCGCCCACCGGGTGGCCGAAGCACTTCAGGCCGCCATCCACCTGGCAAGGGATCGCCCCCTCGGCGTCGAACTTGCCGTCCAGCACGTCGCGCACGGCCGCGCCGACATCGGACAGACCGAGGTCCTCCATCGTCACCAGCTCCGTGACCGAGAAGCAATCATGCACCTCCGTCATGCCGATGGACCGGCGGGGATCATCGATGCCGGCCTCTGCGTAGGCCCGCTTGGCCGCAATCCGCGTGGTGTGGAAATAGCTGCCGTCCCAGGCGCTGGCCTGCATCTCCCACCCGTTGGACGCGACGACCTGGAGCGCCTTGAATGTCACCAGGTCCGTTTTGCCGAGGCCGCGGGCGATATCGGGCGTGGTCACGATCACGGCGGCCGCCCCGTCCGACACGCCGCAGCAATCGAACAGTCCGAGCGGCTCGGCCACGATCGGCGCCCGCAGCACCTGGTCCTCGGTCACCCGCTTGCGGAGGTGCGCCTTCGGGTTGCGGGCCCCGTTGTCGTGGCTTTTGACCGAGACATGGGCGATGGCGCGCTTGAGCAGCGCCGGCTCCACCCGATGCTTGCTGCGGTAGGCGGAAGCGAGTTGGGCGAAATTGGCCGGCGCCACGGCGTTCGGGTACCATTGCGGGATGTAAGTGCCGACATTGGCGGTCGGCAGGCCGCCATAACCCGTGTCCTTCAGCTTCTCGACACCGAGCGCCAGCGCGATGTCGCAGGCGCCCGCCGCGACAGCGTAGACCGCGGCACGGACCGCCTCCGACCCGCCGGCGCAGAAGTTCTCCACCCGGGTCACGCCGATGTCCGGCAGCCGCAGGGCGATCGACATCGGCAGCCCGCCGCGCCCGGTGCCCACATCGTCCATGTGGGTGGAGAACCAGCCGGCATCGATCTGCTCCGGCGCAATGCCGGCGTCGGCCAGGGCCTCGCTGTATGCTTCGACCATCAGGTCCTCGGGGCTTGCGTCCCACCGCTCGCCGAAGCGGCTGCAGCCCATGCCGAGGATGGCGACCTTGTCCTTGATTCCCGTGGCCATTGCCGTCACTCCCTCGCTGCCGCAGCGCCGCCGCGGACGGGCGTCGCTTTCCAGAAATACCGCGTGAACCCGCGGCGGTCGTCGATGTCCTTGATCCGGAACGTCATCTCCACCACGGTGCCGGACGCGATGTCGCCGGCGGCCATATCGGTGAACTCCATCAGGATCCGGCCTCCACCTTCGAAATCCACCTGGCCGTAGCAATGCGGCGGGGATCGGTGGAAGGACAGGTATTCCGCCGACCAGCTCAGCACCGCGCCATGCCGCTCGGCGAGCTTGTAGGGCTCCTGCGTGTCCTGCAGCGGGCGGCCCTGGTCGTAGGAGATGCGGGACGGCGGAAAATGCACCGCGCCGGTCACCGAGCACCGCCCGGCCACCAGGCCGAGGATCGCCGCCCTATGCCGGTAGGCGGTGCTGAGCGCGGTCTTGCGGTCCTGCTCGCCCCGCACGCCACGTTCGAGGTCGAGCTGCCCCTTGAACGACAGGAACTTTGTGTAGCTGGTCTCCGGAACGCCGCGTGCCAGCCAACCCGCCACCCCCTGCGCCGCCCGGACGCGCCCGATGGCCCCGGTCACACGCAACACCAGGACTTCCGCGCCGCTGCCGAACTGCGCCACCAGGATGACGGCGCCGGGCCGCGCCGTTTCCAGCACGTGGGCGAGCAACAATAGCGCGTGCCCGGCGCCGATATCCCCGATCTGCTCGAACAGCGGCTCCACGACCGCCGCCGCGGCGATGCCGCAGGTGGCCGCCACCTGCCGGTCCACGCCGCGGAAGGTGGTGGGCATGATGAAGTGGCCGATCTCATCCGCGGCCACGCCAGCCTTGGCCAGCGCGGCGCCGACCGCCTTGGGCATCAGCTTGGCATAGCCCTCGTCGCGTACCCAGCGCTCCTCCCAGGCGTAGTCGATCTCCTCGCCCGCGGCGCGGAACCGGTCGACGAAGTCGGTCGTCAGCGTGGCGGAAGCCAGATGTTCGGCCACCACGCCCTCTGCGCCCAGCAGGATCGCGGCCGCGCCGTCGCCATAGTCCATTTCCTGCGTACTTGCGGCGCGCGCCTTGCGGGCATCGGCCGCCAGCACCAGCACGGCGCCGCCCTCGCCCCGCACCCGGGCCGCGGCCTGGGTGAAGGCGCTCAGCCCCGCCCGTTGCGAGCCGGCGAACTCCAAGGCCTCGACCGTGCTGTCCAGCGTCAGCGCCTCGCAGACCACCGCGGCGTTCAGGCGCTCGGCAAAGGGCAGCGTGGTCGAGGCCAGGAACACGGCATCTACCCCACTGCGGTCTTCTGCCGGGCCGAGGCAGTCGCGGGCTGCGCTGACCGCCATCGTGATGCTGTCCTCGTCCCAGTTGGCAAGCGCCTTGCTGCCTTTCCCCTTGCCGGCCAGACCGGGCGCATACCAGGCGTTCGCCTCGGCGATAGCGCGCCGTTCCAACCGCAGCCGGGGGATGTAGGCGCCGAAGCCGACGACACCGATCATTGAGAGCCTCCACCTGTAGCCAGGCCAAGATGCCGCCGCAGGAACTGTCCGGCTGCCGCCACCGCCTCCGCCGCCTGGGGCAGCTCGGCCGGAAATTGCTGGAACACATGGACCATGCCGTCCCATTCCTGGAACTCGACCGAAACCCCCGCCGCCTGTGCCTTGGTGGCGAGCTGCACCGAATCGCTGTGCACGATCTCCCGGGAGCCCACCTGAAGCAGCAGGGGCGGCAGGCCTCGCAGGTCACCGAACAGAGGGGAGGCATAGGGTGTCTGCGCATCGGCGCCGGCCAGGTAGCTGCGCGCCAGGGCCATCAGCGCGGCACGCTGGTTCAGCGGATCGTCGGCCGCACGCTCGGTGTAGCTTTGGCCCGATGCGGTCAGGTCGGTCCAAGGCGACATCAGCACCGCAGCCGCGGGAAGCGGGCCGCCCGCGTCGCGCGCGGCCAGCGCGGTGGCCAGTGCCAGCCCGGCCCCGGCCGAGTCCCCGGCCAAGGCAACCCGCCCGGACGGCACCTGGCCGCACAACCAGACATAGGTGGCCCAACAATCCTCGATCGCCGCTGGAAACGGATGTTCCGGCGCCAGCCGGTAATCCAGCGCCAGCACGCGGCAGCCCGCTGCGCCAGCCAGGGCCGCTGCCAGGCCGCGATGGCTGCGCGGCGAGCCGATCCGGTAGCCGCCGCCATGCAGGTACAAGATGGCCCCGCCGGCATCGGCCGCTTGCATGGCCACGAACTCGGCGTCTCGGGCGCCGCACACGACCGGAGTGACCTGGGCCTCGGCCGGCGCCGGGTCGAAGACGCCGTCCCATTCTGACCGCATCGTCTGGACCGGAGTGTCCCGCGTCCAGCCGGCATACGCGCCGAGGATGCGGGCGACGACGCGGTCCACGCCGGACGGCGCCATCAGCCGCACCCCATGCCGCCGGAGACGCCTAGCGTTTCCCCGGTGACGAACCCGGCCGCGGTCCCGACCAGGTAGCCGACAGCGGACGCCACCTCCTCCGCCGTTCCCAGCCGGCCCGCCAGCGTGGCGGATATCATCGCACCCAGCAGGCCGTCTCCGCCAGCCGCCACGGCGGCGCGCAGCATCGGCGTATCCACCGGGCCGGGCGCCACCACGTTGGCGGTGATGCCGAACCCGCCATTCTCCCGGGCGATCGACTTGGTGAAGGCGATCACGCCGCCCTTCGCCGCGGCATAGACGGCGCCGCCGCGGGAGCCGAGCCGCCCGGCCTCCGACGCCACGTTGACGATGCGGCCGAACCGCGCCGCCTGCATCGCCGGCAGAACTGCACGGGTTGTGGCGAACACGCCCTCCAAGTTGACGGCCAGCAGCCTGCGCCAGTCCGCCGGCTCCGTCCGCGTGAAGAAGGCGTGCTGGTCCATCCCGGCGCAGTTCACCAGCGTGTCGAAAGGCCCGTGCTGCCGCACGCAGGCGGCGACGGCGTCCGGGTCGGTCACGTCCAGCCCGGCGCTGCGCGCACCGGCCGCTTCGGCGACATGCGCCGCCAGTTCGGCATCCAGGTCCGCCGCAAGCACGGCGAACCCCGCCGCCGCCAGGTCACGGACCACCGCGGCGCCGATGCCGCTGGCGCCGCCGGTCACCAGCGCGCGCCTGTCAGCGGCCATGGAACACCGGCGGGCGGTTCTCGATCACCGCGTCCAGCCCTTCCAGCGCGTCCGCCATGCCGCTGAGCCGCCCTTGCAACCGGTTCTCCTCCGGCATGCAGTTGTCCACGCTGCGGCCCAACCCGTCCCACAGCAGCGCCTTGGTTGCCGCCAGGGCTGCCGGCGCCCCCTGGGCGAGCTGGCGGGCTAGCGCCATGGCGGTGTCCAATATCTCGCCGTCCGGAACCACGCGGTTGACCAGCCCCATCGCCAATGCCTCCGCCGCGGTGATGACGGGGTTCAGCAACAGGATCTCCATCGCTTTGCGGAAGCCAACCAGGTGGGTCAGCGTCACCGAGACGCCGGCATCGGGCACCATGGCCACACGGGTCGCGCCGGCCAGGAACTTGGCGCCCTCGCCGGCCACGACCAGGTCCGCGGAGCAAACCAACCCCATGCCGCCGCCGCCGGCCGCATAGCCTTGGACAGCGGCGACTACGGGCGCCTGAAGCCGCATCAGCATCCCGGCGACGCCCTGCAACAGAGTGGTGGCAACCCGGATGTAGTCCGGCAAGGCTGTGTCCTGCGCCCGGAACACGTGCACGTCTCCACCCGCGCAGAAATGCCGGCCCACGCCCGAGAGCAGCAGCGCACGGACCCGTCCGTCGCCATGCACGCGCAGCAGCGTGGCGTGCAGGGTCCGGAGCATGTCCATGCTGAGCCCATTGGACGCCTCGGGCCGGTTCAGCCGCAGATGCGCCACGCCGTCGGCGTGCAGATCGAGCAGCGCAAGGCCGTTCTCGATCAAGGCTTCCGGCGTGTTGCCCGGACTGTTCATTGTCTCCGAAACTCCCGCTTCTTGGCCGGCTACATCAGGAACGCCATCGAGAACAACGGCTTGTCGTTATTCGCCAGCACGACCTTTTTCAGCACGATCCGGAACGACCCATTGTCCCGGCGCAGCTTGTACTCGGTGCGCGAACCCCAGAGCGTTTCGCCGCGGATATGCGCTTCGAACACGAGGGCGCTGGTGGTGACATGGACGACCACCCCGTCATCGGCCAGCACCTCGATGTTGGAGATCAGCCGGACCAGCGGGGAGCGAGGCGACTGCGTGAAGTGCCGCCCGGTCAGCAGTTGACGCACGCGCAGCGCGATGCGGGAGCGATTGTCGTAGATGATCGACATCTCGGCATCCGGGTCCCCGCCTTCGCCGTCTGCCGGGATCCAATACACGCCATCCTCGGCCCAAAGGGCCTCCCAAGCCTCATACTGGTGGTCGTCGGCAAGCCGCGCCTCGCGGTAGATGAAGGTGGTGACCTGGCCGAGCACGTCGCGGCCGGCAATGTCGGGCAACGACGTCATGGGGCCTGCATCAGGGACCGGTAATGCCGCCAGATGCCGCGGGACGGTGTCTCGTCCGTCACGTCGCCGATAAGGAATCCGTTCTCATCGGTGCGTTCCCGGTGCCGGCCGCGCCCGAGGAACAGCCATTCCGGGCTGCTGGACTGCACGCCCATCTGGGTGCGCTCGTACATTTCGGCATCGTCGGCCAACAGGAACCCGGCGGGTCCGACAGACCCCATCGTCTGCTGACGCATGCGGCGGTTCAGGTCCGGGGCGCCCTTGAACTGCAACGCCGTCACGTGCTGCACGGTCAGGTCCACCGCCAAGGGCTGGATGGTGAACAACTGGATTTCGGCGATGAACAGGTTGGGGTAGATCATGGTATGCGGCGTGCCATCGATCATGATCCGCCGCGCCTCGGCCGCGCCATAGGCGGCCTCCATCTTGGAAACGTAGCTGGGAAGCCGCTTGGCCGTGGTGCCGAACCAGCTCAACGGCTCATCGCGCTTGCGGAACTCCGGTCGCAGGTCGATTTCCGTGTGCCCGTCGCCCATGTCGCGCGCCACCGCGGTCGACTCGCTGCCGTACAGGTCGCCGATGCCGCTCTGTGCCACTTCGAAGATCGAGGCGTGGACGAAGGATGGATGGTAGCCGTCGGTTTCGTTCTCGACCAGGAACTTCCAGTTTGACTTCACCTTGTGCTTCAGCCAGCCAGCGGTGATCTCGATCTCGCCCTCCGGGGAAGTCCGGCACAGGGCATCGATCGACCCCTTCGCAGCACCGAGATGCTCGGACAGCGTGGGCCCGTCGGCGGCGAAAGACCCGAAGACGAAGCCACGGTAGCTTTCGACCCTGGCCACCCGTGCAAGGCCCAGCTTGGAACGGTCGGTGCCCGCGTAGCCTGACGGGAACGGCATGCCGCGCAGCGCACCGTCGTTGGCGAACGACCAACCATGATAGGGACAGGTGAAGGTGCGGCTGCTGCCCTTGTCGAACATGCAGACGCGGTTGCCGCGGTGCGGGCAGCGGTTATGGAGCAGGTTGACCCGGCCATCCCGGCCACGGGTCATGATCACCGATTCCGGCCCGATCGACTTGAGCACGTAGTCGTTCGGCTGCACGACCTCGCTTTCATGCCCGACATAGACCCATGTGCGGAACCAGATCTTCTTCAACTCGGCCCGATAGATCGCCTCGTCGTGGTACAGCGACCCGTGCACGTGGTCGGTGCGGATCAGGCGCTCCCAATCGGGGTCCGCACCGGAACGCGCTGGGGGCGGCAACAGCATCTCAGCAGAGGCCGACATCGATTTCCCCCGGCTTGTCAGGGCAAGTGCGCCTCGACCAATCGGGTATAGACCGACCCGTCGGACTATGTCAAGGTTCGCAATGACGGCCATGCTTGGCTGCGGGGCGGGCAACAAAGGGGGGCGTCAATGCCGACTGTGGTCTACGTCGAAGCGGACGGCAACGTGCACCGGGTGGAGGCCGCCAGCGGACGGACCCTGATGCAAGCTGCGGTGGCGAACGGCGTTCCCGGAATCCTGGGGGATTGCGGCGGGTCCTGTAGCTGCGCGACATGTCACGGCTATATCGACCAGCGCTGGGCGGATCGGCTGCCGAAGGTCTCGGAGACGGAGGAGTTCATGCTGGACGGGCTCCCCGACCGCCGCGACAACAGCCGGCTGTGCTGCCAGATTCCGATGTCCGAGGGCTTGGACGGCGTCGTCGTCACATTGCCGTCCGAGCAGGTCTGATTTCAGCCAAACATCCCCGAATGGAGTGGCCGATGGATGCAGGACAGACGGAGATGACGGGGCGGGCGGCCACGCCGCGGCCCTCGCTCGGGCCGCAAGCGATGGAGTTCCCGTGGGCTGCGCCACCCGCGCCCGGCACGGTGGTGACCGTCGCCGAGGGGGTGTTGTGGTTCCGCCTGCCCCTGCCGTATCGGCTCGACCACGTGAACATCTACCTGCTGGCCGATGGCGACGGCTGGGCCGCGGTGGACACCGGCCTAGGG
The DNA here is from genome assembly GCA_964235765.1 of uncultured Acetobacteraceae bacterium. Classification (GTDB taxonomy): domain Bacteria; phylum Pseudomonadota; class Alphaproteobacteria; order Acetobacterales; family Acetobacteraceae; genus JAVVHH01. Next base: position 14,092 of record CAXSDH010000078.1, read on the forward strand.
GACGCACACTGCCGGGAGCAATGGCAGGCGATCCTGGACGGGCCCTTGGCCGGCACCCGGCTGACCCGGCTGATCGTCACGCATTTCCACCCGGACCATGTCGGCCTGGCCGGGTGGCTGGCCGAACGCTTCGCCCTGCCGCTGCACATGCCGCGCAGCGAGTACCTCTACAGCTTGTCGCTGCAGAACATGCCGGTCGATTTCGGCAGCGCGGTCTACCGGGACTTCTACCGTCGACACGGCCTGGCGAACGACGTCATCGACCAGGTGCTGTCCGGCGGCCACGAATACCTTCGCCGCACCACCGGCCTGCCGTCGTCCTACCACCGGTTGGAGCATGGGCGGGAATTGCGGGTTGGCAGGCGCGTGTTCCGGGTCATCACCGGGGCCGGCCACGCCTTGGAACAGGCAATCCTGTACTGCGCGCAGGAACGGCTGCTTTTGGCCGCCGACCAGGTCATCGCCAAGATCTCGCCCAATATCGGCGTCTACGCGATCGAGCCTGAGGCCGATGCGCTCGGCGACTACCTGCGCTCGCTCAACGCGCTCATCGAGGCGGTGCCCGGCGACGTGCTGGTCCTGCCGGGCCACGGGTTGCCTTTCTATGGCTTGCACGCCCGGGCCGAGGCGCTGATGCAGCACCACAAGGAACGTTGCGGCTTGATCCGCGCTGCGTGCCGGAATGCTCCGCGTACCGCGGCCGAACTGGTCCCGGTGGTATTCCCACGACCGCTCGACCCGCATCAGACCGGTTTCGCCTTCGTCGAGGTGCTCGCCCACGTCAACTACATGCTGGGCCGGGGCGAACTCCGGGCCAGCCATGATGGCGAGCAGCGCCGCTATGCCAGTGCGTGAACGCTCGTCGTCCCCCGGGATGGCGGTTCGAGACAGGGGAGCTTCGCCGGTGGCACCGTTCGACCTGAACGAACCCAGCGCCATGCTGGACGAAGACCACCGGATGATCCGTTCCCAGCTTCGCCGCTATGTGGACGATGTGATCGTCCCCGAGGCCGAGGCCTGGGAGACGTCTGGCGACATACCGCGCCGGGCGTTCACCGGTCTCGGCGAACTCGGCTTCCTGGGGATGCGGCACCCGGTCGAATATGGCGGCGGCGGCTTGGGCCCGCTCGCCTCCGTCGTGCTGGGGGAGGAACTCGCCCGTTCCAGCTTTGGCGGCGTCGCGGCTGCGCTGACCGTGCACTCGGACATGTCCATTTCCCACATCGCCCGCCGCGGCACGCCCGAACAGAAACGCCGCTATCTGCCGCCCGCTTGCGCCGGCACGGAGGTCGGCGCCATCTGCGTGACCGAGGCGCACGCCGGCTCTGACGTGGCCGGGCTGAAGACCCGGGCAGTGCGGTCCGGCAATGGATGGGTGATCGACGGCAGCAAGATGTTCATCACCAATGGGGTGAACGCCGACACCTACATCGTTGCCGCCCGCACCGACCCGGATGTGAAGCTCAGCCGCGGCCTGTCCTTGTTCATCGTCGAGCGAGGGACACCCGGCCTGACCGTCGCCCGCAAGCTGGACAAGCACGGCTGGCGCGCCTCGGACACCGCCGAGTTGTATTTCGACGGCTGCCGTATCCCGGCCGACGCGCTGCTGGGCGAGGAAGGCCAGGGCTTCTACTACATCGTGGGCACGTTCCAGGACGAGCGGATCGTCGCGGGCGCGTTATGCGTGGGCCAGTGCGTCAAAGCGCTGGATCTGACACTGGCCTATGTCAAGCAGCGCCGGGCCTTCGGCAAGTCGTTGTGGGATCAGCCGGTGGTCCGCAACAAGCTGGCCTGGATGGCGTCCAAGACCTTCGCCATGCGGGCGATGACCTATCAATGCGCTCAGATGGCCGAGGAAGGGCGTGACGTGGTCCGCGAGGTCTCCATGCTGAAATCCTATAGCTGCGAAACGTTGCAGGAAATCGTGCACGGCTGCCTGCAGCTGCACGGCGGCACCGGCTTCATGACCGGAACCCCGATCGAGCGGATGGTCCGAGACGCCCGCGTGCTGACCATAGGCGGCGGCGCGACCGAGGTGATGCTCGAAGAAGTTGCAAGGCGGATGTAGCCGATGGCAGAGTATGGCCTCCAGGGCGACAGCCTGCTGCTGGACGTGGCCGGCGGGATCGCCACCGTGACGCTCAACCGGCCGCAGCAGCAGAACGCACTGTCACGCGAGTTGCGCGACAACATACTGCGCGTCCTCGTCGCAGCGCGGGCCGACCCGGCCGTTTCGGTGCTGGTGTTCACCGGCGCCGGACCGCGCGCCTTCTCGGTCGGCGCGGATCTGAAGGAGCTGGAGACGTCCCCGCTGCGGCCGGAGGAGATGGGGGTATCCTCCCCGGTCATGCAGGCCTTCGCGGCGCTGGACAAGCCGACCATTGCGGCCGTCAACGGCTACGCGGTGACGGGCGGCTTCGAGCTGGTGGTGAATTGCGACATCATCCTGGCGTCCCCGGCGGCGCGCTTCGCGGACACCCACGCCAGGGTCGGCATCATGTCGGCCTGGGGCTTGTCGCAATACCTGCCGCGTATCGTCGGGCCGGTCCGTGCGAAATACCTGAGCCTGACGGGCAACTACATCGATGCGCAAACCGCGCTGGCCTGGGGCCTGGTGCTGGAAGTGGTCGAGCCCGGGGCGTTGCTGCCCCGCTGCCACGCGATCGCTCGCGACATCATCAGCTGCGACCCGGCAACCGTGCGGGACCTGCACCGGGCCATCCGGCAGGGGCAACACCATACGCTGGCCGAAGGCCTGACCTTCGAGGCTGGGCTGGCGCGGGCAAGCCTCGACCGGTTCGATCCCGCCCGCTTCGGCCGGATCCGCACCGCCGTGATGGCGCGCGGCAAGCTGGAGGTCGGCCGGGCATCGGCCGGACCGCCCGAATGAGCGGCCCCCTCGCGGGCAAGACCGTGGTTGAATTGGCCGGGATTGGCCCGTCGCCGTTCTGCTGCATGGTGTTGGCGGACATGGGCGCCCGCGTTGTTCGCATCGACCGAAAGCCGGGCCGCGCGCCCCGGACGGCTTTCGAGGCAGCGGTTCGGAACGACGGTCCGGTCGATCGCGGCCGGGAGTCGATCGCGATCGATCTGCGCGATCCCCGTGGAATCGGCGTGGCAATGGACCTGGTGGCCCGCGCCGACGTGCTGGTGGAGGGGTTCCGGCCGGGCGTGGCCGAGCGGCTAGGCCTGGGCCCCGCTCCCTGCCTCGCCCGTAATCCCCGGCTGATCTATGGGCGCATGACGGGGTGGGGGCAGGATGGGCCGCTCGCTCAGGCTGCAGGGCACGACCTGAACTATGTGGCCCTGACGGGCGCGCTGCATGCCATGGGACAGGCCGGGGCGCCCCCAATGCCGCCGCTGAACCTGGTCGGCGACTACGGCGGCGGCGGGATGCTGCTGGCGTTCGGGATCGTTGCAGCGATGGTGGAGACGGCCACGTCCGGCCTGGGTCAAGTGGTGGATGCCGCGATGGTCGACGGCGCCGCCCTGCTGATGTCCGCCATATACGGCCTGGCAGCGAAAGGCGCGTGGACCGACGCCCGAGCGAGCAACATGCTCGACGGCGGTGCGCCTTTCTACGCGTGCTACGAGTGCGCTGACGGCGGCTACGTGTCGGTCGCGGCACTTGAACCGCAGTTCTACCGGGTGCTGCTGGACCGTTGTGGCGTGGCGGACCCTGCCTTTGCAGAGCAGTGGGACCGGGACACGTGGCCAGCGCTGAGGCACGCGCTGACCGAACGGTTTCTTACCCGCACGCGCGACGAATGGTGCAGTGTGCTTGAAGGAACCGACGCCTGCTTCGCTCCCGTTCTTTCGATGAGCGAAGCGGCGGGCCACCCTCACAACGTGGCTCGCGGGACATTCAACAGGCGTGGAGCGGCGTGGCAGCCCGCCCCGGCACCAAGGTTTTCAAGGACACCTGCCGTAGAAGCCAACCCGGCGCCGATCGCGGGCGCAGAGACGGATACAATTCTTGCCGAACTTGGCTATGATGATGGCCGGATCGCGACGCTTCGCGATCAGGCCATAGTCTACTAGATTCTCTTGGTTGGGCGGCAATCGGCGCGCCATAGGCTACACGGCCCTGGGTCAGCCTCGCGGGACGAAGCCGTAGTCGTCATGCGCTGACGCGGCAGAAACCAGCCCATGCTCGATGTCGTGCCGGAGGAGGGCCGGATCGCGTGACGACGGATCGCCCAGCCCGCCGCCGCCGGGCGATCGGATGAC
>CAXSDH010000079.1:0-18106 GCA_964235765.1 uncultured Acetobacteraceae bacterium
CCGCAGAAAGCGGCGGTTAGCGCCTAACCCGATCGGCTGTCAATCGGCAGCCAGGGAGGCCGATGGCGGCAGCGGCCCGGACGAGCTATACGGTGGAATGCGTTCGAAACCGCCAAGCCGGCCCTCCAGCGGCCGCACGACCACCCCGGCCCCATCCCCGCCCGCCGCCAGCCCGCCAGCCCGCGTGCCGCCAAGGGATCGCAAGGCTTCCGGCCCAAGGCCGAGCCGGCCGGCGGACCCGAAGGAGCGCCGGGCCGAAGCCGTCAAGCTCGGCCAGCCCCGCCCAGCCCAGCCCAGCCCAGCCCAGCCCAGCCCCGCCCGAACGCCCGCCCCGGCGCGCACGGCAGGGCCTGAGCGGCCCCGCGCCGAAATCCTGCGGGCCCCGCAACCGGCGGCCCCGCCCCCCGCCCCCCGCCCGTCCGGCCCGGCGACGCCGCGCGGAAGCGTCTGGCTGCATGGCCTGCACTCCGTGGAGGCAGCGCTCGCCAACCCGGCCCGACGGCTGAAGCGCCTGCTGCTGTCCGAGGACGCGGAAGCGGCGCTGTCCGCTCGCCTGCCCCAGCCCTGGCCATTGCAGCCGGAACGGGCGGATCGCGCAAAGTTGGATCACCTGCTGGGGCGCGATACGGTTCACCAAGGCGCCGCCCTGCTGGCCGACCTGCTCGCGCCGCCCGCCCTGGCCGCCGTGCTGGACCGGCCCGGCCCCGTGCTGGTGCTGGACCAGGTCACCGATCCGCGCAACATCGGCGCCGTGCTGCGCAGCGCCGCGGCCTTCGGCGCCGCCGCGGTGATCACGCAGGACCGCAACGCCCCCGAGGAGACCGGCGCCATGGCCAAGGCAGCGTCGGGCGCGCTGGAGCGCGTGCCGCTGCTGCGCGCCGTGAACCTGGCCCGCACCCTTGCGGCGCTGAAGGCGGCGGGGTTGTGGGTGGTCGGGATGGACGCTGCCGGAGCGCCGCTGCTGGGCGGACCGCTGCTTGAACGCCGGGTCGCCTTGGTGCTGGGCGCGGAGGGCGCCGGCCTGCGCCGGCTCACCCGGGACACATGCGACGAACTGGCCGGGTTGCCCATGCCGGGCGGCCTGGAAAGCCTGAACGTCTCCGCCGCCGCCGCGGTGGCGCTCTACGAGCTGACGCGAAAGCCGTGACGGAATTCGACCCCTCCGGCGCGGCCGCGGCGCTGCACCGGGCGCGCCGGGCGACGGCACGCACCCCCATCGCCTCCTTGCCCGAGGGTCTGCACCCCAAAACCCTCGCGCAGGGCATCGCCGCACAGGTCGCGCTGGCCGGCTTGCAGGGCGCGGCAACCCCGGCCGGGTTCAAGATCGGCGCCACCGCCCGGCGCATGCAGGACTATCTCGGCCTGAACGGGCCCGCCGCCGCGTTCATGGGCGGGGACGGCTTGCATGGCAGCGGCAGCACGCTGAGCTTCGCGGGATTCCTGCGGCCCGGCGTGGAATGCGAACTGGCCGTCCATCTCGCGTCGGATCTGCCGCCAGGGCCGTGCACGCCGCAGCAGGCGCGGGCGGCCGTCGGCGAGGTCATGGCGGCCATCGAAATCGTCGAGAACCGCTATCAGGCGCTGGCCGAGTTCGGCGCCGCAGCCATGGTGGCCGATCAGGTGTTCCACGCCGGCGCCATTCTCGGCGAGCCCTACGTCGATTGGGCAAGCCTGGATCTGCTCGGCGTCGCCGGCCGCATCCTGGTCGATGACGAGGTGCGCGGCAGCGGGTTCGGCCGGGATCTGCTGGGCGATCCAATGCAGGCATTGGCTTGGCTCGCCGGTTCGGCGGAGGCGGCGGCGTTCGGCGGCCTGCGGGCGGGCCAGATCGTCATGCTCGGCAGCGTTTGCCCTCCGGTGTGGCTGGACCGCCCGGGGCATGTCTCGGTCCAGTTCCCGCCCTTCGCAACCGTCTCGCTCACGATGGTGTCATCTACCTCGTCAGCATTCAATTAACCGCTTGCCGATATTCTCCCGTGTGACCGCGCAATGTCGAGCGGACCTTGCCCGCCAAAACGGCCATACGGGACTGCTACCTACATGACCGAATGGAACGCCTTGCCTGAACCCCTGCAGCTTCATCTTGCCGCCGCTGCCCTCCACCAAGCATCGCACACGCTCGCAAGCCAGGCCGAGGTCCTTGCCGGCGAGATGGAGACAGGGAGCCTAACGGACCAGGGTGGCCCGGACGCGCTGCGTCTGCTTGCAGCGATCTTCCGTGCCACAAGCCTTTCAAGCCAGCCCGCTATGGGCAACGCTTGAGCGGTCGTCCGGCCGAGAACTGTCTCGGCCGGACGGTTGAGTGAGAGGTTGGATCAGCCTTGGGCGATGCTGGGAACTGCGACGAAGCGGGCCTGCCCATCCCTTAGTACACGCAGGGCAAGGCCTTTGCCGCCCTTGGCCGCGGACCGGATCGAAGCCGCGGCCTCTTCCGGCGTGGTTACCGCCCGGGACCCCACGCCGGTGACGACGTCGCCCTGGCGCAACCCGGCTTTTTGAGCAGGCGAGTCCGGCTTCACTTCCGCGACCACGGCGCCTTCGGCACCCTCCGGCAGTTCGAGCCGGCTCCGGACCTGGGGAGTCAGGCGCGCCAGCGCGAGGCCGATGCCCTGTCCGCCTGCGCCCGCCGGGCTCTCGTCGGCCTTGGCCTGCTGCTCCGGCAGTGCGGCGACTTGAACCTGCAGCGTGCGGGCCGCGCCGTCGCGCAACAGGGCGACCTGGGTGGCTTCCCCGGGCTTCGTGGCAGCCATGGTCCGCGCGAGGTCGTGCGGGTTGGCAACCGCCGTTCCTCCTACGGATTGCACGACGTCGCCGGGCTGCAATCCGGCCTTTGCGGCGGGGCTGTCCGGGGCGACGGCGGCCACGAGGGCGCCGTGGGTGTCTGCCGGCAAGCCGAGGCCGGGCGCGATGGCCGCGGTCACGGGCTGCGTCTCAATGCCCAAATAGCCGCGGGTGACATGGCCGGCCGTGCGGAGCTGACCCACGACGTCCTTCACCAGGCTGCTCGGAATGGCGAAACCGATTCCCACGCTGCCGCCGCTCGGCGAGAGGATGGCGGTGTTCACGCCCACCACGCGGCCGTCCTGCGTAAACAGCGGGCCGCCGGAATTGCCCTGGTTGATGGCGGCGTCGATTTGCAGGAACGCATCGTAGGGGCCCGCACCGATGTCCCGGCCACGGGCCGAGACGATGCCGGCCGTGACGCTGCCGCCGAGCCCAAACGGGTTGCCCACGGCAACGACCCATTGGCCGGGACGCACCTGGTCGGAGTCACCCAGGATGAGCGAGGGCAGCTTGCGCCCGGCCTGCACCTGAAGCACGGCCAGGTCGGTACGCTGATCACGCCCGACGATGCGCGCTGGCAGCTCCGAACCGTCGTCAAGCGTAATGGAGACCGTGCCGCCATCTGCGACCACATGGTTGTTCGTGACCACGGTCCCGTCGGCATCGATGATAAACCCGGACCCACGCGCCTGGCGAACGGCGCCGTCCTCGGTGCGCTTCACGATCACGGACACGACGGCGGGGCGGACCTGGGCCGCGAGATCGGCGAAATCCGGCAGCAACCGGGCAGGACCGCTCGGCTGGATCGGCGCCGGGTCGGCCGCGCCCTGGGCGTAGCCGGGCACGACGGCCAAGCCACCAAGCGCGGTGCCACCGAGCAGGATGGCGATGAACGCGGCGCGCGCGGTCTTCGAAACACTACGGTGTGTCATGTCGATGCTTTTCCTTCACGGCGAGCCCGGCCCGGCCACGCAGGGCCCGAATGTCTCGCACTGACGAGAGCATCAGGCATAGCACCCTGCTGTATCGTGTCTGCCCGATGAAAAACGTGTTAGCAGAAGGACGTTGTTGCTAACCGTTTGTTAATAGTTTTGCTGTTAGATGCTGCATTCAACCTGATTGCAGTGATGTCGCCCATGGTCGTTTCATGCGGACCTGTCCAGGCTTTAATCGCACGGGTGGCACAGCTTCCGTTCAGGCCGCGTTTGCATCGCCACGTGGGGAAGCTGGCCAGGCACGGTCACGCCCACGCCCAGCACGGTCCGGCGCCCATCGCGCACGCCCCTGAATGCATCGTTCGGCCGGGGCCGTTGCCCGCAGGAAGCCAAGGCGGCGTGCCAGGGGGACCCGCTATGGGGCCGGGCGCAGCTAAACGCGTTGCGTCGGCGCTAGGTTTGGCCGGCGGTGGCCTAGGGGGGCGTGCCGCCGCCGGCCTGCTGGCTGCAGCCATTGCCGCAGGCTCGGCCGGCGCCATCCTAGGGCAACAATTCAGCGGGCCGAGCCGGAACGGCCTCGGCCGGACCGGTCAGGCATCCACCGAAGCGAACGCGGCAGGCGGGCCGCTTTCGCCCGGCAGTCTGTCGCCCCTGCTGCTGACCGCGTTCGGCCAGGCAAGCGAGTTGGAGCGCACTTCCGCCGGCGGAGCATGGCCAAAGCCGACGTCTGCGATCAGGCAGGAGACGCCGGCGCAGGCCACGAACGTGCCCGAACCAACGACCCTCTCGCTAATGGCCGCCGGCCTCGTCGCGCTGCTTACGGCCCGACGCATTGTTCGGCGATCCGCCGCGGGATGACAGCAACGGCAAGCCGCCGCTCGGCCTATCCTTCAAGGAACTCCTTGAAATACTCGTCCACGCCGATCCGGCGGCCGGTCAGGCCAGCCACAAACGCCTGCTCGCAAAACTGCTCCATCGTCGCCCGGTTCGGCTCCAGCCCGTGCGCGTAGGGATCAGGCCCCAGTGCGGCCTCGGCGTCCTCCAGTTCGGCGTGCGTCCAGGGCGTCGCATAAGGAAAGGAAGCGAGCTGATGCCGGAAGTAGTCCTCGCATTGGACAAAGGCGTCGGTCACCCGCCGGGCCAGGCCGCGGTCGGCTTCCCAGACCTCGCGGCGCAACACCACGAGGTGCTGCGGCGGGAACACGCCCGTCGCCTTAAAGTAGTCCCGTTCCACGACGCGGCTGTCTGGGTAGAGCCGCACAAGCGGTCCATGCACGGGATGGAAGGCCTGCGGCCGCGGCGGGCTATAGATCGCGTCCAGTTCGCCCTCTGCCAGCATCTGTGCAAGGGACCGGCCCGGCGGCGGCGGCTTCGCATGCGAGGGCAACGCCGGAGCGGACTGCATGCCCCAGGGCTTGTCGATGTCGCCCACGTACCACTGCACGGCGTCTGCGTCGACGCCAGCCCAGGCCAGGAAATGCCGGTACCAGATCGAGCCGCTCGCCGTCCAGCTATACATGCCGACCCGCTTGCCTCGCAGGTCCGAAGCGGTCCGGAACGGCGTCCCCTGACGGATGTAGAGGTCGCGCGCCGCGAAGTTGCGCAGCACGAACACCGGCAAGGCCACGAAGGAACGGTCCCCCTCGTCCATCCGGCGCAGGTGGATGCCCATCGAGGCCTCGCCGCCGCCGACCGAAGCGTCGCCTGTCGCCCGGCGCAGCATCTCGGCCCGCTCCGGCCACGAGCCATTGCGCCCCAGCACCAAGTCGAACTCGGCCGGAACCGCCCGGGTCGCCAGCGGCATGATCCGGATGTAATCCGCGCAGGTGAGCATGATCGCCATCAATGGGCCCCTCGTTGCGCCAGCCCAGGATGGGCCAGCCGCTCATCGTAGCCCAGCAGCGGCCGCGGGGCGCCGATATCCTGCAGGCCGGCCAAGCTATGGGATAGGTGGTTCGGATACTCGCGGGTGACGTGGCCGAGCACCACGTCGGCAAAGCGGGCAAACACACCCTTCGCCCCGCCCTCAAGCGGCCGGCTCATGCAGGTGGCACACCACGCCCTGCCCGTCCCGGACCGCGAGCCGCGGCGCCTCGACCGCGCAGCGATCCCATGCCTGCGGGCAGCGCGGGTGGAAGGGACAGCCCGGCACCTGGCGCATGGGGCTCGGCAGTTCCCCGGCCAGCGCGGCCGTCCGGCTGCGGGCGGCGCCCGGCTCGAGGCTGGGGGCGGCCCGCAGCAGCGCCTGCGTATAGGGGTGCAGCGGCGCGCCGAACACGCTGTCGGCCGAGCCATGCTCCACCACCCGGCCGAGGTACATGACAGCAACATGGTGCGCCACGTGCCGCACCACCCGCAGGTCGTGCGAGACGAACAGGATGGAAAGGTGCAGCCGCTCCTGCATCTCCAGCAGCAGGTTCAGCACCTGGGCCTGCACCGACACGTCCAGCGCCGACACGATCTCGTCGGCGATCAGCACATCCGGTTCGACGGCCAGGGCGCGGGCGATGGCGATGCGCTGCCGCTGGCCGCCCGAGAAGGCGTGCGGCATGCGAGCGGCGGCGTCGGCCGGCAGGCGCACGAGGTCGAGCAACTGCGCCACCCGGCCAGGAATGCCCGGCCGCGGCACCATCCGGTGCACACGGAGCGCCTCTGCCAGCGTTTCGCCCACCGTCATGCGCGGGTTAAGCGAGCTGTACGGGTCCTGGAACACCATCTGGACCCGGCGGTTGTAGCGGCGCAGCGCCTCGCCCCGGAGGCTCCGCACATCCTGCCCCTCGAAATCGATCTGGCCGGACTCCAGGTCGATCAGCCGCACCAGCGCCCGGGCCAAGGTGCTCTTGCCGCAGCCGCTTTCCCCCACGACGGCCAGGGTCTCGCCGCGATTCAGCGTGAGGCTGACGCCGGCCAGCGCGCGCACCACCGGACGGGGCCGCCCCCGCACGGTATCCAGCATGCCGCGCCGGCCGGGAAAGCCGCGCACCAGGTCGTCGGCCCGGAGCAGGACCGTCACGCTGCGTCCCGCACCGCGTCGGCGCGGATGCAGGCGGTGGCATGACCGGTGGCCACCAGCAGCAGCGCGGGGTCGGCTTCGGTGCAGGCCGGGCGCATGAAGTCGCAGCGCGGCGCGAACCGGCAGCCTGCGGGCATCGCCAGGGGGTTCGGCGGCACGCCGCCGATGCCGGCCAGGGGCTGCCTGGCGTGTCGCGGGTCCGGCAGGGAGCGCATCAGGCCCAGCGTGTAGCCGTGCGAGGGCCGGCGGAAGATCGCCTCCACAGGGCCGGTCTCCATGACCCGGCCGGCATAGAGCACGGCCACCCGGTCGCACGTGCCGGCCACCACGCCGAGGTCGTGGGTGACGAGGATGATCCCCATGCCCAGCTCGTCCTTCAGGCGGAGCAGCAGCTTTAGGATTTGGTCCTGGATCGTCACGTCCAGCGCCGTGGTGGGTTCGTCGGCGAGCAGCAGCTTCGGCCCGGCCGCCAGCGCGATCGCGATCATCGCGCGCTGCCGCATGCCGCCCGAGAACTCGTGCGGGTAGCTGCCGATGCGGCGGCGGGCGTCAGGGATGCCGACCTGGTCCAGTAGCTCGACCGCCCGGCGCCGGGCCGCCGCCCCGCGCAGCCCGAGATGCGCCCCGAGCGACTCCGTGATCTGCAAGCCCACCGGCAGCACCGGGTTGAGCGCCGCCATCGGCTCCTGGAAGATGATCGCGATCTCCCGCCCGCGAATGCGCCGGATCGCAGGCTCGTCGAGCGCGGCCAGATCCCGTCCTTGCCACAGCACCTGGCCCGAAACCGCGGCCTGCGGCGGCAGCAGGCGCAGGATCGCGCGCAAGGTCAGGCTCTTGCCCGACCCGCTCTCCCCCACCAGACCCAGCACCTCGCCGGGAGCGACACTGAGGTCGACGCCGCCCACCGGCTCCGCCGCGCCGATGCGGATGGCGAGTTGGCGCAGTTCCAGCATCAGCCACGCCGCCGCAACCAGCCCGCCAGGCTATCGCCCAGCAGGCTGAAACCGATGCCGGCCAGCACGATCGCGATGCCGGGGAAGATCGACATCCACCAGGCCGTCGTCATGAAGTTCTTGCCGTCGGCGATCAGCACGCCCCATTCGGAGGTGGGCGGCTGCGCCCCCAGCCCCAGGTAGCCGAGGCTGGAGCCGAGCAGGATCGCCAGCGCCATGTCGGTCATCCAATACACCAGCACCGGCGAGACGGCGTTCGGCAACAGGTGGCGGAACAGGATGCGCGGTGCGGAATAGCCCATCACCCGGCCGGCGGCGGCGTAGTCCCTCTGCTTTTGCGCGATGATCTCGGCCCGGGTCAGGCGGGCATAGACAATCCAGCCCACGGCGCTGATGGCGATGTACATGTTCAGCAGACCCGGCCCCAGCACCGCCACGATGGCGATCACCAGAACCAGGAACGGGATGGTGATCGCCACGTCCACAATTCGCCGGAACACCGCGTCCACGGCGCCTCCAGCATAGCCGATCACGCAGCCCATGAAGGTGCCGAATACCGCTGGGAACAGGGTGGCGAACACCGCGATCTGCAAGTCGATGCGCGCGGCCCAGATGGTGCGGGACAGGATGTCGCGGCCGAAATTGTCGGTGCCGAACGGGTGTTCGAGGCTGGGCGGCGACAGCAGGGCCATGTAGTCGAACAGGTCGGGGTCAAAGGGCGCGATGCTCCCGGGCATGGCGGCGCAGGCCAGCATCAGGGCCACCAGCAACGCGCCGGCCAGCGTGGCCGCACTCAGCGCGCGACCCGCGGATCGAGCCAGACCTGGACCGTGTCCACCGCCACGAACACCAGCGAGACCAGGATTGCGAGCACCATGGTAAGGCCCTGCACCACCGCATAGTCCCGCGCGAAGATGCTGTCGATCATTAGCCGGCCCACGCCGGGGATGGCGAACACCGTCTCGGTGATGACCGCGCCGCCCACCAGCGACCCGATATGCAGGCCGAGCAGGGTGATGGTGGAAATCCAGGCGTTCCGCAGCACGTGCCGGCCCAGCACGAGGCGCCGGGGCAGGCCCTTGGCGACGGCAAACCCCACGTACTCCGCGTGCATCACCTCGATCAACTGGTCCCGCAGGTTCCGCAGCAGCACCGCCGAGAGGCTGAGCGCGAGCGTCAGCGCCGGCAGAACCAAGGAGTGCAGCGTGCCCAGCACGCCATCGCCGATGCCGCCCACCGGGAACCAGTGCAGCCCGGCGCCGAGCACGATCAGCAGCACCAGCCCGATGTAGAACACCGGCATGGACAGGCTGAGCTGCGCGATGGCACGCACCAGCACGTCCACCCAGCTTCCCGGCCGCAGCGCCGCCGCAAACGCCAGCGGCCCGGCAATCAGCACAGCCAGCGCCGCGGCCATGCCCGTCAGCATCAGCGTGACCGGCAGCCGCTCCTCGATCAGCTGCGTCACCGGCACCCGCATGCTGCTCGACTGGCCCAGCCGCCCGCTCGCGGTATGGACCAGGAACTCCCAGAACTGCACGGCGACGGACTGGTCCAGCCCCATCTCGCGGCGGAGCTGCGCCACGCCCTCGTCGCTGCCGCGCTCACCCAGCAGCATCAGCGCGGCATCGCCGGGCAGCAGGCGCATGAGGGCGAACACCAGCAGCGCCACCAGCAGCACGGTTGCCGCCACCTGGCCCAACCGCCGGCCCAGCACGCGCAGCACAGGCTATTTCTCGATGTAGGTGCCGACGAAGATGTTGTTGCCCAGCGGGATCTGCACGAAGTCACGCACCGTCTTCAGCATGGCGACCGGGTAGGGCACCTCCATGCTGAAGATGATCGGCGCAGCGGCCACGTAGCGCTGCTGGATTTCCTTGAACATGGCGGTCCGTTTGGCGGGATCCAGCTCGCTCTGGCTTTGCTCGTACAAGGCGTCGTTGCGAGCGTCTTGCCAGCCGCCGCGGTTGTTCTGCCGGGTCGCGTAATAGGCGAAGATGGACGTGACCTGGCCGGGATCGTTGATGTCGTTGGTCCAGAGCGAGGTTCGCATCTGGAAGTCCGCCGCGTTGTAGCGGGCCAGGCGGGTCGCCGCCTCGAGCTGCTCGATCTTGAGCTTGACGCCGAGCGGCGCCCACATCTGCTGCAATGCCACCAGCTTGGCCGAGTCGTCCGCGCTGCCGGCCAGCGCCATGCAGGTGATCTCGAACCCCTGCGCGTAGCCGGCCTCCGCCAGCAGCGCCTTCGCCTTGTTCAGGTCGTACGGGTAGAGCGGCCCCTCGCCGTAGGCCATGGGCGTGGACATCGGCATGAAGCTCTGCGCCGGCGTACCTGCGCCGTACGACACCACCTGGATCAGCGCCGGCTTGTTGGTGGCGTAGTTGAGCGCCTGGCGCACCCGCACGTCGCCCAGCGGGTTCTTGCTGCCGTCCTTCAACGTCGGCCGCGAGTTCAGCGCGAAGTAGTTCATCTGTGCCGCCGGAAACAGCACCATGTTGAGCTTGGGGTCGGCCTTCAGCTCGGCCACCCGCGAATAGGGCACGAACTCGGCCACGTCGATCTCGCCGGCTTTCAGCTTGAGTATGCGGGTGGCGTCGTCCGGGATGATCACGAAACGGATGGTGTCGAGGTAGGGCAGCGGCTTGCCGTCGGCGCCGGGCCGCCAGTAATGCGGGTTGCGGGCCAGCACCATCTCGGTGTTGCGCTTCCAGCTCTGCATGGCGAACGGGCCGGAGCCGATGGGGCGCTCGGCGAAGGCCTTGCTCTTTTCCTCGAGGTTGGCGCCCGGCGCCGCCATGACCAGCTTTTCCGGCATGATGCCGGCGTTGAACGTGGCCAGCGCCTGAAGAATGGTCGGGTCGGACCGCGAGAGGTTGACCACCACCGTGTCGTCGCCCTTGGCTTCCACCGAGGCAATGGAGGCGAGCAGGAAGCGGAACTCGCCGCCGGTCTCCTTGGTGGCGGCCCGGTTGAGCGACCAGGCGGCGTCGCTGGCCAGCAGCGGCGAGCCGTCCGAGAACTTCAGGCCGGGCCGCAGCTTCAAGGTCACCGTCTTGCCGTCGGCCGAGACGTTATGGTTCTCGGCAAGCCCGGGCGCCACGCCTTTGCCGTCCGGCGTCGGCTGTAGCAGCGTGTCGTAGAGGTTCAGCGAAATCCAGATATCCGCGTTCTGCGCGGTGTGAACGGGGTCAAGATACTGGCAATCGGTCTGCCGGGCGAACACCAGCGTGCCTCCGCGGGTCACGGCCTGGGCTGGCAGCGAAGCCAGCAGCAGCAGGGCAACCATCCAGATCGAGCGCAACATGGGCGAGTTCCTTGCCGACTGCATCGCCGCCAACCTACGCGGCTGGCGTAGGCTGGCGTCAAGGCCATTCTTCTACCCGGTTTGCCCGAGCTAGGCTCGTTCAGCCTTATTGTTGTGCTTTTGCTCCGGCAGCGGACGGCATTGCTGGCATTTCGGCGAGTCTGCTTGTTATTCGCGCGGTATCGATGCAAAACTCGCGACACCCCCGCCCCGGAGCCGACATGCCGAGAGATGCCGCCCATCCGCTACTGCTGACGCCGGGCCCTGTCAGCGTGTCGCAGACCACCAAGGCCGTCATGATGTTCGATCGCCCCTCCGGCGACACGGAGTTCCAGGCCGACGTGGTGCTTGCGCGCGACTATCTGGTCGGCGTGGTGAACGGGCGCGGCCTATACACCGCGGTTCCGATGCCCGGCAGCGCCACCTACGCCAACGAAGCCGCCATCGCCACCTTGGTGCCGTCGGGCGGCAAACTGCTGATACACAGCAACGGCGTCTACGGCGACCGCCTGGCGGACATCTGCGCCGTGAACGGCACCGCGTACACCGTCATCCGCACCGAGCCATTCACCCCGGCGGCCGCGCATGACTTCGAGCAGGCCATCCATGCCGACCCCACGATCAGCCACGTCATGGTGGTCCATTGCGAGACCAGTACGGGCGTGCTGAACCCGCTCGAACCGGTGGCCGACATCTGCCGGCGGCATGGCAAGGGCCTGCTGATCGACGCCGTCGCCTCGTTTGGCGCGGTGCCGATCGACGCGCAAGCCTTGGGCTTCGACGCGGTCATGCTGTCCTCCAACAAATGCATGCAGGGCGTGCCCGGCGTCGGCTGGGCCGTGGTGCGCCGGGCCGCGCTGGAGGCCGCCCAGGGCAACCGCCGGTCCCACTCGCTCGACCTGTGGGACCAGAACCAGCACATGGACCGCACCGGCGGCTTCCGGTTCACCCCTCCCACGCAGGTGGTCTCCGCCTTCGCCCAGGCCTGCCGCGAGCACGAAGCCGAGGGCGGCGTCGAGGCGCGGCTCGAACGCTACCGCCGCAACTGGCGCCGGCTGGTGGACGGCATGCGGCAGATGGGCTTCCGCACCGTCGTCCCGGACGAGTTCGCCTCGCCGATCGTGGCCACCTTCCACAACCCGGACCATCCGGCGTTCAGCTTCGACGCCTTGTTCCAGGGCATGAAACGCCGCGGCTACGTCATCTTCCCCGGCCGGCTGGCGCTGGCCGACACGTTCCGCATCGGCTGCATGGGCGACATCACGGAGGCTGACATCGCCGACGCCATGGTGGCGCTCGACGAGACGATGCGGGACATGGGCGTCGCCCGGTTCGGCCGGGCGGAGGCGGCGTGAGCGCCGCCACCGTAGCAACGGCGCGCCTAGCTCGCTCTCCAGCTCGCCGAGGCAGCGAGTAAGCGCAGACTGGGCGAGCTTTTAACGGCGCGACGTGGCGCGCAGTCCGCAGCATTCGGCGATGGCCACGACGTCCCGCAGATGGTGCGGCTTCATGCCGTCCGATACCTGCTTTCACCCCGATCAATCTGCCATCTTTCAACGACCGCGCCTCCCGGTCTATATCGAACCCAACGACGCGGACAACGCGGCCTAAGGAGGAAACAGGATGCGGTTCATGGCCTACCGCGAGGCACGGGGACGTGGCCTTGGCGCGGTTCTCCCAGAACAAGCAGGCGGCGCGGGACAATGGGACTGCCGCGGCATGCTGGAGGGCGAGGCGGGGTTTCCCGGGCATCTCGGCGCGCTGATCGCCGCCGGGCCGCGTGCCCTGCGCTCCGCCTACGACCGGCTTCGGCAGGGCACGCCGATCCCTGAAGGCTCGGTCGAGGTTTTGCCGCCGCTGGCTGCGCCGGGCAAGATCATCTGCGTCGGCCTGAACTACGCGGACCACTCCGCCGAAAGCGGCTTCAAGCAGCCCGACTACCCCACGTTGTTCGGCCGCTTCGCCTCCAGCCTCATCGCCCACAACGCCCCGATGATCCGTCCGCGCGCCTCGATCCAGCTGGATTACGAGGGCGAGGTCGTCGCCGTGGTCGGCAAGCGCGGGCGCCATATCGCCAAGGCGGCGGCGCTGAGCCACATCGCGGGCTACTCGATCTTCAACGAGGGCTCCGTCCGCGACTACCAGTTCAAGGCGCCGCAATGGACCATGGGCAAGAACTTCGACGGCACCGGCGCCTTTGGGCCGACCTTCGTGACCGCGGACGAGCTACCGCCGGGCTGCAAGGGCCTGCGCCTGCGAACGCGGCTGAACGGCCAGGTGGTGCAGGACGCATCGACCGACGACATGGTGTTCGATGTCGAGACCCTGGTCGCCACCATCAGCGAAGGCATCACGCTCGAACCTGGCGACCTGATCGTGACCGGCACGCCGGCCGGCGTCGGCCTGGCGCGCAAGCCGCCGCTGTGGATGAAGCCAGGGGACGTGTGCGAGGTCGAGGTCGAGCAGCTCGGCATACTCTCCAACCCGATTGCCGACGAGGCCGCCGCCTAGGGAGGACAAGCATGACACAGATCAGAAGCCTCGCACCCCAGCCCCGCCGGCCCGGCGAGCTTGGCGTCCATTCCGTCGACCACTTCAACTTCGTCGTGCCCGACCTCAAGCAGGCGCAAGCCTTCTACACCGGCTTCGGCCTGGACGTGCGCGAAGAGGGCAACGGCCTCGGCCTCTACACCGCCGGCAACGACCACCGCTGGGGCCGCGTCGGCGAGGGCCCGGCCAAGCGGCTGACCTATGTGTCTTTCGGCGCCTATCCCGAGGACCTGGAGGGCCTGCGCGCCCGCCTGCGCCAGTTCGAGGTTGCCCAATTGGACCCACCGGACGGCTTCCCATCCAACGGCATCTGGTTCCGCGATCCCGACGGCACGCTGATTGAGATGCGGGTCGCCGAGAAGTCGTCGCCCAACGAGAAGTCGGTGCAGCACAACGAGTCCGCGCCGCCGGGCGTCCAGGGCTCGTCGGCGCGCTCGAAGGCGCCGTTCATCCGTCCGCGCCGCCTCGCCCACATCCTGGTGTTCAGCAGCGACATTAGCCGGTCCATCGCCTTCTACCACCGGGTGCTCGGCCTGCGGCTGTCGGACCGTTCGGGCGACGGCGTGGCGTTCATGCACGGCATCCACGGCAGCGACCACCACATGATCGCCCTGATCAAGGCGGGCGGCCCCGGCCTGCACCACTTGAGCTGGGACGTGGCGTCGTTCCACGAGGTCGGGCTGGGCGCGATGCAGATGGCCGACCGCGGCTTCTCGGCCGGCTGGGGCGTGGGACGGCACGTTCTCGGCTCCAACTACTTCCACTATGTCCGCGACCCCTGGGGCAGCTACTGCGAATACTCGTCCGATATCGACTACATCCCCGTGGACGTGGACTGGCCGGCCGCCGACCATCCCGGCCACGACGCGTTCTACGTCTGGGGCCCGACGCCCCCGGCCGACTTCGTCTTCAACTACGAGATCGGCGGCTAGTGGGGCCAGCCGGCCGAAACAGCCGATGACCGATGTCGACGTGCTGATCGCGGGCGCCGGGCCCGTCGGCCTGTCATTGGCCATCGAGTTGGGGCGGCGCGGCATCTCCTGCCTGCTGGTCGAGCGGAACGACCGGGTCGGCTACAGCCCGCGCGCCAAGACCACCAACGTGCGCACCCGCGAGCACCTGCGGCGCTGGGGCATCGCCGACGCGCTCCGCCAAGCCTCGCCGATCCCGCCCGACTTCCCGCCCAACGTGGTGTTCGCGACCCGCATGAACGGCCCCGAGCTCGCCCGCTTCGAGAACGCCTTCAACGGCTGCCGCGTGCGCAACGAGCTGTATTCGGAAGAGGCGCAATGGGTGCCGCAGTACACGCTCGAGGAGGTACTGCGCACCCACGCCGCCACGCTGCCAGGCGTGGCCATCGCCTTCGACACCGAGCTGCGCTGCCTCCAGCAGAGGGAGGGCGGCGTCGTCGCCGAGGTCCTCGACCGCGCCTCCGGCACGACCCGGGCCGTGCGGGGCGCCTACCTCGTGGGCGCAGACGGCGCCCGCAGCTTCGTGCGGGACGCGATCGGCGCCCGGATGGCCGGCGAGAGCCCGGCGCTCAAGAACTACAGCATCATCTTCCGCGCGCCCGACCTCGCCGCCCGGCAGGCGCATGGCCCGGCCATCATGTATTGGATGGTGAACGCCGACGTGCCCGCCATGCTCGGCCCGATGGACCAGCACGGGCTGTGGTTCTTCATGGCCACCAAGCTCCCCGGCGACGTGGACCCGGCCTCCGTCGACCCGGCCGACCTGGTCCGCCGCGGGACCGGCCTCGCCGACCTCAAGGTCGAGATCATCCGGACCGACCCTTGGGTCGCGCACAGCCTGGTCGCCGACACCTACTCCAGCGGCCGGGTGTTCCTGGCGGGCGACGCCTGCCACCTGCACCCGCCCTTCGGCGGCTTCGGCATGAACATGGGCATCGGCGACGCGGTCGATCTGGGCTGGAAGCTCGCGGCCACCTTGCAGGGCTGGGGCGGACCCGGCCTGCTCGCCTCCTACCAGCCGGAACGCCGCCCAGTGCATGAGCGCACGATCCGCGAGTCCGGCATCAACTACGCCACCGTCGGCAACCAACTGGTGCGCCCCGCCATCGAGGCGCCCGGCCCGGCCGGCGACGCCACGCGGCGCGAGGTCGGCGACCGCATCCGCGCGACCAAGATACGCGAGTTCAGCACGCTCGGCCTGGTGCTCGGCTCGCGCTACGCAGGCTCGCCGATCCTCGTGCCGGACGGGACGGAGCCGCCGCCCGAGGACGCCGTGCACTACCAGCCTTCCGCCTGCCCCGGCTGCCTCGCACCGCATCTCTGGCTCCAGGACGGCTCGTCGCTCTACGACCATTTCGGCACAGGGTTCACCCTGCTGGCGACCGAAAGCACCGGCGGGAGCGAGGCGCTGGCCGGCCTCGCCGCCGCGCGCGGCATCCCCCTGCAAACCCTGGTGCCCGGCGACCGCCGGCTGCCGGCGACCTACGGCGCGCGCTTCGCCCTGATCCGCCCGGACCAGCACGTCGCCTGGCGCGGCGACGCGCTGCCGCCCGACGCCGCAACCTTGCTCGACCGGGTCACCGGGCACGCATGAGGAGAAACACCATGGTTTCCAAGTTCCTGGCCGCGGTCGCTGCTGCAATGCTGTCGGCCGCGGCGGCCCGCGCCCAAACCGCCGAGCTGAAGGTCTCGCACTACCTGCCGCCGAACCACACTGTGCAGCGAGTGCTCGAGGACTGGAGCCAGACCGTCGAGAAGCGCTCCGGCGGCCAGCTAAAGCTCCGCACCTACCCGGCCGCGCAGCTCGGCCCGGTGCAGCGCCAGTTCGACCTGGCCCGCAACGGACAAGCCGACATAGCGGTCGGCCTGACCGGCGCCACACCGGGCCGCTACCCGATGACGGAGCTTGCCAGCCTGCCGTTCGTGCATCCGGCCGCCGGCTCCAGCAGCGCCCTCATGTCCCGCCGGATGACCGAGCTGGCGCCCAAATACCTGGCGCCCGAGTTCGCCGGGCTGCAGATCCTGTGGGTCGGGGTGGCGCCGCTCAACACCTTCTTCACCGCCAAGCGCGAGATCGCCACGCTGGCCGATATCCGCGGCCTCAAAATGCGCTTCCAGGGCGAGCAGCACGCGAAGGTGCTGCGCGCGCTCGGCGCGGTCCCGTTGCAGGTGCCCCCCGGCGAAATCGCCGACGGCATGGCCAAGGGCGTGATCGACGGCGCGGTGTTCAACTACGAGGCCGCCGAGAGCTTCGGCTTGGCCGCCGTCACCCACCATGTCATGGAGCCCACCTTCTTTACCGCCACGCTGGTGCTGGTGATGAACAAGGCGAAGTACGACGCCCTCGCGCCCGACCTCCGCGCCATCATCGACGAAACGACCGGCCCGGCGGCGGCCGAGCAGCTCGGCCAGCGGTGGGACTTGGCGCAGCAGCACGGCCGCGAGGCGATGCTGGCCGCGAAGGTCGGCATCAACACGCTGCCGCCGGCCGAGGTCGAGAAGCTGCGCGCCGCCCTGCAGCCCTTGGTGCGGGAAGCGGCCGAGACGCTCGACAAGGCCGGCCGACCGGCGACGCAACTCCTTGCCGACTACACCAGATAACATGGCGGTGATCCGCCGCATCGCCGCGCTGCAACTGGCCATCGCCATGCTGGCCCTTGTCGTCATGGGGTCGGTCACGGTGGTGGACGTGTTCCTGAAATACGTCTTCGGCCGGCCGATCGCCGGGGCGTACGACGCCGTGGAGAGCCTGCTGCCCGTGGTGATCTTCCACGGCCTGCCAGCGACGCTGCTCCGGCGCCAGAACATCGTCATCGACCTCGTCGACCACCTGGCCGGCCCAGGCGGGACCCGGCTGCTGGTCCTTGCGGCCGACGTCGTCATGCTGGCGATGCTGGCGCTGATCGGCTGGGCGATGGTGACGCCCGCATTGCAGGCGCTGGACTACGGCGACCGCAAGCTCGAGCTTGGGTTGCCGCTCGCCGCCGTCTGGGCTGTGGCCCTGCTCGGCATGGCAGGCTCCGTGCTGGTGGCGGCGGCGATGGTGGTCGTGCGGCCAGCCGCGCCGGCGCGGGACGCCTAAGTGAGCCCCGCTTTCGTTGGCCTGGCCGGGATCGGCGCGTTGTTCCTGCTGCTGGTGCTGCGCCTGCCGGTCTGGGCGGCGCTCAGCCTGGTCGGCTTGGCCGGCAACGCCTTCCTCTCCGGCTGGAGCAGCGCGCTGGCCACCTTGGGCCAGGCCCCCTTCGACACGGCGTCGCTCTACACGCTGTCGGTGGTGCCGCTGTTCATCCTGACGGGCGAGGTGGCCTCCGGCACCGGCCTGTCGGCCGACCTGTTCCGCGCCGCGCAGGTCATGCTGTCCGGCCTGCGGGGCGGGCTGGCGGTGGCGACCATCGGCGCTTCGGCGTGCTTCGGCGCGGTCTGCGGCTCGTCCATCGCCACGGCGGCGACCATGACGCCCATCTCGCTGCGGGAAATGCGCCGGGCCGGCTATTCGGACAGTCTGGCCACGGGCTCGATCGCCGCCGGCGGCACGCTCGGCATCCTGTTCCCGCCCTCGATCATCCTGGTGATCTATGGCGCGATCGCCCAGCAAT
>CAXSDH010000080.1:0-17884 GCA_964235765.1 uncultured Acetobacteraceae bacterium
TCCGTGATCAAGTACTTTCCTGAAGCCTTGGCCCCCAAGGAGGCAGCCGAATGAGCAGCTCCACGATGCGAGAAGGCCCGCAGAACCTCGATCGCGACACCACCGAGACGCAAGGCCTGGCTTTCGAGCTGGACGGGCGGCAGGTCTATGCCCAAGCCGGCGAGAGCGTGTGGGACGTGGCGCGGCGCCTGGGCACGGCCATCCCGCACCTCTGCCATCGCCCGGAGCCGGGCTATCGCCCCGACGGGAACTGCCGCGTGTGCATGGTCGAAATCGAAGGCGAGCGCGTGCTGGCCCCATCCTGCAAGCGAATGCCCGCCGTGGGCATGAAGGTGCACACCGCGACGGCGCGCGCCACCGCCGCCCGCAAGATGGTCATGGAACTGCTCGTCGCCGACCAGCCGGCACGGGCGACCTCGCACGACCCGACCAGCGCCTTCTGGACCTGGGCCGACCGCACCGAGGTGACCGAGAGCCGTTTCCCCGCCGTGCAGCGCTGGACCCACGACCCGAGCCACCCGGCGATGCGCGTGAACCTCGACGCCTGCATCCAGTGTAACCTGTGCGTCCGCGCCTGCCGCGAAGTGCAGGTGAACGACGTGATCGGCATGGCTTACCGCAACGCCGCCGCCAAGCCGGTGTTCGACTTCGACGACCCCATGGGCGCCTCCACCTGCGTCGCCTGCGGCGAGTGCGTGCAGGCGTGCCCGACGGGCGCCCTGATGCCCGCGGCGTACCTGAACGAGGCCGAGCAGCGCGTCGTCTGGCCCGATCGTAAGGTCGATAGCCTCTGCCCCTATTGCGGCGTCGGCTGCCAGGTGACCTACGAGGTCAAGGAGGAGCGCGTGGTGTACGCCACCGGCCGCGATGGCCCGGCTAACCACAACCGCCTCTGCGTCAAGGGCCGCTTCGGCTTCGACTACATCCACCACCCGCACCGCCTGACCAAGCCCCTGGTGCGCCTGCCGAATATGCCGAAGCACGCGCAGGATCAGGTCGATCCCGCCAACCCCTGGACCCATTTCCGCGAGGCCAGCTGGGACGAGGCGCTCGACCTCGCCGCGCAAGGGTTCCTGCGGGTGAAGGCGGAGAAGGGGCCAAAGGGCCTGGCCGGCTTCGGCTCCGCCAAGGGCTCCAACGAGGAGGCCTACCTCTTCCAGAAGCTCGTCCGCACCGGCTTCGGCTCCAACAACGTGGACCATTGCACCCGGCTGTGCCACGCAAGCTCGGTCGCCGCGCTGATGGAAGGCGTCAACTCCGGCGCCGTCAGCGCACCGTTCGCGGCCGCGCTGGACGCCGAGGTCATCATCGTGATCGGCGCCAACCCGACGGTGAACCATCCGGTGGCCGCGACCTTCATCAAGAACGCCGTAAAGGACCGCGGCGCCAAGCTGATCGTGATCGACCCGCGGCGCCAGGCCCTCTCCCGCCATGCAATGCACCATTTGGCCTTCAAGCCCGGCAGCGACGTGGCGCTGCTGAACGCCATGCTGCACACGATCATCACCGAGGATTTAACCGATCAGCAATACATCGCCGGCTATACTGAGGGCTATGAAGAGCTGCGGGACCGCATCAAGGACTTCGCGCCGGAGGATATGGAAGCCGTGTGCGGCATCCCGGCGCAGACCATCCGCGAGGTGGCGCGGCTCTATGCCAAGTCCCGCGCATCGCTGATATTTTGGGGCATGGGCATCAGCCAGCACGTCCATGGCACGGACAACTCGCGCTGCCTGATCGCGATGGCCTTGGTCACCGGGCAGATCGGCCGGCCCGGCACCGGGCTGCACCCGCTTCGCGGCCAGAACAACGTGCAGGGCGCCAGCGACGCCGGGCTGATCCCGATGGTGCTGCCCGACTACCAGTCCGTCGAAAACCCGGCCATCCGCGAGCACTTCGAGGCGTTCTGGAACCACAAGATCGACCCGGTGCGCGGGCTGACGGTGGTGGAGATCATGACCGCCATCCACGCCGGTAGCATTCGCGGCATGTATGTCGAGGGCGAGAACCCCGCCATGTCCGACCCCGACCTGAACCATGCGCGCGAGGCGCTGGCCCTGCTCGACCATCTGGTGGTGCAGGACCTGTTCCTGACTGAAACCGCCTTCCATGCGGATGTCGTGCTGCCCGCCTCGGCGTTTGCGGAAAAAAGCGGTACCTTCACCAACACGGACCGCCGGGTGCAGATCGCCAATCCCGTGCTCTCGCCGCCCGGCGATGCGCGGCAGGATTGGTGGATCATCGCCGAGGTCGGCAAGCGCCTGGGCTTGCCCTGGGCATACGAGGGGCCGCCGCAAATCTTTGCCGAGATGGCGCAGGTCATGCCGTCGTTCAACAACATCACCTGGGAGCGACTGGAGCGGGAAGGGGCCGTCACCTACCCGGTGGACGGGCCCGACCAGCCCGGCAACGAGATCATCTTCTACGCCGGATTCCCCACCGCCTCCGGCCGCGGCCGGATCGTGCCCGCCAACGTCCTCCCGCCCGACGAGGTGCCGGATACCGAGTTCCCGATGGTGCTCTCCACCGGCCGCGTGCTCGAACACTGGCACACCGGGTCGATGACCCGGCGCGCCGAGGTGCTCGATGCGATCGAGCCGGAAGCCGTGGCCTTCATGTCGCCGGGCGACCTGTGGCGCATGCGGATCGAGCCAGGCGACCACATCCGCCTGGAGACCCGCCGCGGCGCCATCGAGGTCAAGATCCGTAGCGACCGGGACGTGCCGGCCGGCATGGTGTTCATGCCGTTCTGCTACGCCGAAGCCGCCGCAAACCTCCTGACCAACCCGGCGCTGGACCCATTCGGCAAGATCCCGGAGTTCAAGTTCTGCGCCGCGCGGGTGACGGCACAGCAGGCCGTCGCCGCGGAGTAGCTTGGCCGCCGCCGCCGCCCCCGCCTGGGGCTGGCGCTGGATCAGGTGGCGACACCCGTGTTCGTGCTCGCCCCCGCCCGATGTCGATCCAAGCGGGCGCGTGGTCGCTTGCCCCGGACCGGCCGCGCACCTCCCGATCCACCCCGGCCCCGCGCAGCCGACTGGCCAAGCTCGGGCTGAGCAGCAGGTGGTCGATGCGGAGCCCGGCATCCCGCGCCCACCGCTCCCGCTTATAGTCCCAAAAGGTGAACGGCGCCTTACCGGTATGGCAGGCGCGCAGGGCGTCGGTCCAGCCCTGGGCCAATAACCGCGCATAGGCGTCGCGCGCCGCCGCGTGCAGGAGCGCATTGTCCCGCCAGGACCGCGTGTCGTAGATGTCCGCATCGGTCGGGACCACGTTGTAATCCCCGGCCAGCACCGCCGGCACGCCGGCTGCGATCAGCCCGGCCGCGTGCGCGATCAGCCGCTCGAACCAGGCCAGCTTGTAGTCGAACTTCGGCCCGGGCTGCGGATTGCCGTTGGGCAGGTACAAACACCCGATCAGCACCCCGTCCACCGCCGCCTCGATGTAGCGCGCCTGCATATCGGCGGGGTCGCCGGGCAGCGCCCGCCGCGTCTCCACCGGTTCCATGCCGCGGGCGAGAATCGCCACGCCGTGAAATGCGCGCTGCCCTCGCCAAACCGCACCGTAGCCCGCCGCCTTCAGCGCGACTGCCGGGAAATTGGCGTCGGCCGCCTTGATTTCCTGCAAGCAAACCACGTCCGGCTCCGCCTCGCGCAGCCATTCGAGCAACTCCGCCAGCCGGCCATTCACGCCGTTGATGTTGAACGTGGCAATCTTCACAGTTCCGCCTTGACGCGAACCCGGCTCCGGAGCCCTCTTTCCGGACGACCCGGAAGCCAGCCGCACGGCTGACCACATCAAGACGCTGCGCAGCGCCGCCGGGTTCGCCCGGCGCATGCCATCACCAAGGAACCGGCGCCATGACCGTTATCGACCCGGCCAGCACCGCCAGCGCGTCGCTCGGCGTCACCGGCACCACGCAACTGCTCGTCATCGGCGCCGGCCCGGCCGGACTCGCGGCCGCCTTGGAAGGCCGCCGCCGCGGCCTCTCGGTTGTGCTGGTGGACGAGAACCCGGTGCCGCCCGAGAGCATGGGCGAGGACGTGCCGCAGTTCTACGGCGGCCGCATGTCGGGCGCCGCGCGCAATCGCAATGCCATGCTCGAAGCCGTGCTCGCCGCCAGCCCGGCCCTTGAACAGGCGTTCGAGGCGGGCATCGACGTGCGTTTGGGGACGTCATGCTGGGGCCTATACGCGAATGGCCCGTCCGTCGGGTGGCTGCCGGGCCCGGTCGCCGGGTTGGCGGATGCGACCGAAGCCGGGATGCTCGGCTTCGAGCGCGTCGTCGTCGCCGCGGGCTGCCGCGACATGGGCGTGGCCTTCCCCGGATGGGAGCTGCCGGGCGTCATGGGCGTGCAGGCGGCGGCACGCCTGGCCGCCGTGGGCGCGCTCGCGGCGCGCCGCGCGGTCCTGCTCGGCACCGGCGCAGAGGCGATCGCGGCCGCGCAAGCCCTGCGAGCTGTGGGCGTGGACATCGTGGCGGTGGTCGAGGTCGCCCCCACGCCGCTCGGCGACCCGGCGCCGCTGGCCGCCCCTGTCCTCTGCGCGCATCGCGTGCTGCGGGCCGAGGGCGGCGCCGACGGGGTCGAGGCGCTCGTCGTCGAAGCAGCCGCGGGCGGGACGCAGCGCCTCGCGTGCGACACCGTGCTGCTCGGCATCGGGGCGGTGCCGGTCATCGAGTTGCTGGACGCCATGGGCTGCCGCATGGTGTTCGACCCCACCCGTGGCGGCCATGTGCCGTTGCTCGACCCGGCCGGACGCACCTCGCTCCCGTTCGCCTTCGCGGCGGGTGACTGCGCCGGCAGTTGGCCTGCCAAGGCTGCCGATCCGGCCGTCGCCGAAGCCGAGGGGCGTCGCGCAGCCGGCGCCGAAGGCATTTACGCGCCGCCGCCGGACGGCCAAGCCGACCTCGCCGCCTACCGGCTGGCCTGGGTCCAGGCACTGGTCGTCGAGGGGGGCGACGGCCCTTATGTTTGCCGGTGCGAGGAGGTGACCGCGCGCGAGATCCTCGAGGTCCGGCCGCCGCGCTATCTCAACGCCGCCAGCCCCCCGCGCAACGACCGCAGCCTGCGGGCCTTGCTGGGCGAAGGGCCGCCCAACCCCGACCTGGTAAAGCGCCTGACCCGCGCCGGCATGGGGTTGTGCCAGGGCCGCCGCTGCCGCGAGCAGGTGGCTTGCCTGTTGGCCCTTGGTGCGAACGAGCCGCTCGCCGCCGTGCCGCTGGCAACGCACCGGGCGCCAGTCCGCCCCTTGCCGCTGCGGCTGGTGCATTCGGTGGAAGAAACGGCCGAGCTGCGCCTTGGCTGGGACACCTGGTTCGGCATGTACTCGCAATACGTGCCGCCCTGGGATGTCGCGCCAGCCTACACCGCCGCCGGCCGGCCGCTCGATCAGGAGGTCGGCAGCGAATGACCGGGGGTGCTTCGGTCATCGTCGTCGGCGCCGGTGCATCGGGCCTTTCCGCAGCCTGGTGGCTGGCGCGGGAGGGCGTGAACGTGCTGGTGGTGGACAAGGGAATCGCAGGCTGGGAAGCCTCGGGACGCAATGGCGGCGGCTGCACGCACCATTTCAGCCCGTTATTCGCCGAGGAACAGCGGCTCTGGCCGGAGATGGACGACTTGCTGGGCTACCCCACCGAATTCCAGCCCGGGCGCATCCGCATCGCCTTCAGCGAACGGCAATTGCAACTCTCCGGCCGGGCCGTCGCCAACGCCGCGCGCCAGGGCTTTGCCAGCGACGCCTTGGACGCCGATGCAGTGCGCGAGATGGTGCCGCTTTGTGGCGAGGGGGTGGTCGGCGGCTACCATTACCGGTTCGGCGGCCATGCCAACCCGCACCGCACGGTCCAGGGCTATGCCTGGGCCTTGCAGGACCATGGCGGCCGGCTGATGCAGCACGCCGAGGTGTTGGGCTTCGAGCAAGCCGGCGGCCAGGTGCGCGCGGTGCGCACCAGCCGGGGCGCCTTCGGCTGCGACCATCTGGTGCTGGCCGCCGGGCCCGGCACGGCGCGGCTGGCGGCCATGCTGGGTGTGCACGTGCCGATGGTGGCGGCGCGGGCCGAAATGATAGTGACCGAGCCGCTGCCGCTGATGCCGATCGGCGGCGTGGACGGCAATGGCCTGTATGGCCGACAGACCTTGCGCGGCAACCTCGCTTATGGCGGCGGTCCGCATGAGTGGCTGCAGGACGGCGAGGCGCCCCCGCCGCGCAGCAGCACCCCGATGGCGCTGTTCATCGCGGCGCGGCTGGCCGAGATGTTCCCGCGCGCCGCCCATGCGAGGGTAATCCGCAGCTGGGCCGGGATCGTCGAGAACACGCCGGACGGACGCCCGGTGATCGAACGTTTGTCGGCGCCGGACAACGTGGTGCTGGTCAGCCTATCCAGCATCGGCTTCGGCCTGTCGCCCGCGACCGGGCACGCCGTGCAGCAACTGGTGCTGCATGGACAGTGCGGCTTCGCGGACCTCTCGACGCTCGCCCTGTCGCGCTTCGCGGGTCTGGAAGCGGAATGGGCTGGGATGCAAGGCTGGGATGCCGGGGATCGGCCGCAAGCAACGGAGTGCGGGATGGTTCCGGCCGCGCCATGATCCTCCCAGGTGGGAGCTGATAGGCATGGAAACGCGAGTTGCGGCGCTGGATTGGGATGGTATCGACGCGGCGCTCCAGGCGCGCGGATGCGCCACCACTGGCGTGTTGCTGAGCGCCGAGGAGTGCCTTGCACTGGTTTTGAGCTATGACGAGGAGGCCGCTTTCCGCAGCCGCGTGGTAATGGCGCGGCACGGGTTTGGGCAGGGCGAGTACAAGTACTTCGCCTATCCGCTGCCCAGCGCGGTGCAGGCGCTGCGGACGGCGCTCTACCCGCGGCTAGCGGCCGTGGCGAACCGGTGGGAGACGGCGCTGGGCCGTGCCGCGGGCTTCCCTGCGGACCACCCGGCATTCCTGGCTCGGTGCCACGCCGCGGGGCAGCTTCGGCCCACGCCGCTGCTGCTGCGCTACGGGCCCGGCGATTACAACTGCCTGCACCAGGATCTGTACGGCGAACTGCACTTCCCGTTACAGGTGGCTTTTCTGCTCAACCGGCCGGGCGATGACTTCACCGGCGGCGAGTTCGTGCTGACCGAACAGCGCCCGCGCATGCAGTCCCGGGCCGAGGTGGCTGGGCTGCGGCAGGGGGAGGGCGTAATCTTCGCCGTGAACCAGCGCCCGGTGCAGGGCGCCCGCGGCCCGTATCGCGTGACGATGCGGCATGGCGTGAGCCGGCTGCACAGCGGCCGCCGGCATACCCTGGGGGTGATCTTCCACGACGCGCGCTGAAGGCGTATCGCTCCGCCCCAATGAGGAGAACGCGCCGATGGGTCCGATCCGTATTGCAGCAGCGCTGATGTTCTTGGCGGCGACAACCGCCCAGGCACAGCCGGCGCCTGTGCGGGCCGAGGGTGCCTGGGCCCGCGCGACGCCGCCGCGCGCCGAGGCGGGCGCCGTATACCTTACATTGGTGGCCCCGGTGGCCGACCAACTCATGGCCGTGTCGAGCCCGGCCGCGGCCACGGCAGTGGTGCATGAGATGGCAATGGATGCTGGGGTGATGCGGATGCGTGAAGTCGCATCGCTCGCACTGCCGGCAGGTCAGTCCGTGGCGCTGAAGCCCGGCGGGTTCCATGTCATGCTCATGGGGTTGAAGGCGCCGTTGCGCGAGGGCCAGTCGGTGCCGCTGCGCCTGACGTTCGCCTCGGCGCCTCCCCTCGACGTGGTGGCGGTGGTGGGGCCGATCGGGGCCAGCGGCCCGGCCGTGCATTGAGCCGAGCGGTCAGGCGGTCCGCCTCGCCCGCCCCACGATCTGCGTGGGGTTGACGAAGCGGAGCGCGATCAGCAGCCACACCAGCGTGGTGGCCATGTAGATGACCGCCATGGCGTCGATGGACTGAACCGCCCGTACGCCCGCCGCGAACACGGCATAGTAAAGCGCGACGACCAAGGTCTGGCTGGTGGGCCCGGCGGTAAGGAACGTCAGTTCGAACATCGCGATCGTGCGCACCAACACCAGCAGCAGCGACGCCAACACGCCCGGCAGCAGCAGGGGCAGCAGCACGTGCAGGAACAGGCGGGGCGTATTGGCGCCGAACACCCGCGCGGCCGCCTCGATCCTGGGATCGATCTGCTCGATGAACGGAATCATGACCAGGATGACGAACGGCACCGTGGGCACGAGGTTGGCGACCACGACGCCGGCCATGGAGCCTGCAAGCCCTGTCCGATAAAGCACGGTCGCGAGCGGGATGCCGAAGGTGATGGGCGGCACCAGCAGCGGCAGCAGGAACAGCAGCATCAGCAGCCGCTTGCCCGGGAAGTTCCGCCGCGCCAGCGCGTAGGCCGCGGGCACACCCAGCAAGCCCGAGAGCAGCACGACCAGGAAAACCACCTGGAACGTGACGATCAGGACGTCATCGAGCTGGAACTCGGTCCAGGCCGAGCCGTACCACCGCGTGGTCCAGCCATCCGGGAACCAGCTGCGTAGCCAGCGGGACGCGAACGAACTGGTGATCACGGACGCGATCATCGCGAACAGGTTGACGACGAAGAACCCGACCAGGGTCCAGACCGCCGCGATCCACAGGCGCTCGCCCAAGGTGCGCTGCATCGGGCTAGCCCTTTCCGCCGCTGGCGGGCCCGCGGTAGACCAGCCCTCGCGCGCCGAGCACCAGGGCGACAATCAGCAACTCGACCAGGCCCATGAGCATCGCGATGGCGGAGGCCATCGAGTAGTCGTACTCCTCGAACGCCGCCTGATAGGCCGCGATAGAAATGACCCGGGTCGGGCCGGCCGGCGCGCCCAGCAGCACGGCCGAGGGAAATACCGAGAACGCCTGCACGAAGGACAGGCAGAACGTGATGGCCAAGCCCGGCAGCATGAGCGGCAGCAGCACGTGGCGAAAACGCGACCGGGCGCTGGCGCCGAGCGTGGCGGCCGCCTGCTCCAGCGCCGGATCCACGCCGGTCAGATAGGAAAGCGTCAGCAGGAAGGTGAAGGGGAAGCCGGTGATCAGCAAGGAAAGGAATACGCCCCAGTAATTGTGCAGTAGGCGCACAGGCTGCTGCACGATGCCCAGGAGCATCAGCGTTCGATTGAACCAGCCCTGCGGGCCCAAGTAATTGAGCAGCCCTTCCGCGACCAGCACGGTTCCAAGGGTGATTGGCACGACCAGGATCGTCGTCAGCAGCCGTTGCCGCCGCATCAGGCGCACGCGGAAGGCGATCGGGACCGCCAAGGCCAGGTTCAACAGCGTGACCGGCACGGACAGCCAGAGCGTGGTGCCGATCGTTTGGAACAGGAACGGGTCGGAGAAGAATTTGGTGTAGTTGGCCAGCCAGTCTCCGCCAACCTTCGGCTCGAAGGACAGCACGAGGCCGTAGAGGAAAGGGTAGACGAACGTCGCGATGAGAAAAGCCGCAGCGGGCAGCACCAGCAGGGTCAGGCCATCGACGCCCCGAAGGGCCAGTCGTCGTGAGAGCGGGACGCTCATGCTGGAAAGACCAATGCCCGCTCCGGATGGGCGGCCAGCAGCACGGCACTCCCCGGCGCGGCGCTGGTGGGTGAGGTGAACACAAGGTCCGTGCTGTCCGCCATGCGGGCAAAGCCGGTAAAGTCGTGGCCACGAAACTCGGCCGAAATCACGGTCGCGGCCAGGACGCCGCCGGGCTGGGCGATGAGGTCCTCGGGCCTCGCGGCAAGAACTGCGCGGTCGCCGGGCCGCAGAGGCTCTCGCATCTCGCCGGCGAGCTGAACGCTCCCCACCTGCACGACAGCCCGGTTGCCCTCGATCCGGTCCACGACGCCCGGCACGCAATTGCGGAAGCCCATGAACTGGGCCACATCCAGATGGTCGGGCCGCGCAAAAAGGTCGGCGGGCGTGCCCACTTGGCGGATTACACCGTCCTTGAGCACCACGATGCGGTCAGCTAGGGAAAGCGCCTCCTCTTGGTCGTGCGTCACGTAGATGGTCGTCGCGCCGAGCGTGGCGTGGATGCGGCGGATCTCGGCGCGCATCTCCAGCCGGAGCTTGGCGTCCAGGTTCGACAGCGGTTCATCCATCAGCACCAATGGCGGCTCGACGACGATGGCTCGCGCAATAGCCACCCGTTGCTGCTGCCCACCGGACAATTGGCCCGGCAGCTTGTGCTCCTGGCCGCCCAGCCGCACCAGCGCCACGGCTTCGTCGATCCGCCGCGCCGCCTCGGCTTTCGCCACGCCCCGCATCATCAGGCCGAAACCGATGTTGCGGCGGACCGTCATGTGCGGGAACAGGGCGTAGTTCTGGAACACCATGCCGAAACCGCGCTGCTCCGGGCGCAGCGTGTCGATGCGCCGGTCATCGAGCCAGATGCCGCCGCCCGTGGCCGGCAGCAAGCCCGCGATGCAGTTCAGCGTTGTCGACTTGCCGCATCCCGACGGGCCCAGCAAGGCGATGAATTCGCCCTGCTGGATGGTCAGCGTGATGTCGCGCAACGCGTTGAGCGATCCGAAGTCTCGGCTGAGCCGGTCGAGCCGTAGTTCGCGGAAAGAGGCGGCGTGGATGGTCACTTCGTCTTCTTTGCGCCGATTTCCTCATCCCAGCGGCGAAAGGCTTGAACCATGACGTCTGCCTCGAGGGGAAGCTCGGTCGGCGTCTCCGCGATCAGCTTGTCATATTCGGGGCGGCCGAAGCTGGCGATCACCTCCTGGCTTTCCTTGGGCGCCATGGCAAGCGTCACGCCTTTGACCGCCGGGCCCGGGTAGAAGTAGCCCTCGTCGAAGGTCAGCGCCTGCTGTTCGGGCGCCAGCATGAACGTCATCAGGTCGAGCAGCACGCCCATGCGCTCCTCGTTGAGGCCCTTCGGAACGCACATGTAATGCGCGTCCATGATGAAGTGGAAACCCTTGAGCGCGATGGTGCGCGCCTCCTTCGGCACGATGCCCAAGGCCCGCGGATTGATGTCCCACCCCGTCATCGTGGCGATGATGTCGCGCGAGCCTTCGCCAAGTTCCTTCATCGTGGCGCCCGTGCCGGTGGGGTAATACTCGATGCCGCCGTCGAGTGCCTTCAGATAGGCCCAGGTCTTGTCCCAGCCCTTCATCGGGTCCTTCGGGTTGCTGTCGCCGAGGATGTAGGGCAGACCCATCATGAAGGCGCGGCCGGGGCCGGAATTGGCGGGGCGCGCGTACATGAAACGGTTCGGGTTGGCCTTCGTCCAGGCCAGCAGTTCGTCGGCCGTGGCGGGCGGTGTCTTGACCTTGTCGGGCATATACTCCAGCAGCGGTCCGCCGGGCGAGTAGACGACGATCACGCCTTGGCCTTGTGCCAAACCCTGCATCTTCAGGGCTGGGTCGCTCAACACCGCTTGAAGGTTGGGCAGCGACTTGGCTTGCGCGGGCACGAGCTCAGCCCAGATTTTCTGCTCGATGCCCGCAGCCAAGCCGTCCGACCCGGTCAACACCAGGTCGATATCCACCCGGTTGGCCGCCTGTTGCGCGCGTAGCTTAGCCGGCAGCTCCGGCGCCGGCGCCTTGGTGAAGGTCGTGCGCGAAATCATGTCCGGCTTGGCGCGGCGATATGCCTCGAACGCTTTTTGGGTCAGCGCGAGGTTGCCCGCCACGTCTACCACGGTGATGGCCAATGGCGATTTCGGCTTCGCAGGCTGGGCGACCGCACGGCCGGCCAGAGAAGCGAGCCCGGCAGCTACGGCAGCGGCCCCGAGCACGGTGCGCCGTGGTAATGGTAAGGTCATCGCGTTTCCCCCGGATACGTTCGTCTACGTGCGTCGCGCGCTATTCGACTTCTCGGCCGATGCGCGCGTTGGCTGGCGAAGGACGCTACCGGCGGAAGTGCGATGGTTCAAGCGGCGACAGGGGCCCGATGCTCCCTGGCAACCTGCTCCCAGGCGGCCTCCCGGCACACCAGCGCGGCTAGCATCGTTACGACCGCATTCCCGGCGTCGGCGGAGGGGTCGGTCATTGCGGGGCCGAGGGTGGCGCTCGCTCCGGCCGGGTCGGACGACTCCGCCAAGGCCATGTCCCATCCGCTGAACAGTGGGGTGGCGATCCGCTCGGCCTGCAATACCACGACATCGCCGTGCCGCGGGTCGCATTGGATGCGCTCGAACGTGCGCTGCACGGCATCGAGGGGCCCTTCCAGCACCTGAGCGAAGCAGCCCTGGTTGTAGAGCATCGCGCCAGTGACCCCGGCGCGGGCGTTATTGACACGCGACACCTTGAGAATGCGGAGCAATTCCGCCGCGTGATCGCCTTCATCGGCGGAAATGATGCTGCGGCTGCAATAAGCCAAACGGAACAAGTCGGTGCTCACGATAGCCTCTCCTCTGAAAGCGCTGGTTCGGCGCATAGACGTTGGATCAAACCGGCGACGTCCCCGGCCGGCACCGGGCGGCTGACCAGGTAGCCTTGCATGTGGGTGCATCCATCCGCACGGATGATGGCTGCCTGCTCCGCCGTTTCCACACCTTCGGCGGTGGTGGTCATGCCCAGGCTGGCGCCCAGGGCGGCGATGGCGCGCACCACCGCGGCCGATTCGCTGTTCTCCGCCAGGTCACGCATGAACGAGCGGTCGATCTTGAGCTTATCGAAGGGAAAGCTGCGAAGCTGGCTCAGCGACGAGTAGCCTGTACCGAAATCGTCCATGCTTACCCGCACGCCAGTCGCGCGAAGGGCGTGCAGCACGTGCAGCGCCTGCGACTCGTGCCGAACGAGAGCGCTCTCGGTGATTTCGATCTCCAGCCGTGCCGCTGGCAGCCCGCTGAAGGCGAGGGCGGCCTGGACGGCACGGGGCAGCCTGTCCCGATCCGACAATTGCTTAGGCGAAACGTTCACCGCAATCGACAGCTCGCCTGGCCAGGTCATCGCCTCGACGCAAGCGGTCCTTAGAACCCATTCGCCGATGGGCGCGATCAAGCCGGTCTCTTCCGCAAGTGGGATGAAATTGTCTGGCGGGACCAGCCCATGCTCCGGATGGCGCCAGCGGACCAGCGCCTCGAAGCCCGTGAGGCTGCCGGAGCCCAGATTGGTTTGCGGCTGAAAATGCAGTTCGAACTGCTGCAGCACCAGCGCGCGCCGCAAGTCATGCAGCAAGGCGTGCCGCGCGCGTGCCCGATCGTCCATCGACTGGTCGAACACCCGCACCGCCCGCCGCCCATCCTCCTTGGCCTGGCGCATCGCAAGGTCGGCGGCACGCACCAGGGCGACAGTATCCGCGCCATCCCGCGGGCCGGCGGCGATGCCGATGCTGGCGCCGATCACGGCCACATGGCCTTCGATCAGATACGGGCGGCTCAGCAGGTCGATCAGCCTCGCCGCAGTCACCTTCGGCAACCCGGGGGCGGGCATCGCCACCGCGAACTCGTCCCCGCCCAAGCGGCTGACCACGTCACCCTCGCGCACCGCTGAACGCAGCCGCTGGGCCACCACCTGCAGCAGCGCGTCGCCCACCGAGTGGCCGTGGCTGTCGTTCACGGCCTTGAACCGGTCGAGGTCGATCATCAGCACCGTGACATGCTCCGCGCTGTCGGCTTCGGCCAGCAGCGCCGCCAAGCGTTCGCGGAACCAGAGCCGGTCCGAGAGGCCCGTGAGCCCGTCCGTCCGCTCCGAAGGAATGCCGGTGGCGGCGGCAATGTTCAGGATGGCGAGACGGTGGTCTGCCCCGACCTCATCGAAGGCCACCTGCAGCGTTCCTCCCGCCGCCATCCGGACGTAGGACACCGCGCCCGATTGGGTCGTCCCTGCCAGCACGCGCTCTAGCGCCGACCGCTGTGCCTGGTCGAAGCTGGTGCTAGCGCCGAGCAAATCCGCAAGCGGAATGGGACGCCAGAACTTCGGCAGCGCCGCGCCGAGCATTTCGGCCGCCGCCCGGTTGCACAGCACGACCCGGTGCCCCGCGTCGAGGCCGATGAGGCCCGCTGCGCTGCGGTCCAGGATAGCCTGGGTGAGTTCACCGAGATGCACAGATCCCGGCCGCCAACCACCCTCATCGAGCCGTGCCACACATCCATCCATCCGGCCACCTTCTCCTGCGCCGGCGCAGGGGGCGCGGGACCCGCCAATCATGGTACCGACCAATGAATTTTGGCTTAACGGCCGCGCTCAGCCGTTGAAAGCCGCGCCGCGATCAGGAACTCCCGATTCCCCTCCGGCCCAGTAATCGGGCTCTCCACGACGCCCTCCACCCGCCACCCGGGCAGCGCCGACCACCACTCCCGCACGCGCGCGCACACCGCCCGATGCACCGCGCCATCCCGCACGACGCCGCCTTTGCCAACCTGGCCCGGCCCGGCCTCGAATTGCGGCTTGATCAGCGCCACCGCCCAGGCGCCCCGCGCGCAAAGGGCGAGGGGCGCCGGCAACAGGGTGGCCAGGCCGATGAAACTGGCGTCGCAGACCACGGCCTGCACCGGATCGGCAACCTGCTCGCGGGCGAGATAGCGGGCGTTCAGCCGCTCATGCACCACCACGCGGGGGTCGGTTCGGAGCGCCCAGGCCAACTGCCCGTGCCCGACGTCCACCGCATGCACCCGCGCGGCCCCGTGGTGCAGCAGCACGCTGGTGAACCCGCCGGTGCTGGCGCCCACGTCCAGGCACACCAGCCCGGCCGGCGACAGGCCGAACTGCGTCAGCGCGTGATCCAGCTTCAGCCCGCCGCGTGAGGCCCAGGGATGGTCCTGGCCGCGCACCTCAAGGGCCGTGCCCTCGGCCAGCAGGTCGCCGGCCTTCTCCACCCGGCGGTCGCCGGTCCAGACCTTGCCGGCCAGGATCAACGCCTGCGCCCGCGTGCGGCTCTCGACCAGGCCTGCGTCGACCAGGGCCTGGTCGGCCCGGCGCTTCGGCATTACGTCTGCCGGGCCACCACGAACGCAGCCAGGGCGCGCAGCCGATCGGCCTCGGGTCCGAAGGCGTCCAGATGCTCGGCCGCCTGGCGGGCCAGCATTTCGGCATGGACGCGGGCCCGCTCGACGCCCATCAGCGCCACCAGGGTCGCCTTGCCCGCCGCCTCGTCCTTGCCCGCGGTTTTGCCGATCCCTTCCGTGGTGCCCACCGCGTCCAACACGTCATCGGCAATCTGGAACGCCGCCCCCAGGTCACGCCCATACCAGGCAACCTGCGTGCGGACCTGCGGCGCGGCGCGGCCGAGAATCGCGCCCGCTTCGGCGCTGTATTGGATCAGCCGCCCGGTCTTCAACGCCTGCAACCGGCCCACTTCGGCAGCCGCCAGGCTCTGGCCCTCGGTCGCCATGTCGATCATCTGGCCGCCCGCCATGCCGCGCGCGCCGCTGGCCAGGCCCAAGGCCGCCACCAGCTCGCACCGGGCCAGCGCATCCGAATGCGTGTCCGGCTCCGCCAGCACCTCGAAGGCGCGTGCCTGCAACGCATCCCCGGCCAGCACCGCGGTCGCTTCGTCGAACTTGCGGTGCGTGCTGGGCTGGCCCCGGCGCAGGTCGTCGTCGTCCATGCAGGGCAGGTCGTCATGCACCAGCGAATAGGCGTGCAGCATCTCCACCGAGGCCGCGACCCGGGCCGCGCAAGCCGTGGCGACGCCGAACAGTCCGGCCACCTCCATCACCAGGAATCCGCGCAGCCGCTTGCCGCCGCCCAGCGTCGCGTAGCGCATCGCCTCGACCAGCCGGCGCTCATGCCCGTCCACCAAGGGCAGCAACGCGTCGATGGCCTGCTCCACCAGCCGGCCCTGCTCGGCCAGCGCGTCCGGGACGCTGATGCGGACCAGGGTCGCGCCCATCAGTCCATCGCCTTCAGGGCAAGCGACCCGTCGGCCCGCTCCACGATCGCCTGCACGCGGGTTTCCGCCTCGGCAAGCTTGGCCTCGCAATGCCGGCGCAAGGCCGCGCCGCGCTCGTAGCAGGTGATCGCGTCCTCCAACTTTTGCTGCCCGCCCTCCAGGCCGCGCACGATGCGCTCCAGTTCGGCCAAGGCATCCTCGAAGGACAGGCCGGTGATGTCGTCCGCCATGCGGCCCCCCGTTCGTGACAGCAGCCTATTGCCGCATCAGGCGCCGCACGTGCAAGGCGGCGGAGGCCGCCAGCGCCGTCAGGTCGTAGCCGCCTTCCAGCACGGATACGAGCTTGCCGCCGCAATGCCGGTCGGCGACCCCCAGCAGCACGTCGGTGATCCAGCCGAAATCCTCCGTCTCCAGCCGCAGGTCGGCCAGCGGGTCGGCCCGGTGGGCATCGAACCCGGCGGACACGATCAGCAACTCCGGCGCGAAGGCGTCGAGCGCGGGCAGGGCGGTCCCCTCCCAGACTTGGCGGAACGCCTGGCTGCCGGAGCCCGGCCGCAGCGGCAGGTTCAGCACGTTGTCGGCCACCCCCCGTTCCGAAGCCGCGCCGGTGCCGGGGTAGCAAGGCGATTGATGGCTGCTGGCATAGAAAAGGTCGGGGTCGCGCTCAAAGATATCCTGCGTGCCGTTGCCGTGGTGCACGTCGAAATCCACCACCGCGATGCGCTTCAGCCCCCATCGCGCCCGGGCATGCAGGGCGGCGATGGCGGCACCGTTGAATAGGCAAAACCCCATGGCCCGCGCCCGCTCCGCATGGTGGCCCGGCGGTCGCACGGCGGCGAAGGCGGCGCTGGCCCAGCCCTCCATCACCGCGTCCACCGCCGCAGTCGCCGCCCCCACCGCGCGCAGGACGCCGGCGCGGCTGCCGTGGCTCATCAGGGTGTCGCCGTCGAGATGCACCGCCTCGCCCTCGGCGGGCGCGATGTCCAGGACGGCGTCCACGTAAGCTGCGGGATGCGCCAGCCGCAGCTGCGCCACCGTCGCCTCGGGCGCGGTCTCGCGCAGCAAGGGCACGAAATCCGGATGTTCGAGCGCCTGCAGCACGCGGCGCAGGCGCTCCGGGCTTTCCGGGTGGTGCGGGCCGGTGTCATGGCCCAGGCAGGCCGGATGGGTGAACATCGCGACTGGCATCAAACGGTCTCCGGCGCGGGCTCGGCGCGCTTGCGTATGGTGAAGCTGAACACGCCGGCTTCCTCGCCCTGGGCCAGCAGGGCATGGCCGGTCTCGCGGCAGAACGCCTGGAAATCGGCGACGGCGGCGCGGTCGGTGGCAAGCACGCGCAGCCGCGCGCCCGGCGCCATGCCGCGCAGCGCCCGGTTGGCGCGCAACACGGGCAGGGGGCAGGCCATGCCCTTCACGTCGAGGATTGTCTCGCTCATGCCGCTAGTGTCGTCCGCCAAACTAATGCAGGCAACACCCGGCCTGGCCGGGCTTGAGGCAGCACCGTCAGGCCCTGTATGCAGACGGCATGGGCTATCGGATCGGCATCGACCTGGGCGGCACGAAGATCGAGGCCGCGGTTCTGGCCCCCTCGGGCGCCGTCGCGTGGCGGCGCCGGGCCGATACGCCTGCCGGCTACACGGACATCGTCCGCACCATGGCCGACCTGGTCGAGGCGGCCGAAGCAGCCATGGGCGTGCAGGCCACGGTGGGCGTGGGCATTCCCGGCATCGTCAGCCCGGCCACCGGCCTGGTCAAGAACGCCAACTCGCAGGTGCTGATCGGCCATGCGCTCGACCGCGACCTGGAAGCCGCGCTCGGCCGCGCCGTCCGGGTCGAGAACGACGCGAACTGCTTCGCCTTGAGCGAGGCCGCCGATGGCGCCGGCGCCGGGGCAGGCTGCGTGTTCGGGGTCATCATCGGCACGGGCTGCGGCGGCGGCATCGTGGTGGAGGGCCGCGTGCTGGCCGGCCGCAACCGCATCGCGGGCGAATGGGGCCACACGCCGCTGCCCTGGCCGCGCGCGGACGAGTACCCCCTTCCTTCCTGCTGGTGCGGGCAGCACGGCTGCCTCGAGCTGTACCTCGCCGGGCCCGGCCTCGCCCGCTCCGCCGC
>CAXSDH010000081.1:0-17546 GCA_964235765.1 uncultured Acetobacteraceae bacterium
CCGCACCCGACGTGGGGACGCCTAGCGTGTCTCGATAGAGGCGTGTCGATGCTAGCCGCGGTTCACCAGCCGCAGGCCGGCCCCCACGCAGGCCAGGCCGAACAGCAGCATCGGCGTCAGCGGCTCGCCGAGCAGCAGCCAGGCGGCGACCACGCCCAGCAGCGGCGTTAGAAAGCTGAACGCCGCCAACCGGCCCGCGGGGTAGCGGCCGACCAGCCAATACCAGGTCAGATAGCTCGCGAAGGCGACCACGACGCACTGATACGTCACGGACGCCCAGGCAAGGGCGCTGGCGTCCGGCATGCGCAGCTCTCCCCAGGCCCAGGCGGCGGCGAGCAGGATCGGCACGGAACCGAACAACTGGTAGGCGAGCACCTTCTCGGGCGGCGCCATGGAAAGCCGCCTGCTGGCCTTTACGACCACGGTGGTGAAGCCCCAGGCCGCGGCGGCCCCCAGCACCATGGCGTCCCCCCGGAGCGAGCCGCCGCCCGCGCTGCCATTCCCCATCGTGGCGGCTACGCCCAGGAACGCCAGCACCAGCCCGGCCGCGTTCACCGGCCGCAGGCGCTCGCCGGGCACGAGCAGGTGGGCGCCGATGGCCGTAAAGAACGCGCCGCTGAACAGCAGAACCACCGCGCGCGAGGCCGAGGTAAGTTGCACGCCGCGGAACAGCAGGATGAACTCCAGCGCGAACAGCACGCTCGTCAGCAAGCCGGCCCACAGAGTGCCGTCCCGCGCCAACAAGGCTGCGAGGCCCGCCCGGCCCTGGCGGGCCGCGAACCAGGCCAGCAGCAGCGGTCCGGCAACCGCCGAGCGCAGCAATGCCTGCAGCAGCGGCGGCATGCCCTGGGTCAGCGCCACCTTGCTGGCGATCTGCTGCACCCCCCAACACGCGCAGAGCAGGAGCATGACGCCCACCGCCAGGGCGTCCAGCCGGGCGGCGGGGCGCTGCATCAGCCGCCGGTGAAGCTGGGTGCCCGCTTGCCCAGGAAAGCCGCCTTGCCCTCGGCGTGGTCGGCCGTCAGGAACAGGGCGGATTGCGTGTCCCGCTCCCAGTCGAGCGCCGCGTCCAGCCCGGCGGCGAGATACTGCTTCGTCATCGCGATCGGCAGGGGCGCGGCGGCGTGGAACAGCCGGGCGCGCTCCAGGGCCGCCGCAAGGGCGCCGCCTGGCGGCGCCAGCCGGTCGACGATGCCGATGCGCTCGGCCTCGGCGGCGTCCATGGGTTCGCCGTAGAGAAAAATCTGCCGCGCCCTGCCCTGGCCGATCCGTGCCGGCAGGGTGTGCAGCAAGCCGAGGTCGGCCACCAGGCCCACCCGGCCGAAGCCCGCGGCGAACCGCGCATCCGTGGCCGCAAGCACCGTGTCGCAACACAAGGCCAGCGACAGCCCGGCGCCGACGCAGTGCCCCTCCACCGCGGCAAGGATCGGTTTGCTGGACTTGATCAGCAGCCGGACCAGCCGGTGCGTGAGCCGGAACCGCTCGCGGCCGCCGGCCAGGTCCGCCACGTTCATCCCGCTGATGTCGCCGCCCGCACTGAAGGTGGCGCCCGAGCCGGTTATGACGACGGCACGCACGGCCGGGTCGGCCTCGATGGCCTCCATCGCGTCCACGATGGCTTGCCGCATCGGCATGGCCAGCGCGTTGCGGCGGGCGGGGTAGTCGAGCGTCAGGACGACGGTGGCGCCCTCCTGCGAGCGGATCAGCACGGGGCCAGCACCCGGCCCGCGACGGCATCGAGCTTGGCCAGCAGCGCCGGGTCGCGCTTCTCGGGCGCGGTGATGATCGCGTGTTCGAGCGCACGGTCGCAGCCGGCCGGGCAGGGTCCGCGCGGGCCGCCCAATGCCGGCACGACATCCGCGACCAGCGATCGGGCCCGGTCCGCATTGTCGAGCAGCACGCGGACGATTGCGTCCACCGTTACCGCGTCATGCGCGTCGTGCCAGCAGTCGTAATCGGTGACCATGGCGACCGTCGCGTAGCAAAGCTCGGCTTCGCGCGCGAGCTTGGCCTCCGGCATGTTGGTCATGCCGATCACGCTGCAGCCCCAGCTGCGGTATAGGTGGCTCTCGGCGCGGGTGGAGAATTGCGGGCCTTCCATGACGAGGTAGACGCCGCCTCGGGTGACCGGCAGGCCGAGCCGCCGGGCCGATGCCTCGAGCGCGTCGCCCAGCCGCGGGCAGACCGGGTCGGCGACCGACACATGCGCGACGACACCCTTGCCGAAGAAGCTCTTTTCACGGGCGAAGCTGCGGTCGATGAATTGGTCCACGATGACGAAGTGGCCCGGCGGCAGATCCTCCCGCAAGCTGCCCACCGCCGAAAGCGACAGCACGTCGGTGACGCCGGAGCGCTTCAGCGCGTCGATATTGGCGCGGTAGTTGAGGTGGGTGGGCGAGATCGGGTGACCCCGGCCGTGCCGCGGAAGGAACACGCACCGCACGCCGGCCAGCTCGCCGAACAGCAGCTCGTCGGACGGGGCGCCCCAGGGCGTGTCCACCCGCCGCCACTGCTTGGCTTGCAGGCCCGGGATGTCATAGAGGCCGGAACCGCCAATGATCCCGATGACCGCCTCCGCCATGGCTAATGCACGTCTTTCCACACCTTTTTCTTGACGGCGTAGGTGAGGCCGGTGAGCAGGCTCAGGAACAGCACGACCTTGACGCCCATGCGCTTGCGCGGCTCCATGTCCGGGTTCGAGGCCCAGGTCAGGAACTGCACCACGTCACGCGACATCTGGTCGACGGTGGCCTTGGTGCCGTCGGCGTACGTCACCTGGTCATCGTGCAGCGGCGGCGGCATGGCCAGCGCGTGACCGGGGAAGTATTTGTTGTAATACAGGCCGTCGCCGACCTTCACGCCCTCGGGTGGGTCTTCGTAGCCGTTCAGCAGCGCGTGCACATAATCCGGCCCGTTGTTGCGGGCCTTGATGATGAGCGACTGGTCCGGCGGCAGTGCACCGCCATTGGCGGCGCGGGCCGCCTTGTCGTTCGGAAAGGGCGAGCGAAAGTGGTCGGCGGGAAGCCCGGGGCGTTCCACCGGCTGGCCGCTATCGTCCGTGCCGCCGGAGATTTGCGCCTCCGCGGCAACCGCCTTCACCTGCGCCTCGGTCAGGCCGATGCCGCCCGAGCCTTGCAGGTTGCGGTAATAGACGAGCTTCATGGAATGGCAAGCGGCGCAAACTTCCCGATAGACCTGGAAACCGCGCTGCATTCCCGCCCGGTCGTAGGTGCCGAAGGGCCCGTTGAAGCTCCAGTTCACCTTGGGCCCGTCGACGTCCTCATGCCCGTGGTTCTGCGCCAGCGCTGGGCCGCTCAGGCCCGCCAGCAGGGCGGCGGCAAACAGGGCCCGCATCACGGCTTCTCCATCGGCTTGGCGGCGGCGCCTTGCGGCAGCGGTCCGCCACCCCCGGCCGGCGGCGGGCCGCGGCGCGGCAGCACCGGGCTGGAGATGCTCTCGGGCAACGGCAGCGGCCGCTCGAGCTTGCCGAGGATCGGCAGCAGCACCAGGAAGTGCAGGAAGTAGTAGGCGGTCGCGACCCGGCCGAGCACGACGTAGATGCCCTCGGGCGGTTTGCCGCCGACATAGCCCAGCACCAGGAACGACACCACGAACACCAGTATCAACTGCTTGTAGATCGGCCGGAACCGCGAGCTGCGCAC
This sequence comes from uncultured Acetobacteraceae bacterium, assembly GCA_964235765.1. GTDB lineage: Bacteria > Pseudomonadota > Alphaproteobacteria > Acetobacterales > Acetobacteraceae > JAVVHH01. The sequence goes on from CAXSDH010000081.1 coordinate 3,663, forward strand.
CGGCGACGTGTCGAGCCAGGGCAGGAAGAATAGGATCAGGATGGAGGCGAACATCAGGATGACGCCGCCCAGCTTCCATTCCACTGCGCGCAGGATGGCGTAGTACGGCCGGAAGTACCACTCCGGCGCGATATGGGCCGGGGTGACGAGAGGGTTCGCCGGAATGTAGTTGTCCGGATCGCCCAGCAGGTTCGGCGCGAAGAACACCAGCAGCGCGAACACGAGGAAGAACACGCAAATGCCGATGCTGTCCTTGGCCGTGTAATACGGGTGGAAGGGCAGCGTATCCTGCGGCGACTTCACGTCGATGCCCAGCGGGTTGTTCGACCCGGTGATGTGCAGCGCCACGATATGCAGGAACACCACGCCGAAGATCATGAACGGCATGAGGTAATGCAGGCTGAAGAAGCGGTTGAGCGTGGGGTTGTCCACGCTGAACCCGCCCCACAACAGGGTGACGATGTAGTCGCCGACCAGGGGTATGGCGGAGAATAGGTTGGTGATGACGGTGGCGCCCCAATAGGACATCTGGCCCCAGGGCAGCACGTATCCCATGAACGCGGTGGCCATCATCAGCAGGAAGATGACCACGCCCAGCATGAACAGCAGCTCGCGTGGCGCCTTGTATGATCCGTAGTACAAAGCCCGGAAGATGTGGATATAGACCACGATGAAGAACATCGACGCGCCGTTGGCGTGCACATAGCGCAGCAGCCAGCCGTAGTTCACGTCCCGCATGATCCGCTCGACGGAGTCGAATGCCATGCTGGTGTTGGCGGTGTAGTTCATCGCCAGGAACACGCCCGTGGCGATCATGATCACCAGGTTGATCATCGCCAGCGCGCCGAAGTTCCAGAAGTAGTTGAAGTTCTTTGGCGTCGGGAACGACCCGTATTCCTTCTGCATCATCGTGAACACGGGCAGGCGGGTGTCGATCCAGTTGATGACTGGGTTCTCGTACGTGCTCTTGTGCAGGCCGGCCATCGCGGGTCTCCTCAGCCGATCTTGATCTTGGTGTCGCTGGCGAACGCGTAAGGCGGTATGAACAGGTTGCTCGGCGCGGGGCCTTGCCTGATCCGGCCGGACGTATCGTAGACGCTGCCGTGGCAGGGGCAGAACCAGCCGCCGTACGGGCCGCGCGGGTCGGTGGGCTTGTTGCCCAGCGGCACGCAGCCGAGATGGGTGCAGATGCCGATCACGATGAGCCAAGGCTCCTTGCCGGGCTTGACGCGCTGGCTGTCCTTCTCCGGGTCTTTCAGTTGGTTGTTCGGCGTGTCCTCGGCTTCCTTGATCTCTTCGGCCGAACGATGGCGCACGAACACCGGCTTGCCGCGCCAGACCACGGTGATGGCCTGGCCCACCGGCACCGGCGCCAGCTCGACGTCGATGCTGGAGAGCGCCAGCGTGTCGCGCGCCGGGTTCATGCTGTCCACGAAGGGCCAGACGAGGGCCGCCGTCCCGATCGCGGCGGCGCTGCCGGTCAGCAGCTTGAGGAAGTCCCGTTTCGTGACGTCGGGGTTGCCGACTGTGGAAAGCGCTTCACGGATGGTCGCGGGATCAGCTGCTTCAGCCATGTCGTCCTCGTGCTCTCCTGCCAATGGACAGGCCCAATCACCGGACCCGCGCTTGCCGCGCGTCCGAGCGTGCGCCGCATGATAGAGGCCCGATCCGCCCCCTGCAACACAGGCCCGGATGACCCTACTCTAGCTTGCACATTGGAGGGTGAGCCCGTGCCGCAAGGCTTCACGACCGCGCCGCCGCACGAAGGGTTGAGAACGGATGCCCGGGCGTGGTTCGAATCCCTGCGCGATCAGTTGTGCCGGGAGTTCGAGGCAATCGAGGCGGAACAGGACGGCCCGCGCGCGGAGCACGCGGCGGGCCGGTTCAGCCAGAAGCCGTGGTCCCGCCCCACGCATTCGGGCGAACCCGGCGGCGGCGGCGTCATCAGCCTCATGCACGGCCGGGTGTTCGAGAAGGTGGGCGTCAACGTATCCACCGTCTGGGGCGAGTTCAGCCCGGAGTTCCGCCAGCAGATTCCGGGCGCGGCTGAGGACCCCCGGTTCTGGGCCTCGGGCATCAGCGTGGTGGCGCACATGCACAGCCCGCTGGTTCCGGCCGCGCACATGAACACCCGCATGCTGGTCACCACCCGCGGCTGGTTCGGCGGCGGCGGCGACCTCACGCCCATGCGCCTGGACGCCCCCGGGGCGCTCGAGGATGCCGCGACGTTCCACGCAGGCTTCCGGGCCGCCTGCGACCGGCACGATCCCGCCTACTATCCCAAGTTCAAGGACTGGTGCGACGAGTACTTCTTCCTGCCGCACCGCAACGAGCCGCGCGGGGCCGGCGGCATTTTCTTCGACCACCTGTTCTCGGGCGACGCGGCCGCGGATTTCGCCTTCGCCAGGGATGTCGGCCGCGCCTTCCGCGAGGGCTACGCCGCCATCGTCCGCCGCCGTATGCGCGAACCCTGGACGGAGGCGCAGCGGGACCACCAGTTGCTGCGCCGTGGACGCTATGTGGAGTTCAACCTGCTGCATGACCGCGGGACGCTGTTCGGGCTCAAGACCGGCGGCAACGTCGAGGCGATCCTGATGAGCTTGCCGCCCGAGGTGCGCTGGGCATGACGGCCCCTTGTCGCCGGGCCTTGAAGCGGCGCCTACTCATGGCCTTGAACACGGGAGACTTCCTATGCTGAACGCACTGCCTATGCTGAACGCACTGCGCCTGACTGCGGCCCTGCTCGCCTGCCTGGCCCTGCCTGCGCTGGCCCAAACGCCCGCGCCGCAGCCGACCCGGCCTGCGGCGCCGATGCGGCCGACGAGCCCTGCCGTCCCGAGCCCTGCTGCCCCCACCGCTGTCCTCCCGGCGGTGCCCGCGGCGCGGACTGCGGCATCCGGCAGCCGGATCGACATCAACACCGCCACCGAGCAACAGCTCGACTCCATGCCCGGCATCGGCCCGGCGCGTGCCAAGGCCATCATCGCCGGCCGCCCCTACACCGACCTGAAGGACCTCGTCTCCAAGAAGATCCTCTCGCAAGGCGTGTTGGACGGCGCGAAGGACCGCATGGCGCTGGCCAACATCAATACATCGAGCGCTGGCGAACTGCAAAAGACGCTGACCGGCATCGGCGACGTCCGCGCCCGCGCCATCGTCGCCGGGCGGCCTTACGCAGCGCCGGAGGACCTGGTCAAGAAAGGCATCCTCACCCAAGGCGTGTTCAACGGCATGAAGGACATGATCGCCTACTAACCCCCGCCCTGCCGCTGGCGGCTGGCGACCGCTAGCTTGCCAGCGCCTGGGTGCGCACCAGGCGGGCGTACAGCCCGTCCCTGGCCAGCAACTCCGCATGCGTGCCTTGCTCCACTGCGGCGCCGTCGGCGATGGCCACCACCAGGTCGGCGTCCCGCACCGTGGAGAGGCGATGCGCCACCACGATCGTCGTCCGGCCGGCGCGTAGGCGCGCGAGCGCCTCCTGCACCGCGGACTCGCTCTCCGCATCCAGCGCGCTGGTCGCCTCGTCCAGCAGCAGTATCCTGGGGTCGCGCAGCAGCGCGCGGGCCAGGGCCACGCGTTGCCGCTGGCCGCCGGAGAGGCGTTGGCCGCCGGGCCCCACGCGGGTGGCGAAGCCTTGCGGCAAGTGGTCGATGAACCCGGCCGCGGCCGCGTGCGCCGCATCGGCCACCGCGGCGGCGTCCGCGCCGGGCCGGCCCATGCGAATGTTGGCCGCCACCGTGTCGTCGAACAGCAAGGTGTCCTGGCCGACATAGGCGATGGCGCCCCGCAGGCTGGCGAGGGTCACGTTGCGCACGTCGGCACCGTCCACGACGATGCTCCCGTGCAGCACGTCATGCAGGCGGGGGATCAGGGCCAGGGCAGTGCTCTTGCCGGCGCCGGAGGGGCCGACCAGCGCCACGGTCAGGCCCGGCGCCGCCTCGAACGAAAGGCCGCGCAGGCCCATCCTGCCGTCCGGGTAGGCGAATCCAACCCCCTCGAACCGCACCCGGCCGCGCCCCGGCGGCAGGGCGCCCGCGCCGGGCCGGTCGGTTATGCAGGGCACTTCGTCCACCACCCGGAACACCCGCGCCAGCCCGGCCAGGCCCTCCTGCAACGCCGCGTTCATCGACCCCAGGGCCCGCAGGGGCTGCGAGGCCAGCAGCAGCGCCGCCACGAAGCCCGAGAAATTGCCGATGCCGCCATCGCCAAGCGCCGCCCGCCAGCCGGCGAAGCCGATCACCAGCGCCACCGCCGTCCCGCCCAGCATCTCCAGCATCGGATCGAGCCGGGCGCGGCTGCGGGCCATCCGCAGCAGGGCGCGATACAGGTCGGCGAACGCCTGGCCAGCGCGGACGGCCTCGAACTGCTCCAACCCGTAGGCGCGAACGGTTCGAGCCTGGGCGAAGCTCTCGTGCAGCAACGCCGCGGTCTCGCCCACCTGCTCCTGCATACCGCCCGAGGTGCGGCGGATGCGCTTGCCCAGGCGCTGGATCGGCAACGCCGCCAGGGGGTACATCACCGCCGCGATCGCGCTCAGCACCCAGTCGAGATACAGCATCGAGACGACCAGGCCGATGATGGTCACCCCGTCCTTGATGCCGTTCACGGCCCGGGTCAGCGCCTCGCGGATCAGGGCGGCGTCGGTGGTGAAGCGGGCGGCAAGCTGCGCCGGCGCCTCACGCTCCACCTGGACCAGGTCGGCGCGGGAGAGGTGGACGAACATGCGTTCCTGCAGCTCGCGGATCACCAGCAGCACCAATTGCTGCACCAGCACGTTCTGCCCATACTGCGCGGCGGCCTTGGCGGCGGTGACGACCACGACCAGCGCCGGGATTTGATAGAGAATACGCTGGTCGCGGGCCACGAACATGGAAAAGGCGCGGTCGATCACCACGGGATAGAGCGCCGTCAGCCCGGCCATGATCGCGGTCAGCCCCAGCACAATCAGCAACCGGCCGCGATGGTGCCTGAGGTGCTCCCGCCACATCCGGGCCAGCAGCGTGCGGGTGCGCTCGTCCGGGGGCGCGGTCAGCGGGGCGGCGACATCCATGGCGCGCGGTGTATCAGCCGGGGACGCGCCTCGCCAGTTCGGCCCGGCAGGCAGCGGCGCCGGCGAGGCAGCCGCCATCCATCCACCAGGTGCGCACCTGCCGCACCAGTTCGCCGACCGCCGGGCCGGGGGGCACCCCGAGCGCCAGCGCATCCCGGCCCGCGAGCACGAAGCGTGGCCGGGTCGTGGCTGCCAGGCGGGCGCGCAAGCCGGCCCCGTCCGCGCCGTGCGCGAGCCAGGAGCGCCCGGCCAGCACCTCGGCCGGCGCTTCGGCCAGGGCCCGGCGCAAATCCGCGTCCGCGCTGTCCAGGCCCGGCGCCGGCCTCGCGAGATCCAGCAGGCAGGTGCGCTCGGCGGTGGAGAGCCGCAGCCGTGCCGCGAGCGCCGCCCCGTGGCCGGGCAGCAAGGCCGCCACCCGCAACAAGGGATCGGGCGGCGCGCCAGCCCGCATCAGGCGCAGGAGGCGGTCCGGCATCGCGCCCTCCGGCAGCACCGCCGCCAGCACGCCCAGTTCTGCCATCAGCATGACGGCGCCCGCAGGGTCTGGAGTCGCGAGGATGCGCTTCAGCTCGCTCCAGACCCGCTCGGGCGACAGGTGCGCCAGGCCGGAGACGCCGTCCCGCAAGGCTTTCAGGGTCGCCCCGTCGGGAGCGGCAGCGGCATAGCGCGCGTGGAACCGGAAGAAGCGCAGGATGCGCAGGTAGTCTTCGGCGATCCGCGCCGCCGCGTCGCCCACGAAGCGGACGCGGCCGTCCCGAAGATCGGCAATGCCGCCGAAATAGTCGAACACCGCGCCGTCCCGCAGCATGGACATGGCGTTGAACGTGAAATCCCGCCGCGCCGCATCGACCCGCCAATCCGCCGTCCAGGCGACCTGCGCGTGCCGGCCGTCGGTCGCCTCGTCCCGGCGGAGGGTGGTTACCTCGAAACCGCGATGCAAGCTGATGGCGGTGACGGTGCCGTGCTTGAGGCCGGTCGGCGCCCAATTGAGCCCCGCGGCGTGCAAGGCCTCCATCACCGCCTCCGGTTCGTCGGGCGTGGCCAGGTCCACGTCGGCGACGTCGCGGCCGGCCAGGCTGTCCCGCACGCAGCCGCCCACCAGGCGTGCGTGCGGCAAGGCGTCCAGGATCGCGGCAAGCGCCGGGTCGTTGAGGAAGGCGGGCGGCGCAATGCGGGCTGCCGGCGCGTCACCCACTATGGCCCGGCACGATCTGCCCGTCCCGCATCTCCGCCGGCACGTAATGGCTGCCGGCCGGCGCCCGCTCGTGCACGCCGATCCAAGCGAGGCAGGCGCCGAACAGCAGCAGCGCGGCCAGGATCAGCATCAGCACGTGGCGGGAGGGGCCGGGTATGCCGCGGCGCATGGTGCCCCGCCACAATCCGTAGGCGGCGAGCGGCGCGAGGAATAGGGCCATCTCGGCGAGGCGGATCATGCCGCCGCCCTCTCCCGCACGCGCAGGCGATGGGCCAGGTGGACCAGGATGGCGGCTGTCGCGCCCCAGATATAGTGCTCGGTATGCGGCCAGACCCAGAACTCGCGCGACCGGCCGCGGAACTGTGCCCGGCGGCGCTCGGGCGCGGCCGGATCGAGCAGCACGTCGAGCGGCAGGATGAAGATCGCCTCCACCTCGTCCGGATTCGCCGCAAGCTCGAGCCCATCGGGCAGCAATGCCAGCACCGGCGATATGCGGTAGCCCGTGCCGGTCACGTAATCCGGCAGGCGGCCGGCCAGCTCCACCCGCCCCGGCGCCAGGCCGATCTCCTCGTGCGCCTCCCGCAATGCGGCCGCTTCGGGCGAGGCGTCGGTAGGGTCGATCCGGCCGCCGGGAAACGCCACCTGGCCCGCATGGGCCTTGAGGTTGGAGGTCCGCTTGGTCAAAAGGATGCCGGGCTGGGCGCCGTGCAGGATCGGCACCAGCACCGCCGCGGGCACCAGCGCCCGGGCGGTCAGATCCAGCGCCTCGTCGGAGGCGGCGAGAGCGGCGATGGCTTCGGCCGGCGCCGCATCGGGGTCCCCCGCCAGCCGGGCGCGGATCGCGTCGATGTCCAACCGTTAAGCCTCGGCGCAGTTCGGCAGCTCGCCCAGCGAGAAGAAGCGGTGCTGGCTCCACACGCCAAGCACGCGGCGGCCGTGCAGTTCGCCAGGCACGGCCAGGGCCACCAGCTCATAATACACCGCGCGGCAAATTCGCGCCTCGAGCGGCGGGCCGTCGCCACGGCGCACCGTTATATAGGGCGTCGGCTCGCAGGTGAGCACGTCATGCCGGACGCTGATCGGGTTGTCTGGCCCGGCGGCGACCACCTGGTCCACATTGGTGCGGAACGACAGCACCTGGCCAGGGCCCACGCCGGACCAATCCATCTCCACCGCGAGCCAGGGCGTGTCCTCGACCTCGATGCGGCCGCGTTCGGCTGGCGTTTCGAGCCAGTAGGAGCCGTCCGCCTCGCGCTTGAGCACGCTGCTGAACAGGCACACCATCTCCCTCCGGCCGATCGGGCTGCCGCGGTACAGCCATGTGCCGTCGCGCTTGATCAGGAACGGCAGGTCGCCGCATTCCACCGGCACGCGGCGCGGCTTCGAGGCGGGCGCGAACAGGGCGGGGCGCCGTATCAGATCAGGTGTGGCGGTCTGCCGCTCGGGCATGGCATCATTCACGTATTCGTCTCCGGGGCTGGCCCAGCTTCCGTCCCGTCCCGCGATATAGGTAGCATCCCCCCGTTGATGAAACCCCCATCAGGGCACAGATCGACAGGGTTGGCTGGGCGTGTGGCATTGGGGACACCTGCGAGTATGAGCGACACAGCTTCCGACCTCGTGGCCGACGTGGAGCGCCTGGGCGCCCGCGCCGCCGCGGCCCGCGCCGAGATCGGCCGCGTCATCTTCGGCCAGCAGGGGGTGATCGAGCAGGTGCTGGTCACGCTGCTCTCCGGCGGCCACGCGCTGCTGGTGGGGGTGCCCGGCCTGGGCAAGACGCTGCTGGTGGAGACGCTCGGCACGGTGCTGGGCTTGGCGCCGAAGCGCGTGCAGTTCACCCCGGACCTGATGCCGGCCGACATCACCGGCAGCGAGGTGTTGGACGATGACGGCGCGGGCCGCCGGGCCTTCCGCTTCGTGCCCGGGCCGGTGTTCTGCCAGTTGCTGATGGCCGACGAGATCAACCGCGCCAGCCCGCGCACCCAGTCCGCCCTGCTGCAGGCGATGCAGGAGCGGCGGGTCGCGGTCAGCGGCGTGGACCACCCCTTGCCCAGCCCGTTCCATGTGCTCGCCACCCAGAACCCGATCGAGCAGGAGGGCACCTACCCGCTGCCCGAGGCGCAGCTCGACCGTTTCCTGCTGCAAGTGGACGTCGGCTACCCCGACCTTGCCGCGGAACGCACGATGCTGCTGGCCACCACCGGCGCCGACCTCGCCCAGGCCCGGCCCGTGCTGAGCGCTGAGGAACTGCTGGCCGCCCAGCGGCTGATCCGCCGCGTGCCGGTGGGCGAGACGATCGTGGACGCCATCCTCGCCCTCGTGCGCGGCGGCCGGCCGGAGATCACCGAGCACGAGGCGGTCCGCCGCCATGTGGCCTGGGGGCCCGGCCCGCGCGCGGCGCAATCCCTGATGCTGGCCTGCCGCGCCCGCGCCGTGCTGGATGGCCGGCTCTCCCCCAGCCTCGATGATGTGGCGGCGCTGGCTCACCCGGTGCTGCGGCACCGCATGGCGCTCAATTTCTCCGCCCGGGCCGAGGGCGTGGGCTTGCCCGAAGTGATCGGCAGGCTTGTCGGGCAGGTCGTTTGACCCTGGCGCCCGCCCAACGGGCACGCCGGGCCGAGGCCCTCGGCGCCCGGCTGCCGCCCCTGCTGGTCGCCGCCCAGCGCGTGGCGGCAACGGTCGCGCAAGGCGTGCACGGCCGCCGCCGGGTCGGCCAGGGCGACAGCTTCTGGCAATACCGCCCATTCCTGCCCGGCGACACGCAGGCGCGCATCGACTGGCGGGCCAGCGCCAAATCCGACCGCTCGTTCATCCGCGAGACCGAGTGGGAGGCGGCGCAAACCGTCTGCCTGTGGCGCGACGGCTCGCCCAGCATGGCCTGGCGGTCGGGCGCGGCCGTGCCGTTCAAGCGCGAACGGGCCGAGTTGCTGCTGCTCGCCCTCTCGGCGCTGCTGCTCCGCGGTGGCGAGCGGGTGCGGCTGATCGGTGGCCCCGCCCGGCTGCGCGGCGGCCGGGACGCGCTCGAGGGCCTGGCCGAGGCGCTGGCCGAGGTGGCCGATAGCGGCGGCATGCCGCCCGCCACCCCCCTGCCCCGCCACGCCCGCATCGTGCTGATCGGCGACTTCCTCTCGCCGCTGGACGATATCCGGGCGGTGGTGGGCGCCCTGGCCGCCATTCCCGTGTCCGGCCACCTGCTCCAGGTGCTCGACCCGGCCGAGGCGCTGCTGCCCTATTCCGGCCGCGTGCGCTTCCAGGGCATGGAGCAGGAGACCGACGCCGTGGTGCCGCGCGTCGAAGGCATCCGCGAGGGCTATGCCGAGGCGCTTTCGGCGCAGTTGCACGGCCTGGGCGCGCTGTGCACCGCCGCGGGCTGGAGCTTCGGCACGCACCGCACGGACCACCCGCCCGAGGCGGCGCTGCTCGGGCTGTACGCCGCCCTGTCCACCCCATGATATTCGCCACACCTTGGCTGCTGCTGGCGTTGGCCGCGCTGCCGCTGCTCTGGTGGCTGCTGCGGGTGACGCCGCCCGCGCCGCGCACGCAGCGCTTCCCGGCCATCCGCCTGCTCATGGGCTTGCGCGACGAGGAGCGCACCGCCGCGCGCACGCCCTGGTGGCTGCTCGCCCTCCGCATGGCCGCCGCCGCCCTGGTGATCCTGGGCCTGGCCGGCCCGGTGCTGGACGCCGCCTCCGGCCTGCCCGGCGATGGACCGGTGCTGCTGGTGGTCGATGACGGCTGGGCGGCGGCGGCGGATTGGACGACGCGGATGCAGGCGGCCGGATCGGTGCTGGACCGCGCCGAGCGCGCCGGCCGGCCGGCGGCCCTGCTGGGCACCGCGCGCTCCCTGGCCGACCAGCCGCCGCGCGCCACGCCGTCCATGCCCGCGCCCGAGTTGCGGACCCGGCTCGCCGCCCTTCGCCCCAAGCCCTGGCCGCCCGACCGCGCCGCCGCGGCCGAGGCGCTGCAAGGGATCGCGGCCGGCGCGGTCATCTATGTCGCCGACGGCATCGCGACCCCGGGCGACGCGGCGTTCGGCCCTGCATTGGCCGCCGCCGGGCCGGTGACCGAATGGCGCGCCGACCCGGTCGCCGTCCGCCTGGCCAGGCCGCCGCGCCTGGAAGCCGACCGCCTGTTCGCCCGCGTCAGCAGCCTGCCGCAACCAGCCGACCAGCCCGTGGCGATCCTGGCGCAAACCGGCGACGGCCGCACGCTGGCCCGGGCGGAGGCCGTGCTGCCCGCGGGCGCCACCGCCGCCGAGGCGGCTATCCAGTTGCCGCCGGAGATTCGCAACGGCGTCGCGCGGCTGGTGCTGGAAGGCGCGGCCTCGGCTGGCAGCGTCGTGTTGCTGGACGAACGCTGGCGCCGGCGGCCGGTCGGCCTGCTGGCGGCCGAGGCGGGCGCGGAGACGCCCCTGATCGGGCCGTTGTTCTATGCCCGCCGGGCGCTCGCCCCCACGTCCGAGTTGCGCGAGGGAAGCCTCGGCGCCTTGCTGGCGCGCCAGCTCTCCGTGCTCGTGCTGGCCGACGTGCCGCTGGAGGGCGGGGACGCCGACGCGCTGCGGCGCTGGGTGGAGGCGGGCGGGCTGCTGATCCGCTTTGCCGGCCCGCGCATGGCCGAGGCCAGCGGCGACCCTGCGCACGCGGACCCGCTCCTGCCGGTCCGCCTGCTGGCCGGCGACCGGCAATTGGGCGGCGCGCTGTCGTGGAGCCAGCCGGCGGCGCTCGCGCGGTTCCCGGCGGAGTCGCCGTTCAACGGCCTGCCGGTGCCGGCCGAGGTGCTGGTCACGCAGCAGGTGCTGGCCGAACCCTCGGCGCAGCTCGCCGCGCGCACCTGGGCGTCCCTGGCGGACGGCACGCCGCTGGTCACCGCCGCGCCGTTCGGCGCGGGGCGGGTCGTGCTGTTCGGCGTCACGGCCAACGCCGACTGGTCCAACCTGCCCCTCTCCGGCCTGTTCGTGGACATGCTGCGGCGCTTGGTGGACCTATCGGTTGGCGTCGCGGGCATGGCCGACGACGCCGTGCTGGCGCCGGCTGAATCGCTCGACGGGTTCGGCGCGCTGGCGCCGCCGCCGGCCGCGGCCACCGGGCTGACCGGCGCCGAGCTGGCGTCGCCCTCGGTGTCGCCCCGTCATCCCCCCGGCATCTACGGACCGGAAAGCGGGCGTCGGGCGCTCAACCTGGGCGCGGCCCTTCCCGAACTGGCCGCCGCCGCCACGGTGCCCGGCGCGGCGCGGGCCACGCTGAACGGGGCGGCGCGAGAGCGCGCAATCGGCCCCCTGCTGCTCGCCTTCGCCACGGCGCTGCTCGCGCTCGACCTGCTGCTCTCCTTGTGGCTGCGCGGTTTGCTCCGGCTGCGGCCGGCCGTGGCAGCGCTGGCCGTGGCGGCGCTGCTGCTGCTCGGCATCGCGCCGGGCCATGCGGAGGACCTCCCGGCCATCGCCACACGGCTCGCCTATGTCGTGACCGGCGACGCCGGGGTGGACCGCGTGTCGCAGGCCGGGCTGGCCGGCTTGTCGGCCTACGTGAACCGGCGGACCGCCGCGAGCCTGGCCGAGCCCGCCGCCGTCGTGCCCGGCCAGGACGACCTCAGCTTCTTCCCGCTGCTCTACTGGCCCATCACGGCGAACGCGGCGCCCTCGCCCCAGGCCATCGCCGCCTTGAACGACTACACCAGCCGCGGCGGCATCATCCTGATCGACACGCGCGGCGGCGGCACCGGCGAGGGCTTCGCGCCTGGCGCCGACGCCGCCCTGCGCCGTGCCTCGGGCGGCCTCGCCGTGCCGCCGCTGGCGCCATTGACGGGCGACCATGTCATCGCGCGCTCGTTCTACCTGCTGCAGGAGTTCCCCGGCCGCTTCACCGGCGACACGGTCTGGGTGCAGCGGGACCAGGACCGCGCCAACGACAGCGTCAGCCCGGTGATCATCGGCGGAAACGATTGGGCGGGCGCCTGGGCGGTGGACGCAGCGGGGCGCAACCCCTACGCCACCATCCCCGGCGGCGCCCGGCAGCGCACGCTCGCCTATCGGTTCGGGGTGAACCTCGTGATGTATGCGCTTACCGGCAACTACAAGGGCGACCAGGTCCACGTGCCGGCCATCCTGGAGCGGCTGGGGCAATGAAGCTCGAACACGCCTACGCCGCGCTGCGGTTCGAGCCCGCCGTGCCCTGGTGGGCGCTCGCCGTGCTGGCCGCCGTCTGCGGCCTGGCGCTGCTGCCGGCGCTGCTGCGCCGCGCACGGGGCGCGCTGTGGCGGGGGCTCGCCTTCGCGGTGCTGCTCGCCTGGCTCGCCGGGCCGCGGCTGGTGCGGGAGACGCGGGACACCCTGCCGGACATCGGGCTGCTGGTGGTCGACCAGAGCGCCTCGATGGCGGTGGGCGACCGTGCCGCGCTGCGGGACGCCGCCCAAGCGGCGCTCATGGCGCAAGCGGCCGGGATGCCGGACCTCGAGATGCGCACGGTGCTGGCGCCGGAGGCGGGGCACGACGGCACCGGGCTGTTCGCCGCCGTGAACCGCGCCCTGGCCGACATTCCCCGCGCCCGCCTGTCCGGCATCGTGGCGCTTACCGACGGGCAGGTGCACGACGTGCCTTCCGGCGCGCTGCCCGCGCCCTTGCACGTCCTGCTCCCCGCCCGCGGCGAGCAGACCGACCGGCGGCTGCGCATCATCGAGGCGCCGTCGTTCGGGCTGGTCGGCCGCAGCGTGACGGTGCGGATGGTGGTGGAGGACCTGGGCGTGCCACGCGCCGCGACCATGACACGCCTGCTGATCCGCCGCGACGGCGAGCCGCCGAAGGTGCGCAGCGTCATGGTGGGGCAGGAGACGGCGATCGACCTGCCGGTTACCCGGGCCGGGCCGATCGTGGTCGAGATGCAGGTGGACGCCCTGTCCGGCGAGATCTCCGACCTGAACAACCGCGCCGTCATCGAGGTGAACGGCGTGCGGGACCGCCTGCGGGTGCTGCTGGTCTCGGGCGAGCCGCATGCCGGCGAGCGCACCTGGCGCCGGCTGCTGAAAGCCGACCCGGCGGTGGACCTCGTCCACTTCACCATCCTGCGCCCACCCGAGCGCGACGACCTGACGCCGACCAACGAGCTGTCCCTGATCGCCTTTCCGGTGCGGGAGCTGTTCCAGGTCAAGATCCGCGATTTCGACCTCATCATCCTGGACCGCTTCCAGAACCGCAACAACCTGCTGCCGCCGCTCTACCTGCGGAACATCGCCGATTACGTGCGGGGCGGCGGCGGCCTGCTGCTGAGCGCGGGGCCGGAGTTCACCGGCCCCGGCAGCCTGTCCGCCACCGCGCTGGGCGGCGTGTTGCCGGCGCGCGCGGGGTCGGGGCCGGGCGCGGTCGTGGATGGGCCGTTCCGTCCGCTGGTGACGGCGCTCGGCATGCGCCACCCCGTCACCGAGGCGCTGCCGGGCTGGCGCGCGGGGGGGGAGCCCGGCTGGGGCTCGTGGTATCGCCGGGTCGAACCCGGGTCCGTGGGCGGGCAGAGCCTGTTGAGCGCGCCGGACGGGGCGCCGCTGCTGTTGCTGGACCGCGTGGAACAGGGGCGGGTCGCGCTGCTGCTGTCCGACCAAATCTGGCTGTGGTCGCGCGGCCACCAGGGCGGCGGGCCGCAGGCGGAGCTGCTGC
>CAXSDH010000082.1:0-16782 GCA_964235765.1 uncultured Acetobacteraceae bacterium
GACGCCGGCGTCTGCGCTTCGAGGGCCGCGGCCTCGGACGCGAGCAGCGCGGCCTTGCGTTCCACCAGCCCCACGATGTGCTCGACCATGTCGCCGCCGTCCATCGTGTGGTCCGTCTTGCCGGCCGCATACACCATGTGCCGGCCGGCGCCGCCGCCGGTCACGCCGATGTCGGTCATCAGCGCCTCGCCCGGCCCGTTCACCACGCAGCCAATGATGCTGAGCGTCAGCGGCGTTTTGATGTGCGCCAGCCGCTCCTCCAACGTCGCCACGGTGTTGATCACGTTGAAGCCCTGCCGCGCGCAGGAGGGGCAGGAGATGATCTTCACGCCGCGGTGGCGTATCCCCAGCGATTTCAGGATGTCCCAACCGACCGAGACCTCCTCCTCGGGCTCCGCCGAGAGCGAGACTCGCAAGGTGTCGCCCACCCCGGCCCAGAGCAGGCTGCCGAGCCCGATCGAGGACTTCACGGTCCCTGCCCGCTTCGTGCCGGCCTCGGTGATGCCGATGTGCAACGGGTGGTCGCACAGCTCAGCCAATTGCTGGTAGGCGGCCACGGCCATGAACACGTCGCTGGCCTTCACGCTGATCTTGAACTCGTGGAAGTCGTGGTCCTGCAGGATCTTGGCGTGTTCCAGCGCGCTTTCCACCAGCGCCTCCGGGTTGGGCTCGCCGTATTTCTCGAGCAAGTGCCGCTCCAGCGACCCGGCGTTCACGCCGATCCGCATCGAGCAGCCATGGTCGCGCGCGGCCTGCACCACTTCGCGCACCCGCTCGGCGCTGCCGATGTTGCCTGGATTGATGCGCAGGCACGCGGCGCCGCTCTGCGCCGCCTCGATGGCCCGCTTGTAGTGGAAATGGATGTCGGCGACGATCGGCACGCCCACTTGCGGCACGATCTCCTTCAAGGCCAGCGCGCTTTCCTGGTCCGGGCATGACACGCGGACGATGTCCACGCCCGCCTCCTCGGCCCTGCGGATCTGCGCCACGGTCCCCGCCACGTCGGTCGTCAGCGTGTTGGTCATGGTCTGCACCGTCACTGGCGCGCCGCCGCCGACCGGCACTCGGCCGACGTGGATCTGCCGCGACCGGCGGCGGTCGATCTGCTGATACGGACGATAGCTCATGCGTCTTCCCCGGCTTCCCCGCCCTTAGATAGGGCGGCGCGCGCAGCCGTTCTACTGCGGCCGGGCTTGCTGGGGCAACCGCGCGCCGGGGGCGAGCTTGATCGCCTCGATCTCGAGCGGGATGTCGCGCCGCACCGCGCCCGGGGCGCCCAGGGCCGACGTGGCCGCACCATCGACCAGCAGCTCGGTGCCGCCGGCGTTCCCGGTGGTCAGCAGCAGCCCGGCGCCGGCCGGCACCGGCCAGGTCTCGCCGCCGCGCATGACCCGGTTCAGCAGCACCTTGCCCTGCCGCTCGCGAATTTGGATGTAGGCGTCCGACTTGAGCCGCAGCACGACCCGGCTGGTCTCGGCAGGGGGCGCCAGCGGGAGCGCCGCCACGACCGGCGGGGGAGGCGCCGCCGGCAGCGCGGGCGCCACGGCCGGCGCGGGAGCCGGCGACTGCATGGCACCGGGCGGCGGCAGGATGGAGGCCACCTGGGGCGAAGGATTGGAGGGCGGCAAGGCGCCGTCCGCCAGCGGCGCCAAACGCTCGGGCACCGCAGCTACGCCGGCTTCGGCCCGCCGGTCATCCGAGAAGCGATACCATCCCGCATAGGCTCCGGCCGCCAGCACCACGCCCAGAAGCACCACGGCGCCGGCCGGCACGCCCCGTTCCGGCACCGGCGCCGGAAAGGCAAGCTCCGTCTTGCGGTTCACCTCATGGGCCTCCGCCCGGAAGCGCCGCGCCACCTCGGCGGCGTCAAGGCCCAGCGTGGCCGCATAGGTGCGGAGGAAGCCGACGGCGTAGGCGTTGCCGGGCAGGTCGGCCACGCGCCCATCCTCGATGGCTTGGAGGAACGGCAAGCGGATGCGCAGCTCCTGCGCCACGTCCGGCAAGGCCCAGCCCAAGCGCTGCCGGGCGGCACGCAGCTCGGCACCGACCCGGGATGCGCCCAGGGCCGGCCCGCTCGGGTCGCCATCGGCGGCGGACATCATCTCGGTCGCCCCCTCGAAGCCCGGTTTGCGCAATTCCATCAGGTGCACCTAGCGTTGCTGCCGCCGGGCGCCCCCGCCGGCACACCATCTAACCCCGGAACCGCCCCGTTGCCAACGGTTGGCAGGAGCGGCACCGTGGCGTGGACCCCACACCCCGGGCCGCGTTCCATTCCGGAGAAATTCCGGCTGGCAAACCCGCGGAACGTTGCCTATGAGATCACGCCAGCGTGAGCGAGGCTGGCGTGACATAAATGGAGTGCGGGCGGATGGCTGGGGCGCGGGTCTACTTCACATCGATCGATACGCAAGGAAAAGGCAATCTTTGGGTCACCGACGGCACGGCCGCCGGAACGACACAGGTTCGCACCATTGCCGGCGGCGCTAGCGGGCTATATCCGGGCTCATACGTAATCAACGGCGGTTCGGTCTATTTCCGTGGCACCGACAACGCCGGCTTGTTCGCCCTCGACGTGACCACGAACGGCGTGACCGAGCTGCAGCCCGCCAACGCCGGTGCGTCGCTCGGCGTGTTCCCGAAGGGTACTGTTGCCTACGCCGGCAAGCTCTATTTCCAGGGCCAGGACGCTGCGGGCCATTATACGTTGTGGTCGTCGGACGGGACTTCCGCCGGTACCGCCGAGGTTCCGATCGCGGGTCTTAACGACGCGAGCTTTTATCCCGGCAACCTGACGCCGTTCGCCGGCAAGCTGGCCTTCAGCGGCTCGCCCAGCACGGTCTCCACCGGCCTGTACCTGACCGACGGCACAAGCGCGGGCACGGCCAAGGTGCAGATCACCAACGCGTCCTTCGTCGGCCTGCAAATCCACACCATGGCATCCCTTGGCGCCAAGCTGGTGTTCGAAGGCACCGACGCGGCCTTCCACAATGTTCTCTACGTGTCCGACGGCACGGCAGAGGGAACCACGGAGCTTACGGTTCCCGGGCTCAACCCTACCGGCGGCTATCCCGCCCCGGCAGGCCTCGCATCCTTCGGAACCAAGGCCGCCTTCACTGCCGCGGACTCCGCCGGCAAGTATGGCATCTGGATCACCGACGGCACGGTGGCAGGGACCTTCGAACTGCCTGGCCTTTATGGGAACTCATACGGCGCCCCGATGGCCAGCTTCGCAGGCGGCCGGCTTGCCGTCGTCGCCAACGACGCCAACGGTGTATCGAGGCTCTGGATCACCGACGGGACCGCCGCCGGCACGGCAGCGCTGCAGGTGGCCGGGGCAAGTCCGGCCGGGCTCAGCCCGCACGGCCTGATGGCGATGGGCAACGACATCCTCTTCGATGGGGTGACGGCATCCGGTGCGCGCGGCTTGTTCATCTCGGACGGCACCTCCGCCGGGACGACGTTCGTCAAGGCGGGGATAAATCTCATCGCCGGCAACATCGGCACCGACGCCGCGGCGCTGGGCGGGACCGTTGCCTATACCGATACCGTCACCGGCATTTCAGCCACGGCCGTCGCCGACATCTACACCGGCCCGGTCAGCTATCTGCAATCGCAATACGTCTGGTCCGGTAACGACAGCGTCGCCCTCCGCGCCGACGCTCCCAACACTTTCCTGAAAGGGGGCGCTGGCGGCGACGCCCTCCAGGTCGCGGGCGGCAACAACGTGCTCGACGGCGGCGGCGGCTCCAACTTCCTGATCGGCGGCACAGGCTCGGATGGTGGCGCCGACACATTCTTCGTCGACGGCCGCGGCGGCGTCGAGACCTGGAGCACCATCGTCAACTTCCACCAGGGAGACCAGGCCACGATATTTGGCTTCCATTCAGGCCTCAGCACCATGCCCTATACCGCGTCCGACGGTGCCGCCGGGTACCAAGGCCTCACCATCCACTCCGAGTTGAATGGCGTCGGCACCGGCATCCTCGGCTCGATGACCTTCACCGGCATCGATCAGGCAACCGCCGATGCCCATTTCAGCATCACCTCCGGCACACTTCTCCCCGGCACCCCGGCCGCGATCGACTATCTCCTGATCCAGTACAACCGTTGAAGCACCGCCCGGCCGCACGTGGTGCGGGCGGGCTCACGCCAAGTGCCCGTGCTCCCGCGCCCATGAGGCGAGCGGCCCGCGCAGGCTGGCCGCCCCCGTGCCGTTGCGCCGCAGTGCCGCCACCACGGCCCGGAGCGCGGCCAGGTCCACGCCCGCCATCACCGACTTCAGCCGCAGCAGGCTCGATGCCGGCATCGACAGGGTCGTGATGCCCAGCGCCGCCAGCACCATCGCTTCCAGCGGGCGGGACGCATGTTCGCCGCATACCGACAGCTCCACCGCGGCCGCAGCCGCATGTCCGGCTACGGCATCCAGCAGGTCCAGCACCGGCGGCGAGAGCAGGTCGTAGCGGTTGGCCAGGCCGGGCGTGCCGCGGTCGGCGGCGAACAGGAACTGCATCAGGTCGTTGGAGCCGATCGAGACGAAGTCGGCCTCCTTCATCAGGGCCGGCAACTGCCAGAGCAGCGCGGGCACCTCGAGCATGCTGCCGATTTCGAGGCGGACCGGCGCCGGGCGCACCCGGGCGGCTTCGGCCAGCAACAGGTCGCGCGCCGCCCGGAACTCGGCCACCGTGGACACCATCGGGAACATGACGGATAGCCGCCGCCCGCCCGCCGCCAGCAGCAGCGCCCGCAACTGGCGCCGCAGCATCGCCGGGCGGTCCAGGCCGATGCGCAGGCTGCGCCATCCCATGGCCGGGTTCTCCTCCACCTGCGGCGGCGCGTCCGGCAGCAGCTTGTCGCCGCCCAAATCTAGGGTACGAAACCTCACCGGCCGGTCGCCCGCCTCGTCCAGCACCCGGGCATAGAGCGACGCCTGCTCCGGCACGTCCACGATCGCGCCGCGGGCCAACATGGCGATCTCGGTCCGGAACAGGCCGATCCCGGCCGCACCCGTCGTTTCGAGCTGCGACACCTCGCGCGCCAGGCCCGCGTTCAGCATCAGGCTGAGTGCCACGCCGTCCCGGGTCCGCGCCGGCAGGTGCCGCTGGGCGGCGAACCCGGCCTCGACCTCGTGCCGGGTCTCGAGCGCCCGCGCATAGGCGCTGCGCACCTCGGCGGCGGGGCGCAGGATCAACTGGCCCTCGTCGGCGTCCAGCACCGCTTCGTCGCCTTCCTCCACCGCCTCGATGATGCCGCGCGTGCCGCCCAACGCCGGCAGGCCGAGCGCGCGGGCCAGGATCGCCGCGTGCCCGGCGGTGCTGCCCTCCTCGATCGCGACGCCGCCGATGCCGCGGGCGTGCCACTCCAGCAATTGCGCCGGGCCGAGCCGGCGGGCCAGCAGGATGGCGCCTTTCGGGATCGCCACCGCCTCCGCGCCCCCGTCCAGTGCCGCCAGCAGGCGCTCGGCGAGGTCCTCGAGGTCGGCCAGCCGCTCGCGTAAATAGGGATCGCTCAGCCGGCGCATGCGGTCCCGCACCTCGTTGGACACGCGGTGGATCGCGGCCTCCGCCGATAGCCCACCGGCCACCGCCTCCCGCACCCGGCGCATCCAGCCGCCGTCCGCCGAGAGCAGGCGCGTCGCCTCCAGCACCTCGCGGGGTCCGTCGCCCTCGGGCAGGCGCGTCTCGATCAGGTCCGCCAGGGCTTGCTGCATTGTGGCGGCGGCGGCCTTCAGGCGGGCCGCTTCGAGGATCGGGTCGTCGGCCAGCAGCCGCCGCAACGGCGCGCCCACGCCGTGCAGCACCACCGGGCCGATGGCGATTCCGGGGGCGATCGGGTTGGCCTGGAACTGCCGCGGCAGGGTGGCGCTGACGCCCTGCTCCGCGCCATCCCCGGTGCCGGCCGCGGCCAGCACCTCAGCCAGCAGCATCGCTACCGTCTCCAGCACTTCCACTTCGTCCTCGGTGTAGCGGCGAGGCGCGCGGTTCTGCACGGCCAGCACGCCGAGCGTCCGCCCGGCGCGCCGCACCGGGATGGCCAGCAGGGAGGCGAAGGGGTCCTCGCCTGTTTCCGGCCGGTAGGCGAAGGCGGGGTGGTTTTGCGCGTCGGGCAGGTTCTGCGCCGTGCCGGTGGCGGCCACGATGCCGACGATGCCCTCGCCCACCCGCAGGCGGGTGCGGCCCACCGCCTCGGGGTTCAGGCCGTGCGTGGCATAGAGTTCGAGCAAGTCGCCGGGCCGCATCGCGTAGAGGGTGCAGACCTCGGCCACCATCTCGCCGGCGACGAGCCGGGCCAGGTCGTTCAGCGCCGCCGCGCCGCCGCCGGCGCCGCCCGCAGCCATCAAGGCCCGCAGCCGGGACAGCAGCCGGCGCGTGCCCTGCATCTACAAGGTTCCGGCCAGCACGCCGGTGTCCGCGGTTTGCGGCTCTTGGCTCCGGGCCTGGCTCCGGGCCGCCAGCGCCGCGCAGGCCTGGGCGACCAGTTCCCCGATGATCTGGGCCACCGGCAGCTCCGCCGTGACCATGCCGACCGATTGCCCGGCCATCATGGAGCCGCCCTCGACGTCGCCGTCGATCACGGCGCGGCGGAGTGCCCCCGACCAGAAATGCTCGATCGCCAGTTGCGCCGCCTCGCGCGTCAGCTCGCCCGCCTGCACCCGCGCGGCCATCTGCGCCTGGTGTTGCAGGAACCGCGCCGTGCCCTCGTTTGCGAGCCCGCGCACCGGGATGACCGGGAAATGCGGGTCGAGCTGCACGCTCGGCAGCGCGTCGCGGGCGCGGGCGTGGATGAACGCCTCCTTGAACCGCCGGTGGGCGATGCTTTCCGTGGCGGCGGCGAACATGGTGCCGAGCTGCGCGCCCGCGGCGCCCATCTCCAGGAAGGCGAGCAGCGCCTCGCCCCGCCCGATGCCGCCGGCCACGAACACCGGCACCTCGCCGATGTGCGGCAGGATCTCTTGCGCCAGCACCGCCAGCGAGACCGGGCCGATGTGCCCGCCCGCCTCGGAGCCTTCGATGACCAGCGCGTCGGCACCCGCCCGCACCAGCCGCCGGGCCAGCACCAGCGCGGGCGCGAAGCACACCAGCCGCGCGCCGCCATCCTTCACCGCCCGCACCGCATGGCCCGGCGGCACCCCGCCGGCGAGCACCACATGGCCCACCCCCGCCGCCAGGCAGACCTGGATGAGGTCGTCGAGCGCGGGGTGCATGGTGATGAGGTTGACCCCGAACGGCTGCCGGGTCAGCGCCTGCGTGGCGGCGATCTCGGCGGCCAGCGCCTCCGGCCCCATCGAGCCGCAGGCGATCACGCCGAACCCGCCGGCGTTGGAGATGGCCGAGACCAGGCGCCGCTCGCTCACCCAACTCATCGCGCCGCCCATGATGGCGTGGCGGGTGCCGAGGAACGCGGCCCCGCGGCGGGAGAGCCGGTCCAGCTCCAGGCGCGCGGGCGCGGCCAGGCCCGGCAGCGGCGTATCAGGCATCGAGGCCGTAGGCGGTGTGCAGCGCCCGCACCGCCAGCTCGGTGTATTCCGCCCCTATCAGCACGCTTACCTTGATTTCGCTGGTGGAGATCACCTGGATGTTGATACCTTTGGCGGCCAGGGTGGCGAACATGGTGTTGGCCACGCCCGCATGGCTGCGCATGCCGACCCCTACGACGCTGATCTTGGCCACGTCCGGGTCCGTCAGCACGGTGCTGGAGCCGATTTCGGCGTGGTGCGCGGCCAGGATCGCCTGCGCGCGCGCCAGGTCCGCGCGGCCCACGGTGAACGTCATGTCCGTGCTGCCCTCGGCCGAGACGTTCTGCACGATCATGTCCACGTTCACGCTGGCCTCGGAGAGCGGGCCGAAGATGGCGGCGGCCACGCCGGGCCGGTCCGGCACGTGGCGCAGCGTGATCTTCGCTTCATCCCGCGAATAGGCGATGCCCGACACGATGGCCTGTTCCACGATTTCGTCCTCGTCCACAACCAGGGTTCCCGGCCGGTCCTCGAAGCTGCTGAGCACCTGGACGCGCACCCGCTCCTTCATCGCCAGCTCGACGCTGCGGGTCTGCAGCACCTTGGCCCCGACCGACGCCAGCTCCAGCATCTCCTCATAGGCGATCTTGTCCAGCTTGCGCGCGCGGCCGACGATGCGGGGGTCGGTCGTATAGACGCCGTCCACGTCCGTATAGATGTCGCAGCGGTCGGCCTTCAGGGCTGCGGCCAGCGCCACCGCCGAGGTGTCGGACCCGCCGCGGCCCAGGGTGGTGATCCGCCCCTCCGGTCCCACGCCCTGGAACCCGGCGACCACCGGCACCTGGCCGGCCTGCATCGCCGCAACCAGCGCGTCGCCCTCGACGGATTGGATGCGCGCCCGCCCATGCGCCCCGTCCGTCCGCAGCGGGATTTGCCACCCGGCCCAGGACCGCGCCTCGATCCCCAACGCATGCAGCGCGATCGACAGGAGCCCCGCGGTCACCTGCTCGCCGGTCGCCACCACCGTGTCGTACTCGCGCGCGTCGTGCAGCGGCGACAGGCCTTGGCACCAGGCCACCAGTTGGTTCGTCACGCCGGACATGGCCGAGACGACCACCGCGACCTCGTTGCCGGCGGCGGCCTCGCGCTTCACCCGGGCGGCCACGTTGCGGATACGATCGAGATCGGCCACCGAGGTGCCGCCGAACTTCATCACGATCCGCGCCATCCCGGCCTTGCCCTCCCACAACAGTCCGATCACATACCCACCACAAGGGGGACCGGCAACATGACACCAGCGCAACCCCGCTCCGTGCTGCCGCACGAAATAGCCCAGTTCGACCGCCTGGCCGGGCAGTGGTGGGACCCGAAAGGGCCGATGCGCCCATTGCACGCCATGAACCCGCTGCGCGTCGGCTGGATCGATCAGCGCATCCGAACCCGCTTCGGGGCGCCACAGACGCTGCTCGACGTCGGTTGCGGCGCCGGCCTGGCGGCCGAGTCGCTGGCGCGGCTCGGGCACGGGGTGCTGGGCTTGGACGCCGCAGCGGACGCCATCGCCGCCGCACGCACGCACGCGGCGGGACAGGACCTGCCGCTGAGCTACCGTGCCGGCGCGGCCGAGGACCTCGTGGCCGAGGGCGCCCGCTTCTCCGTCGTGACCGCCCTCGAGGTCATCGAGCATGTGGCCGACCCGGCCGGCTTCCTCCGCCTGCTCGCCCGGCTGACCGAGCCCGGCGGCCTGCTGTTCATCTCAACCCTCAACCGCACCATGCGCTCCCTGCTCGTGGCCAAGCTGGGGGCGGAGTACGTGCTGCGCCTGTTGCCGGCGGGCACGCATGATTGGCGCCGCTTCGTCACCCCGGCGGAACTGCACCGGTATGCGCGGGCGGCCGGGTTCCGACTGGCCGCAACCAGCGGGATGACGTTCGCGGCGCCGTCCGGGCCGTGGCGAACCAGCGCCGACCTTTCGGTCAACTACATCGCCATGCTGGAGCGCTGTCCCGCGTGATCCAGCGGCAGCGCCGTCGTGGACTTCAGGGTCTCGAAAGCTTTTCGTAAGGAATTCCTGCTATGCTGCGTCGATCGTTGCACGAGGGCGCCATGGACGTCTCATTCACCAAACACCCGCGCGAGGTTGGCGAGAGTTACGGCGAGCACTTCCTGGTCGCGACGCGCTTCGGCGTGTCCATGATCGGCGGCGGCCTCGCCTGCCTGGTCCACGCGGTATTGCCGTTCTGCTGCACCCGGACCGGCTCCACGACCATCGAACGGCTCAACGAGCGCATGGTGGTCTCCCGCAGCCGGGTGGCCGCCGCGGCGGGTCAACCGTCCGCGCGAGGTACCCAGGGAATGCGCGTGACCTCGATCCCCTCGTCGGCGAGCGCTTCCGCCTGTTCGGGCGTGGACTCGCCGTAGATGCTGCGCTGCTCGCCCTCGCCGCGATGGATGCGCCTGGCCTCTTCGGCGAAGCCCGGCCCGACGTAGTCGCTGTTGCGCTCCACCTCGGCGCGGATGCGCTGCAACACCGCCCGCACGTGGTCGGGCATCGGCGTCGCAGCCTTCTCCGGCGCGGCCAGCGCCGGCTGTTCAGGTGTGGCTGCCTTTGGAGAGACCGCCTCGATCGGGGCCGCCTCGATCGGGGCCGCGCGCCGCTTGCCGATCGACGGCGCCATCAGCGCCCGGTTCACCCGGGCGTCCCCGCACTCCGGGCACACCACCAGCCCGCTCGCAGCCTGCTGCTCGAAGCCTGCGCTGTCGCGGAACCAGCCGTCGAACGAGTGCGTTGCGCTGCAGCGAAGTTGGTAGTGGATCATGCGTGATACATGGCGATTTCGCGCCGCAGCGCAAGAAATCAGGCGGTGGCCAGCAAGGGGTCCAGCTTGCCCGCCCGCTCCAAGGCCACCAGGTCGTCGCAGCCGCCGATGGATCGCCCACCGATGAAAATCTGCGGCATGGTGCTTCGCCCCGAGCGTTGGACCGCCGCCGCGCGCTCGGCCGAGCCGTGCGGCGCTTCGATCTCCTTGAACGCCACGCCCTTTCTCTCAAGCATGCCGACGGCCCGCGCGCAGTAGGAGCACCAGGGTTGGGTGTAGATCTCGATCGTGGCCATAGGGTCTCCTGTCCCGCAGAGTGCCGGAGCCAAGCCCCGGGGCGCAAGCCCTAGCCGTCGAAGTCCTGGTTCCGCACCCGCGACGCCGCCAGCACGTTCACCCCGGCCGCACCGGCGGCCAGCAACGCGCGCGCGCATGCCCCGGCCGTGGCGCCGGACGTCAGCACGTCATCGATCAGCAGCACTTGCGCATCCGCCACGGCCGCACGGCGGGACGGCCGCACCGCGATGGAGCCCGCCAGCTCGGCCTGCCGCTTGGCCGCCGACATCGTGTTGAGCGGCCGTGTGGACCGCACCCGCTGCAACCCGTCCAGCACCGCCGGGCGGCCGCTCAGCCGCGACAACGCCTGCGCGAGCAGCGCCGCCTGGTTGTACCGCCGCGAGATCAGCCGGCGCCGGTGCAGCGGCACCGGGATCAGCAGGTCCGCTTCGCGCAGCAATGCGCCCCCGGCGCGCGCCATCATCGGCGCCAGCGCGCGGGCGGTTTCCACCCGGTCGCCGTACTTGAACGGCAGCAGGATGCGCCGGGCCTGGTCGTCGTAGCGCAGCGCGGCCCGGGCCACGCCCCAAGGCGGTGGATCGTCGCGGCAACTCGGGCAGAATCCGGTGAGCCCGCCCTGCTCGGCCGCCTCGAACGGCACCCCGCACTGCACGCAGCATGGCGCGGTGATGAACGCCGTCTTGCCGAAGCACGAGGCGCATAGCCGGCCCGGCGCATCCACCGGCTGGTCGCACGTCAGGCACTGCGGCGGCAGCAGCAGGTCCAGCGCCATGCGGCCGGCGTGCCGGGCGGCGCGCCCGGCGCGTTCAAACCCCGAACGCAACAGTCCCGTCGCGCTCGATCTCGCGCACCAGGTCGATCTCCCACGACAAATAGGCCTGCATCGCCGCCTCGACACCCGAGTTGCGATCGTACGGACGCAGGTAGAAATCGACGCACGCCTCGTCCGGCGGGTCCGTGCGGTCGGCCGCCAAGGGCTGCCCGGACGCGGCCCAGGCGGCGGTGCCGCCCCGCAGCACCTGCACGGGCGCCGCGGTCAGCCCGCGGGCTTCGGGTAACGCCAGCCGCGCCACCACCCCATCGGGCGAGGTCAGCACGACATGCGACGCCGCCCCGAGACGCTCACGCAGCGGGTTAAGCCGGGTCCGTACCGCCCATTCCGCGCCAGGGATGTGCCCGGCGCGAAACTCGACGCTGCGCGCAAGGTCCAGCACCAGCGCGCCTTCCGGGATCGTATCCGTCTCGTCCACCTCGGCAGCCGGGGCCGCGGCAGGCGCGGTCGCGGGCAGGTCGTCCAGCCCCCCTTCCACCACGAACACGTCCCGATGACCCATCTGGCGCAGCCAGGCCGCGCTCATGCGGGCGCGGGCGCCGTCATCGTCCAGCAACGCGATACGGGCGCCGCGCACGCCGATCCAGGCGTCGGTGGCCTGGATCAGCTGGCCGCCGGGCGCGTTGCGGCTGCCGGGCCGGTGCTTGGCCGCAAACTCCTCCGGGTCGCGCACGTCCAGCACGAACAGGGTGCGATCCGGGTCTTCCTCGAACCGCGCCAGGTCCAGCGGCCCGATCACACCCACGCCCGACGCATCGGCAAAGGCCCGCGCGCGCTCCAGCGCCAGGGCGGCCGTGGCCGGCATGCCCGCCCGGTAGCGCTCGCCCCGCCCGCGTTCGACCTGCAGCCCGGCCAGCTCCCAACCCATGGTGCCGTTCCGCAGCGCCACCACGCGGTTCGGCACGCCGGCCCGGCGCAGGCTTTCCGCGCCCATGATGCTCCGCGTGCGGCCGGCGCAATTCACCACGATAAGGGTGTTTGGGTCGGGCGCGAGGTCGCCGATACGGTAGGCCAACTCGCCGCCGGGCACGTTGATGCCGCGCGGGATGGACATGCAGCGGAACTCGTCTATCGGCCGGCTGTCCAGCACCAGCATGTCGCGGCCATCATCGAGCCACGCCTTCAACTCCGCCGCGTCCACGCTTTCCGTGCCGTAATGGTGCTCGGCCCACTCGCCGAAGGCCTTGCTCGGCACGTTGACGCCGGTGAACAGCACGAAGCCCGCCTCGGCCCAGGCCTTGGCGCCGCCGTCTAGCACGTGCACGTTCGTGGCGCCCTTGCTGACCAGGCACTCGGCCAGCCGCTCCGCCACTCCGCGCCCGTCATCGGTGCAGACGATCCGCGTGGCCAGGCGCGGCGCCAGCACCGGGATGCGCAGCTCGGCGCGCGACAGCGGACACGGCACGGCCCAGAACAGGTGGCCGGAGCCGAACTCGCCCTCCTCGCGCGCATCGAGGATGGCGAGTTCCTCGCCGTCCCCGATCCAGGCCCGCAGCGCCGCTGGCGGGATGCGCCCGATGCTGCTCGGCATCAGCGGTTGGCGGTCGGCTGCATGAAGGCCTTGTTGTAGGGCTGCACCGTGCCGGCCTCCATGTCGAACCCCTGCCGATGGTCCAGCTTCTCCAGCGCCAGCCCATACACATGCAGGTGCCGCGTCGGCTTGACGCCTGCGGTATGGATCGAGTGGATATCCTCCGGCATCAGCGCGATGCCAGTGCCCGGCTCCACCATCACCTCACGCGCCAACTCCAGCTTCGCCGCCCCAGGAACGCTCGCGTCATCGACCCGGCGATACACCTTGTTCAGCTCCTGCCCCTCCACCGAGGTCACCACCGCCCAGGTCGTGTGGTCGTGCGGCTTAGTCGAGTTGCCGGGGTTCAGCGCCAGCAGATAGACCGCAAAGCGGCCATCCGGCTCCTCTTGCAGCAAGTAGCGCTTGGACCCCTTCTCGCCCTCCGGAGGGGGCGGGAACTCGGCGGCGGGGAACAGCGCCTCCTGTGCGGCGAGCGCCAGCATCTCCGTTTTGACGGCGTCCAGCGAGGCGCGGGTGACGCCCTGGCTGCGCTCGATCCCCTTGACCCGGTCCATGGTGGCGGCCACGGCGGCGGCGCGGGCGGCTTGCGGTGCGGGTGCGTTCATGGCGGTTCCCCTGTTGCTTGCGCCGAGGTTAGTCCGCGGCCTTCCGCTGGTCAAAGCCGCGATCGCCAGGCACATGCAGCCCATGTCCGACCAGCACGTCTTCGACCGCCGGGCCGTCCGCTTGCACCGGGACCGAGCGGCCTCCACGGTCGGCACGGTGGCCAGCGTGCTGCAGGATTGCGCCGAGCGCCTGCTCGACCGCCTGGACGACACCACACGCCGGTTCAACCACGCACTCGACCTTGGCGGCCGCGGGGTCGTCGCGCCGCTGCTGCGCGCGCGCGGGATCGCGGTGGTCAGCGCCGACCTCTCCGCCCGAATGGCCGCGCTGAACGGCGGCCTGTGCGTGGCGGCCGACGAGGAGTGGCTGCCGTTTGCGCCGGGCAGCTTCGACCTGGTGGTGGCGAGCCTGTCGCTGCATTGGGTGAACGACCTGCCTGGCGCGCTGATCCAGTTGCGCCGGGCCTTGCGGCCGGAGGGCTTGCTCCTGGCCAGCCTGCCCGCACTCGGGACGCTCGCCACGTTGCGCACCGCGCTCACCGAGGCCGAGGCCGCGCTGACCGGCGGCGCCTCGCCGCGAGTTTCTCCGTTCCCGGACCTGCGGGACCTCGCGGGGCTGTTGCAACGGGCCGGGTACGCGTTGCCCGTGGCAGACGTGGAGGACATTGTCCTGTCCTACGCCGACCCGTTCGCGCTGCTGCGGGAGTTGCGAGCGGCCGGCGAGGCGAACGCGGTGGTGCTGCGGAACCGGCGCACGCCCGCGGCCGCGCTGTTCCCGGCCGCGCTGGCCGCCTTGCCGGAGACGGACGGGCGGGTGCTGGTCCGGCTCCGCCTTGCCAGCATGACGGGCTGGGCCTCCTGATCAGCCGCCCGTCAGGCTCATGTGCCGCGCGACGGAGGGCGCCGTCGTGCGCCGGTCGATGACGAAATCGTGCCCCTTCGGCTTGCGGGTGATCGCCTCCTGGATCGCCAGATCGAGTTGCGCATCCGAGGCGCCTGCCCGCAGGACCCGGCGCAAATCCGCCGCGTCGTCCTGGCCCAAGCACATATAGAGCGTGCCCGTGCAGGTCAGCCGAACCCGGTTGCAGCTCTCACAGAAATTGTGCGTCATCGGCGTGATGAAGCCGACCCGGGCGCCGGTCTCGGCCACGTCGAAGTAGCGGGCGGGGCCTCCGGTCTGGTAGCCGGTCTCGTTCAGGGTGAAGCGCATCCGCAGCCGTGCGCGCACGAGGGAGAGCGGTAGGTACTGGTCGGTCCGGTCGCCCCCGATGTCGCCCATCGGCATGGTCTCGATCAGGCACAGGTCGTGCCCGCGGGCGCCGCACCAGGCCAGCATGTCCGGGATCTCGTCCTCGTTGACGCCGCGCAGCGCCACCGCGTTCACCTTCACATGCAGCCCCGCAGCCGCGGCCGCCTCGATGCCCTCCAGCACCCGCTCGATCCGGCCCCAGCGCGTGATGGCGGTGAACCGCGCCGGGTCGAGCGTGTCCAGGCTGACATTGACCCGGCGCACGCCCGCATCGGCCAGCGCCTTCGCATGCTTGGCCAACTGCGTGCCGTTCGTGGTGAGCGTGAGTTCCTCGAGCCCATGCCCCAGCCGCGCGCCAAGCCGCTGGAACAGGGTCAGCACGTCCCGCCGGACCAGCGGCTCGCCGCCGGTGATGCGCAGCTTGACCACGCCCTGCCGCACGAATGCGGCGCATAGCCGCTCCAGTTCCTCGAGCGACAGCACGTCCGCCTTCGGCAGGAAGGTCATGTCCTCCGACATGCAATAGACGCAGCGCAAGTCGCAGCGGTCGGTTACGGAAACCCGCAGGTAGGTGATGGCGCGGCCGAACGGATCGATCATGGCTCTATTGTCGGCCCGGGATGGCCGCGGTTCAACCCGCGTCGTCATGGATGACGCGGAGCGCAACCACCGCGGCGTTCACCAGCACCTTGCCGGCATGCTCGAAGTTGACGGTCACGCGGTCGCCCACCACGGACTGCACCTGGCCCACGCCCCAGCCGGGCTGCGCCGGATGGCGGACGCGCTGGCCGGGTTCGTATTCCGAACTGGGCCACATCGTCAGGCCAGGGCGCCCCGCGCCGCCACCGGCCACAAGCACTCCACCCGGCCGCCCCGCACGCCCACATACCAGTCGAACCGGTCCACGGTCGGGTCGCAATGGCCCGGCACCAGGCGCAGCTTCTCGCCGAGCTTCGGCCCCGACGCCTCCGCCGCCCACTCCAGCTTGCCGTGCTCGTCGGACGCGCCGGTATAGCGCACCCCGTCCCGCTGCCACACCACCGGCATCCCGCTATCGATCGCGACCGCCTTGTGCCCGGCATCGACCACCGCCAAGCCCGGCTGCGCCGCGCTCATCACCGTCGCCAGGACGAACAGAGCATGTTGGAAGCCGGCCGAGGCGCCTTCATGGTTGCGCGCGTAGTCGGCATCCATGAAGCAATAGCTGCCGGCCTGGATCTCGGTATATAGCCCGCTCGCCGCCTCCAGCTCGAACGTGCCAGTGCCCGCGCCGCCGATGATGGCGCAGTCCAGCCCCTGCTGCCGCAATTGCTCCTTCGTGCGCCGCACGCCGTCGATGGCCATCCCGATTGCCGTCTGCCGCTCGGCCGGGGCGCGGAAGTGCTGCGCCCGGCCGTGATAGGCCTGCAGGCCGCCGAACTCGAGATGCGGCGATGCGGCGATCACCTGCGCGAGCGCCGCCGCCGCCGGGCCCGGCAGCACGCCGCAGCGGGACATGCCGACGTCGATCTCGACCAAAACACGAAGCCGCACGCCCGCAGCTGCGGCGGCCGCCGCGATCCGCGCGACGTTGGCGGCGTCGTCCGCGCACACCGCTATCCGCGCGATGCGGGCCAGCGCTGCGAGCCGGGCCAGCTTCTGCTCGCCCACGACCTGGTTGCTGACCAGGATATCCGGCACGCCGCCCCACGCCAGCACCTCCGCTTCGCCGACCTTCTGCACGCATTGGCCCACGGCGCCCCGGGCGATCTGACGATGTGCGACCACCGGCGACTTGTGCGTTTTGGCGTGCGCCCGCAGCTTGGCCCCGGTCGGCGCCAGCAATTCCGCCATCCGGTCCAGATTGTGCTCGAACGCATCGAGGTCGAGCACCAAGGCGGGCGTATCCACCTCGTCCTCGCGCATGCCGGGTTGGGCGGGGGGCGGCTGGAGCAACGGACGTCCTCACTGGGCAGTGAAGCGCGGATCGTCTAGCACCGCCGCCAGCGAGTCTAGG
>CAXSDH010000083.1:0-16644 GCA_964235765.1 uncultured Acetobacteraceae bacterium
GCCCCGCCGTGGGCCATGTGCCCCGCGTGCTCGTTGTGCTCAAGCGTCTTCAACATTGTCATCGGTGCCTCGGTCCGCAGAAACGTAGCGGTATGATGACCGAAACGACAGGCTTAGGCACGCACGAAAAGCGCGTGGCCGTGCCGCTACTTGTCGTGCATCGTGAAATCGTACGTGTGAATGACGTATTTCAGGGTCGTGCCGTAGTTCGGGTCGGTCGCGTAAATTCCGGTCAGGGCGTCCGCGAAGGCGTCGGGATCGTCCTTGAGCGTCATCGCGCGCTTGTAGGGGCTCCCGGTCGCCAGCAGCTTGCCGTGCTGGTCGAAGGCCTCCGTGATCGAGTCGAACTGCCGGAACTTCTGCGGCAAGGTGATGCTCTGTCCCTCGATCACCTCCCGCGTCATGCTGTCCACCCCGGCCTGGCCTGGCAAGGCCTTGATCCCGAACGGATTGTTGCTGCCCGGCGGCATCGAGGCGCCCCAGGCGCTCTCCACGGCCCATTGCGCCATGGTGACCGAGGCCGGCACGCTCCACTTCAGGCGGGAGGCGATGGCGGCTTCCACCACCTCGGGCGGCACCTTGCCGAAACGCCCGGCCGCGCCGGGCCGGGGCGCTTCCACCAGGGGCCGGGCCGCCAGCGCGTAGTACGTCACGCTGCCCGGCTCCACCTTGCCTGTGGGCGGCGCCATGCGCAGCACCACCGCCTGGTAGGCTTCGATGGCCAGCACGGTGCCGATATCGGCGACGCCGGTGACCGGCACCGGCGAGTGCGGCTGCGGCAGCCGGTCGTTCAGCAAGGATTGCACCACGAAAACGTCGCCGGGCACATTGGCCCCTTCGCGGCCCACGCTCTCGAAAATGGGCGGCGCGATCCGCCCCATCTCGTCCGTGCTCAGGATGACTTGCGAAGGCACCAGCGCCAAGGTCTCGTCCCGATCGTTCAGCCGCCGAAACCGTCGCACATTCGGGCGCCC
This sequence comes from uncultured Acetobacteraceae bacterium, assembly GCA_964235765.1. GTDB lineage: Bacteria > Pseudomonadota > Alphaproteobacteria > Acetobacterales > Acetobacteraceae > JAVVHH01. Next base: position 975 of record CAXSDH010000083.1, read on the forward strand.
CGCGAAATAGCGGCGGCGCGATCGACCCAGGCGAGGCCATGAGCGACAACCCCTTCGCCGAACCCGAAGACAACGACCGCACCGTTTTCCGCCCAATGCCCGGCGGCCAGCGTAGCGCCGCGCGCCCGGCCGCCCCTGTACCCGCCGCACCCAGGGCAGCGCCCCCGACCCAATTGCCGCCCATCGCCCCCGGCGCCGACCTCGCCACGCTGTCCAGCGCCGCTTCAAATCCGCTCGCCGCCGCCGCCGCGCCCTTGCTTCAGTTGCTCGCCCGCCTGCGCAACACCGCCACCGCGCCCGACCAGGGCGACATGCGCGACCGCACCGCCCGCGAGCTGCGCGACTTCGAAAAGCGCGCCCGCGACGCCGGGGTGCCCATGGAACAGCTCCGCCCCGCGCACTACGCCCTCTGCGCGAGCCTCGACGACGCCGTGCTGAACACGCCCTGGGGCGCGCATGGCCGCTGGAGCCAGCGCACCCTGGCCAGCACGTTCCATAAGGATGAGCAGGCCGGCCAAGGCTTCTTCGACCAGCTTCGCCAGATGCGCAATAACCCGGCCAGCCACCTGCCGGTGCTCGAACTCATGTATCTCTGCCTCGCGCTCGGCTTCATGGGCCCCTTCCGCGCCGCACCCGATGGCCAGGACCGCATCGACCGCATTCGCGAACAAACCTTCGGCCTCATCGCCGGCCAATTGCCGCCGGCCGCGCCCACCCTGGCGCAGCACTGGAAGGGCGTCGAAGCGCCATACCGGCCCACGCGCACCCGCTTCCCCGTGTGGGTCGGCCTCTGCGCCGCGCTGGCCGTGATCGCCGGTGGGTTCGTCTGGACCCTCAACGGCCTGAATGCCGGGTCGGACGACGTTTATGCCAGCCTGCTCGCCGCCAGCCCCTCCACCATGCCGCGCATCGCCCGCGCCCCCTTCGTGCAACCGCCGCCGCCGCCGCCCGAGCCGCCGCCGCCCGGCCCGGCCGAGCGCCTACGGGCCGCGCTCGCGGCCGAGATCGCCCAGCACGCCGTCGCCGTGCTCGCGACGCCGTCGGCCACCACCCTGCGCATTCCCGCCGCCCGGCTGTTCGCCCAGCCCAACGCCACGCTCGCGCCCGCGGCCACGCCGCTGCTGGACCGCATCGGCCAGGCGCTGAAGGCCGAGGCCGGGCCGCTGCGGGTGATCGGCTACACCGACAACCAGCCCAGCCGCACCGTCGGCTTCCCATCCAACTTCGCCCTTTCCCAGGCCCGGGCGCAGGCCGTCCGCGCCGCGCTGGCCAAACCGATCGGCGACGCGGCCCGCCTCATGGCCGAGGGCCGCGCCGACGCCGACCCGGCCGCCCCCAACGCCACGCCGGAAGGCCGCGAACTGAACCGCCGGATCGACATCGTGCTGCAGCGGCAGAGATAGCCGGGCATGGGCATCCTCCGCTGGTTCATCAGCTTCATCGGCGTGCAATTGCTGTGCGGCATCGTCTGGTTCCTCGGGCCGCTGCTGCCGCAGTTGGAAAACTGGCTGCCGCGGGCGGCGATCATCGCCGCGCTCGCCGTGGCCTGGGCCATCGGCAACCTAGTGCTGGACCTGCGGCGCATGGGCCGCGAGCGCGCGTTGGCGACCGGCGTCACCGGCGGCCAGGCCGAGGCCTCGGCGGTGCAGGAGAAGCTCGCGACCGCCATGGCGCTGCTGCGGAAATCCAAGGGCAAGCGCGGCGCCCTCTACGAGCAGCCGTGGTACGCCATCATCGGCCCGCCCGGCGCCGGCAAGACCACGGCGCTGCTGAACGCCGGGCTCAAGTTCCCGCTCGCCGAGCAGATGGGGCGCGGCGCCCTGGCGGGGGTGGGCGGCACCCGCCTGTGCGAGTGGTGGTTCACCGACGACGCCGTGCTGATCGACACCGCCGGCCGCTACACCACGCAGGATTCCGACGCGGAGGTTGACCGGGCAGGCTGGGACGCCTTCCTCGGCCTGCTCCGATCGACCCGGCCGCGCCAGCCCCTCAACGGCGTCATCGTCGCCATCGCGCTGAACGACGTCGTGACGGATCAGGCCGGCGACCGCCTCGCCCATGCCCGCGCCATCCGCCGCCGGGTCGCCGAGCTGGAAACGCGGCTGGGCGTGGACATGCCGATCTATGCCCTGTTCACCAAGGTGGACCTGCTGGCCGGCTTCAGCGAGTTCTTCGCCGACCTCGACCGTGACCGGCGCGAGCAGGTTTGGGGCGTCACCTTCCCGTTCAGGCAGGGCGCCCGCGCCGGCTTGGAGGGCTTCTCCGGCGAGTTCACCCAGCTTGCCGGCACGCTGGAACGCCGGATGTTCGACCGGCTGCAAGCCGAGCCCAGTCCGGAGCGCCGCGCCCTGGTCAGCGCCTTCCCCGGCCAGTTCGCGACTATCGAAGCGCCGGTGCGCGAGTTCCTGACCGAGGCCTTCGGACCGGGCGCCGGGCCCACGCCGCTGCTGCGCGGCGTGTATCTCACCTCCGCCACCCAGGAGGGCACGCCGATCGACCGGCTGACCGGCGCCATGGCCCGCGCCTTCGGGCTGGACCAGCGCCAGGCCCCCCGGCTGCGCCCGGAAGAGGGCCGCACCTATTTCCTCACCGGCCTGCTGCGGGACGTGGTGTTTCGCGAGGCGATGCTGGTGGCCGGCCGGCCCGGCGCAGGCCGGCGGGCCATGCTGGGCCGCGCCGCCGGGTTCGCCGCCTGCCTGCTGCTGGCCGTGGCCGCGGCCGGGCTGCTGTGGCGCGAACGCGCCGCCAGCCAGGCGGCGCTCGACACGGCCTCCTCCGCCCTCGCCGCCTACGAAACCGCCGCGGGCGCCCTGCCGCTCGACCCGGTGCAGGACGCCGACCTGCCGCGCCTCGCGCCCCTGCTGGACCAGGCCCGCGCGCTGCCCTTCGGTTGGGACCATGCCGGGCAACCCGGCCGCGGATGGCTGGGCCTGGCTCAGGACGGCAAGATCGCCGCCGGCTCCCGCGCACTCTACCGCCACGCGCTGGAGCACGCCTTGTTCCCCCGCCTGGTCTGGCGGCTGGAAGCGCAGATGCGCGGCAACCTCGCCCAGCCCGACTTTATGTACGAAGCCACCCGGGTCTACCTCATGCTGGGCGGCAGCGGCCCGCTCGACCGCGACCTGGTCCGCGAATGGACCACCTTGGATTGGGACGCGAGCTACCCTGGCCCGGCCAACGCGGCCCTGCGCGCGAGCCTGCTCCGCCACCTCGACGCGCTGCTCGAGGAGCCGCTGCCCGCGCTGTCGCTGGACGGCCAGTTGGTGGCCGGCGCCCGCGCCACCTTCGGCCGGGTCAGCGTGGCGCAGCGGATCTACTCGCGCATCAAGCCCTCCGCCGCCGCCGGCCACCTGCCGCCGTGGCGGCCCAGCGACGCCCTGGGCGCAGCCGGCGTGCGCGTGTTCGTCCGCTCCTCCGGCCGCCCGTTGACCGAGGGCATCCCCGGCTTCTTCACGCCGGACGGCTTCAACACCGTGTTGCTGCCTTCGCTCGGCCGCGCGCTGACCGATGTCGCCGCCGAGAGCTGGGTTCTGGGTGAAAAGACGGAGCTCGCCGCGGACAGCCCCGCCATGCGCTCCGCCGAGCGGGACGTGGTGGCGCTCTACACGGCGGACTATGCCCAGGCCTGGGACGCGATGCTGGCCGACCTCGACGTCTCCCCGCTGCGCAGCCTGACGCAGGCGGCGCAAGACCTTTACATCCTGGGGTCGGTGAACTCGCCGATGCGCGAGCTGCTGGCCTCCGCCGGCCGCGAGCTCACCCTGGCCCCCGCCGGGGCCGCCGCCCAACCTGCGGCCACCGGCCGCTTAAACCCGTTGCTCGCCCGCCCGCCCAGCGCCGCCGCAGAGGCCTTCCCGGGCAGCGCCATCGACGAACGCTACAAAGGCCTGCGCGACCTCATGCGGCCCGGCGCGATCGACCAGGTGCTGAAGCCCTTGGTCGACCTGCAGCAGCAACTGGCCAAGATGGCCGCCACCACCCGCGCCGTCGCGGTCGCCGACGCCGGCACCAACGACCCCGCGGTGGCCCTGCGCACCGAAGCGCTGCGCCAGCCGCAACCGTTGGCGCGCTGGCTGAACTCCGTCGCCGCCAGCGGGCTGGCGCTGCGAGGCGGCGGCGCCAAGCAGCAGATCACCGCTGCCTTCAACGCCGGCGGCGGCCCGGCGGCGCTCTGTCCGGTGGTGGTCAACAACAAATACCCGTTCACGCCAGCCGCCGCCAACGAGGCGACGCTGGAAGAGTTCGGCAAGCTGTTCGCGCCCAGCGGCCTGTTGGACGCCTTCTTCAACACCCAGCTCAAACCCTACGTGGATACCTCCACCCGGCCGTGGAAGGCGCAGGCGGTGGAAGGCGTGCCCGCACCCGTGGCCCCGGCCGATCTCATGCAATTCCAGCGCGCCGCGTCCATCCGCGACATGTTCTTTGCCCAGGGCGGCGCCACCCCCAAGCTGCGGTTCGACCTCACGCCGACCGGAATGGACCCCGGCGCGGCCGGGTTCACGCTCGACCTAGGGTCAGCCGCCCTCGCCTTTACCGGCGGCCCGCCCAAGCCCGCGCAGATCACCTGGCCGCCGCCGAAGCCTGGGCCAGTCAAGCTCGCATGGGAGCCCGCCGGCGCATCCACCATCGAGCTGTCGGGCCCGTGGGCCCTTTTCCGCCTGGTCAGCCGCGGGCGGCTGCAGCCCGCCGGCGCCGACCGGGCCGCGCTGACGATCCAGAACGGCGAGCGCACGGCCAGCTTCGACCTGCGCGCCGCGCCCAACCCGTTTACCTCGACCTTGCTGCAGGAGTTTCGCTGCCCAACCATTCAATAGAGTTGGGGTTTCGTCGGAAAGTTCCGCTGGACACGCCGAGCTGTTTGCGAAACATTAGTGGCGTCCGAACGCCCTAGGGGGGAGTTGATGGCCATGCACTCCACGCTGTTGCACGCTCGCCCAAACCCGGTTTCCGCCGGCGGATAGCAGCATGGCGCCGCTGGACATGACCGGGCTGCCCGCGGTTTCGGACGACGCGCCGGCCGGCGCCAACCTCGAGCTCGACCCGGAATTCGGCGAGTTGGAACGGGCGGCGCAGGGCAAGCCCGAGACGCAGTACGGCAACACCGTCGAGCCCGCTGTCCCGCCCGATTGGAAAGAGACCGCGGCCATCGCCGAATCGCTGATGGAGCGAACGCACGATCTCCGGGTGATAACCCATTTGGCCATCGCGCGGCTGCACCTGAGCGGCCTGCCGGGCTTCGCCCAGGCTATGCGCCTGGTGCGCCAGCAACTCGAAATGCATTGGGACGAGGTTCACCCGCAGCTCGATCCCGAAGACGACCTCGACCCGATGCAACGCTCCAACGCCGTACTGCGCCTGCAAGACCCGGCCAAAGTGCTGCGGACCCTCCGCGACACCCCGCTTGCCACTACCCCGCGCACCGGACCGGTCGCGTGGCGCGACATCGCCGTGCTGAACGGCACGCTGGAGCCGGAGCCCGGCCGGGAGCGCCTGACCGAAGCCGCCGTGCTGGCCGCCTTCGCCGGAACCGACCAGGCGCGCCTGCAAGCCCTGCGCGAAGCCGTGGACAGCGCGGTTGAGGATGCTGCCGCCATCCCCGGCATCTTCGACAGCAAATCCGGCAGCGGCAGTGGCCCCGACTACGCCGATCTGGCCAAGCTGCTGCGCGACATCCAGAAGGAACTGACGCGCTTCGAGCACGCGGCTGCGCAAGGCGCCTCCGCGGAAGAACCCGCCGCGACGGACATGGGGGGCGCAGGCCCGCCCCGGGCAGAGGCCGCGGCGCCGCGCGGGGTGGCCAGCGTGCAAGCCATCCTGACCCTGTCCAAGCGCGAGGATGCGCTCCATGCACTGGAGCTGGCCGCGACGTATTTCCGCACGCACGAACCGTCGAGCCCGTTGCCGCTGCTGATCGACCGGGCCAAGCGGCTCGCGGCGATGGATTTTATGGACATCTTGAAGGACCTTGCGCCAGAAGGGCTGACCCAGGCGCAAACCATCGCGGGCACGTCAACGGCGGGCGGGACAACGGAGTGACGGACGTCGTTCCGATGGTGTATGGTGTCGCAATCTGGTGGGCAGTTCGGGTGTCCGGCCACCGTTAGGAAAGGGTTCTGTCTTGGCCAAAGCGAGCAGTCAAAAGTTCATCGCCCGCAACCGGGCGCCCCGGGTCCAGATCGAGTACGACGTGGAAACGTATGGGTCGGAGAAGAAGGTGCAGTTGCCCTTCGTGGTGGGCGTGATGTCGGACCTGTCCGGCAAGTCCGCCGAGCCCCTGCCCGCGGTCGCCGACCGCAAGATGCTCGAGATCGACGTCGACAATTTCGACGACCGCATGAAGTCCATGAAGCCCCGCGTGGCTTTCATGGTGCCGAACACCCTGACAGGTGAAGGCAATGTGGCCGTGGACATCACCTTCGAAAGCCTGGACGATTTCTCGCCCGGCGCGGTGGCCAAGAAGGTGGATAGCCTGGCCAAGCTGCTGGAAGCGCGCACGCAGCTTTCCAACTTGCTGACCTACATGGACGGCAAGAGCGGAGCGGAGTCTCTGATCACCAAGGCGCTGAACGATCCGGCCCTGCTGCAAACCTTGGCGTCCGCCCCCGCCCCGACCACATCGACGGAGGAGTAGAGCATGTCCGCGACCCAACTGACCTCCGCCGAAGCCGGCGCGACGACCACCGAGGGCCAAAGCGAGTTCGCTTCCCTGCTGACCCGCGAGTTCAAGCCGAAAAGCGCCAAAGCGCGAGAGGCGGTGGAATCGGCCGTCCACATCCTGGCGCAGCAAGCGCTCAGCAACACCGCCCTGGTCTCGGACGACTCGATCCGCTCGATCGAGGCGATGATCGCCGCGATCGACGCCAAGCTCACCGAGCAGATCAACATCATCATCCACCAGAGCGAGTTCCAGCAGCTCGAGAGCGCATGGCGCGGGCTGCATCACCTGGTCAACAACACCGAGACGGACGAAACACTCAAGATCAAGGTCTTGAACATCTCCAAGAAGGAGGCTGGTAAAACCCTCAAGAAGTTCCGCGGCACCGCATGGGACCAGAGCCCGCTGTTCCGCAAGGTCTACGAAGAGGAATACGGCCAGTTCGGCGGTGAGCCTTTCGGCTTGCTGGTGGGCGACTACTACTTCGACCACAGCCCACAGGACACTCAACTGCTCGGTGATTTCGCGCAGATCGCCTCGGCCGCCCACGCCCCGTTCCTCGCCGCCGCAAACCCGACCGTCATGCAGATGGACAGTTGGAGCGAGCTGTCGAACCCGCGCGACCTTACCAAGATCTTCCAAACTCCGGAATACGCGGCCTGGCGCTCGCTGCGCGAGAGCGAAGATTCGCGCTACCTTGGCCTTTGCATGCCGCGCTTCCTGGCCCGCCTGCCCTACGGCGCCAAGACGGAGCCGGTCGAGGAGTTCGCCTTCGAGGAAGACGCTACCGGCGGCGATAGCGAAAAATACACCTGGTGCAACGCCGCCTACGCCATGGCCACCAACATCACCCGCGCCTTCAAGCTCTACGGCTGGTGCTCCAACATCCGCGGCGTCGAGAGCGGCGGCGCGGTCGAAGGTCTGCCGGCCCACACCTTCCCCGACGAAGATGGCGGCATGGCGATGAAGTGCCCGACCGAGATCGCCATCAGCGACCGGCGGGAAGCGGAGCTTGCCAAAAACGGCTTCATGCCGCTTATCTTCAAGAAGAACTCCGATTTCGCGGCCTTTATCGGCGCGCAATCCCTGCAGAAGCCGCAAGAATACCTCGACCCGGCCGCCACCGCGAACGCCAACCTCTCGGCACGCCTGCCCTATCTGTTCGCTAGCTGCCGTTTCGCCCATTACTTGAAGTGCATGGTTCGGGACAAGTTGGGCTCGTCCAAAACCAAGGCGCAACTCGGCGACTGGCTACAGAACTGGCTGACCCTCTATATCGACGGGTCACCGGATACCAGCTCCGACGACTACAAGGCGGCCCATCCCCTGGCCGACGGACGCGTCGAGATCGAGGAGAACGAAGAGAACCCCGGCTACTACAGCGCGAAGTTCTTCCTCAAGCCTCACTACCAGCTAGAAGGCCTGACCGTATCCCTGCGCCTCGTCTCCCGGATGCCAAAGTAGCTCAGGCTCAACAACTAACAAGCAAAGGAGTTCGTCATGGCTGTCGATGGCTACATGTATTTTCAGGACTACAGCAAAGGCTACCTGAAGTCCGAGTCCCAGGTGGACACGCAGCACAATACGGAGCCGCTGTTCAACACCTTCGAATTCAAGAAGGCCGCCGGCTCCCCCGATAATCCGGGGCTGTTCGAAATCGAGGATTTCAGCTTCGATATCGAGCAGGTGCTGAACATCGGCAGCCAGAGCACCGGCGCCGGCGCCGGCAAGGTGACGTTCAACCCGTTTTCCATCACCCGCAAGATCGACAAGTCCTCGCCCGTGCTGTTCGAGCGCGCCTGTTCCGGCACGCCGTTCCAGCAGGTCGTGCTCGGCCTCCGAAAGTCCTCCGGCGGCAAGGCAACCGGCCAAATCTACCTGGTGTTCATGTTCAAGCTCGTGGCGGTCAAGACCATCAGCTGGTCCTACGACGATGAGTCTCCCAAGGAGACGGTCACCTTCGAATACGGCGGGCTCCAGGTCCATTACAGCCAGCAGCAGCCGGACGGCAAGATGAAGACGCCGATCCCCGGCGGTTGGAACCGCGTCAAGAACGTCCAGGACACGACCATGGTCCTGATCCAGTAGCCGTAACCGGATCAAGCACGTTGGACACTGCACGCGAGCGGCTGCGAGAGGGCAATGTCCAGCAAGCCCTGGATCAACTGAAGCAGGACGTGCGAAAGGCGCCGCGAGACCCGCGCCTTCGCACGTTCCTCTTTCAGATGTTTTGCGTTATCGGCGAGTGGGACCGGGCACTGACGCAGTTGACCGTCGCTCACGAGCTCGATCCCGCGACGCAAGCTATGATGCAGACCTACCAATCGGCCATCCGTTGCGAAGTGCTGCGCGAGAAGGTGTTTCGCGGCGAACGGACGCCTACCGTGTTCGGCGACCCCGGCGGCTGGGTGCCCCTGCTGATCGAAGCCAATCGCCTGCTCGCCACCGGGCAGGGCGCCGAGGCGGCCCGCTTGCGCGACGCGGCGTTCGAGGCCGCGCCGGAGGCCGAGGCGGTGCTGAACGGCGTTGCTTGCCAGTGGATCGGGGACGCCGACCCTCGCATGGGCCCGATCATCGAGGCCGTGGTGGAGGGCAAATACATGTGGATCCCCTTCCATCGCGTCAAATGGCTGAACATCGACCCTCCGGCCGACTTGCGCGACCAGGTCTGGATGCCGGCCAAGTTCACCTGGAGCAATGACGGCGAGGCCGTGGCCCTTATCCCCACGCGTTATCCGGGGTCCGCCACCTCCGCCGACCCCGCAATCCAGCTCGCCCGCCGGACCGAGTGGACCGACGTCGACGAGAACTGGTCCCTGCCGATCGGCCAGCGCGTGCTGGTGACCGATCTCGACGAGACCGCACTGATGGACGTTCGCAAAATCTCGCTGACGCAAGCCGCCGTCGCAGCCCCGGCCGACGCCGGCACGGCTTAGCGCATGTCTGGCGTCAAGGGCCGCGAGCGGCTGCAACCGTCGCTGCTCGACCGCCTTACCGACGCCGCTCCATCGCAAAAGCGCGACGGCCCCGACCAGCAAACCTTGACCGTGCAGCAGATGCGGCAAGCCGTGCTGCGCGATCTCGCGAACCTGCTGAACACCTCGAACCTGGGCACGCTCACCGATCTCGCGGACACGCCGCTGGTCGCAAAATCGACTGTCAACTTCGGGATTCCCGGCTTCGCCGGCATGCTCGAGTCCTCGTCCCGCGTCGGCTCGCTCGAGGACGAGTTGGCCGACGCCATCCGCGCCTACGAGCCGCGCATCCGCAGCGAGTCCCTGCGTGTGCGCGCGCGCGGCACCCGCGACGATGCTGGCATTCCTGCAATGGTGTTCGAGATCGAAGGCGAGCTTTGGGCCCAGCCGGTGCCGCTGCAGTTGTTTCTAGAAACCAAGATCGAGGTGGAGACGCGGTTGGCGGTGGTGTCCGAAGTCAAGGGACCGCACTAATGGACCCGCGGCTGCTGCGCCACTACGAGGCCGAGCTGGCCTATATGCGCGACATGGGGCAGGAGTTCGCGGCCGAATTCCCCAAGGTCGCCGCCCGGCTCGACATGGGCAACACCGAAGTGGCCGACCCCTATGTCGAGCGGCTGCTCGAAGGCTTCGCGTTCCTGACCGCCCGCATCCAGCTCAAGATGGAAGCGGAGTTCCCGACCTTCACGCAGTCCCTGCTGCAGATGGTCTACCCGCATTACCTGGCGCCCACGCCCTCGATGGCCATCGTCAAGGTCACCCCCGACGCCAGCCTGCGGGACGCCGCCGCCGGTATCGGCCTTCCCGCCGGCAGCGAGCTGCGCAGCCTGCTGGGCACCGAAGACCAGACCAACTGCGTGTTCCGCACCGCTCATGCCATCCATCTATTGCCGATCGAGCTGACCGAGGCGGAGTACATCCCCGCCCCCGCCGGCGTCGCCGCCCTGAACCTGCCCGACCCCGGCAACGCGAAGGCCGCCATCCGCCTCCGCCTCCGCACCATGGGCGACGCGCCGATCGCCAAGCTCGCCCTCGAGCGGCTCAGTTTCTACCTGGGCGGCCCCGACGGACCCCGCATGCGGCTCTACGAGCAGCTTTCGGCGCATGTGGCGGGGATTGTCGTACGGCCGGGCCAACGGCCGGTGCCCTGGCAGGACCGCCTGCCCCGCACCGCCTTGCAGCCGGCCGGGTTCTCGGAAGAGGAGGCCCTGCTGCCGCGCGCGCCCGCGACGTTCGACGGCTACCGCCTGTTGCAGGAATACTACGCGCTGCCCGATCGCTTCCTGTTCTTCAACCTGACAGGGCTAGACCGCGCTTCCATCCGCTGCGCCTCGCCGGATATCGAAATCGTCATCCTGCTGGACCGCAGCGAGCCGTCGCTCGCCGCCTTCGGCCCCGACCACATGCAGCTGAACTGCACGCCCGCGGTCAACCTGTTCCCCAAGCGAAGCGACCGCGTGAACCTGGCCGCCCGCGACGCCGAGCATATGGTGGTGCCCGACCGCATGCGCCCGCTCGACTACGAGGTGTTCTCGGTCGGCGCCGTGGAGGGCTTCCCGGCCGATGGCGGGCCCACCACGCCGTTCATGCCGTTCTACGCCACAAACGACCTCAGCCGGAACCCCGGCCATCGCAGCTATTATATGCTGCGCCGCCAGCCGCATCAGCTCTCGTCCCGCGCCCGCATACGCGGCCCCCGCTCCAGCTATCTCGGGCACGACGTGTTCATCGCTCTCGTCGACGGCGACAACGCGCCCGTCGCCGACGACCTGCGCCAGCTCGGGCTGGACCTGATGTGCACCAACCGCGACCTGCCGATGTCCATGCCGGTCGGCAAAAAGCACACGGATTTCACCATCGTGGTGAACGCCCCGGTAGCCTCCGTCCGCTGCCTGGTCGGCCCCACGGCTCCCCGGCCCTGCCGCGGCGACGGCGACTACGCCTGGCGCTTCATCTCGCATCTGGGCCTCAACTACCTCAGCCTCACCGATACCGACGACGCGCACGGCGCCGCCGCGCTTCGCGAGCTGCTGCGGCTCTATGTCCCGCAGAACGCCGCCCTGGCATCGCGCCAGCTCGAGGGCCTGCTCTCGGTCAAAACGGCGCCGGTCGTGCGGCGCATCCCTGGTGCCGGCCCGGTCTGCGCCGGCCGCGGCCTGCAGGTAACGCTCACCATGGACGACCAGCCTTTCGGCGGCGCCGGCAGCATCCTGCTCGCCGCCGTGCTCGACCGGTTCTTCGCCAAGTACGTCTCCATCAACGCCTTCACCGAGACGGTCATGCGCAGCCCGGACCGGGGCGAGGTGATGCGTTGGCCGATGCGCCTCGGCCAGCGCCCGGTCCTGTAGCCATCATGTCCCTAACCCTCCCCGAGCTGGACCCGGCGCCGCCTGAAGCGCCGTCAGGCCCCACCGGATTTGCGGCGGAGTTGCGCGACGCGCCGCATGCTTTCGGCTTCTACCAGGTCATGCGCATGCTCGAGGCGCGGCACACCGCGCGCCCCCGCTTCGGCCGCAGCACCCGGCCGGCCCAAGACCTGCTCCGCCTCGGACAGGAGGCCTCGGTCACGCATGCCCCCGCCGCGCTGGCCGCCTACGAACCCGGCACGGACGGCCGACCGGACCGCCTGCTGGTCCACTTCTTTGGCCTGTTCGGCACCGATGGCCCCCTGCCGCTGCACCTCACCGAATACGCGCGCGACCGCCGCCGCAACTACAACGACCCAACCTTCGCCCGCTTCGTGGACCTGTTCCACCACCGCACCCTGTCCCTTTTCTATCGCGCCTGGGCTGACGTGCGGCCGACCGTCAGCTTCGACCGCCCGGCGCAGGACCGGTTCGCCGCCTACATGGCCTCGCTGATCGGCCTCGGCACAAGCGGATTGCAGGACCGGGACGCGATGCCGGACCTGACGAAGCTGCACTTCGCCGGCCACCTGGCGGGCCAGACCCGCCACGCCGAGGGTCTGGCCAGCATCCTCAGCGCGTTCTTCACCATGCCCGTCCGCGTCGAAGGCTTCGTCGGCGCCTGGCTTACCCTGCCGCCCAGCGATTACACCCGCATCTCCGGCGGCGAGGCCACGGCCGCCTTGGGCGGGTCCGCCGTGCTGGGGGCCCGGGTTTGGAGCCGCCAGCACAAGTTCCGCCTCGTCTTCGGCCCGCTCAGCCTAGCCGAATACGAGCGCCTGCTGCCGGGCGGATTGAGCTTCCATCGCCTCATCCCCATCGTCCGCAACTACGCCGGGGACGTGCTGGCCTGGGACGTCAACTTGATCTTGAAGCAGCCCGAGGTGCCCGGCACCCGGCTGGGCCAGCAAGGACGGCTCGGCTGGACCACGTGGCTGATGCCCCGCCGGGCCGAGACGGATGCGGCCGACCTGTTCCTGAACGCCAGCGCCGACAGCCACGCCCAAAGCGTCGACAAAGGTCACCGCGACCTCGACAAGAACACCGCACCAGAGGACGTCCTGCAATGACAGAGATCAGCCGCGCCACACTGTTCGGCAAGCTGAACCCGGTCGGCTACCGCGCCATCGAGGGCGCAACCGTGTTCTGCAAGCTGCGCGGCAACCCCTATGTCGAGATGGTGCACTGGCTACATCAGATCCTGAACGCACAGGACACCGACCTGCACCGCCTGGTCCGGCATTACGGGATCGACCCCTCCCGCCTGGCGGCGGACATGACGGCCGCACTCGACAAGCTGCCCCGCGGCGCCACCGCCATCTCCGATTTCGCGCCGCAGATCGAGGAAGCCGTCGAGCGTGCCTGGGTGTTCGGCACCCTGATGTTCGGCGAGGCGCAGATCCGCACCGGGCACCTGCTGCTGGGCATGCTCAAAACCCCAAATCTTCGCAATGCGCTGTACGCGACGTCCCGCCAATGGGAGCGGATCAAGGCCGACGCCCTCAGCGACGATTTCGACACGGTGCTTGGCACATCCCCAGAGGCTGGAATGGCCGCGTCGGACGGCAGCGGCGCCTCTACTCCCGGCGAGGCCAGCGGCGCCATGGCCCCGGCCGCGATGGGCAAGCAGGAAGCGCTGGCAAAGTTCTCGGTGGACCTCACGGCGCGCGCGCGCGAAGGCGCCATCGACCCGGTGACCGGCCGCGACGCCGAAATCCGCCAGGTGGTCGACGTGCTGATGCGCCGGCGCCAGAACAACCCGATCCTCACCGGCGAGGCCGGCGTCGGCAAAACCGCCGTCGTGGAAGGCTTCGCGCTCCGCATCGCCCAGGGGGACGTGCCGCCGCAATTGAAGGACGTGAGCCTCCGCACACTCGACGTCGGCCTGCTGCAGGCCGGCGCCAGCATGAAGGGCGAGTTCGAGCAGCGGCTGCGCCAGGTGATCGAGGAGGTGCAATCCTCCCCCACGCCGATCATCCTGTTCATCGACGAGGCCCATACCCTGATCGGCGCCGGTGGCGCGGCCGGCACCGGGGACGCGGCCAACCTGCTGAAGCCAGCCCTCGCCCGCGGCACGCTGCGTACCATCGCGGCGACCACGTTTGCGGAGTACAAGAAGTACTTCGAGAAAGACCCGGCGCTGACCCGGCGTTTCCAGGTCGTCCAAGTAGACGAGCCCGACGAGCACAAGGCCATCCTGATGATGCGGGGAATCGCCTCGCCATTGGAAAAGCACCATAAGGTGCAGATCCTGGACGAAGCCATCGAGGCCGCGGTGCGCCTCTCTCACCGTTACATTCCGGCCCGGCAACTGCCGGACAAGTCGGTCAGCCTGCTCGACACCGCCTCCGCCCGCGTCGCCATCAGCCAGCACGCCGTGCCGCCCGCCGTGGAAGACACGCGGCGCCGCATCTCGGCCCTGGAGACGGAACGCGAGATCATCGCGCGCGAGACGGCGGTCGGCATCGACGCGAAGGACCGCTCCGCCAAGGTGGAAACCGGCCTGGCGGCGGAACAGGAGGCGTTGAAAGGCCTCGAAGCCCGATGGGAGACCGAGCGCGCCCTGGTGGAGAAGATCCTCGCCCTTCGCGCCAGCCTGCGCGATGCCGGCGCCGCCGTGGACAAGCCCGCCGAGGGCGACGCGCCGCCGCCGCCAGATACGTCCGCGCAACTGGCGGAGCTACGCCGCCTTCAGGCGGAGCTCGCCGAACATCAGGGCGAGAACCCGCTGATCCTGCCCAGCGTGGACCAGCAGGCCGTGGCCGCCGTGGTCGGCGACTGGACCGGCATCCCGGTCGGCCGCATGGTCCGCAACGAGGCGGCCGCCGTGCTGAACCTCGCCGAAACGCTGGCGCAGCGCGTGGTCGGCCAGGATCACGGCCTCAAGATGATCGCCCGCCGGGTACAAACCTCGCGCGCCGGGCTCGATAACCCGGTCAAGCCCGTGGGCGTGTTCATGCTCTGCGGCCCCTCCGGCGTCGGCAAGACCGAGACGGCACTGGCCGTCGCCGAGGCGCTGTATGGCGGCGAGCAGAATCTGATCACCATCAACATGAGCGAGTTCCAGGAGGCCCACACGGTCAGCACCCTCAAGGGCGCGCCGCCGGGCTACGTCGGCTATGGCGAAGGCGGCGTGCTGACCGAGGCGGTGCGGCGCAAGCCGTATTCGGTGGTGCTGCTCGACGAGATCGAGAAGGCGCACCCGGACGTGCACGAGATATTCTTCCAGGTGTTCGACAAGGGCGTGATGGAGGATGGCGAAGGCCGCTCGATCGACTTCCGCAACACGCTGATCCTGCTCACGTCGAACGTCGGGACGGACCTCGTCATGTCCATGACGAAGGACTCCGATCTGATGCCGGAAACCGAGGAAATCGCCAAGGCGCTCCGCGAGCCCTTGCAGAAGGTGTTCCCCCCGGCGCTGCTCGGCCGGCTGATCGTCATCCCCTATCTGCCGCTGGGCGACGCGGTGATGCGCGGCATCATCAGGCTGCAGCTCGGCCGCATCGCCCGGCGCGTGCAGGCGACGCGCGGCATCCCGTTCACCTACGACGACGCGGTGGTCGACCTGATCGCCAGCCGCTGCACCGAGCCGGAGAGCGGCGGCCGCATCATCGACAACATCCTGACCAACA
>CAXSDH010000084.1:0-16634 GCA_964235765.1 uncultured Acetobacteraceae bacterium
GTCGTAAAGGCCGGCCATCACGCCGCGATCGGCACTGCGTGCAGTTCCGGCAGCTCGTCGAGGTGGCAGGCGGCGCGCTGGCCGGGGCCGCCGGCGGGCATCTCGCGCAGGATGGGCTCCTCGACCCGGCAGCGGTCGAACACGTAGGGGCAGCGGGTGTGGAAGCGGCAGCCGCTGGGGGGGTTGATCGGGCTCGGCACGTCGCCGCGCAGGATGATGCGGTCGCGTTTGGCCAAGGGGTCGGGCACGGGCACGGCGGAGAGCAGGGCGCGGGTGTAGGGGTGGCGGGGGCTGGCGAACAGGGTGCGGCGGTCGGCGAGCTCGACGATCTTGCCGAGGTACATCACCGCGACGCGGTGGGTCAGGTGCTCGACGATGGCGAGGTCGTGGCTGATGAACAGTAGGGCCAGGCCCAGCTCGTCCTGCAGGTCGGACAGCAGGTTGACGATCTGCGCCTTCACCGAGACGTCGAGGGCGGAGACGGCTTCGTCGCAGATGATCAGGTCGGCGCCGGGCGCGAGCGCGCGGGCGATGCCGATGCGTTGGCGCTGGCCCCCGCTGAACTCGTGCGGGAAGCGGCGCATGGCGTCCCGCGGCAGGCGCACGGTGTCCATGAGCTTGGCGACGCGGTCGTCCAGTTCGGAGGCGGTTTGCGCCATGCCGAAGTTGCGGATGGGCTCGGCGATGACGTCGCGCACGCGCATGCGGGGGTTGAGGCTGCTGAAGGGGTCCTGGAACACGACCTGCACGCGCTTGCGGAGCGGGCGCAACTGGCTGAGCGGGATGTTGTCGATGCGGGCGCCGTCGAGGAACACCTCGCCGTCGGTCGGCTCGACCAGGCGCAGGATGGCCTTGCCGACGGTGCTTTTGCCGCAGCCGCTCTCGCCGACCAAAGAGAGGGTCTCGCCCTTGTCGATGGAGAAGGTCACGCCATCGACGGCGTAGACCTGCGCGGTGACGCCGCCGAGGATGCCGCCGCGGATGGGGAAGTGCTTCTTGAGGGCGTTCACTTCCAGCAAGGGGGTTGGGCGGTTCATGCGGCGAGCCCTCGGGGCATGGCGTATTCGGCGTAGTGGCAGGCGACGCGGTGGCCGGGCCGCTTTTCCTCGACCGCGGGCGAGATTTCGCGGCATAGGTCGGTGGCGCTGAGGCAGCGGCTGGCAAAGGGGCAGCCGATGATGCGCTGGCGCAGGCTGGGCACGAGCCCGGGGATTTCGGCGAGCTTGCTGCGGCCTTCGAGCGACAGCGACGAGCCGAGCTTCGGCACGGCGCCGAGCAGGCCGCGCGTGTAGGGATGCTGGGGGTTGGCGAAGATCTCGTGGACCGGCGCCTCCTCCACCTTGCGGCCGGCGTACATGACCACCACGCGCTGCGCCATCTCGGCGACGACGCCGAGGTCGTGGGTGATGAGCATGATGGCGGAGCCGAGGCGGGTTTTGAGGTCGCGCATGAGGTCGAGGATTTGCGCCTGGATGGTGACGTCGAGCGCCGTGGTGGGCTCGTCGGCGATCAGCAGCTTGGGGTTGCAGGCCAGCGCCATGGCGATCATCACGCGCTGCCGCATGCCGCCGGAGAGCTGGTGCGGGTATTCGCGGACGCGGCGGCCCGGGGCGGGGATGCCGACGAGGGTGAGCATCTCGACGGCGCGGGCCTCGGCCTGGCGGGCGTTCAGGCCCTGGTGCAGGCGCAGCGTCTCGCCGATTTGGCGGCCGATGGTCAGCACCGGGTTGAGGCTGGTCATCGGCTCCTGGAAGATCATGCTGATGTCGTTGCCGCGCAGCTTGCGCATCTCGGCTTCCGGCAATTGCAGCAGGTCGCGGCCGAGGAACTTGATCTGCCCGGCGATGCGGCCGGGGGGCTCGGCGATCAGGCGCAGGATGGACATGCTGGTGACAGACTTGCCGCAGCCGCTCTCGCCGACCACGGCCAGGGTCTCGCCGGCGTCGATGTGGAAGGAGAGGCCTTCGACGGCACGGACGACGCCGTCGATGGTGCCGAAGTGGGTTTGCAGGTCGTCCACCTGCAGCAGGGGTTCCATCAGAGCTTCTTTGCCGTCACAGTTTCTTGGCCATGCGGGGATCGAGCGCGTCCCGCAGGCCGTCGCCGAGCAGGTTGACGGCCAGCACCGTCACCGACAGGAACACGGCGGGGAAGAACACGATGTAGGGCTTCACCTGCCAGAGCGCGCGGCCCTCGGCCATGATGTTGCCCCAGGACGGGATGATCGGCGGCGTTCCGGCGCCGATGAACGACAGGATGGCTTCGGTGATCATCGCCGAGGCGCAGATGTAGGTCGCCTGCACCGTGATGGGCGCCAGCGTGTTGGGCAGGATGTGCCGCCAGATGATGAGGGGCACCCGCGTGCCGGAGGCGATGGCGGCCTCCACGTAGGGCTGTTCGCGCAGGGATAGCACCACGCCGCGGACGAGACGCGAGACGCGGGGGATCTCGGCGATGGTGATTGCGGTGATCACGTTGCCGACGCTGCCGCGGGTGAGCGCCATGAGCGCGATGGCGAGGAGGATGGGGGGGATGGACATCAGCCCGTCCATCACGCGCATGATGATGCTGTCGGCCCAGCGGATGAAGCCGGAGGTCAGCCCGATCGTCATGCCGATCAGGCTGGCGAGGGCGGCGACCGAGAAGCCCACCACGAGCGAGACCCGCGCGCCGAACAGCACCCGGGAATAGACGTCTCGGCCCAGCATGTCGGTGCCGAACCAGTAGGTGGCGGAGGGTTCCCGGGTGCGGCGCGCGGGTGCCAGCGCCGTTGGATCGGCGGTCCATAGGAGGGGCGCCGCGACGGCCAGGAAGAGGATCAGGAACAGGAGCGCGCCGCCGATCGCCATCGTCGGGTGGCGGCGGATGAAGGTGCGGATGGGGCCGCGCGGCTTCACGGCGGGCAGCACGTCTGGCATGACGGGCGCGGGCGTTATGTGCGGCACCGGCGATGCGGCGACCGGAGCGTCGAAGGTGATGCTCAATAGCGTATCCTCGGGTCGAAGACGGTGTAGAGCAGATCGACGCCCAGGTTTACCAGGACGTAGACGAAGCTGAACAGCAGGACGACGCCCTGGATGACCGGGTAGTCCCGGCGCAGGATCGCGTCCACGACCAGGCGGCCCAGGCCGGGGATGGCGAACACGCTCTCGGTGACGACCGCGCCGCCGATCAGCAGGGCGACGCCGATGCCGATCACGGTCACGATGGGCACGGCCGCGTTCTTGAGGGCGTGCAGGAACAGGATGGTCCGGCTGCCGACGCCCTTTGCCTTGGCGGTGCGCACGTAGTCCTGGCTGAGCACTTCGAGCATCGTCGCCCGGGTGATGCGGGCGATGAGGGCGATGTAGACGCCGCCGAGCGCCACGGCCGGCAGCACCAGGTTCAGCAGCCAGGGGCGGAACCCGTTGGCGATCGGCGTGTATCCTTGCACCGGGAACCAGTCGAGTTCGAGCGCGAACACGTAGGCCAGGATGTATCCGACCACGAACACCGGCACCGAGAAGCCGAGCACGGCGAACACCATGATGATCCGGTCGATCCAGGTTCCGTGGTTCCAGGCCGCCAGCACGCCCATCGGCACGGCGATGCTGACCGACAGGCACAGGGTGAGCAGCATGAGCGAGATGGTGGGCTCCAGCCGCTGCTGGATCATTCGGGTGACCGGGAGGTTGGTGAAGATCGACACGCCGAGGTTGCCGTTCAGCACGTTCCACAGCCATTCGCCGAAGCGGATCAGGAAGGGCCGGTCGAGCCCCAGCCCGGCGCGGATTCGGTCCACGTCGGCGGGGCTCGCCTGGTCGCCGGCGATGATGGCGGCCGGGTCGCCGGGGGCGATGTAGAGGAGGCTGAACACGAAGAGGGCCACGATGGCCATGACGGGGATCGTGGACAGCACGCGGCGGGCGAGATAGGCGAGCATCAGGTTTGGCTCATGTCTTTTGGACGCCCCAGAACACTGGGAACGGCGCCTTGACCACGCCGCTGACGTTCTTGCGCCAGGCCTGGTACATCAGGAAGAAGCCGGTTGGGATGTAGGTGACGAACTCCATCGCGTCGTTGTTCAGGGTTGCCATCATCTTTTTTTCGGCCGCCTGGTCTGGGGCGTCGTACCAGGCGGCGATGCCTTGCTGGATTTTGTCCGACTTCGGCCAGCCGAACCAGGCCTTGTCGCCGCCGGCGTCGAACGCGGTGTAGGGCGCCGGGTTGGTGCAGTCGGCGCCGGCGTGCCAGGTGTGGAAGATGTGCCAGCCGCCCTGGGAGGGCGGTTCCTTCTTGGCCCGGCGCGCGCCGACCGTGCCCCAATCCAGCGCCTGGTAGTCCACGTTCATGCCGATCTTCTGCAGCAGGTCGGCGGTGACGTCGCCTTGCGCCTTGGTGATCTGCACGTCGGTGGCGACGCAGAGGACGATCTTTTCGCCCTTGTATCCGGCCTCGGCCAGCAGCTTCTTGGCCTCGTCGTAGCGGCGCGGCCCTTTCAGGATTTCGCCGCCCTCTTCGGAGTAGGCGGCGGTGCCCGGGGTGAAGAAGCTGGGCAGCGGCTTCCAGAGGGTTTCGTCGTCGCCCACCACGGCGCGCATGTAGTCTTCCTGGCTCAGGGCCATCATGACAGCGCGGCGGACCCTCGGGTCGTTGAAGGGGGGGTGCAGGTGGTTGATGCGGAAGGAGCCGATGTTGCCGAGGGGGTCGGCGATGTCGACGTTGACGTTGCGGTTGCGCTTGAGCAGCGGCACCAGGTCGGGGATGGGGTTTTCCCACCAATCCACCTCGCCGTTCTGCAGCGCGGCGGCCTTGGTTGCGTCGTCCGGCAGGATGAGCCACTCGATTCGGTCGAACAGCATGCGCTTGCCGCCGGAGAGCCAGTCCGCCGCCTCGGCCCGGGGTTCGTAGCCGGCGAAGCGTTCGAACACGGCCTTGCTGCCCGGCACCCACTCATCTTTTTTGAAGACCATCGGGCCGGAGCCGACGTACTCGGTGATGAGCTGGAAGGGGTCGGTTTTGGCGATCCGCTCCGGCATGATCTCGGCGACCGGCGCGTTGTTCTTGCCGAGCGCGAACAGCATCTTTGGGAATGGCTTGTTCAGGCGCAGCCGCACCGTGCGATCGTCGAGCGCTTCCATGGCGTCCATGGTCGCCTTGATGCGCTGGCCCATGGTGTCGCGGGCCATCCAGCGGTTGAGGCTGGCGATGACGTCGCGCGCCAGCACGGGCTCGCCATCATGGAAGCGCAGGCCGCTGCGGAGCTTGAAGGTCCAGGTCTTGAAGTCGGGCGAGGCTTCGTGGCCCTCGGCCATTTGCGGCTTGGGCACGATGTTGCTGTCGATGCCGTACAGCGTGTCCCAGATCAGCAGGCTGGCGTTCCGCACCACGTATTGCGTTCCGGCCACCGCGTCGAGGCTGGAGAGGTTGGCTTGCGGGACGAACCGCAACACGCGGGCGTTTTGCGCGAGCGATAGGCGCGGGGCGGCCAAGGTGCTTGCGGCGGCGGCAGTTCCGGTGGCGAGAAAATCGCGGCGGTTCATCGATGCCTGTCCTTAATAGAGCTGTTACCCAAGGCCTAGCATGGATCGGGCCACGATTTCTGCCTTGCGCCTGCCGCAATCCTCAGAAGATCGCAAATCCTGGCGCCCGGTCCACAAGATTCAGCGCCGCCTACGCCCCCGCCCCCGTCAGCGCAGCCCATCGGGAGATCATACCTTCTTGACGTTCCAGAACAGGGCGAAGCCGTTCAGCACGCCTTCGAGGTTGCTGCGGTAGGCGGTTGGCTGCAGGTACTGGCCCATGGGGATATAGGGCACCGACTCGAACGCCTGTTTCTGGATGTCGGCGCAGATGGCGGCTTGGGCCGGCACGTCCGGGGCGGCGAACCATTGGTCGCGCAGCGACTCGATCTTGGGGTCGGACGGCCAGCCGAACCAGGCCTGGTCGCCGTTGCTGCGCAGGCTCAGGTGGCCGGCCGGGTTCAGGTGGTCAGTGCCGGCCCAGGCGGTGCAGAAGGCGCTCCAGCCGCCCTGCTCCACCGGGTCCTTCTTGGCGCGCCGGGCGACCACGCTGCCCCAATCGGTCGCCTGGTAGTCGACGTTCATGCCCGCCCGCTTGAACATGTCCGCCGTTACGTCCGCCATGGCCTTCAGCACCGGGAAGTCGGTCGCGGCCAGTAGCACCACGCGTTCGCCGTTGTAGCCGGCTGCCTTCAGGTCGCGCTTGACCTTGTCCATATCGCGCGGGCTGGTCAGCGCTTCCATGCCGACGGCGCTGGCCATGGGCGTGTCGGGACAGAAGAAGCCGACGCCGGTGTTCCACATTTTCTTGTCGGTGCCGACGACGGTGGTGACGACGTCTTCCTGGCTCACCCCGCCCAGCAGGGCGCGGCGGATGGCGGGGTTGTTGAAGGGCGGCTGCAGGTGGTTCATCCGGAGGATGCTGATCTGGCCCGAGGGCTCCTGCACCACGACCTTCACGCCGCGGCTGCGGGCGAGCAGAGGCATCAGGTCGGCGGTGGCGTAGTCCCACCAGTCCTGTTCGCCGTTGATCAGCGCCTGGGCGGCGGTGGTGGGGTCGGGGATGGTGGTCCATTCCACCCGGTCGAAGTTCACCACCTTGGGTCCGCTGGTCCAGTCCGTGACGCCTCCTTCGCGCGGGCGGTAATCGGCGAAGCGCTCGTAGACGGCGCGGGCGCCGGGCACGCGCTCGTCGGCCTTGAACTTGTAGGGGCCGCTGCCGATCATTTCCGTCACTTGCGTGAAGGGGTCGGTCCTGGCGAGGCGTTCGGGCATCATCACGGGGTTGTAGCCGGGCGTTTTCGCCAGTGCGGCGGGCAGCAGCGCGAAGGGCCGCTTGAGCCGGAACACCAGGTTGCGGTCGTCCTTGGCGAGCAACTCGTCGGTCGCGGCCATCAGCGCGCCGCCGAACGCGTCCCGCTTGCCCCAACGTTGCAGGCTGGCCACGCAGTCCCGCGCGCGCACCGGTTCGCCGTCGTGGAACTTGAGGCCGGACCGCAGCGCGAGCGTCCAGGTCTTGCCGTCGTCCTCGGTGTTGAACCCGGCCAGCATCTGCGGCGAGGGGCGGTATTGGCTGTCCTGCCCGAACAGGGTGTCGAACACCATGAACCCGTGGTTGCGGGTGACGTAGGCGGTCGTCCACATGGGGTCCAGCACCGTCAGGTCGGCCTGGGGGATGAAGCGGAGCAGCCGGGTGTTGGCGGGTTGGGCGATGGCCGGCGCGGCGAGCGACGCGGCCGCGGTCGCGATGAGTGTCCGACGCTTCATTGTTGCTTGTCTCCCGATCCGGCGCGCGGCAGCAAACCATGCGGCTACGCTATGCGCCAGTTTATCACAACGAAGCATTAACGCTGATGCGGTTTAATGGCGGCGTGAAATCGGCTAGAGGCTGCCCATGTTCCAGACCCTGCAATCCCGCGTGCGGCCGGGGACCGTGCTCGTCGTCCGGCAGTTCCTGCAGTTCGGCGCCGTGGGCCTGGCCGGCTTCGGCGTGGACGTGCTGTGCGTGTATCTGCTGCGCGGCAGGATCGGGCTGGTCTGGGCCGGGCTTGCCGCCTACCTGGCGGCGGCGACCTGCAACTGGGCGCTGAACCGCGCCTGGACGTTCCGTGCCGCCGCCCGCGGCAGCCTCGTGCGGCAGTGGCTGCTGTTCCTGGCCGCCAACGGTTTGGGGTTCGTGCTGAACCGCGGCGCGTTCCTGCTGCTGGTCGCGTTCGTGCCGCTCTGCCGCGAGCATCCGGTGTTCGCCATCGCTGCCGGCGTGGCGGCCGGCATGGTGGCCAACTTCAACCTGTCGCGCCGGCTGGTGTTCCGCTGAGCCCGCGCGTGGTGGTGCTGATCCCCTGCTACAACGAGCAGGTGGCGATCCGGGCCGTGGTGCGGGATTTCCGGGCCGCGCTGCCGGGGGCGGCGGTGTTCGTGTACGACAACAATTCCAGCGACGGCACGGCCGAGGCGGCCCGGGAGGCGGGGGCGATCGTCCGGACGGAGATGCTGCAGGGCAAGGGCCACGTGATCCGCCGCATGTTCGCCGACATCGAGTCCGATGTTTACGTGCTGGTCGATGGGGACGCCACCTACGACGCGGCCGCCGCCCCTGCCATGGTCCGCCTGTTGCTGGAGGACGGGCTCGATATGGTGAACGGCGCCCGTGTTTCCGACAGCCCGGCGAGCTACCGGCCGGGCCACAAGTTCGGCAACCGGATGCTGACCGGCATCGTGCGCGCCATTTTCGGGAATCGCGTGTCCGACATGCTTTCGGGCTACCGGGTGTTCTCGCGGCGCTTCGTCAAGTCGTTTCCGGCGCTTTCCGGCGGGTTCGAGACGGAGACGGAGTTCACCGTCCATGCACTCGAGTTATGGATGCCGATCGGCGAGGTTCCGACACAGTATAAGGAGCGTCAGGAGGGATCGCAGTCCAAGTTGAACACCTACCGCGATGGCTGGCGTATCCTGCGGACCATCGTGTTGCTGGTCAAGGAGGAGCGGCCGGTGCAGTTCTTCATGGTGGCGGCGGCCATGCTCATGGCCTTGGCCGTGATCGGCGGCACTCCGGTGGTGGTGGACTACATGCAGACCGGGCTGGTGCCGCGCCTGCCGACCGCGGTGCTGGCGATGGGTTTGGTGCTGCTCGCCTTCCTTTCCACGGCCTGCGGGCTGATCCTGGGCTCGGTTTCGCGGGGGCGCAAAGAGTTGAAGCGGCTGCGCTATTTGGCGACGCCCGCGTTTCCGCGGCCGGACGCGCCGTAGCCCGATGGGTGGCGCAGCCGCCAATCGGCCGCGGTGCGGACGATCTCGTCGAGGCTGGCATGGACCGGCCTCCAGCCCGTCTCCTGCCGGATCAGCGCCGATGCGGCGACCAGGATGGCGGGATCGCCCGGCCGGCGCGGGCCGTAGTCGCGCGGCACGGGGCGGCCCAGCACGCGCTCCACGGCCGCGATCACGTCCTGCACCGAGTGGCCGGCGCCGTTGCCGAGGTTGTAGGTGACGCTGCCGTGGTCCAGGCGGTCCATCGCCAGCAGATGCGCGCGCGCCAGGTCCGAGACGTGCACGTAGTCGCGGATCGCGGTGCCGTCCGGGGTGGGGTAGTCGGCGCCGAACACCACCAGCTTGGGGCGGCGGCCGAGCGCCGCGTCGATGGCGAGCGGGATGAGGTGCGTTTCCGGGTCGTGGTCCTCGCCGAGCTTGCCGTCCGGGTCCGCTCCGGCCGCGTTGAAGTAGCGCAGGCAGGCGCTGCGGAGACCGTGCGCCTTGGCGGCCCAATGCAGTGCCCGTTCCAGCATCAGCTTGCTCTCGCCGTAGGGCGAGCCTGGACTGATGTGCGCGGTCTCGCCGATCGGGATCTGCTCGGGGTGGCCGAACAGGTTCGCGGTGGAGGAGAGGACGAATTTCGGCACGCCGTGGCGCACGCAGGCGTCGATGAGGCGCAGGCCCGCGCCGACGTTTTCGACGAAGTAGTGCATCGGCCGTTTCATGCTCTCGCCCACCAGGGAGAGGGCGGCGAAGTGCAGCACGCCCTCCCAGCGGCCTTCGGCGAGCACGAAGGCGGCCTCGGCGACGTCGGCTTCGACCAGGCGGACTCCGCTGGGCACGGCGGCGCGATGGCCCTGCCGGAGGTTGTCGAGCACCACGACCTCTGCGCCGCTCTGGGCCAGCAATGCGACGCAGTGGCTGCCGACGTAGCCGGCGCCGCCCGTGACGAGGTAACGGCCGTTCATACCGGTTCTCCTACAATTCTCGCGAGGAGGCGTCCAGGTTTAGGCAACACGGGTTCTTGGCACGGGTTCGGGGTGGGGGGCATAGTGCTTCGATGCGCCTTGCGGCACTTGCGCTCCTTCTGGTCCCGGCCGCCGCTTGCGCGCAGGAGGTCGTGTTGCCGCCGGCCTGTGCCGCGTTCCTCGCGCGGGGGCGGGATTAGGCTTGGACCGCCGCGGGATCAGCGTGGCTGCGGCCGGGTTCTGCACCTTCGTCAACCTGTATGCGACGCAGTCCCTGCTGCCGACCTTGGCCGAGGTGTTCGGCGCCAGCCAGACCCGAACCGGGCTGACGGTCACGGCGTCGCTGATCGCGGTCGCCGTGGTGGCCCCGTTCGTGGGCAGCGTCTCCGACGCGCTGGGGCGGCGGCGGCTGATCGTGGGCGCGAGCCTGGCGCTGGCGGCGCCGACGCTGCTGGCCGCCGCGGCGCCCAGCCTCGACGTGCTGATCCTGTGCCGTTTCGTGCAGGGGCTGCTGCTGCCGTTCATCTTTGCGGTGACCGTGGCCTATATCGCCGACGAGTGCTCCGGGGCGGAGGCGGTGCGGGCCACGGGGACCTATACCGTCGGCACGATCGTGGGCGGCTTCGGGGGGCGTTTCATCGCGGGGTGGACCGGGCAGTATTTCGGCTGGCGGGCGTCGTTCGTGGCACTGGCGGGGGTGACGCTTTCGGCGGCGCTGCTGATCGCGGCATTGTTGCCTCGGGAACGGCGGTTCCGGCCGGTGCGGGGCTGGCGGGGGTCGCTGGCGGGCTTTGCGCACCACCTCGGCAGCCGGCAGGTGATGGCCACGTGCGGCGTCGGCTTCGCGGTGTTGTTCTCGATCATCGCGACGTTCACCTATGCGAGCTTTTTGCTCGCCGGGCCGGCGTACGGGCTTGGGCCGGCGCAGCTTGGTTCGGTGTTCGTCGTCTATTTGCTCGGCGCGGTGGCGGCGCCGCTCGCCAGCCGGCTTGCGGTGCGGGTGGGCCGCCGGGCCACGATGGCGCTGGCCGGGGGCGTGGTGGGCGCCGGGCTGCTGCTGACCCTGGCGCCGGCGCTGCCGGTGGTGATCCTCGGGCTTGGGGTGGTGGCCATCGGCGTGTTCACCGAGCAGACGCTGTCGATCGGCTACGTGGCGCTTGCGGCGGAGCGGGCGCGGTCCACGGCGGTCGGGCTGTACGTGACGTCGTATTATGTGGGCGGCAGCCTGGGCGGGGTCGTGCCGGCGGGGATATGGGCACATCTGGGCTGGCCGGGCTGCGTTGCCCTGGTGCTGGCCGTCCAGGCGGCGGCGATTACGGTGACGTGGCTGGTCTGGCCCCGGGCGATGGCTTTACGATAGCGCGATCAGCCCAACTTGTTGCATCGCAGCGCAGGTTGTTGCATCGCAGGTTGTCGCATCGCAGCGGGGGGTTTCCATAGATGAACGTCGCCACCAAGCCGGACTTCGAGAAATTCGCCATCGGCCAGCCGGTCTCCCGCAAGGAGGACCCGGTGCTGCTGCGCGGCGAGGGCCGCTACACCGACGACCTGAACCTGCCGGGGCAACTGCATGCGGTGATGGTGCGGAGCCGGCACGCGCATGGGGTGCTGCGCGGGGTGGACGCGGCGGACGCCCGGGCGATGCCTGGCGTGGCGGCGATCCTGACCGCTGGGGACCTCGAGGCGGGCGGCATCAAGCCCATGCAGGCCTCGGCCGGCAAGCACCGGGACGGCACGGCCACGCCGCGCCCGAAGCAGGGCGCCCTGGCCCAGGGCAAGGTGCGCTACGTGGGTGACCCGGTCGCCTGCGTGGTTGCCGCGACGGCCAAGCAGGCGCGGGATGCGGCGGACGCCGTGCTGCTGGACGTCGATCCGCTGCCCGCCGTCACCAGCGCGCGGGCTGCCGCGGCCGCCGGGGCGCCTTTGCTGCATGACGACGCGCCGGGCAACCTGATCATGGACTACCACCATGGCGACAGCGCGGCCGTGGCTGCGGCCTTCGCCGGCGCCGCCCATGTCACGCGCCTGCCGATCCGCAGCAGCCGCATCGTGGTGGCGGCGATGGAGCCGCGCTCGGCGCTGGGCGCGTTCGATCCGGAGAGCGGGCGCTATACGCTGCGCGTGGGGTGCCAGGGGGTTTGGGGCATGAAGCATTCGCTGAACCACGTCATGGGCGTGCCGGCGGACAAGATCCATGTGCTGACCGGCAATGTCGGCGGCTCGTTCGGCATGAAGGCTTCGGTGTATCCGGAGTATCCCTGCCTGCTGCTGGCGGCGCGGCTGCTGGGCCGCCCGGTGAAGTGGACGGACGAGCGGTCGGAGAGCTTCCTGTCCGACAGCCATGGGCGGGACCACGAGGTGGAGGCCGAGCTGGCGCTGGACTCGGAGGGGCGGTTCCTGGCGATCCGCACCCGGGTGTTCGGCAACCTGGGCGCCTATCTCAGCAACGCGACGACCATTCCGCCCACGACGAACGTGACCAAGAACATGGTTGGGGTCTATGCCACGCCGCTGATGGAGGTGTCGTCGACCTGCGTGTTCACCAACACGACGCCGGTGGGCCCCTATCGCGGCGCCGGGCGGCCGGAGGGCAACTACTACATGGAGCGGCTGGTCGATACGGCTGCCGCCGAGATGGGCATCGATCGGGTCGAGTTGCGGCGGCGCAACCACATCCGGCCGGAGCAGATGCCGTATGCCGCGCCGTCCGGCATGGAATACGACAGCGGCGACTTTCCGGCGGTGCTCGACAAGGCGCTGGCCTTGGCGGATTGGGACGGCTTCAACGCGCGGCGGGCCGAGAGCCGGGGCCGCGGCAAGCTGCGCGGGCGGGGCATCGGCCAGTATTTGGAGGTGACGGCGCCGCCGCAATCCGAGATGGGCGGCATCCGCTTCGAGGACGACGGCACGGTGACGATCATCACCGGGACGCTGGATTACGGCCAGGGCCACGCTTCGCCGTTCGCGCAGGTGCTGTGCGACCGGCTGGGCGTGCCGTTCGAGAGCGTGCGGCTGCTGCAGGGCGACAGTGACCAGCTCATCGCGGGCGGCGGCACCGGCGGCTCGAAGAGCATGATGGCGAGCGGCGCCGCGATCGTGGAAGCGAGCGCCCTTTGCATCGAGAAGGGCAGCCGGATCGCGGCGCACGCCCTGGAGGCCGCGGTGGCCGACATCGAGTTCGCCATCGACGGGGCGGGGCGGGGGCGGTTCAGCATCGCCGGGACGGACCGCGGGGTCGGCCTCATGGAGTTGGCGGCGCGGCTGCGGGACGGCATGGACCTTCCGGAGGGGGTGCCGGACACCTTGGACGTGAGCCACATCCATGAGAAGGCGCCCTCCGCGTTCCCGAACGGCTGCCACGTGGCCGAGGTGGAGGTGGACGAGGAGACGGGCGAGGCGGATGTCGTGCGCTACCACATGGTCAACGATTTCGGGGTGCTCATCAACCCGATGCTGGTCGAGGGCCAGGCGCATGGCGGCATCGTGCAGGGCATCGGCCAGGCGTTCATGGAGGCGATGGCCTATGACGACGACGGGCAATTGGTGACCGGGTCGTTCATGGACTACGCGCTGCCGCTTGCGGCGGACGCGCCGAGCTTCACGATGTTGAGCCACCCGGTGCCGGCGAAGACGAACGTGCTGGGGGCCAAGGGGTGCGGCGAGGCGGGGTGCGCGGGGGCGCTGCCGGCGGTGATGAACGCGCTGGCGGACGCGCTGCGGCAGGTCGGGGTGACGCATATCGACATGCCGGCGACGCCGCAGCGGGTTTGGGCGGCGATGCAGGCAGCCGGGGGCTAGACCTTCCGCACGCCCCAGAACACCGGGTAGGACGCCTTTACGATGTCGCGCAGGCTGTCGCGCGGCGCGGTCAGCGCCTCCCTGCTAGCGGCCCGGCGCGGCATTGGCCAGTATGCTGCGCATGAACACCGACGCAGTCCTCGATCATATCGAAGCCAACCTGGACGCCGCGCGGGAGCGCTGGTTCAGCCTGCTCCGCATTCCCAGCATCTCCGCCCAGCCTGCGCACAATGCGGATTGCCATGCGGCGGCCGAGTGGGTGCGGGACCAGTTGGCCGGCATGGGGTTCACCGCCGGGCTGCATGCGACGCCGGGGCATCCTGTGGTGCTGGCCCATCATCCCGGGCCGGGCGGCGGCGCGCCGCACCTGCTGTTCTATGGCCATTACGACGTGCAGCCGGCGGAACCGCTCGAATTGTGGACCAGCCCGCCCTTCGAGCCGACGCTGGTCGATGGGCCTTGGGGCCCCCGCGTCATCGCCCGCGGCGCGGTGGACGACAAGGGCCAGGTGATGATGTGGCTCGAAGCGCTGCGGGCCTGGCACGCCGTGCATGGCGGGCCGCCGGTGCAGGTTACGGTGCTGGTCGAGGGCGAGGAGGAGGTCGGCAGCCCCAACCTCGAGGCGTTCCTGGCCGCGCACCGCCCGGCGCTGCTGGCCGACGTGGCGGTGATCAGCGACACCGGCATGTGGGACATCGACACGCCCGCCATCACCACCCGGCTGCGCGGGCTCGTGTATGCGCAGGTGACCCTGCACGCGGCGGAGCGGGACCTGCATTCCGGCATTTTCGGCGGCTCCGCGCTCAACCCGATCAACGCGCTCACCCATGTGCTGGGCGGGCTGCACGACGCGGCCGGGCGGGTCCAGCTTGCGGGATTCTATGATGGGGTGGCGGAGGTGCCGGCCGCGCAGGCGGCGGAATGGGCGTCGTTGGGCTTCGACGAGGCCCTGTTCCTGGGCGCCGTCGGCCTGTCGTCGCCGGCCGGGGAGCGGGGGCGCCCCGCGCTCGAGCGGCTCTGGGCCCGGCCCACCGCCGACATCAACGGCATCTGGGGCGGCTATCAGGGGCCGGGCAGCAAGACCGTCATCGCCGCCGAGGCGGGGGCCAAGGTGTCGTTCCGCCTGGTGCCCGGGCAGGACCCGGCCGCCGTCGCCGCCGCGTTCCGCGTCTTCGTGGCGGGGCGCCTGCCTGCGGGGGCGCGCGCGGACGTGGAGGTGTTCAGCACGGCGCCGGGCATCGAAATCCCGCATGAAGGGCCTTTCGTGCAGGCCGCCCGCGACGCGCTTTCGGCGGAGTACGGGCGGCCCGCCGTGCTGATCGGCAGCGGCGGCAGCATTCCGGTGGTGGAGAGCATGCGCCGCCTGCTCGGCATCGACAGCCTGCTGATCGGCTTCGGCCTGGACGGCGACCAGGTGCACAGCCCGAACGAGAAGTTCGAATGGCGCTGCTTCCACCAGGGCATGCGCAGCCACGCCCGGCTGCTCGGGCGTTTGGCGGGGCGTTTAGCGGGGGGTTTAGCGGGGCGGGGGGCGGGGTAGCGTGCCCGGGTTGATCCTGGCGCTCGACCAGGGCACCACCTCGACCCGCGCCATCGCCTTCCGCGGCGCAGCGCTGGAGCCGGTGGCGGCGGCGCGGCGCGAGTTGCCGCAGCATTACCCCGCGCCGGGCTGGGTGGAGCACGATCCGGAGGACATTGCCGCGGACTCCGTCGCCGTGCTGCGGGAGGCGCTGGCGGCCTCGGGCGGGAGCGCCGGGGACGTGGCGGGCATCGGCATCGCCAACCAGCGCGAGACCACCCTGGTGTGGGACCGCCGGACCGGGGAGCCGATCCATCGGGCCATCGTCTGGCAGGACCGGCGCACGGCGGAGGCCTGCGCCGCGTTGCGGGCGCACGAGCCGATGGTGGCCGCGCGGACCGGGCTGGTGCTCGACCCGTATTTCAGCTCCACCAAGCTCGCCTGGCTGCTGGACGAGGTGCCCGGTGCGCGCGCCCGCGCCGAGCGGGGCGAGCTGGCCTTCGGCACCGTGGACAGCTTCCTGTTGTGGCGCCTGACCGAAGGCCGCGTGCACGCGACGGACGCCACGAACGCGTGCCGCACCATGTTGTACAACATCCATGCCGGCGATTGGGACGACGGGCTGCTCGAACTGTTCCGCGTGCCCCGCGCCATGCTGCCGGAGATCAGGGACTGCTCCGGCCCGTTCGGCGTGACCTCGGTGCTGGGCACGCCGACGCCGGTGCTGGGCATGGCCGGCGACCAGCACGCGGCCACGATCGGCCAGGCATGCTTCGAGCCCGGGATGGTGAAATCCACCTACGGCACCGGCTGCTTCGTGCTGCTGAACACCGGCGCGGTGGCGGCGCCGTCCCGCCACCGCCTGCTGACCACCCTCGCCTACCAGCTCGGCGGCGTTCGCACCTATGCGCTGGAGGGCTCCATATTCGTGGCGGGCGCGGCGGTGCAATGGCTGCGGGATGGGTTGGGGGTGCTGGCCCATGCTTCGGAGAGCGGCGCGCTGGCGCAGCGGGCCGATCCGCGGCAGGCGGTTTACATGGTCCCGGCGTTCACCGGGCTGGGCGCGCCGCATTGGGACCCGGACGCGCGGGGGGCGCTGTTCGGGCTGACCCGCAACACCGGGCCGGCCGAGCTCGCCCGCGCCGCGCTGCAGAGCGTCGCCTTCCAGACCCGCGACCTGATCGAGGCCATGCAGGCGGACCACCCCCGCGCGTTTGAGGAGGCGGTCGGGGGGGCGTTCGGGGGGCCGTCCCGCACCGTGCTCCGGGTCGATGGCGGGATGGCTGCGTCCGATTGGACCATGCAGTTCCTCGCCGACCAGCTCGCCGCGCCGGTGGACCGGCCGGCGGTGACGGAGACGACGGCCAGGGGCGCCGCATACCTTGCGGGGCTGGCGGCCGGGCTATGCCCGTCGCCGGCGGAGTTCGCCGATGGCTGGCGGGTGGAGCGCCGATTCGCGCCCATGATGGACGAGGCGCAACGGGACGGGCTGTATGCGGGGTGGCGCGACGCGGTGCGGCGGACGCTCAGCGGCCGGGGGGCGCCGACGCCGGGCTGAGCAGGTCCGCCGCGATCGCCCGCCACTCGTCGTCCAGGCTG
>CAXSDH010000085.1:0-16560 GCA_964235765.1 uncultured Acetobacteraceae bacterium
CGATCTATGTCACGCACGACCAGATCGAGGCGATGACGATGGCCGACAAGATCGTTGTGATGAACGGCGGGCGGGTGGAGCAGATCGGCAGCCCGCTGGAGCTGTACGATCATCCGGCAAACCAGTTCGTCGCCGGGTTCATCGGCAGCCCTGCGATGAACTTCCTGCCGGGCGTCATCGAGGCAGGTGGGTTCCGCGCCGAGGGCGGCAGCTTGTGGCCCTTGCCGACGGGTGCGGCCAACGCGAACGGCCGGCCGGCCATGTATGGGGTGCGGCCGGAGCACCTGCAATTGGCGGTGGGGGCCGGGTCGGGCGTGCCGCTCATGGTGCAGGTGGTGGAACCGACCGGGTCCGAGACCCAGGTGCATGGCAAGCTTGGCGCCCTGCCGGTGATGGGCGCGTTCCGCGAGCGCGTTTCGGCGCGGCCCGGCGACCCCATCTCGGTGACCGCGGACCCGGCACTGGTGCACTTGTTCGATCGCGAGACCGGCAGCCGGCTGGTCGCCTAGCGCTACACTCAAAGGGAGCAGAACGCATGATGGATGTCACTCGCCGCCAGGCCGGGTTCGGAATGGGCGCCTTGGCCGGGGCCGGCTTGGTCGGCGGCACGGCCGCGGCCGCGATCCCGGAGGCCAACGTGCCCCCGCTGAACCTTCCGGTGGAGAAGGGCGCCAGCCTGCGCGTGCTGCGCCCGGCGAAGTTCGTGGAACCCGACGAGGTCATTTTCCGCGAGAACACCAAGAAGTTCGCCGATGCCACCGGCGTTCAGGTCCGCATCGACTTCTCCGGCTGGGAGGACCTGCGGCCGCAGACGGCGGTGACGGCCAACACCGGCGCCGGCCCCGACGTGGTGGTGGGCTGGACGGACGATCCGCATTTGTATTCCGACAAGCTGGTGGATCTGACGGATGTAGCCGAGTACCTCGGCAAGAAATATGGCGGCTGGTACCCGTTGGCCGAGAAGTACGGCAAGAAGAGCGGCACGAACCAGTGGATCGCGATCCCGATGGGCGCCTCGGGCGGCCTCGGCCTGTATCGCAAGTCCTGGATCGGCGAGGTGGGTTTCGACACGTTCCCGACGACGCTCGATGGGTTCCTGGACCTATGCCGGAAGATGCAGAAGGCCGGCCACCCGGCCGGATTCGCGCTCGGGCACGCCGTGGGCGACGCCAATGCCTTTTGCCATTGGCTGGTGTGGTCGCATGGCGCGACCATGACGGACGAGGCGGGCAAGGTAACGATCAACTCGAAGGAAACGATCGAGGCGCTGAAATACGGCAAGGCGCTGTATCAGACGTTCATCCAAGGAACCAACGCCTGGAACGACACGAGCAACAACAAGGCTTTGCTGGCCGGCGAGATCGGCGTGACGCAGAATGGCGTGTCGCTGTACTTTTCGGCCAAGAACAGCACGGACCCGCAGATCGCGAAGATCGGGCAGGATCTCGACCACGCACACATGCCGATCGGGCCGGTGGGCAAGGTGACGGAGGGCGCGCTGGCCATCAACGCGATGATCTTCAAGCATACCAAGTATCCGAACGCGGCCAAGGCGTACCTCGCCTACATGATGGAGGCGCCGCAGTATGACAAGTGGCTGACCGGGAGCTTCGGTTACTGGGGCCAGCCGCTGAGGGCCTACGAAAGCAGCGATGTTTGGACAAGCGATCCAAAAATCAAGCTGTACAAGGAGACGATGTCTGGCAGCCGTTACTATGCGTTCCCGGGTTCCATCACCGAACAGTCTGGCGCGGTGATGGCGGATTACGTGATGGTGGACATGGTGGCCGCGGCCAGCACGGGCTCCAGCACGCCAGAGGACGCGGCGAAGGAGGCCGAGCGCCGGGCCAAGCGCTACTTCCGGGCCTGAGGTCCAGGCGCCGAAGAGCCGGCCGGAGATCTGCAGGTCCGCGTCCAACTGCTCCCACGCGATCAAGGCCTGGAGGAAGTCGAACGTCGCCTTCGACTCCTCCAGCGCCCTTTAGCACCGGCTTCTGGCCGCTGCTGGCCATGCCGCCATCCCTCAGCCGACCGAGACCGCCTCGATAGAATAGCCCGAATAGAAGTTCAGCCCGCCGGACAGATTGGCGAAGCCTTCCACGCCCCGGGCCATGGCATAGCCTTGGGCGCGCCAGCACAGCCCGGCCAGCGGCACCTCGGCCGCCGCCACCTTCTGCAGTTCGGCATAGATGGCGTGGCGCTTGGCGACGTCGAACTCCGCCCGCCCCTGGGCCAGCAGTTCGTGGATGCGGGGCGTGGGCAGATGGAAGCTGCGTGCGTTGTCCGGCGGCAGTTCGCCGTCGATATAGGCCGATAACCCGTCCGGATCGTTGTTGTCGGCCGCCTGGCCCTGCACGCAGAATTCGTATTGGCCGCGGTTGCCCAGCGTGACCCGGGTCGGCCAATCCGGCAGGTTCAGCTTCACCTCGATGCCGATCTCGCCCAGATGCTGCTGCACGATTTCCGCGGTGGACTTATGCATGCTGTACTGCGCGGTGGACAGCAGCGTGCAACTGAAGCCGCTGCCGACGCCGGCCTCCTGCATCAATTGCTTAGACTTCGCCGGATCGTATTTCCAGACATGCGCCAGTGATTCGTCATAGAAGTCGCTCGCCCTGGGGATCGGCAGCCCTTCCAGTGGCGTGCCGCGGCCGAAGAAGGCGGCCTTGACGACCTCATCCCGGCGGATCGCATGCGCCACGGCCAGCCTCAGCCGCGCATCCTTGAACGGGCCAGAGCCGCCGTTGAAGTTCAGGTTCATGAACGGGCCATCGACCGTGGTCAGCTTCAGCTTCGGGTCGGCCTCGATCGCGCTCATGTTCTGCCAGGGCACGTATTCGATGATGTCCACGTCGCCGGATTGCAGGGCGGCCACGCGCGCGCTCTCGTCGGCATAGGCGATCATGCGCAGGCGCTTCATCTTCGGCAGACCTGGCTTGTAGTATCTGTCGAAGGCGACCAGGTCGATCGACACCCCGCGCTCCTGCGCGGCCAGGGTGTAGGGGCCGGCGCCAACCGGGCCGTTGCCGCCGGTCAGGGTACCCTTGGCGATGATGGGGGCGAAGGGGCTGGCCAGCAGCAGCGGCAGGGTCACGGTCGGCTTCTTCATCATGATCCGCACGGTGCGGGCATCCGGCGTCTCGATCGCATCCACCTCCTGGAACTGCCCGCGGTAGTAGGCGGTCGACTTCTCGCCGGCGATCTGTTCGATCGTCCACTTCACGTCTTCGGCCGTCACTGGCGCGCCGTTGTGGAACACCGCGTCCCGCAGGCGGAATCGCCAGCCAACGTCCCCATCCCGCTCCCAGTTTTCGGCAAGCTCCGGCCGGACCGCACCGTCCGGCCCGAAGGACAGCAGGCCACGGAACATCTGCAGCTTCACGGTCAGCGCCGCGGTGCCGGTGCTGGCCCAGGGGTTCAGGTTCGGCGGGTAGGACGACAACCCGAAGCGTAGCGTGCCGGCCTCCGGCGCGGCGCGGACACCCGGCGAAAGCAGCATCGCAGGCGGCAGGGCAGCCGCCGAGACCAGCAGGCTACGGCGCGTGATCCGATCCATTGTGGAACCTTTCCGGGTTGATGGGCGGTAGGGGGCGGTTGCCGTCCGGAGCCTCGTCCAGTTCGGCGTTGCGGATGCAGGCGGACCGGTGCTCCGGCCCGACCAGGTCCAGCGCCGGCCGGGCTTCGGCGCAGGCAGGGATGGCCCAGGGGCAGCGCGTGCGGAACACGCAGCCCGATGGCGGATCGGCCGGGCTGGGCGGGTCGCCTTGCAGCAGGATGCGGGTGCGCCGCCGTGCCGCGTCCAGGCTGGGCGCGGCGGACAGCAAGGCGCGGGTATAGGGGTGGCGCGGGTTCTGCAACACTGCGGCGGCCCGGCCTTCTTCCATCACCCTCCCCAGATAGAGCACCAGCACCCGGTCGCACAGACTGCGCACCACATGCAGGTCGTGGCTGATGAACAGCAGCCCCAGCCCCAGCCGCCCGCGCAGGTCGGCCAGCAGCGCGAGCACCTGCGCCTGCACCGATACGTCCAGCGCCGAGACCGGCTCGTCCGCCACCAGGAACTCCGGCTCCGTCGCCAGGGCGCGGGCGATGCCGACGCGCTGCCGCTGGCCGCCGCTGAACTCGTGCGGGTAGCGGTCGGCATGCGCCGGCGGCAGCCCCACCTGGTCCAGGAGCGCCGCCACCCGGTCCCGCTGCGCTGCGCGCGGCACCAGCCGGTGGATGCCCAGCCCGTCCGCGATCTGCGCGCCGATCCGGCGGCGCGGGTCTAGGCTGGAATAAGGGTCCTGGAACACCATCTGCATCCGGCGCCGCAGCGCCCGCGCCGCCGCGCCCCGTGCATCGGCCAGGGACTGCCCGTCCAGCAGCACGCGCCCAGCGGTCGGCTCCAGCACTCCCAGCAGCAGCCGCCCGATCGTGCTCTTGCCCGAGCCGCTTTCGCCCACCAGGCCCACCGCTTCCCGCCGTTCGATCCGCAACGAGACGCCATCCACCGCCCGCACGGGCCGGCGGCGCCCGAACAGGCCGCCGCCGCCGAAGCTGCGGACCAGCCCCTCGGCACTGACCAGCGGCGTGGGTGCGGACTGCGTCATGCCGCCTGCACCGCTTCGTCCACGGCCGCGAGTTCCCGCCAGCGGATGCAGCGGGTGGCGCGGCCAGGGGCCGCATCTTCCAAAGGCGGGCGCGCCGCGTCGCAGGTTTCGATGTGGTGGGTGCAGCGGGGCGCGAAGACGCAGCCGGGCGGCAAGGCGTGCGGCAGCGGCACGGCGCCGGGGATGCCCTCCGGCAGGCCGCCATCCTCCGCTGGGGCGCTGCGCAGCAGGGCGGCGGTGTAGGGGTGCAGGGGCGCGGCGAACATCGAGGCGGCGCTGCCCAGCTCGACGATCTCGCCCGCATACATCACGGCCACCCGGTCCGCGATCTCCGCCACCACCGGCAGGCTGTGGGTGATGAACACCACCCCCATGCCGCGCTCGCGCTTGATTTGGCCGATCAGGGCCAGCACCTGCGCCTGGATGGTCACGTCCAGCGCCGTGGTCGGCTCGTCGGCGATCAGCAGGCGGGGATCGTTGGCGATGCCGATTGCGATCATCGCGCGCTGGCGCATGCCGCCGGACAGTTCGTGCGGGAAGGCGCGGGCGCGGCGCAGCGGGTCGGGGATACCCACCCGCTGCAGCAGGGACACCACCTGGCTTCGCAGCGCCCCGCCACCCATGCGCCGGTGCGCCTGGAGCGTTTCGGCGATCTGCGCGTGGATGCGGTGCACTGGGTTCAGGCTGCTGAGCGGGTCCTGGAACACCATCGCCATGCGGCTGCCGCGTAGCCGGCGCAACTGGCTGTCCGGCAGGCGAAGCACCTCCTGCCCGTCCACGAAGGCAACGCCGGCCGTCACCCGCGCCGCGGCCGGCAGCAGCCCCATCACCGCCAGCCCGGTCAACGACTTGCCCGAGCCGCTTTCCCCCACCACCGCCAGGGTCTCCCCGGGCGCCACCGAAAGCGACACGTCGCGCACGGGCTGGATCGGGCCGGACGGCGTGTCGATCTCGATGGTCAGCCCGTGCACGTCCAGCGCCATCCCCTGCCGGGAAGCGGTCCGCTCCGCCGGCTCCGGCAGCAGTTCGGCCAGCGGGGCAAAGGCGCGCAGCCGGCGGCGGCGGTGCGGGTCCACCGCGTCGCGCAGCGCGTCGCACAGTGCGTTCATCGCCAGGATGGTCAGTGACAGCGCCAGGCACGGCCAGATCAGCAGCAGCGGCGCCTGCACCATCACCGCGCGCCCGGCGGCGATCATCTGGCCCCAGGACGGCGCCGGCGGCACCACGCCCAGCCCCAGGAAAGACAAGCCGCTTTCCAGCACCACCGCCGAGGCCATTGCCAGGCTGAACTGCACCAGCACCGGCCCAGCGATGTTCGGCAGGATCGTGCGCAGCATGATCCGCAGCCGGCCGGCGCCCAGCACGCGCATCGCCTCGACGTATTCCTGGTTGCGGACGGACAGCACCCCTGCATAGGCGACCCGCACGAAGCCCGGCAGGTACACCAGCGCCAGCACCGGGATCAGCGTCGCCGCCCCCGGCCCGAGCAGCGTCACGACCAGCAGGGCCAGCAGCAGCGGCGGGAAGCACAGCACCAGGTCCATGCTGCGCACCGCCAGCACCTCGGTCACGCGCCCCAGGAAGCCGCCGGCCAGCCCCAGCGCCACGCCCAGGATGCAGGCGGCCGCCGCCGAGGCCGTCGCCACGGACAACGAGACCCGGGCGCCCCACAGCAGCCGGGTCAGCATGTCCCGCCCATACTCGTCCTGTCCTAGCCAATGCGCGGCCGAGGGCGCCGCCAGGCGGTGGGCGATGTCCATCCGGACCGGGTCCGGCAGGCCCAGCACCGGCACGGCCAACGCCAGCAGCGCGATCAGCCCGACCATCACGACGGGGGCCCGCCTCAGCCGCATCGGACGGCGCCGCTGTGCGTGGTGCGCGTCACGCGTGACGGACCCGCGGATCGAGCACCGCGTACATCAGGTCCACGCACAGGTTGAGCGAGACGAACAGGATGGAGATCACCAAGACGATCCCCTCCACCACCGGATAATCCCGCGCGTTCACCGCGTCCACCAGCAGGCCGGACAGGCCGGGATAGTTGAACACGTATTCCACCAGCACGGTGCCGCCCAACAGCGTGCCGAGGTTCAGCGCCAGCACCGTCACGACCGGGATCAACGCGTTGCGCAGGATATGGTGGACCACGATGCGCCGCCTGGCCACGCCCTTGGCCCGCGCGGTGCGCACGTAATCGCGCAGCGACACGTCCAGCACGGCGGCGCGGGTCATGCGGAACACGGTGGAGTACAGCCCCAGCGCGATCGTCGCGGCCGGCATCGCCAGCAGGGTGAAGTGGCGCACCGGGTCCTGGGCCAGCGGGACGTAGCCGCCGGAGGAAACCACGCGCAGCCATTGCGCGAAGACCAGCACCATCAGCGTGCCGGCAACGAAGACCGGCACCGCCAGCCCAGCCGCCGAAATCCAGGACAGCACCCGGTCCGCCAGCCCGCCCACCCGCAGCGCCGCCCACAGCCCCGCGGGCAGGCCCAGCAGCAGCGCGATCACGGCGGCGGCGAGAATCAGCTCCAGCGTGCGCGGCAGGCGGCGCAAGATCTCGGCGCCGACCGGGGCGCTGTCTTGCAGGCTCCGTCCGAAATCGCCGTGCAGCAGGCGCTGGAAGCGGGCCACGTACTGCTGGCCCAGCGGCATGTCCAAGCCAAGCTGCTCGCGCAGCTCCGCCACGATCGCCGGGTCGGGCGCGGCGCCGCCCTGGGCCAGCAGCAGTTCGGCCGGGTCGCCCGGCACGGCGCGCAGCGCCAGGAAGACGATGCTGGCCACGGCCCAAACCAAAATCAGCGAGACGCCGATCCGCTTCAGAGCCCAGGCCATTCTGAGGCGTCAGGCCAATTCGTAGCCGGCGGCCCGGGCGGCGTCCGGACCGATGCGGCGTTCGGCCAGGTCCCGCTGGACCTGCGCCTTGCCGCGTTTTGCGGCCCGGCCATAGCCGCCTGCGCCGGGGGTGACGATCTCCACGATCTGGCCGCGCTGCAGCACGCCGGACCCATGCTCGAACGGCACCACGCCGTCGCTGAAGCCGAAGTGGCCCATGCCACCGGGCTGCCCGCCCGCCAGGCCCCAGGGCGCCGAGCGGATCCGCGAGCCATCGACGCGCAGCCGGCATTCGGCCTCGGCCCGGTACACCCGGCGCAGCCCCATGCCGCCGCGGAACTCGCCCGCGCCGCCGGAGCCATCCACCAGCTCGTAGCGCAGCAGGGTCAGCGGGTATTCCAGTTCCAGCGCCTCGGCCGGCAGGTTGGACGTGTTGGTCAGATGGACATGCACCCCGTCCAGCCCGTCCTTGTTCGGGCGCGCGCCCGAACCGCCGCCGATGGTTTCCAGATATACCCAGATGGCGCCGTCGTCCTTTGCGCCGACGAAAGTGGCCGAGGCCACGGACCCGTTTCCCGCGGCGGCCACCCGGTCAGGCACCACTTGGGCCAGGGCCCCATGGATCACGTCCACCACCCGCTGGCACAGCGCGATGCGGCCGTTCACCGCGGCCGGGTGCACGCAATTCACGACGCTACCGGGCCGGGCGGTCACGCGCAGCGGGCGCGCCAGCCCGGCATTCGGCAAGATCGTCGGGTCCACCACGGACTTCACCGCATAGTACACGGTGGACAGCAGCGCGGTGTGCACCATGTTCAGCCCGGCCCGCACCTGGTCAGGCGCCTCGAAGGTCAGGTGCATGGCATCGCCGGCCACGGTGATCTCGCACGAGATCTCAAGCTCGCCGTCGATCTCCGGATTGTCGAACAGGTCGGTGAAGCGGTACGTGCCGTCCGGAATGCTGGCGATGCCCGCCCGCATCTTCCGTTCGGCATAGTCCAGCAGCGCATCCCCGGCCTGCAGCACCACGTCGCGCCCATACTTGGCGCACATCGCGACCATGCGCTCCACGCCAAGCCGGTTCGCCGCCATCTGCGCGCGCAGGTCGGACAGCCGCTCCCGCGGGACCTGGCAGTTCAGCAGGATCAAGTTCTGCACGTCGTGTTGCAACACACCGGCACGATACAGGCGGATCGGCGGGATGCGCAGGCCTTCCTGATAGATATGGGCATGGCCGCGGTCCGCGAAGTCCGCATGGTGGGCGGTGTTCACCGCCCAGGCGATGACGTGCCCGTCCACGAAGATCGGTTCCGCCAGCACGATATCCGGCAAATGAGTGCCGCCGCCTTCATAGGCGTCGTTGCCGACGAACACATCGCCGGGCTGCATCTCGGCGACCGGGTGGCGCTTCAGGATATGCGGGATGATGCCGATGAATGATCCCAGATGCATCGGGATATGCTCGGCCTGGCACAGCGTGTCCCCTCGTACATTGAACAGCGCGGTGGAGCAGTCCCGCCGTTCCTTGATGTTGGTGGAATAGCTGGCGCGCACCAGCGCCTCGCCCATCTCCTCGGTGATCGAGGACAGCGCGCTGCCGATCACCTCGACGGTAATCGGATCGACGGCGGGTTGGGACTGGGTCATGCCGCCTCCAGGATCAGGTTCAGATAGGGTTCCACGCGCGCCCGCATGCCGGGCAGGACCACGGTGGTGGTGTCCATCTGCTCGACAATCGCCGGCCCGGCGATCACGTTGCCGCAGCCCAGCTTGTCCCGGTCGTACACTGGGCAGGGGGCGAACCCGCCGGCTTCCGGCATCCAGACGTCGCGCGTGCCGACGATGGCGCCGGAGGCGTCCGGGCCCGCGTCGGGCTGCGGCTTGAATTCCGCCTTGCTCACCACCCCGGCCGCTTCCAGCCGGAAGGTGACAAGCTGCACCTGCTCGCCGTCCGCGACGAAGCCGTACATCCGCTTATGCGCGGCGGCGAAGCCCTCGGCCAGCACGTCGAGCGTGGCCGCGGTGATGGCGCCTTCGGGGACCGGCACGGAAAGCTCGTAGTTCTGGCCGGCGTAGCGCATGTCCACGGTGCGGGTCAGGCGGCGCGCTTCGGGGCCGATTTTCTCCTCGGCGAACCAGTCCTCGGCCTGGTGGCCCAGCTCCGCGAAGGATGCCTCCAGCACCGGCAGGGCGGACTGCCCCAGCGTGTGCAGCCGCGTGGCGGCGAAATCGGCGCGCAGGTCGGTCAGCAGCAGGCCCATCGCGCACAGGATACCCGGCGTGCGCGGCACCAGGATGCGGCTGATCTCCAACTCCTTGGCCAGCCGCGCCGCATGCAGCGGCCCGGCGCCGCCGAAGGCCATCAGCGTGTAATCCCGCGGATCGTAGCCGCGCTGCACCGAGATCACCCGGATCGCGCGCGCCATGTTCGCCGTCACCACCGAGATGATGCCCTGCGCCGTCGCCATCGTGTCCAGGCCGAGCCTTTCCGCCAGGAGCCCGATCGCCTGCTTGCTCAGGTCCTGCCGCACCGCCATCCGTCCGGCCAGCAGGTGGGTGGGATTGAGGGTCTGCAGCACCACATTGGCGTCCGTCACCGTCGGCTCGGTATTGCCCTTGTCATAGCAGACCGGGCCGGGGAAGGCGCCGGCGGAACGCGGCCCCACCTTCAGCAGCCCGCCGCTGTCCACATAGGCGATCGAGCCGCCGCCGGCGCCCACCGTGTGGATGTCCAGCATCGGCGCCTTGATCGGGTAGCCGTGCACCACCGCCTCGCTCGCCAGCCGGCACGTGCCGCCCGCCAGCAGCGCCACGTCCGTGGAGGTGCCGCCCATGTCGAAGGTGATCAGGTCCTTGGTCCCGGCCATGCGGCCGACCGCCTGGGCGGCGACCACCCCGGTGGACGGTCCGGACAGCACCGTGCGCACCGGAAAGCGCGCCGCCTGCTCGAAGCCGATCACGCCGCCATTGGACTGGGTCAAATGCGGCGGCACCTGCAAGCCCAGGCCGGACAACCGCCCAGCCAGCGCGCGGATATAGCCCTGCATCACCGGCCCGAGATAGGCGTTCACCACCGCCGTGCTCATCCGCTCGTACTCGCGGAACTCGGGCGCCACCTCGCTGCTGGTGCAGATGAAGACCTCCGGGAATTCCTCGGTGACGATACGGCGCGCGGCTTCCTCGTGCTGCGGCTTGACGAAGCTGTACAGGAAGCAAACGGCGATGGCCTTGACCCCGGCCGCGCGCAGGGTGCGTACCGCTTCGCGCAGAGCCTGCTCGTCCAGCGCGACTTCGATTTCGCCGTCATGGTGCACCCGCTCCGGCACTTCCAGCCGCAGGTCGCGCGCCACCAGCACTTCCGGCTTGTCGGCCTGGATGTCGTACAGGTCCGGGCGCTTCTGCCGCCCGATCTCCAGCAGGTCGCGGAAGCCGTCGCTGGTCACCAGCCCGGTCTTCACGCCCCGGTGCTGAATCAGCGCATTGGTACCCACCGTCGTGCCATGGCCGAAATAGCCGACCGCCGCCGCTTCGGCGCCGACCCGGGCGATCCCTTCCTCGACACCCTGCGCGATACCGCGGGACGGATCGTCCGGCGTGGAGGAGACCTTCCATACATCGACCCGGCCGCTGTCGTCGTCGAACAGGCACACGTCGGTGAAAGTGCCGCCAGAGTCCACGCCAATACGCCAGACCATGCCTGAACCGTTCCCTCGAAGCTGCGCAGATGACAAGCCGACGGCTTGAGGCTACGCCGCTTTCCGGGTTGTGCGGAAGCGGTCATAGCGAAACGGCGCCGGGTCGACGGCCGGGGGCGCGCCGCTGACCAGGTCGGCCATGAGCCGGCCCGCGCCAGGTCCAAGGCCGAAGCCGTGGCCGGAAAAGCCGCTGGCGATGAAGAAGCCCGGCACGGCGTCCACCATCGACATCACAGGCACCGCATCCGGCGTCACGTCGATCAGCCCGGCCCAGCTCTGCGCGACTTCCATCGTGGCAAAGCTGGGGAAGGCGGCGACGATGTTCTTGCGCGCATCTTGCAGGATCGAGCCCGACGGTTCGGGGTCCAGGACGCGCGTTTCTTCGAACGGCGTGACCTCGTCCATCCGCCAGCGCCGCTTCTGCCGCCACTCCGTGGCAAACCTGCCGTTGAGCCGCACCCGCAACTCGCGGCGCTGCGACCAAAGCGACGGCAGGAAGTCCGGCATCAGCCGGAAGGAGTCGGGCACGATCGGCGCCACCGTCGCGCCGCGGTGGGCGATGGTGTAGCCGCCGTCCAGCCGCTTGCGGAAGGCGAAGTCGGATCCGCCCACGGCAATCTCCGGCGGTCCGTCCAGCGGCTTGGTCCGCAGTACGGAACCCAGCACCTTTAGTTGCGGGAACTCGATGCCCAAATTGCCGCAGAACAGCCGGGACCAGACGCCGCCCGCCAGCACCACCGCATCGCAACGGACGGCGCCACGCTCCGTCACCGCCGCATGGATGCGGCCGCCCTGGGTTTCGTAGCCGCGCACGGCGCAATGGGTCAGCACGACGGCGCCGTGGCGCTGTGCGGCCAGAGCCATGGCGCTGACCGCCTTCTGCGGCTCCGCCCGCCCATCGCTGCTGGTATAGACCGCGCCCGCCCAGCGCCGGGTCGCGCCCGGCAGCATGGTGGCGATCTCGTTCCCCCGCAGCAGCCTTGTCTCGATTTGGTAAAGCGCGGCCTCGGTCATCCAGGAATCGTATTTCGCAAGGTCGGCTTCGGTGTCGCAGACATACAGGATGCCCGACCGCCGGAAGCCGGTTTCCGCGCCGATCCGCGCGTTCATCCCCGCCCATAGGCGCAGGCTTTCGGTGCTCAACGGCACCTCTGCCGCATCCCGCCCCATCTGCCGGCACCAGCCCCAGTTGCGGCTGGATTGCTCGCCCGCAATCTGCCCCTTCTCGCACAGCGCGACCGAGATGCCGCGCTCCGCCAGGCACAAGGCGGTGCTGACGCCCACGATGCCGCCGCCCACCACGACCACGTCCACATGGTCCGGCAGGGC
Source organism: uncultured Acetobacteraceae bacterium (assembly GCA_964235765.1). Lineage (GTDB taxonomy): Bacteria > Pseudomonadota > Alphaproteobacteria > Acetobacterales > Acetobacteraceae > JAVVHH01. Next base: position 12,449 of record CAXSDH010000085.1, read on the forward strand.
GGCATCGGCTGGGACTGGATCGACAACAGGGCCCATGCAACCTCCTGGTTCTGGATCAGCCGGCGGCTAAAGTCCGGTCACGGCGGTGAAGGCGTCTTCGACGGTGAAGACGACATGTTGGGGGTGGTTCAACGACACGACGCGCTCGATCGGGCGCCGGTGCCGCTGGTGCTGTGCCGCTCCAGCGTGTCCAGGCGCACCAGGTTCTCCACCGCCTGGCGGGTCGTCATGCGGCTGAGGCCGAGCTGTTCGGCCAGGGTCAGGCTTCCAGGCTCTTCAGCATGCGGGCGCAGCGGCCATCACCCCGGGCGTAGCGCCGCTCAGTCCGGCGCAAGCGCTTCGGCGCGCGTGATCCGGATCGGAATTGCCTTGTAGGCCGGAACCTTGGATTTCGGATCATGATGCCAGAGCGGCACGAGCGGGTTGGTTTCCGGAAAGTAGGCGCCGCAGCAACCTGTGGGGATGTCGTACTCCACCACGCGAAACCCCTGCACCCGCCGCGTCACGCCATCGTCCAGCGCCGTCGTCAGGTCGACGGGGTCGCCATCCTGCAGCCCGAGCCGTGCGACGTCGGCCTTGTTCATGAACACCACAAGCCGGGTACCGTTCACGCCACGGAAACGATCGGAATAGCCGTAGATCGTCGTGTTGAACTGGTCGTTGGACCGCAGGGTGGTGAGTTGGAGTATTTCCGCAGGGTTGCCCGAGATCTTCAGCTCGGGGGTCAGGCGGTCGGGCGTGATGAAATTGGCCTTTCCGCTCGCCGTCACCCACTTGCGCTCGCGTGCCGGCAAGGGGCGGGGGAAGCCGCCGGGCTGGAACAGGCGCTTGTTGAACTCCTTGAACGTCTCTGGATAGGTTTCCTCAATGGCGTCGCGCACCGTCGCGTAATCGCCGACCCAGCCGTCCCACGGCACGTCCGGCGTATCGCCCAGCGTCGCCTTTGCCAGCCCGGCGATGATGGCGGGTTCCGACAGCAAATGCGGACTGGCCGGCTTCACCTTGCCGCGCGAGCCGTGGAAATGCGCGACCGAGCTCTCCATCGAGACGGCTTGCGGGCCGCTCGCCTGCTCGTCGATCTCCAGCCGGCCGAGGCAGGGGAGCAGGTACGCGACCTCCCCGTGGATCAGGTGGCTACGGTTCAGCTTGGTGGCGATCTGCACGGTGAGACGCAGCTTGCGCCAGGCCGCCTCCATCGCCTCCGTCTCCGGCACTGCGCGCAGGAAGTTGCCGCCCAGCGATACAAAGCCGCTAATCTCGCCAGCCATGATGGCCTTGCAGGCGTCGACCGTGCTGTGTCCTTCCCAGCGCGGCGGCGTGAAGTGGTACAGCTCCGCCAGCTTGTCGAGCGGCACCAGGCTGGGCTTCTCGGTGATCCCGACCGTTCGCTGTCCCTGCACGTTGGAATGGCCGCGCACCGCGCAGATATTGGCGCCGGGCTTGCCGACATTGCCGCGCAGCAATGCGAGGTTGCACAGCATGTGGACGTTCTGCACGCCCATCACATGCTGCGTCAGCCCCATGCCATAGACCAGCAGCACTGCGTCCTTGCTGGCATAGGTCTGTGCCGCCTTCTCCATCTCCGCCCGGGTGAGGCCGGAGACCTGCTCCAGTTCCGCCCAGCCATAGCCGCGCGCCGCGTCGGCGAATGCCTCGAATCCAGTGGTGTGTTCCTGGATGAAGCCGTGATCAAGCACGTGCTTCTGGTCGGCCGCGGCCATGGAGGCGGCGAAGGCGACCGAGGCGGCCTCGGGGGCGCGCGGCTTGTCGTCGTCGCCGGCGACAACGCGGACGTGTGCTGCCTGCCGCTGGTCGTCCGCCTCGATCAGCGCCTTGCAGATCCCCATCAGGGCGGCGATGTCACCGCCGTTGCGGAGCTGGTAATATTGGGAGGAGATCGGCGTCGAGTCCAAGGTCAGCATCTCGCCCGGCGCCTGCGGGTTGATGAACCGCTCCAGCCCGCGCTCCCGCAGCGGGTTCAGGGTGACGATCTCCACGCCGCGGTTCACCGCGTCCTGCAGGTCGTGCAACAGCCGGGGCGAAGACGTGCCGACGTTCTGGGCGATATAGAAGATGCAGTCGGTGTTTTCGAAATCGGACAGCGTGGCCGTGCCGACGGAGGCGCCGAGGCTTTCCGGCAGGCCCACGGAGGAGCTTTCGTGGCACATGTTGGAACAGTCGGGCAGGTTGTTGCTGCCGAACAGCCGCGCGAACAACTGATACATGTAGGCCGCTTCCAGCGACGCGCGGCCGGAAGTGTAGAACTCCACCACATGCGGGTCCATCGTGCGCAACTCGCGGCCGATCTCCGCAAACGCCTCATTCCAGGAAACCGGCACGTATTTGTCGCTGGCGGCGTCCCAGCGCATGGGCTCCGCCAGGCGCCCTTGCTCTTCCAGATCGTGGTCGCGCCAGGCCTCCAGTTCGGTCAGCGTATGCGCGGCAAAGAACTCGGCGTCGGTGCGGCCGGCGGTTATCTCCCAGGCCGTCGCCTTGGCGCCGTTCTCGCAGTACTCGAACGGGTGGGGTTTGGCCGGTTTGGCCCAGGCGCAGCTGACGCACATGTAGCCGTCGGGCTTGTTCTGATCCATCAGCACCGTCGAGCCCTTGGCCGCGATGTGCTCGCGCACCAGGATCTCGCCTACGGACTTCAATGAGCCCCAGCCGCCGGCCGGGCCGCTATAGGGCTTCACGGAGGGCTTGGCTTTGGGATCTGCGCTCATTGGAATCTCCGCCATGTTCGTTGACTTGCTAACATGTGGCTGGATGCGACTGCGGCATCACTGTCTCGTGCGAGCGACGCCGACGTGGCACGCTGGCGCCCGGGCAGCCTGCTTACCTCAATGTATAAAGGTAGGCTGCGATATCCCGCGCATCGCGTTCCGTGACGCCCTGGTCCGGCATGCGATGATCTCGTCGTAAGCGGCTTTCATGCCGTAAAGCTTCAGCTCCGCCATGGTCGTCAGGATCTCGGAACGCTCCATCACGTAGGTCTCCTCAGAGTGTCGTATCGGGCACAGTCCGCCGTTGGCGCGTGGGTCAGGCGCAGGGCGTCGGGGGTCAGGATGGTCAGCGGCGGTGGGGGCTCGCGCTGCCGGGCCAGGATGTTCAGGACCACGTCGGCGGAGTGGACCCCCTCGCGCAGCGCCTGTAGGCACGCAGCTTCGACCGCGGGCAGCCCGTCGCTCAGCACCATCGTCAGGATCGACACCATCTGCCGGTCGCCGTCGGCGCTGCCTGCCAGCTTGCGGCGGATCCGCTCCAGCCCGGCTGGCAGCAGCCAGTCCTTGAACGGCGCGCCGTTGCGCAGCGCGCCGGCTTGCGGGCCAGCACCGGGACATAGTGCCAGGGGTCGAACACCGTCTGGTCCCGGCCGAAACACCGGGGATGATCACCGACGGGCAGCCCGGCCTGCTGTCGACGGAGAGGCCGAGGGCCGCAGCTCGATCCGCTCGGCATAGGCCCGGATCTCCACCGGCCGCCCCACCGCATGCGCCGAGACCGAGTAGCGGTTGTTGTCGAACCGCACGAGGCAGGTCTTCGACACCGCGGCCGACACGGCGTGGAAACCGTCGAATCGGTCGACATAGGGCACCAGGCTTGGCCGCTCGGCCTCGAACATCTCCCAGACCGTCTTGTCGCGGACCTCCGGGTGCCGGTGCGTCCGCGCATAGGCGACGCACTGGTCCAGCAGCCAGGCGTTCAGCTCGTCGTAGCTCTTGACCCTGACCCGCGGGGTAAAGAACCGCTCCCGTACCAGGCCGACCTGGTTCTCGACCTGACCTTTCTCCCAGCCCGACGATGGCGTGCACGCCACCGGATCGACCAAGCCGCGGCATCGGCTGCTGCTCGCGCTCATAATGAAAATCCGTCTCCTCGGACCGGATCACCTTGCGGACGGTTTTGCGGGAGACCCGCAGCTCCCGGCAGATGGCCTTGATCGATTTGCCCTGAACAAAATGGGCCCGACGAATTCGTCAATCGTCTCCACAACAAACATCCCAATCCAGCCCTCGTCATAACGAGAGCCACAGTGAACCCCACCGTCAGGGGGGCCCCAATCGGGGCTCTGACTCACTTTTGGTGGAATTGGGTGCTGTGTGGGCGGGCTC
>CAXSDH010000086.1:0-15918 GCA_964235765.1 uncultured Acetobacteraceae bacterium
GCTGACCCGGCCGTGACAAGCGCTAGTTGATCCACTTACCCGGATTTAGCTAGGGGGGCGAAGCAGGGATGGATGTTCGGATCGGCACGGCCGGTTGGGGCATTCCGGCGCGGCTTGGCGCAGAGTTTCCCGGCGCCGCCTCGCACCTGGAACGGTATGCCGGCCAGTGTACGGCCGTCGAGATCAACTCGTCCTTCCACCGGCCGCACCGGCCTGCGACGTACGAGCGCTGGGCGCGGAGCGTGCCCGAGGATTTCCGGTTCGCGGTCAAGTTGCCGCGGGAGATCACGCATTCCAGGCGGCTGCTGGACGCCGAATCGGCGCTGGATCGGTTCCTCGCCGAAGCCGGCGTGCTTGGCGGCAGGCTCGGGCCGCTGCTCGTCCAGTTGCCGCCGAGCCTTGCCTTCGATGCAGGGGCGGCATCGGCGTTCTTCGGCAGCCTGCGGGCCCGGTTCGCGGGCGCCGCCGTGTGCGAGCCGCGGCACCCCAGTTGGTTCGGAACGGACGGCGATGCCCTGCTGGCGAGCTTTGCGGTGGCCCGGGTCGCCGCCGACCCCGCGCGCGTGCCCGCCGCCGCGGACCCGGGCGGCTGGCCTGGTTTGGCCTATTACCGGCTGCACGGTTCGCCGCAGACCTATTACTCGGCCTACGAGCCGGCCACCCTGGAGGCGGTCGCCCAACGGCTGATGGCTGCGGCCCGGCGCGGCCCGGCCTGGTGCATCTTCGACAACACCGGGCGCGGTGAGGCCGCCGCCAACGCGCTCGACCTGCGGCGGCTATGCCAGCAGCTTGCGGCTGAGGAAGGCGGAGCCGGCGAGGGCGAAGCGCCAGGGCGTCTCCACCCCCCGGCTGATGCCGACCCGACGCCCGGTGAGGACCTCGGCCGGGGTTGAGCCCGCCTCGATCCGGAACGGCGGCGCGTCGAGCGGCAAACCGTCCGCGCGGCCGGTGAGGGCGAGCGCCTGGCAGAGCCGCCCGGGGCCGCTGCAAAGCTGCCGGATGTCGGCCGTGCCGCGCCGTGCCTGCATCAGGGCGAGCCCGGCGGTCGGCTCCAAGGCCCTGATCAGGACCGCGCTGCCGGGCTCGCACACCAGGTTGAGGCACCAATGGATGCCGTACGACCGGTAGACGTAGGCGTGGCCTTCCGGGCCGAACATCGCAGCGTTGCGCGCCGTTAGGCCACGGAAGCTGTGCGAGGCCGGGTCGGCCCGGTCGTAGGCCTCCGTCTCGACGATGATGCCGCCGGCACCGTCGAACAGCAGCAGGGCGCCGATCGCGTCGCGGGCGACCTCGGCGGCGGGCCGGGCGAAGAATGCCCTGGTGTCAGCCGCATCCGGGCCAACATAGGCTGGGCGCAACCCACGGGGCCCGCATCCGCACATGACCAAGATCCTTCGCTTCCTTGTTGCCGAGAGCGAGACGCCGGAGGCGCGCGAAAGCCGCCGGGCGAGCGTGGGCCGTAGCAGTGGCGACTCCTACCTCGACATGCTGCGCTCGATCGCGCCTGCCCGATGCGACCTCGTCAGGCCCGCCGACGACGGGGCCGAGACGCTCGAGCCCGGCGCGCTCGAAGCCTACGACGCCGTGTTCCTGACCGGCTCGCCGCTGCATCTGTATGTCGATACGCCCGAAGTGCGACGCCAGGTCGGGTTCATGCAGGCTGTGTTCGCCTCCGGCACGCCGTCCTTCGGCTCCTGCGCCGGGCTGCAGGTGGCCACGGTGGCGGCGGGCGGCGCGGTGCGGGAAAACCGGCGGGGGCGCGAGGCCGGGTTTGCGCGCCGGATCACCCCGACCGCGGCGGGGTCCGGCCACAAGCTGCTGGCAGGGCGGCCCGCCGCATTCGACGCCCTCTCCGTGCACTCCGACGAGGTGGACCGGCTGCCCGACGACGCGACCCTGCTTGCGACAAACGGCGTGACCCGGGTGCAGGCCGCCGAAATACGGCACGGGGACGGCGTGTTCTGGGGCGTGCAATATCACCCGGAGCTGCCGCTCGAGGAGGTCGCCGGCGCCATCCGCCGCCAGGCCGGGGAGCTGATCGAGCAAGGCCTGGCCCATGACGCGGCCGCCGTGGACGGGTATGCGAGCCGGATCGAAGCCCTTGGCCAGGAGCCGGAGCGGCGGGATTTGGCCTGGCAACTCGGGCTGGACCGTCAGGTCACCGACCCTGCGCTGCGGCGTGCGGAGTTGCGCAACTTCATCGAGTTCCTCGCCAAGCCCACATGCAGCCGGCGGATGCGGGCATAGAAGCACGGGTTCAGACGCACGGGCTCACAAGCACGACCGCAACAGTTGGGCCATCGCTTGGGCGCGGTGGCTGGCGGCGTGCTTCCGGGCCGCCTCCATTTCGCCGTAGGTCTCGGTCCCGCCGTTCGGGATGAACATGGGATCGTAGCCGAACCCTCGGCCGCCGCGGGGCGGCCAGGCGAGCTGGCCACCGATCCGGCCGAAGAAGGTGTCGGTGTGCCCGTCCGGCCAGGCCAGGCACAGGGCGCAGGCGAACCAGGCACGCCGGTCGGCCCGGCCGTCCAGCTCGCGCCAGACGCGGCCCATCGCGGTGCCGAAATCCTTGCCCGGCCCGGCCCAGCGCGCCGAGAACACGCCCGGCGCGCCGCCCAGCGCTGCCACGCACAACCCGGAATCGTCGGCCAGGGCGGGCAAGCCGGCGGCCGTTGCCGCCAGCGCCTTGATCCGTGCGTTGCCGGCGAAATCCGGCGCATCCTCGTCGGGCGCCGGCAGGCCAAGCGCGCCTGCGGAGACCACCGCCACCCCATGCGGCTCCAGAAGGCAGGCCATTTCCTGCAATTTGCCCGGATTATGCGTGGCCAGCACCAGCCGGCCGCCGCGCGCCAGCCGCCTCGCCATCAGGCCAGGGCCGCCCGTTGCAGCGCGAACAGCTGCTCCGTGCCATGCCGGGCGAGGCGCATCAGCTCCATGAACTGCGCTTCCGAGAAGGGGTCGCGCTCGGCCGTGCCCTGGATCTCCACGATCCCGCCGCCCTGCGTCAGCACGAAGTTGGCATCCGCCTCGGCGCCGCTATCCTCGGCATAGTCCAGGTCGAGCACGGCGCCGCCGCCCACGAGCCCGCAACTGACCGCCGCCACCTGGCCCGAGAGCGGCGAGCGGGTGAGCACGTTGCTCGCCTGCATCTTCCGAAACGCGAGGCTGAGTGCCACCCAGGCGCCGGTGATGCTGGCGCAGCGGGTGCCGCCATCGGCGTTCAGCACGTCGCAGTCGAGCGTGACGGTGCATTCGCCCATGGCGGTGCGGTCGACCACGGCGCGCAGGCTGCGGCCGATCAGGCGCTGGATTTCCTGGGTGCGGCCGGATTGCTTGCCGCGCGCGGCCTCGCGGTCGCCACGCGTATGGGTGGCGCGCGGCAGCATGCCGTATTCGGCCGTGACCCACCCCTCGCCCTTGCCGCGCAGGAAGCCCGGCACCCGGCCCTCCACGCTCGCCGTGCACAGCACCTCGGTGCCGCCCATCCGGATCACGCACGAGCCTTCCGCGTGGCGGGCGAAGCCGGTGGTGAAGGAAACGTCGCGGAGGGCGTCGGCGGCGCGGCCGGAGGGGCGCATAAATGAGGTGTCCTGCATTGGGAGCGGTTCCTATAACCTATGGGCTGGAGAAGGGGAGTCGGATGCTCGGCCTAGGAATCATCGGTGCGGGAATCATGGGCGAGCGCATGCTGCGCGCGGCGCTCGACCACGCGGCGGACGTGGTGAGGGTGGTGGGCGTGTGGGATGCGGCCCCCGCCGCGCTGGACCGCATCGGCGCCGCCTTGCCAGGCGTCCCGCGCGCCGCCTCGGCGGAGGCGCTGATCCAGGCGGCCGAATGCATCTATGTGGCGACCCCGCCCGGGACGCACCTGGACTACGCGGCGCGCGGGCTGGCGGCCGGCCGCGCCGTGTTCCTGGAAAAGCCGCTGGCGACCGACGTCGCCGCGGCCGAAAGCTTCGTGCGGCGCTATGCGGGCGCCCGGGCGGCGGTCAACTTCCCCTTCGCGTCGTCGTTCGCGGTCGACCGGCTGCGCGAGTGGATGCGCGAGGGGGCGACCGGCGCGCCGCGCGGCTTCGGCATCGAGGTGGGGTTTGCCGCCTGGCCGCGGCCATGGCAGCAGGCCGCCGCGGCCTGGCTCGACGGCCCGGCCGAAGGCGGGTTTACCCGCGAGGTGGTCTCCCATTTCCTGTTCCTCTCGCGGCGCCTGCTCGGCCCGCTGCGGCTGCGGTCCGCTTCGGCCACCATCCCGCCCGGCGGCACGGAACGCGCCATCGAGGCCCGGCTCGAGGCGGGCGGGCTGCCCGGCCGCCTGCGCGGCGAGGTCGGCTTCACGGCCAAGGACGATCATAACCTCTGGACCCTAGACGGCGTGGGCCGCATCCGGCTGCGCGACTGGTCGTTCGCCGAGCGCCAGCGGCCGGATGGCGTCTGGGTCGGCGACGCGGAGGCTCCCCCGCACGAGCGGATACGTCCCTTGGTGCTGCGCCGCCAGTTGGAGCAGGTGGCGCGGATGGCGCGGGGAGAGCCGCATGTGCTGGCCACGCTGGAGGAGGCGTTCGAGGTGCAGGCGGTCGTGGAGGCGATCTTGCGTGGCTAGGAACCCCCTCGAACTGGACCCGCGCTCGGCCGCCGTGCTGCGGGAGATCGTCGAGCAATACGTCCAGACCGGCGAACCCGTCGGCAGCCGCACGCTGTCCCGCCGGCTGCCGATCGCGCTCTCGCCGGCGACGATCCGCAACGTGATGTCGGACTTGACCGAGGCCGGCCTGTTGTTCGCGCCGCATACCAGCGCCGGGCGGTTGCCGACGGACCGGGGCCTCAGATTGTTCGTCGACGGGCTGCTGCAGACCGGCAGCGTGGCCGAGGACGAGCGGGAGGCGATCGGCCGGGCGCTGGAGGTGCGCGGGCGCAGCCTGGAGGACACCTTGGCCGAAACCAGCGCGCTGCTGGCGGGATTGGCGGGGGCGGCCGGGCTGGTGCTGGCGCCGAAGTCGGACGGGGCGGTGCGGCACATCGAATTCGTGCCGCTGGGACCCGGCCGGGCCCTCGTGATCCTGGTCTCCGCGGATGGCCAGGTCGAGAACCGGGTGATCGAAACACCGCCCGGTCTGCCGCCCTCGGCGCTGACCCAGGCGGCGAACTACCTCAATGCGCGCCTGTCCGGCCGAAGCCTGGTCGAGTTGCGCCGGGTCGTGGGCGCCGACATGGCCGAGGACCGGACGCAGCTCGACGCGCTGACGACCCAGGTCGTGGAAGCCGGGTTGGCGACCTGGAGCGGGGAGGGGCGGGGCGGCTCGCTGATCGTGCGCGGGCAGGCGCGGCTGCTGGCCGATGTGACCGCGATCGAACGCCTGAGCGCCATCCAGACCCTGTTCGAGCGGCTGGAAACGCAGGAGACCATGCTGCGGCTGCTCGAACTGGCCGAAGCCTCCGACGGGGTGCGGATCTTCATCGGCGCGGAGAGTGGCCTGTTCGGCGCGAGCGGCGTTTCCATGGTGGTCGCGCCGGCGCGCAACGAGGCGGACCGTATCGTCGGTGCCATCGGGGTCATCGGGCCGACGCGGATCAACTACGGCCGGATTATTCCGGTCGTGGACTATACGGCGCGGGCGATCGGGCGGCTGCTAGGGTAGATTTTAATGAACATCACAACTTAGGGCGGGCGTTTTAAGCAGCAAACGAAGTCGGTTGCACCCCGTTGCATTCTTATGTCCGCCCGATCCAGCCGCTGCCTGTTGCTTGTCGAAGACGATCCCCTGGTGAGGGACACCGTAGCCCTGATGCTTGAGGATGAGGGGTTCGAGGTCGTCGAGGCCGCCAATGTGCAAGGCGCACTTCACCTGATGCGGGCGGGCTTGGAGACGCCGCTGATGGTGACCGACGTCGATCTGGGGCCGGGGCCGAGCGGCGCCGACCTCGCCGACGAGATGCGTCGGGCCAGGCCGGACCTGGCGATCATCTTCATCACGGGCCGGGTCGCGTCCCTGAAAGATCGGGTTCTCGGCCCCAACGAGGCCGTGCTGCCGAAGCCCTTCGAGAGCCGTACGCTCTCCCAGATGGTCAGGGCGATGACGGGGTTGTCCGTGCCCGGCCCCGCTTGAGCCACAGCCATCCCACGTAGGCGAGCCATTTCGTGTTGAGCCCGATCCCAAGCGCCTCGCCGGCGTAAAACCGGGCGAGGTCGTGGTCGCCGTGCAGCGCCTGCCGTTGGGCTATGGCCTTTAGCGTATAGCCCTTATGCCGCTTGGCGTAGGCCCTGATCTCCGGGCGGCTGGAACGCAGGATGGCTTTGTCCAGCACGCGCAACTGGTCCAGCGAGCGCTGGTCCGGGCTCAGGCTGGTCGAGGCGGTGTTGCGGTCGGGCACATGGTGGCGCGCGACCACGGCCGGGCTGTAGAGGATGGCCGAGGCCGCATCTATGCCGCGCAGGTGGAAGTCGCGGTCCTCCTCGTAGCGCAGGCTGGCGTCGAAACCGCCCTGGTCCTGGAAAAATTGCCGCCGCACGATCGTGGCGTTCAGGTGGCAAAATCCGCGGCTTTGCAGCAGGTGCGCGGCGGTCACCGCGAAGGTGCCGTCGGGTTGGCGAGGGAGAAGTTTGGGCAGGAGTTCGGCCAGGTCCTCGATCCAGACGACCTGGTCGATGGTGCTGCCGTCGGCCCGGACCGCGACCTGGTTGGCGTAATGCAGGTCCGTGCCGGGATGGGCAGCGAGGCTGCGGGCGGCGGCGGCGAGGTAGCCGGGCTCGATCCACTCGTCGTCGTCGTCGAGGAAAGCGACGTAGGGCGCGGCGGCTGCCGCCACGCCATGGTTCCGGGCGAAGCTCGGCCCCATCCCGCCCGGGCTTGGCGGCAGGTGGTGGAAGCGCCCGCCTCTGCCCAACTCCTGCGCCAAAGCCGCGTGCTCCGCGGCAAAGCCCGGCAGCGAGCCGTCATCCACCACGACAACCTCGAAACCCTCGCAGGTCTGCTGGCTCACCGAAGCGAGCGCCCGGCGCAGCAGGGCCGGTCGGTTCCGCGTCGTGATCACCACAGAAAACAGCATGGGCTAGCGGGGGAAATCCGCCTGAAAGCGGCGGATCTCTTCGTGCAGCCGCATGGTCGCGCGGTCGAGGGCGGCGTCCCGGCTTAGGCTGGGTTCGATGCGGGACAGGCGCTGCAAGCCGCGCGCGGCGAACCGGATGGCGGCCGCCTCGGCCAGCGAGGCGCCGGGCGCCTGGCGCAGCACGCGGATGCCGCCCCGCAGCAGCCGGTGCCGGGGCAGGGACAGATGCGTCTCCGCCAGGCTCGACGGCATCAGGGGATGCGCGTGCAGGTCGATATCGAGCGAGGCCGACCAATCCTGCCACTTCATGCGGTTGCGGTCATGGATGGGCGCGACCGCAATCCAGGGGATGCGCAGCGCGTCCGCGACGATGGCGCCGTGCATGGCCTCGGCGATCAGCAGGCGGGAGCGCCGCAACTCGGCAAAAACCTCGTCCACCGGCCGGCGCGGGTCGATGAGATTGATGCCCGCAATCCGGCAAGCCTCGGCCCAATTGCCGCGGTCCATGCTCTCCCAATGGGGCATGAACGACACCAGCGTGCCGGGCTGCGGCGGCGGCGGCAGGTGTTCGCGCACCAGGATGGCCGGGTCCACGAGCGCCAGCTTGGGATCCAGCTTCATCAGCCGCGCCGTTTGCGGCCCGCGGACGAAGCGCACATGCCAGCTTCCGTCGTGCATGTCGGGCGGCGCGGAGTAGCCGCCGAAGCCGGAGCCGAACACGTGCTTCGGCACGGCGGGATCGAACCGGTTGAACAGGATGGAGCCGATGCCCAGGAACAGCGCCGGCCCGTCCTCGTCGAATTGACCCGGCATCGCCTTGGGCCAGAGCCAGGCGTTCAGTTCGTCGCCGAAGTTCGGCGCCTTGCCGCGGTAATACCAGAGCTTCATGGTTGGGCGGGGCATAGCCCGGCCTCAGGCGGCGGTCCAGCCGCCATCCACCAACAGCGCCGAGCCGGTCATCATCGCCGAAGCGTCCGAGGCGAGGAACACCACCGCGCCCATCAAGTCCTCCACCTGCCCGACCCGGCCCAGGCGGATGTTGCCCAGCACCCAATCGCGGAACGCCGCATCCTCGAAAAACGGCCGGGTCATCGGGGTTTCGATGAAGGTGGGGCAGAGCGTGTTCATGCGGATGCCGAGCGGGCCCAGTTCGATCGCCGCCGCCTTGGTCATGCCTTCGAGCGCATGCTTGGAGGCGGAATACACGCTGCGGCGGGGGCCGCCGACCCGGCCCATCTGGGAGGAGACGTTGATGATGCTGCCGCGGATGGCCGCCGCGTGCATGCCGCGCGCCACGGCCTGGGCGGCGAAGAAGGCGGCGCGCAGGTTCAGGTCCAGCACGGCGTCGTAATCCGCCTCGGTCACGTCGAGGAAGGTGGCGTGCCGCGCGGCGCCGGCGTTGTTGACGAAGACATGGAACGGACCGTGCCGGCCGACCGCGTCGCGCATCGCCGGAAGGTCGGTCACGTCGAACGGGGCCGCCTCGGCCTGATGCCCCGCGTCGCGCATCGCCGCGGCTGCGGCCTCGATCTCGGCTTCGGTCCGCGCCGCCAGCACGACATGCGCGCCCGCCTCGGCCAGCGCCGCCGCGCAGGCGAGGCCAATGCCCCGGCCGGCGCCGGTGACCAGGGCGCGCCTGCCATCGAGGCGGAGCGAGGGGGTGCGGGGCAGCCTCACTCGGCAGCGCCGGCATAGGGCACGTTGCGCCCGCCATACCGGCGCACGCGAACGTTGGCCTGTTCGGCATGCCCGGCAAAGCCCTCCAGCATGCACAGGCGGGAGGCGTATTCGCCGATCATCGCGCTCGCCTGGTCGGTCAGCACGCGCTGGTAGGTGCAGGTTTTCAGGAACTTGCCGACCCACAGCCCGCCAGTGTAGCGCGCCGCCTTGCCCGTGGGCAGGGTGTGGTTGGTGCCGATCACCTTGTCGCCGTACGCCACGTTGGTGCGGGCGCCCAGGAACAGCGCGCCGTAGTTGCGCATGCCGTTCAGGAACAGGTCGGGGTCGCGCGTCATGACCTGCACGTGCTCGGAGGCGATGCGGTCGGCCTCGGCGATCATCTCCGCCTCGGTGTCGCACACGATGACCTCGCCGTAGTCCTGCCACGCCTTCCGGGCGATCTCGGCGGTGGGCAGGATCAGCAGCAGCCGCTCCACCTCGGCCATGGTGGCGCGGGCGAGGGGTTCGGAGGTGGTCAGCAGCACGGCCGGGCTGGTGGGGCCATGCTCGGCCTGGCCGAGCAGGTCGGTGGCGCACAGCTCGGCATCGGCGGTGTCGTCGGCGATGATCAGCGTCTCGGTCGGCCCGGCGAACAGGTCGATGCCGACGCGGCCGTAAAGCTGCCGCTTGGCTTCGGCCACATAGGCGTTGCCCGGCCCCACCAGCATGTCCATGGCCGCGATCCGTTCGGTGCCGAGCGCCATGGCGCCGACCGCCTGCACCCCGCCCAGGCAGTAGATGACGTCGGCGCCCGCCATGTGCTGCGCCGCGACGATGGCCGGGGCGGGCTTGCCCTGGTAGGGCGGCGCACAGGTGGCCACGAAGGGCACGCCGGCGACCTTGGCGGTGATGACGCTCATATGCGCGGAGGCCAGCAGCGGATATTTGCCGCCGGGCACGTAGCAGCCGACGCTCGCCACCGGAATGTTGCGGTGGCCCAGAACGATGCCCGGCAGGGTTTCCACCTCGAGGTCGAGGATGCAGGCGCGCTGCTTTTCGGCGAAGCCGCGCACCTGCTCCTGGGCGAAGCGGATGTCGTCCAGGTCGCGCGGGCGGAGCTCGGCCATGCAGTCGCGCACCTCCGCGTCGGTAAGGCGGAAGTCGTCGCGGTCCCACTTGTCGAAGCGGACGGACATCTCGCGCACTGCGGCGTCGCCGCGGGCGCGGATGTCCGCAAGCAGGGCCTCCACGGTCGCGCGGATGCCGGCGTCGGTTTCCGCGGCGGTCTCGGCGGAGACGCCGTGTTTCAGGTGGCGGGGCATGCGGTCCTCACTTTAATGCGCATCCGCCCAGCTATGGCCCACTCCGGTTTCCACCACCAGCGGCACCGAAATCTGCTCGGCTCCCTCCATCACCCGCCGGGCCACCGCCGCCGTCTCCGCCGCCTCGGCCTCTGGCGCCTCGAACAGCAACTCGTCATGCACTTGCAGCAGCAGCCGCGACGTCAGGCCCGCCTCCGCCAGCGCCCGCGGCAGGCGGACCATGGCGCGCTTGATGATGTCGGCCGCCCCGCCTTGCAGCGGCGCGTTGATCGCCTGGCGCTCGGCATAGGCACGCTTCTGCATCGCCTTTTCGGTGATCCCCGGCACCCAGCAGCGCCGCCCGAAGGGGGTGAGCACGTAGCCGTGGATGCGCGCCTCCTCCTTCGTGCGCTCCATGTAGGCGCGGATGCCGGGATAGCGCTCGAAATAGGCCTTGATGTACAGCCCGGCCTCGCCGGCCTCGATGCCGAGTTGCCGGGCCAGGCCGAAGCCCGAGATGCCGTAGATGATGCCGAAGTTGATCGCCTTGGCCCGGTTGCGGGTCGCGCGGTCCATGCCTTCCATCGGCACCCCGAACACCTCCGAGGCGGTGCGCGCATGGATGTCCTGGCCGGTGGCGAACGCCTCCTTCAACGGCGCGATATCCGCCACGTGCGCCATCAGCCGCAGCTCGATCTGGCTGTAGTCGCAACTGACCAGCACATGGCCGGGCTCGGCCACGAAGGCCCGGCGGATGCGGCTGCCTTCCTCCGTGCGGATCGGGATGTTCTGCAGGTTGGGGTCGGTGGACGAGATGCGGCCCGTGCTGGTGTTGGCCTGGCCGAAGCTGGTGTGTACCCGGCCGGTCGCGGGGTTGATCTGCTGCACCAGGGCCTCGGTGTAGGTGGAGCGCAGCTTGCTGAGCTGCCGCCAATCGATGATGCGGGCGGGCAGGTCGTGGCCCTGGTCGGCGAGGCCTTGCAGCACGGTCACGTCGGTGCCCCAGGCGCCGGTGGCCATGCGCTTGCCGCCGGGCAGCTTCATCTCGTCGAACAGGATTTCGCCCAACGCCTTGGGGCTGCCCAGGTTGAAGGCGCGGCCGGCCATGGCGTGGATGTCGGTCTCCATCACCTCCATGCGGGCGGCGAAGTCGGCCGACATGCGGCGCAGCTCGGCCTCGTCCACCTTCACCCCGGCCTGCTCCATGCGCATCAGCACGGGCACCAGGCGGCGCTCGATCTGCTCATAGATGCCGAGGCTGCGGGCGGCGCGGAGGCGCGGGCGCACCAGGTGCCACAGCCGCAACGCCACGTCCGCGTCCTCGGCGCCATAGGCGGTGGCGCGGTCCAGCGGCACTTCCGGGAACGGGATGCGGTTGCGGCCGGTGCCGGTGACGCTGTCGTAGCTGGCGGGCTTGTGGCCAAGATCCCTCATCGACAGCTCGTCGAGCCCATGCCCGTGCGCCCCCGCGCCCTGGGCGTAGGAGATCAGCATGGTGTCGTCCACCGGCCCGACCGCCACGCCGGCGCGCGCCAGCACGATGAGGTCGGGCTTGGCGTTCTGCATCACCTTGAGCACGGCGGGGTTGCCGAGCAGCGGCGCCAAGGCCCGTAGAGCCGCCTCGGGGTCCAGTTGCGCCAAAGGCGGGAGCGCTGCGGGGGCTTCGCCCTCGAGGGCGAGCTGCGCCACGTCAGCCGGGTTGCGATGCCGCAGCGGCACGTAGCAGGCCCGGCCCGGACCGGTCGCCAGCGCGAAGCCCACCAGGGTCGCCCGGGTCGCGTCCAGCCGGTCGGTCTCGGTGTCGAACCCGACCACGCCCGCCGCCTCGGCCTCGGCGATCCAGGCTTGCAGCCGGTCCTGCGTGGTCACGCACTCGTATTGGCCGAAGGGCGGCTGCTCCGGCGGCGCTGCCAGCGCGTCGGGCTCGGGGGAGGGCGCGGCCGGCCCGGCGTCGAGGCCCAGGCGGTTGACGGTGCTGCGGAACCCCATGGCGAGCAGCCAGCCGACCAGCGTGGCCCGGTCCGGATCGCGGGCGCGCAGGTCCTCGAGCGGGACCGGCAGCGGCACCTCGCGGCATAGCTCCACCAGCTTGCGGCTGACGCGGATGTTGCCGGTGTGCTCGCGCAGCAGGTCGCGGCGCTTGCCGGGCTTCATGCCCTCGATCCCGGCGATCACGCCTTCGACGTCGCCGTATTCCTGGATCAGCTGCGCCGCGTTCTTCGGGCCGACGCCGGGCACGCCGGGGATGTTGTCCACGCTGTCGCCCATCAGCGCCTGCACCTCGACCACCTTGTTCGGCCCCACGCCGAACTTCTCCATGACTTCCGCGGCCCCGATCGGCTTCTGCTTGATCGGGTCCTGCATGATCACGCGGTCGTCGATCAACTGCATCAGGTCCTTGTCGGACGAGATGATGGTGGTGCGCCCGCCAGCCTCGCTGGCGGCGCGGGCATAGGAGGCGATGAGGTCGTCGGCCTCCCAGGTCGCCAGCTCGACGCCGGGCACGCCGAAGGCCGCGGTCGCGTCCCGCACCAGGGCAAATTGCGGGACCAGCTCGGAAGGGGCCTCAGGCCGCTGGGCCTTGTATTTATCGTAAAGCTCGTTGCGGAAGGTGGTGCGCCCGGCGTCGAACACCACGGCGATGTGGGTGCCTTCGTGGTCCTGCAGCAGGCGCGCCAGCATGTTGGTGAAGCCGAACACGGCGTTGACCGGCGTGCCGTCGGCCCGGTTCATGGGCGGCAGCGCGTGGAAGGCGCGGAAGATGAAGCCCGATCCGTCGATCAGGATCAGGTGCATGGGAGCGTCGGACACGTCAATGCCCGCGGTCGTCGTCCGCGCCCGGGTTCAGCACGTAGATGCGCGAGCAGTACGGGCAGAAGGTCTGCCGGTGCACGATCTGCAGCCAGACGCGGGGGTGGCCCAGCGTGTCGCTGCCGCCGTCGCAGGCCACCACGCGGCTGTCCGCGGCGATGATCTCGGGGTGGCCCAACTCGGGAGTGGGCGTATCGAGCGGGGGCGTGTCGGCGCCGAAGGGC
Organism: uncultured Acetobacteraceae bacterium; assembly: GCA_964235765.1. Taxonomy (GTDB): domain Bacteria; phylum Pseudomonadota; class Alphaproteobacteria; order Acetobacterales; family Acetobacteraceae; genus JAVVHH01. Next base: position 13,037 of record CAXSDH010000086.1, read on the forward strand.
ATCGCGATCCTCTATGCGGGGGGTAGGGGCAGATGATACCCCTGCGCGCCGTGGTTTCAACCGTGCTCACCTGGCTCCGGTGCGTTGCCCTTGCCGTGCCCCTGGCTGGGTGCATGGGGCTGCCGGCGTACAACCCGGTGCTGCCGCCCCTGCCGGCGACGTCGCTGCAAGCCGATGAGCGGGTGCGGATGCCGGACGGCGCGAGCCTGCCGGTGCGCCGCTGGCTGCCGCCGGGCCCCCCACGGGCCGTGGTGCTGGCGCTGCACGGCTTCAACGACAGCCGGGATGCGTGGGAGCTGCCAGGGCCCATGTTCGCGGCCGCCGGCATTGCCCTGTTCGCCCCAGACCAGCGCGGCTTCGGCGCGGCGCCCGGGCGCGGCCGCTGGCCCGGCGCCCGCGCGCTCATGGATGACGCCGCCTTCCTGCTGCGCGAACTGCGCGCCAGCTACCCCGGCGTGCCCGTGTACGCGATGGGCGAGAGCATGGGCGGCGCCATCCTCATGGATCTCGCCGCCAGCCCCGACGCGCCTGACGTGGACGGCTGGATTTTACTCTCGCCCGCCGTCTGGGGCCGCCAGCAGATGGGGGTGCTGCTGAGCAGCGGCCTGTGGCTGGTGTCGAGCCTGGCGCCGGGCCTGAGCGTGACCGGCGGCGAGATCAAGCTCCGCGTGGTCCCGAGCGACAACCGCGAGGCCCTGATCCGCCTGGCCCGCAACCCGCTGACCATCCGCCGCACCCGCTTCGACACGCTGCGTGGCCTGACCGACCTGATGGACTCGGCCCAGGACGCCGCCCCCGGCTTGCCGGGCCGGGTGCTGGCCCTGTACGGCGAACGCGACACCATCGTGCCGGTCGAGGCGGCGGTCCGCGCCTGGCGCCGCATGCCAACCACGGTGCGGCGGGCATTGTATCCGTCGGGGTACCATCTGCTGATGCGCGATCGTGGCCGCGACCTGGTGATCCGGGATGTCATCGCCTGGATCGGCGCCCCCGACGCCCCGTTGCCCTCCGGCGCGGACCGCTGGGCCGCGGCTTGGCTGGCCTGGCGTCGATAGGCGCTTGGCGCATCGCCCCGGGCGCGCTATGAAGCGGCGACGGACCCGTAGCTCAGCTGGATAGAGCGTTGCCCTCCGAAGGCAAAGGCCGGACGTTCGAATCGTCTCGGGTCCGCCAATTAGAACAGTAGGTTAGCGCCTTTAGTGAGTGGTGCGAAATAGCCGCGCAAGCGCCACGGAAGCGGGGCCAGAGACGTCGGTTTAGGTCGGGAGCGGGCAGTGGATCAGGCGCAGCAGGTTTCCGCGCTCCAAACTTCGCCGCGGAGGAACTGGCGCTCAGCAGGTATTATGAACAGCTACAATACACCCTTCTGGCGGCGATACTAACGACCGTCGCACTCATCATCGCGTTTAGAAGTAAGTTAGTGGAAGCGGGCGCGGGATACGTGCATCCGCTCTTAATATTTGTATCGGCAGCGGTTGGTGTTGTCGCTATATTTTTTCTCGCACTCCGCTTTTGTGCCTTGTCTATTCTGTCGTTTCACGCGGGCGCGACATACCTGAATGTCGCCAAGGCAGTTGCTGGCGGCTTACCCTACGAAGGCGCGCCGAATCCGTTTGCGCAAAACTATCGCGACTATCGCTTTATCGGCATGCCCAAACGAGCCGGGCAAGTCGTAGACCTGCTAGCGCCAGAGTGGCTTCTTTTCGGCCCGCTTATTCTGATTGCGGCAAGCGTCGTCGTGCTGCTCGGACTGGTTCTGTTCTAAGTCACCGGCCGGGCAGGCCCCCCTCGGAGGTGGCGGCCAACGGCCCGAAACCTTCCTGCGCCCGGTCCGGGTTGGCGCCGTTAACGCCCGGTGCAGCGGTCGCCGCGGCGGACGGCGGACCGCTCCACCCCTCGGCCTCGCGCACGTCAGCGGGAGACAGCACCCCCTTATCGAGGGCCATCGACCAGCAGGCCCACCGCTCGGCCTCCGAACCGCGCTGCAACGCCGTCATACCCAGCTCGATAGGATAGGAACTGTCCCGCCCAAACAGGGCGTGAGCCAGCGCACTCTCGATCCGCGTGGCCCATGGCCCGAGGCAGTGCTGAGCGTAGAACCGGCCGGAGGTTTCCGAATTGGTCATGGTCGAGTGGTCATTGATGCCGACCATGATGGCCGGGACGCCAAACACTCGGGCCACTTCTTCGCAACTGAATTTCCGGCTTTCGAGGGTCTGGCTATTCTCGGGTGTAATGTCGAGCGGAACGTATGTAGACGAATTATCCATGAACAGGACACGGCGATTTCCCGTGTGTCTACCATTGAAGTACGCCTCCGCTCGCCGCACCGCCTCCGGGCCAAGATTCGGAGGCAGCGTGACGATTCCGGACGGTGTCGTACCGTGTTCGAATATCTGTACTGCAAAAGTTTGAGCGCCCAGAGCCGCCCGCACCACATTAGGGCATCGGCTGAGGCGCGGCCGGCCAACCAAGCCGTTCCGTCCGTCAGGTCTCGGATGTGAACCACGCTGTCCGCCAAATATCGGCGCACCCCGCCTTGGCCGTCCGGCGCATCGTATGCAATATCACCACCGGCCAACATGACCACGTCTACGCCTGCCCACGGGACGATGTGCAGCGCGACAGGCTGGCCATTCGGGGCCGACTCGATGTGAAGCAGCCCGTTTCCGGTTGTGAGTACGCCGGCCATAAGCGTCTGAATGAGGCCGTCCCAAGCCATATATCGGTTCGGTCGGCGGAGAAGCTGCACGAACGGCCCGACCGTCACCTCGGTCCGGCCGCCGGCGCCGTCGTCACGGTAAATCCTCGGCGGCAGGCTTGCCAGGCTAGAGCGGAATCCGATCAGTCTGGCTCATAACCGGCGGCGGTGAAGTAGTTTG
>CAXSDH010000087.1:0-15741 GCA_964235765.1 uncultured Acetobacteraceae bacterium
TCGGACAGGTTCATGATCTTCGACCCCGATCGCGTGCAAAAGAAGCTCACGACAAACGCACCTGGCGCTTGTGCGATTGGGCCATACTACCCTGGAAAGGTTAACAGCTCATTGAGAACCTATAATCTGCCCGCGCCGATGGCCTGCACATTGGCGAGGCTCGTCTGTAGAGCACCCAGGCTGACATTCAGCGTGTCGCCGTTGCGCTGCATGCCAGTGGCCGTGCCGGAGACCGTGAACGGCACTGCCGCGCCCGAGGCTGCAGCAGCAACTACGGCCCGGTACGAACCATCCGGCAGCATCGTCCCGGCACTGTCCCGGCCGTCCCAAGCCCACGTGTTGCTGCCGACGGCGCTGGTGACGCTCACCTCCTGGAGCTTTGCACCCTTATCCGAGTATATACCGATGTTGACCGCCTGAGGTGCGGCGGTGACGAAATTGAGCTCCGCCTTCCCGTTCTGCAATGCAAGATGGTCGGAGTCCACTTGCACCTGCTTTCCTACCAATGCGGCCGATTGCAGGACGGCGTTGCCTTGGGTCGCTTCGATCAACTTGGTCAGGCTGCCATTCGTGTTGATCTGCTGCTCGACGCCGGCGAACTGAACAAGCTGATTGGTGAACTGGTTGGTGTCCATCGGACTGGTCGGGTCCTGGTTCTGCAACTGCGTCATCAGCAGTTTGAGGAAGTCCTGGAAGTTGCCGGCGAGCGAACCCAGCGCTTTGGCGGCGGCTGGTTGGACGGCGCTGGCGACTGCGGCGGCTGCGGCGACTGGCATGTGTTGATGCTCCTATGCTGTGATGTCGAGGCCGGCGCGACCCCATGTCGAGCGGGACGGGCCCGCCACGTGCGGCTCCGGCGTGTTTCGGCCGCTTTCGCCGGGGTGGCCGTAACCCTGCCCGGGCCGTTGCCCGCCACCGCCGGGCCCGGCGTCAGCGGCGAGCGATGGTCCGGCGTTACCCGGCGACCGATCGGGGGCGAGGCTGAGATGGACCGTGCGGCCTTCGGGCGGTATGCCGGCTAGGTCCAACGCGGCTTGCAACTGCGGTTGATCGCGTTGCAGCAGCATCAAGGTGTCGGCCCGCTCGACCGCGAGTTCCACTTTTACAGGACCTCCTTCCGTGCGTTCGATGCGTACCTGTACGCGACCGAGTTCGGCCGGGTCGAGCCGGATGGTCAAAAGTTGCGGCGCCCCGGGCTGGGCCGGCGCGGCGATGGCGATCAGGACGGGTGTCACCAGTACGGGCACGATCTGGGCCGCTAAGGAGGGGGCAGGCGGGGCCTCGGCGGGAGCCCTGGCGGCGGATGGCGCCAAGTGTTGCGGCGCAGTCGCAGGCGGGGGCGGCAACCCGGCCGCAACTGCCGGAAGCTGGCCTTGCGGTTGCGCCGGTTCCGACAACACCCGGTTCGCGGCCGTCTCGCCCGGCGGCGTTGTGGCCTGGACCTCCGGCGCGCCCCCGATCTCGGACGGTTCTGTGGCAAGAGTCGGGCGAGCGCGGCCCTGTCCTGACCCAAGGGGCGTGGGCCCAATCGGGGCTGAGTCCTGGCCGTGTTCGGGGGGCGGCCGATCCACGGACGCGACGATTGGCCCAGTCAGAGCGGGGTTCGGCAGCGTGGCCGGCTGCACGGCGAGAGCCGGTTGTGAGCCGGTGGGTGTCTCGGCGGCGGTTTCCTCATCGGCCGGAGTTGGAGCGTCCACGCTTGCGCGGGCTGAAACGGCCACTCCGCTCCGCGCGGCGCTAGGCGCCGGTAGGGGAGGGATCGCCCCAGGCGGGAGGAGCGGAGGCGGGAGCGGCCCGCCAGGTGCGGCGTCGGCTGGTGGCGTCGCGGGCTGTGCAGCAGTGGACCCGGATTGCTCCGGTGGCGGGACAGCCGGCGTCTCGCCCAGGGCTTGCGCGAGTTGTCCAGCGAAGGCTTCCGCGAGGGCCGTGGTGGCGGCGGGCGCCGGCGGAGTGCGGGCCGGGCCGCCACGTAGAGCCGGAGCAGGGTCAGCCGTTTGCAAGGTATCCAATGGGGGCATGGGCGGGACACAGCAAAGGACGGGCCATGACATATCGCCCGGATTATCGGGGCTAGCCTCCCCAACCCGGCACTTATTGCCGGGCATTCTTGGACCGGACCGGCGATTTCCGCCGGGTCGGAGCCGGCGAACACCAATAAAAACGGCGTGGCGTGGGTGGCACGGTTCATGCCTTGCAGGGTGCTAGTCACCATCAGGAGCACCCCTATGTCGCTGTTCGGCGCCATGACCACGGCCATCAGCGGGCTGTCCGCCCAAGCCGCTGCCTTCGGAAACATCGGCGATAACGTGGCCAACAGCCAGACTATCGGCTTCAAGCGGATCGACACGAGCTTCGAGGACTACCTCACCACCAGCACGCCGGAGATGAACCAGTCCGGCGCCGTGGTGGCGCGTCCGGACTACGTGAACACGGTACAGGGCGCGATCACCCAAACCGACAATCCGCTGGACTTGGCCATCGCCGGGCAGGGCTTTTTCACCGTCAGCCGCCAGATCGGCGAGAGCAAGGGCGTGCCGGTGTTCAAGCCGGAGGCGGAGTATACCCGGGCCGGCGACTTCTCCCTCAACCGCGACGGCTACCTCGTCAACAGCTCCGGCCACTTCCTGAACGGCTGGATCGCGGACGCGGCGGGTACGCTGAACAAGACCAATGTCGCGCCGGTGCAGGTGGGGCAGTCCGGATACAGCCCGGTCGCCACCAGCACCGTGTCCCTGGCCGCCAATCTGCCGGCCACGCCGAGCGGAGCGCCGATCGTCACGACCGTGCCGGTGTTCGACGTGCTGGGCGCCTCGCGCGAACTACAGTTGACCTGGGCGCCCGTGGCAGCGACCCCGAACACCTGGACGGTTTCGGTCGCGCAGGCGGGCGCCGCGGCCCCGCTGGGCAGCGCCACCGTGGCATTCGGCGCGGCCGGCAACCCGGCGGCGCCCGAGGGCACGGTCGGCTCCATCACCACCGCCAGCGGCACCGTGACGGGCAGCGCCTTCGCCGCCGGGTCCACGGCCACGCTGGGCATTACGGCGGATTTCGGCTCGGGCCCGCAATCGATCGCGCTGGGGTTGGGCAAGTTCGGCCAGGCCAACGGGCTGACGCAGTATGCCGGAACCGATTACAGCCTGCGGGCGCTGACCCAGAACGGCGTGAAGCCCGGCAGTTTCAGCAACGTCGCCCTCAAGCCAAACGGGGACGTGATCGTCAACTACGACAACGGCCAGTCGCGGATGGTGGCGCAAGTGCCGCTTACGACCTTCGCCGACGCCGACGCCCTGCAACGTCAGGATGGGCAGGCATTCACCGCGACGCAGGATAGCGGAGCGCCGCAAACGGTGGCGTCCGGCGCCAACGGATCGGGCACCCTGGTGGCCAGCGCGACCGAGGGCAGCAACGTCGATATCGCCAAGGAATTCACCAAACTGATCGTCGCGCAACGAGCTTATTCCGCGAACACCAAGCTGGTGACCACGGCTGATGAGCTGTTGCAGCAGACGATCGACATGAAGCGGTAAGCCATGACCCTCGATGGCGCGCTGTCCAGCGCCGCATCCGGGTTGGACAGCATCACCAAGCGGCTCGCGCTGATCTCGCAGAACGTGGCCAACGCGGGCACGCCCGATTACGTGCGGCAGGCCGTCGCGGTGAATAGCGCCTCGGCGGGCGATCAGGCCTTTGGCGTCCGAACCGGCGTGGCCACCCGAGCCATGGACGAGCACCTGCAGGGAGACCTGCTGACGGCGGTGGCGTCCGAAGCGGGCGAGCAGGTAACGCAATCAGCCTTGGCGCGCATCGACGAGGTGTCGGGGTCGCCCGGCAGCGGGCAGGACCTGCCGGGCTTGCTCGGCGCGCTACGGGACGCCTTCTCGCAGCTCGGGGCCAATCCAGCCAACGGCACGCAGCAGCGTCAGGTCGTCAATCGTGCGTCTGGCCTGGTTGATGGGCTGCATGCCTTGGCCGGGTCGCTCCTCGACGCTCGGCAATCGGCGCAGGATTCGTTGGTGCTTGACGTGGCCACCGTGAACACGGCGTTGCGCGGGCTGGGCGCATTGTCCGACCAGGTGATCCAGGCCAAGTCGCGTGGTGAAAGCACGGCCGACCTGGAGGATCAGCGGGACACGCAGATGCGCGCGCTTGCGGGACTGACCGGGGCGCGCTTCCTGCACCAGGCCAACGGCGACCTGCTTGCGGTCTCGGGCGGCATGGTGCTGCCGTTGCGCGCGGCCACCGGGCCGTTCTCGGTGGGCGAGGCCACCTTGGCGCGCGACACGCCGGCGGCGGCCGTGCCGTCGTTGCTGCTGGATGGGGCGCCCGCGAGCGGCCTTGGCGGACAACTTGGCGCGCATCTGGCCTTGCGGGACTCGACGCTGCCCGGCCTGCAAGCGGGGCTGGATGACTATACCCAGACGCTGGCCGCCGGGTTCGACGCGCAGGGCCTGACACTTTTCACCGATCCGGCCGGCGTCGTGCCTCCGCCGGGCTCGGCGGGCTTCTCGCAAACCATCCGGGTCGCGGCCGCTGTCGAGGCAACGCCCAGCTTGGTCCGGGACGGCGCCGGCCCGGCCAGTACCGCGGGCAACGCAGGCCTGATCGACCGCGTGCTGGACACCGTATTCGCCGGCGGTGCCGCCACGCTCACCGGCCGGGCCACGTCGTTGGTGGCCGGGCACGCCTCGATGGCGGCAGCGTCTGCGGCCCGGGCCGAGACGGACGGGGCCGTGCGGTCAAGCCTGCAGGCCAAGCTGTCGGCCGCCACCGGGGTCTCCGTCGATGGCGAATTGGCAGCCATGGTGCAGTTGCAGAACGCCTATGGCGCGAACGCCAAGGTGGTCGCCGCCGTACAAACCATGTGGAATCAACTGCTGGAGACGGTGCGATGATCTCGAGCGAGTACGCTTTGCTGGCCCGCCTGGCCGAGGACGGCGGCACCATTCGCAAACAGCTGGCGCAGGTGCAGGAGCAGGTCTCAACCGGGCGGGTGGCCGGGAGCTACGCTGGGTTGGGGGCGGGGGCGCGGACCTCGCTCGACCTGCGCCCCGCGCTGGCGCACCAAGCAGTGTGGCAATCGAATATCGACACAGCGGAAGCCCGGCTGGACGTGACGCAAAGCTCGCTCAAGGCCATCAGCGGCATCGCCTCGGAGTTTTACGGGCGGACCAACAACCTCAACCAGCTCGGCGTCTCGGAGGTGGCCAGTATCGCCGGCGCCGCGCGGTCGGCGCTGCAGCAGGTGGCGCAGCTGCTCAACAGCAAGTTGGGTGACGTCTACGTGTTTGCCGGGCAGGATACCGGCAATCCGCCGCTGCCGAGCACCGACCCGGCCGTGCTAGGGTCGGCGCTGTTGGCGAGCGATACGGCGACGGCGCCGTTCTCCGCGACTCTCGGCACGGCGCCGCCTCAGGTGGAGGTGGCGGAGGGCCAACGCTTGTCGACCGGCGTGCTCGCCAACCAGAACACCCTTGCGGTCTCGGAGGCGCCCACCACCGGCTCCTATATGCGGGACGTGATGCGGGCACTGGCGACCCTCGCCGGGCTCACCGAGGGGCCCGGCGTGCCCGCGGTCAGCACGGACACGCGGGCGCGGCTGAGTAGCGCCATCACCGCAATGGCCACGGAAACGGGGGCGCTGGGGAACGTCCAGAACACCTTCAACCATCGGCGGGCCGCGCTCGACGAGACTAGTACGGCGCTGACCAAGCAGATATCGTCGGTCGAGGACGTGGACGTGGCCGCGGCCCTTACCCGCGCGTCCACCCTGCAAACGCAGCTGCAAGCGTCGTATCAGGTCATCGCTGGGTCGCGGGAGCTTTCGCTGGCGAGGTTCCTGTGAGGCCGACCACCTCTTCGATGACCAGTTCCACAGTGATGCAGACCGGGTTGCGCCCGCGCACGAAGCGGCCGGCATAGATTTTGCCCTCCGGGTCGCCGACGGAGCCGTGCAGGTCCGCCCGGCCTTCGTGAATGTCGCCGACCATCGTGAGGATCTCTGCGGCGGGGCCTGGGGTCACCACGGGCGGCCCCCCGGCCTCGAGGCAGGCCTGCATCAGGCTGCCGGGGCCGCTGCGGACCAGGGCGTGGCGGATGCCATGCTCGCGCGCCGCGGCTTCAACCCCTTCGACCAGGTCGAACCCGGCCCCGAGGCGCACCAGCAGCAGACGGCTCATGCGGGCGTCAGCAAGTCGAAGCCGCTGGCCGGATCGTGCAGCACCCGGAAGCCCGCCGTTGCAGCCGATGTCGCGTGGGCGACCAGGCCGTCCCGCCCCATGACGCAGAGATGCGGCGAGAGGTGCCCGCCCACGGGTCGGCCGCCGCCCGTCAGCATGGCGTGGCAGTGCAAGGCCGCGCCGCCATCCAAACCCGGCCCGAACGTTGCGCTGCCCATCACCAGCCAGGGCGCGGGCGCAATCTCCTGCGGCGGCCCGTAATCGATCCAGCGGGGGCCGCCGGGCGTCAGGACGGATGTGTGATAGACCGCCCGCGCCATGCGCCCTCCCAAGATCAGCAGGGTGGCCGAGGCCCAGCCGAGCCCAGCCATCGCGCCGGAGACGGCTTGCATGAGGGTCAGGTCGGGGGCGAGCAGCACGCGGGCGTGCCGGGCGGGGCCGGCCAGCACCGCCGTCATGCGGCCAGCACCACGCCGGCCAGTTCGAGGCGGCGGCGGATGTCCGCCTTGGCCACCTTACCGTAGCCGGACTTCGGCAGCTCCGGCCAGAACAGCAGCTCGGCCGGCCATTTGTAGCGGGCGAGGCGGCCGTCCAAGTAGCCCAATAGCTCGGCCGGGGTGGCGGCGACGCCGGCGTGCAGCACCAGCACGGCCACGCCGCTCTCGCCCCATTTTGGGTGGGGCATGCCGACCACGCAGGCCTCGGCCACGGCCGGGTGCAGCAGCAATGCCTCTTCGATCTCCCGGGGGTATACGTTGCTGCCGCCCGAGATGTACATGTCACTCGCCCGGCCGGTGATCCACAGGAAGCCGCGCGGGTTCAGATGGCCCAAGTCGCCGGTGTGGAACCAGCCGTGCTGGAAGGCCTTCGCGTCCGCTTCTGGGTTGTTCCAGTAGCCGGCGAACACGGCGGGGCCACGAACGCAGATTTCTCCCGTCTGGCCGGGCGGCTGGCGGGCGCCGTCTGCGCCCAGAATGGCGACGTCCATCCCGGTGCGCGCCATGCCGCAACTGCCGATCGGCAGCGCCGGGTCGTCATCGGCGCTGTGCAGATGCGGCGGCAGCACGGTGATGTTGCCGGTGACCTCGCCCAAGCCGAAATATTGCACCAGCACCCGGCCAAGTTTCCGCAACGCATGCTGCTGGTCTGCCCGGTACATCGGTGCGCCGGCGTAGATCACGTAGCGGAGCGACGCATGGTCGTGCCGATCGACCGCTTCGTGCCGGGTCAGCATGGTCAGGATGGTGGGCACGGTGAACATGTTGGTCACCCGGTGCCGGGCCACGAGGCGCCAGGCCTCTTCGGGGTCCAGCGTGTCGCCGGAGAGCAGCACGCTGGCCGCGCCGCGCGCCACCTGCGCCAGCGCATGAACCCCGGCGCCGTGGGACAGCGGGGCCACGACCAAACTGACATCCTGTTCGGTAGTGCCAGGCATGAGGTCGCAGAGATGGTTGGTCACCACGAAGGCCATTTGGCCGTGTGTCAGCACCCCGGCCTTGGGGCGGCCGGTGGTGCCGGAGGTATAAAAGAACCAGCAGGGATGATCGCGGTCCACGTCGGCCGGATGCTCCAAGGCGCCGTGCCGCTGTAGCGCCTCCCATTGCGGACCGAGGTCGAGATGCAGGCGGACGGCGGGGTTCGCGCTTCGGGCGGCCTCGGCGTGAGCCTCGAAACCGGCGCCGAAAACGTGCACCGCGGCGCCGGAAGACTGCGCGAGGTAGGCGACCTCGGGCGGAGTGAGCCGCACGTTGGTCGGCACCCAGACGGCGCCAATCATCCAACTGGCCCACATGGTTTCGAGCAGCGCCGGGCCGTTTCGGCCATGCACCAGCACGCGCTCGCCGTGCCGTACGCCGTGGGCGGCCAAACCCGCTGCGGCCGCGCCGACCCGGGCGGCGATCATCGCCCAGCTCCAGGATTGGTCGCCGCGGATCAGGCCGGGCCGATCCGGATACCGGGCGGCGGCCTGCAGCAGCAGCGTGGCGAGGTTGGTTGTCGGGATCAGCGCAGTGGTTCCAGGATGCTGACGTAGTTGGCGACGCCCGCGCCGCCCATGTTGAACACGCCCGCAACATCCGCCCGCTTCAACTGCATGGCGCCGGCCTGGCCGGTGAGTTGCATGGCGGCGATGGCGTGCATCGAAACGCCGGTTGCGCCGACCGGGTGGCCTTTCGCCTTCAGCCCGCCGCTGCGATTGATCGGCAGGCGGCCGTCCCGCCCTGTCACGCCGTCCAGGATCGCGCGCGCGCCCTGGCCCGGCTGGGCCAGGCCCATCGCTTCATAGGCCAGCAATTCGGCGATGGTGAAGCAGTCGTGCACCTCGGCGAATGAAAGGTCATCGAGCGTCAGCCCGGCCTGGTCCAGCGCCTGCGACCAGGCCAGCGATGCGCCGTCGAACCGCGTGGGATCGCGACGCGAGAGCGGGAGGTAGTCGTTGACGTGCACCGCGGCGCGAAAGCGGACGGCCTTGCCCATGGCGCGCGCGGTATCTTCGTCGGTGATGATCAGCGCCGCCGCCCCGTCCGACACTAGCGAGCAGTCGGTGCGCTTCAGCGGCGGGGCCACGTAGGGGTTGCGGTCGCTAACCGTCCGGCAGAACTCGTAGCCGAGGTCCTTCCGCATCTGCGCGTAAGGGTTGTCCACGCCATTGCGATGGTTTTTGGCGGCGATGGCGGCGAGCGCGTCCGACTGGTCGCCGTAGCGTTGGAAGTAGCGCTCGGCGATGCGCCCGAACACGCCGGCGAACCCGGCGGGAATGTCGCCCTCCTCGCGGCGATAGCTGGCGCCGAGCAGGTTGTCGCCGATCTGCGGGCCGGGGGTCGCGGTCATTTTCTCCGCGCCGATGACCAAGGCGAACCGGCCGCGGCCGGCGGCCAGGAAGTCGCGCGCGCCGTGAATTGCGGCGGAGCCGGAGGCGCAGGCGTTCTCATAGCGGGTCGCTGGCTTGAAGCGCAGCGCCTCGATCTCCTGAATTGGCAGCGAACTCGGGAAGTCCTGCTTGGAAAATCCGTTGTTGAACATGCCGACGAACACGCCGTCGATCTCGGCTGGCTGGATGCCCGCGTCCTCGATGGCGGTGCCGGCCACGCGGGCGATCAGGCCCTCGATATCCAAATCCTCCAGCTTGCCGAAGGGAGTGTGGGCCCAGCCCACGATGCAGGCGTCGGTCATGGGGCTTCTCCTGAAGCGATTAGATACGCTGGTGCAGCACGCAAACCAGCGTGAACAGCCGGCGCGCGGTCTCGTGGTCGATCTCGGCCTTGTTCTCGAGCCGTTCGCGCAGCAGGGTCGCGCCCTCGTTGTGCAAGCCGCGGCGGCCCATGTCGATGGCTTGGATCTTCTGCTCGCGGCCTTCCTCGACGGCCATCATGTGGCTGTCGACCAGCATCTGGTAGTCCTTGATCAGGCCGCGGAACGGCCCGAGCGCCAGTACCAGCGCGGTGAGCGGCACGTCGGCGGCGTCACGGACATCGAACACCAGCCGGCCTTCCTGGACCGAGAGGTGCAGGACATAGGGGCCGGGCTGCGCGGGGCGTTGTTCGGTCGAGCAGAGCTTGAAGCTGTTCTCCACCTCGAGGTCGGCGACCGCCTGGGCGCGGTCCGCCTCCAGCAGCGGCGACAGCCGGGTCAGCGCTTCGCCGTCCAGGACGACGCGCAGCAAGCCGGGCGCGTGCGTCACTCGTCGTCGGCTCGGACCATGCCGAGCGTCAACATCAGGCCGAGCGTGGCGCCCTTGATGGGGCGTAGCAGCACCAGCGCCAACACCAGGCTGAGCGGCAGCCAGACGGCGGCATGGACCCAGAGGGGCGGATGCATCGCAATTTCCATCCAGAACAGCAGCGGCACGACGATGTGGCCGACGGCGAACACCACGAAATAGGGCGGCGCATCGTCCGCCCGCACCTTGCCCAGGGGCGCGCCGCAGACGAGGCACTCCGGCACCACCCGCAGATAACCGTTGAAGGCGTGGGTCTGGCCGCAGGCGGGGCACCGGCCGAGCAGGCCGCGGCCGAGCGCGGTGAAAAGCGGCGGCGCCGGCCATGGCGGGGCTGCCGGGGTGCGGTCCGGTTGCCACCGGACGGGGGGTGTTTGGTCTGGCAAGGTGGACGCCTTCCGAGCCGTTGGTTGCGGCATAGCTTGATCCAAGCAACGCCCGGGTCAACAGTCAGATGATGGCGCGCATTCTCGTGATCAACCCGAACTCGTCGGCGGCCTGTACAGCAGGGATCGACCAAGCCGTCGCGCCATTCCGTTTCCCGGGTGGCCCGCTGCTCGAGGTCGTGGGTTTGGCGGACGGCCCGCCCGCGATCCTGTCGTGGCGGGACTGGCATGGCGGGGTGGAGAAGCTGTGCCGCCGGGTGGAGCAGGAGGCGGCCGACGTGTACGTGATCGCCTGCGCTTCGGACCCGGGCCTCGAGGCGGTGCGTGCCTGCACGCCGCGGCCGGTGCTGGGGGTGTTCCGCTGCGCGGTGGCTGCTGCCGTTGTCCGGGCGGAGCGTTTCGGGGTGATCGCGATCGTGGACGCTTCCAAGGGCCGGCACATGGCCGCGCTGCGAGCGATGGGGTTGGAGGCGCGGCTCGCGGCCGAGGTGGCGCTGAACGTCGGCATGGATGCGTTGCTGGACCCGCAGGCGGCCCGCGCCCGGCTGATCGCAGCAGCGGCCGCGTGCGTGGCGGCCGGCGCGGGGGCTGTGGTGCTGGGCTGCACCGGCATGGCGGGGCACCGGGCCGCGATCGAGGCGGCATGCGGCGTGCCGGTCATCGAGCCATGCCAAGCGGCGGCGGCTTTGGCGCTCGCCGTTGCGGCGGGGCAGCCGCCCTCATAGGGCTTTGCTCAGGAAAACTCGGCTTGTGCAGGGGGTCTGCCGCGTCGGTGACGACGAGGTCCCGCGCCGGTGTCATGTGGGGATGGGTCAAGCCTGCCAGCGCCGTGGGGCGACGGCGCCGACCTGGCCGGTGATCCGCGCGTAAGCCTCCGGCCGGCGGTGCTTCTCGAAGTTGAAGATGGTCGTACGGCCGAGGGTGCATTGGTCGAGGTCGAGGTCCGCGGTGATCAGCTCGTCGCCCCAGGTGGTCGCTTGGGCGAGGATTTCGCCTTGCGGGTTGACGATGATGCTGTGGCCGAACAGCTCGCAACCGTCCTCGATGCCCGCCTTGGCGGTGGCGACGGCGAAGCAGGCGTTCTGGTAGGCGCCGGCCTGCACGCTCAAGTGGCTGTGGAACACCCGGAGATGGTGGGCCTCGAACCCGGCTGCGTTCTGGTTGATGCTGGGCGTGTTGTAGCCGAGCATCACCAGCTCCGCCGATTGCAGGCCAAGCTCCCGCCAGGCCTCGGGCCAGCGGCGGTCGTTGCAGATCATCAGGCCCATGTTGACGTCCGGCAGGCCGCCCATCGGGGCGGCGATTACCGGGAAGCCCAGGTCGCCGACTTCGAAGTAGCGTTTCTCGAGGTGCTGCACCTGGCGGGCCGGGTCGAACTCGGCGTGGCCGGGCAGGTGGACCTTGCGGTACTTCAGCAGTACGTCGCCGCCCGGCGAGATCAGGATGGCGGTGTTGAAATGCCGGCCCTCGGGCGTGAGCTCCGCGTAGCCCAGGTGGAAGCCGATCCCGTACCGCTTGGCGGCGGCGAACAGCGGCGCCGTCTCGGGCGAGGGCATGGCGGCCTCGAACCACCGGTCCGCCTCGGCTGGCTCCGCGTGATAATGGCGGGGAAAGAAGGTGGTGAGCGCAAGCTCCGGGAACACCACGAGCTGCACGCCGCGCGCATGGGCGCGCTCCATGAGCCGAACCATGCGGCCCACGGCCACGCTGCGGGGTTCGGCAAGCTGGATGGGGCCGAGCTGGGCCGCGGCTGCGGTGAGGATACGGGGCACGGCTACAGCCCTGGCCGGGTCTGCCCGCGCATGGGGCGGAAGCCCTGCAACGGCTCGTTGCTGCCCGGACCGGCCTGAACCGGCCCCTGAACCGGCCCTGGCGCCGACACGGGCGGCGGCAGGCTGTCCCGCTCCGGGGCAGGCGCCGCGGCTTCCGGGACGGGAGGGGGCGCGAGCTCGAGCGGCTCCTGCTTCGGTTCTGGCCGCGACCCAGGAGCGAGCTCGGGCGCCAACTCGGGCGCGAACTCGGGAATTGGCGTGGGGTCGAGCTGATTGGGCGGAACCGGCCGTGAGTATTCGACCGGTGGCTGGTAGGCGGGCGGCTGGTAGATGGAGGGATACGGGGGCACATAGACCGAGCCCCGATCGTAGTAGCGGGCGGAGTCGTCGTAGGGAGCGACGCACCCCGCCAGAAGGCCTGCGCCCACTACGCAAACCAAACCCTTCATCGCGGCTCCTCCACGCCCGTTTGCGCCGTGATCTGGCCGTACCATTGTGGCCGCCGGTGGGCGGCGAAGTTGAACATCTTGTCCTTCCCCTGCCGGCACAGATCGAGGTCGCAGTCCGCCACCAGCACTTCGTCCCCCGTCGTGCCCGCTTCGGCGACGATGCGCCCGTTGGGGTCCACGATGCAGGAGCCGCCGATCAGGCCGGACCCGTCCTCGTTGCCGGCCTTGGCCACCGCCACCGCCCAGGTCGCGTTCATGTAGGCGTTCGATTGCGCGACCAGCTGCGAATGGAAGGTCCGCACGCCGGCATCTTCGCTGTCCCCGCCATTCGGGTCATAGGCGGCCGAATTATACCCCACGCAGACAAGCTCCACCCCTTGCAGCCCCAGCACGCGCCAGCCTTCCGGCCAGCGCCGGTCGTTGCAGACCAACATCCCGATCAGCCCGCCCTGCAACCCCGGCGCGCGGAACACGGGAAAGCCTAGATCGCCATAGTTAAAATATCGTTTCTCCAATTGCTGGAACCGCGCTCCCTCCCGTGGCTCGACGCTGCCGGGCAGGTGGATTTTGCGGTACTTGCCGATCGTGCCGCCATCCCCGCCGACCAGGATGGCGCTGTTGAAGCGCTGCCCCTCCAAGGTCAGCTCGGCATAGCCGACATAGAAGCCGATCCGCAGCGCGCGGGCGCGATCGAACAGCGCTTGCACGGCGGGGTTGGGCATCGCGCGCTCGAAATAGGCATCGAGTTGCGGCCCTTCGAGCAGCCAGCGCGGGAAGAAGGTCGTGAAGGCAAGCTCGGGAAAGACCACCAGCCCGGCGCCCGCTGCCGCCGCCTGCTCCAGCAGGGCGATCATGCGCTCCAGGATCGCCTCGCGGCTGTCGGCGCGCTGGTTCCCGCACATCTGCGCCGCGGCGACGCGCAACACGCGGGCCATCAGGCGGTTCCGCGCCGGATGAACCGCCCATCGCCGGGTTGGGCCAGCACCGCCGCACCGTCCCAGACGGTCCGGCCACGCAGCACCGTGGCGGCCACCCGGGCCCGCATCTCACGCCCATGGTAGGGAGACCAGCGCATCTCCGGACGGTCCTGGATATCGGCCTCGTCGAAGCGGAACCGGCCGGGCTCCAGCACAACCAGGTCGCAGTCGGCGCCCAGACGGATGCTGCCCTTGCGCGGATATAGGCCGTGCAGCTTGGCCGGGCGTTCCGCGCAATATTCCGCCATCAGCGTCGGGGCCCGCCCCAATCCCAGGCCGCGTTCGTCGAGCAAGGTGAACATCAGTGGCGCGAAGCTCTGCAGCCCCGTCAGCCCGGCGCCGCACGCGAAGATGTCGGCCGAGCCCTTCCGGTCCGCGGGCCAGGGCGCATGGTCGGTGGAAACATACTCGACCCCGCCGTCCAGCAGCCGCTCCCACACTCGTTCCACCTCGGCGCCCGTCCGGAACGGCGGGTTGCACTTGCCGCGCCCGCCCAGGCGGACCAGGTCGTCCTCGGTCATGCAGAGGTACTGGATGCAGGCCTCGCCGGTCGCCTGCATGCCCATGCCGCGATAGGCGCGCGCCAGGTCGAAGCCGCGCGCCAGCGACGAGTGCGCGATATGGACGTGCGTGCCGGTTTGCAGCCCGATCTCAAAAATCTCCAGATCCGCCAGCGTCTCGGCCAGAGGCGGGCGGGTGCGGGCGTGCATGATCGCGTGGGTCTGGCCCGCGGCGCGCGCCTCGGCGGTCAGCCGCTCGACCAGTTCCTGGTCCTCGTTGTGCACCGCGACCGGCAGGCCGGTCTTGGCGATTTCGGCGAAGGCGGCCAGCATGGTCTGGTGGTCGATACGCGGAAAGCGCACCGCGTCGTATTCGTAGGTCGAGAGCTTGAAGGCCGAGACGCCGCCGGCCGCCAGTTCGGCGATGCGGTCCACGCCGCCATGCTTCGCGACGGTCCCGTACAACGCCATGTCCACGTGCGCGGTGCGCTCCACCCAGCCCACCTTGTCGGCCAGCAGCGCCGCATCCGTCACGGCGTGCGGCACGTCGTAGGGCATGTCGACGCAGGTGGTGACGCCGCCGGCCGCCGCACTCCGGGTCGCGCCCTCGATGCCGGGCCAGCCCATGCTGCTGGACGTGTGCATGTGGCCATCGACCAGGCCGGGCAAGATCAGCTTGCCGCCGTAGTCCACCACGTCGGCGGCCGGCGGCGGCTCGCCCTGGCCGATGGCGGCGATCACCTCGCCCCGCAGCGCCACGTAGCCGCCCGGGAACAGCCCGGCGGCGGCCACTACGTCACCCAGGAACACACGGTCGAAGGGGGTTGTCACGGGTCGAGGCATCCTTGCCGAAGCGATCGGGCGACCTTATGACCCCAGGACCCGATTGAGCAAAGTCCAGGGAGAAACCCAGCATGCAAATGCACGACGTGCGCGTCCATCCATCGAAAGCCAAGCTCGCGCGGGAAGACCAGCTTGCCTGGAAGATCGCCGCCGTCGCCGCCGACCCGGTCGCCGTGCCGGCCGAGACGGCGGACATGATCGTGAACCGGGTGATCGACAACGCCGCCGTCGCCATCGCCAGCGTCAACCGCCACCCCTGCATGTCGGCGCGCGACATGGCGCTGGCGCATCCGGCCGCACCAGGCCGGGCGGGCGCGGCGGTGTTCGGCCTGCCGGAGAGCACGCGGGTCAGCCCGGAATGGGCCGCCTGGGCCAACGGCGCCGCCGTCCGCGAACTGGACATGCACGACACCTTTCTCGCCGCCGATTACAGCCATCCCGGCGACAACATCCCGCCGATGCTGGCCGTGGCGCAATCGCTGGGCAAGTCGGGCGCGGAGCTGCTGCGTGGCCTGGCCACCGGCTATGAAATCCATATCGACCTCGTGCGCGCCATCTGCCTGCACGAGCACAAGATCGACCACATCGCCCATCTCTGCCCGGCGCAGGCGGCGGGAATCGGCACCATGCTCGGCCTCGACGCCGCCATCATCTACCAGGCGGTGCAGCAAGCGGTGCATGTCAGCTTCACCACCCGCCAGAGCCGCAAGGGCGAGATCAGCTCCTGGAAAGCCTACGCGCCCGCGCATTCCGGCAAGCTGGCCATCGAGGCGGTGGACCGGGTGATGCGCGGCGAGGGCGCCCCGAGCCCGATCTACGAAGGCGAGGACAGCGTGATCGCCTGGATGCTGGACGGGCCGAAGGCGCGATATTCGGTGCCGCTGCCGGGCCCGGGCGAAGCCAAGCGCGCGATCATGGACAGC